>NZ_RIBP01000004.1:1030000-1727150 GCF_007273535.1 Niallia circulans
TTTCACTTGGAAAACTTTGAGGAGATTTATATGTTCATCTGTCAGAACAGTTTTTGAAGTGATTATTGGCCTATTTGTCATGCTGAAAACATCTTCAGTTAAGATGCAGCCAGCAATTAATCGGTCAACATTAATATTCATGCAATACTCCACCCTTACAAGGACTTTTATACTATATTTTACTCCACTTTTTAACAGATTGATAACTTTATTTTAAAAATAATTGTCAATCTACCCTTTTCTATAAATTTAATTAGACCTTTTTACCTATTAAAACATACTCTTTAGTAATAAAATAAAAACCTTTATATAAAAAAGAGCCGCCATTGGCAGCTCTTTACTCTTCTGTTTCCTCAACTTCAGACATTACGTTATCATCTGCTGTTTCTTCAGGGACTTCTGTTTCAGCTTCTTCTTCTTTTTCTACTTTAGCAACAGTTGCAACAAACTCACTTTCACTTTCGTTAAGCTTAATCAGCTTAACTCCTTGTGTGCTTCTGCCCATGGAAGAAATATCGTTAACAGCCATACGAATCAACACACCACCTGTAGTGATAAGCATAAGATCTTCCTCACCATTTACTGCCTTCATGGAAACTAAAGGTCCATTTTTGTCAGTAATATTGCAGGTCTTGATTCCTTTTCCGCCTCTTCCTTGAATTCTATATTCATCTGCAGACGTTCTTTTACCATAACCGTTTTTCGTAACGATAAGTATTTCAGAGCCTTCCTCAAGAACTTCCATACCGACAACTTCATCATTTGAAGAAAGAGTTATTCCTTTAACCCCGGTAGCTGTTCTTCCCATTGAACGTACATCAGTTTCTGGGAAACGAATAAGCAAACCATTTCTTGTTCCTATGATGATTTCTTTATTTCCGTCTGTAAGACGTACAGAAATAAGCTCATCTCCATCTCTTAAGTTAACTGCAATCAGACCATTGTTTCTGATGTTAGCAAAAGAAGATAACGGAGAACGTTTAGAAATTCCTTCCTTCGTCGTGAAGAACAAGAACCAATCATCTACAAATTCTGATACAGGAATGATAGCATTCACCCATTCACCCTTCTCCACTCCGAGGAGGTTAATGATTGGAATACCTTTAGCTGTACGGCTAAATTCAGGAATTTCATAGCCTTTCAGGCGATATACCTTCCCTTTATTCGTAAAGAACAAAATCGTATCATGTGTGGATGTGGTACTAAGCTGTTCCACAAAATCATCTTCATTCGTCCCCATTCCCTGGATACCTCGTCCACCACGCTTCTGAGAACGGTATGTAGATGCAGGCAATCTCTTAATATAACCGTTGTGTGTTAAGGTGATGATGATATTTTCTTCTGGAATTAAATCTTCATCTTCTATATTTTCAATACCGCCTGCTACAATTTCTGTACGGCGTTTATCATTAAAACGCTCTTTTACTTCATTTAACTCTTCACGAATAATGTCGAGCAGCTTTTCTTCATCAGCTAAGATTGACTTCAGCTCTTGAATTAATGCCACTAGTTCTTTATATTCTTCTTCTATTTTTTCTCTTTCAAGTCCAGTCAATCTTTGTAGACGCATATCCAAGATAGCTTGGGCTTGCTTTTCTGACAGTTTGAAATTATTCATCAAACCTTCTCTGGCAATATCCGTTGTTCTAGAACCGCGAATTAAGGCAATTACTTCATCAAGGTGATCAAGCGCAATGCGTAGCCCCTCTAATATATGGGCACGAGCTTCTGCTTTTCTCAATTCAAATTCAGTACGGCGACGAATAATAACCTTTTGGTGATCTAAATAATAAACGAGGCATTGCTTTAAATTAAGGACTTTAGGCTGTCCGTCTACAAGTGCTAGCAAGTTAATTCCAAAGCTCGTCTGCATTGCCGTATGCTTATATAAGTTATTAAGCAATACGTTAGCATTGGCATCCTTACGGACTTCAATAACAACCCGCATTCCGTTTCGGTCAGATTCATCTCTTAAGTCTGTAATACCGTCAATCTTTTTATCCCTCACTAATTCGGCAATTCGCTCTACTAAGCGAGCTTTATTAACCTGATAAGGAATTTCCTTGACGATAATTACTTCTTTACCGTTCGGCTTTACTTCAATATCTACCTTCGCTCTTACGATGATAGACCCTCTGCCTGTTTCATATGCTTTTCTTATACCAGATCTTCCGACGATCATTCCGCTTGTCGGGAAGTCAGGGCCAGGTATGATTTCCATTAATTCAGGAATTGTTATATCAGTATTTCTGCTTACAGCCAAAACACCATCAATAACTTCTCCGAGCTGGTGCGGAGGGATATTTGTAGCCATCCCCACCGCAATTCCGCTTGTTCCATTTACCAGAAGGTTTGGGAAACGAGATGGTAAAACAACTGGTTCCTTTTCTTCTCCATCGAAGTTTTCTGTGTAGTCGATTGTATCCTTGTTTATATCCCTTAAAAGCTCCATTGCTATTTTGGACATTCTTGCTTCCGTATAACGCATAGCAGCAGCAGAATCTCCATCAACGGAACCAAAGTTACCATGACCATCTACTAACATATAACGGTAGTTGAAATCCTGTGCCATACGAACCATTGTTTCATATACAGCACTATCACCATGAGGATGGTACTTACCAATTACTTCCCCAACAATACGAGCAGATTTTTTATATGGCTTGTCTGAATGCATACCTAAGTCATGCATTGCATATAGTATACGGCGATGAACGGGTTTAAGCCCATCCCGAACATCTGGAAGTGCACGGGAAACAATGACACTCATTGCGTAATCCAAGAAGGATGTACGCATTTCCTTGCTTATATTTATTTCTTTAATTTGAGAATTCGGCATATCAGCCATATAGGAACCTCCTTAAGCAAAGCGCAAGGTGCTAAATCTCCTTTAGCACCATAGTCATTCTTTTGCATTTATCTTAAACATCCAGGTTTTTAACGTAAACCGCATTTTCTTCTATGAAGTTTCTGCGCGGTTCTACTTTATCACCCATCAGCATTTCAAATGTTTCATCCGCTTCTATTGCATCATCTAAGCTTACTTGCAGCAAAACTCTAGTTGCAGGGTCCATTGTTGTATCCCACAACTGCTCTGCATTCATCTCTCCTAATCCTTTATAACGTTGAATATTTGGTTTTGGTGATGCAGGCAAGTTTGCGAGTACCTCGGTTAACTGGCGGTCATTATAAGCATACTCGAGCTTTTTCCCTTGTTTAACACTGTACAGCGGTGGTTGAGCAATATAAATATATCCTGCTTCTACAATTTTTCTCATATAGCGGTAGAAGAAAGTGAGCAGCAGTGTTCGTATATGTGCTCCATCGACGTCCGCATCTGTCATAATAACAACCTTATGATATCTAGCCTTAGAAATATCATAATCTTCGCCAATACCAGTACCGATAGCGGTAATCATAGAGCGAACCTCATTATTTGAAAGGATACGATCTAATCTAGCTTTTTCAACATTAAGGATTTTTCCTCTTAACGGTAGAATCGCCTGGAAGTGTCGATCTCTTCCCGATTTCGCCGAACCACCTGCGGAGTCACCCTCAACTATAAATAATTCACTTATCGCAGGATCTTTAGAAGAACAATCTGCTAATTTACCAGGCAAGCTGGAAACTTCCAATGCACTTTTTCTACGTGTCAATTCCCTTGCTTTTTTAGCGGCTATTCTGGCTCTTAACGCCATTTGACCCTTATCTACAATCTTCCTTGCAACCGAAGGATTTTCAAGTAGGAATTTTTCAAAATGCTCCGCAAAAATTGTGTCTGTGATTGCACGGACTTCAGAGTTTCCTAATTTTGTTTTCGTCTGCCCTTCGAATTGAGGATCAGGGTGTTTAATAGATACTATAGCAACTATTCCTTCCCTTACATCCTCTCCAGACAGGTTTGCTTCAGAATCCTTAAGAACTCCATTTTTTCTTGCATAGTCATTAATTGCTCTAGTCAAAGCCGTTTTAAAGCCGGATTCATGTGTACCGCCTTCATGTGTGTTGATATTATTAGCAAACGAGAAGATGTTTCCTGTATAGCCGTCGTTATATTGGAGTGAAACCTCAACAGTAATGCCTTCCTTTTCTCCCTCAATATAGATAGGTTCTTCAAACAGGACCTCTTTATTGCGATTCAAATGCTCTACGTAGGACTTTATCCCACCTTCATAGTGGTATTCCTTACGCTTCTCCATACCTTCTCTTGTATCTTCTATCGTGATTTTAATATTACGATTCAAGAAGGCTAACTCTCTAATTCTATTTGCTAATGTTTCATAATCGTACTCGAGAGTCTCTTTGAAGATTTCCCCATCTGGCTGAAATCTTGTTGTAGTACCTGTTACATCAGACTCACCGACAATCTCAAGATCTGCCTGTGGAACCCCTTTTTTATACTGTTGATAATAAATGTTTCCATCCCGGTGAACATAGACTTCCAATAGGGAAGAAAGGGCGTTAACAACAGAAGCACCAACACCATGAAGACCTCCGGATACTTTGTACCCTCCACCACCAAATTTACCGCCGGCGTGAAGCACTGTCATGATTACTTCAACTGCAGGTCTTCCCATCTTTTCATGAATCCCGACAGGAATACCGCGTCCATTATCCTTAACTGTAATGCTGTTATCTTTTTCTATTATGACATTGATTTCATCGCAGTAACCTGCCAACGCTTCATCAATACTGTTATCTACAATTTCCCATACGAGATGGTGCAAGCCTTTTCCACTTGTTGAGCCAATATACATTCCGGGTCTTTTGCGGACTGCTTCTAATCCTTCAAGTACCTGTATCTGACTTTCATCATAGGATTGTTGCTCCATTGGATCATGTTCCATTGACAAATTGATCACCTTACTTTCTATTGACATCCTAAATTTGCTCTATGCTACCCTATTAGACACATCAACACTAATAATCCTGTGTCGTTAGTCTGTATGACCGCCTCTTTAGTGTATTGGAAGCAATTGGAGAATAATAAATGGCATCCTTCGTAATTACAATAGATTTAAAAGCATTACGATCACCACTTATGGTAGTCTCCTTTTGCGTATTTAAAAATTCAGTTGTTATCTCAGAGGAACCAATTGTTTGTTTGTCTAAAATTGTAATGATATCTACAGTTCTTATAAGCACATTATCACCAATATGAACGTACACTTTTTCACCTCAAAGCTATTGAATCTTTTTCATCGTTCCTGCTTCCACTTGGAATGTGGAAGCTTCTTTTAATGTTTGATGATCGATTCCATCCACATTCGTCGTTGTCACGAATGTCTGTACTTTCCCTTGGATGGTATTCAAAAGATGAGATTGTCGATAATCATCTAATTCAGAGAGCACATCATCTAATAAGAGGATAGGATACTCGCGGATTTCCGCATGTATGAGTTCAATTTCTGCCATTTTTATCGAAAGTGCTGTTGTTCTTTGCTGACCTTGTGAACCAAAAGTTTGAACATCTCTTCCATTAACAAAAAACAATAAATCATCTCGATGTGGGCCGAATAAGGTCATGCCTCGGTCAATCTCTCTTTTTTTCACACTGGCAAACTTTTCTTCGTATACTCTTCTCATTTTCGACAAATCGAGGTCTTCTGATACATCTGCCGAGGGTTTATACTGAATTTCCAACGTTTCTAATCCTCTTGATATTCCTTTGTGAATCGGAATTGCCCAATTTCCCAGAAGTTCTAAGAACTCAAAACGCTTTGATATTATTTTCACTGCCATGTCAATAAACTGTTCTGTCAGTATTTCAAGCATGGTGTGATCTGACTGCTTATTCATCTGCAGCTGCTTTAAGTATGTATTCCGCTGCTGCAATACCTTTTGGTACTGGCTCATATCATGCAAGTAAACAGGTGATATTTGCCCTATCTCCATATCAATAAATCTCCTTCTGATTTGGGGACTTCCCTTAACAAGGTTAAGGTCTTCCGGTGCAAACATCACAACATTCATATTACCAATATATTGGCTTAACTTACGCTGCTCAATATGGTTGTACTTAGCTTTTTTTCCTTTTTTAGACACAACTAACTGCATGGGTAAGGTCCCATGTGCTTTTTTTAATCTACCTTCTATTTTAGCATAATCGGAGTCCCAACGAATAAGATCTTTATCGTTTGAAGTTCTGTGGGATTTAGCCATAGCTAAAACATAGATAGATTCCATCACATTTGTTTTCCCTTGTGCGTTTTCCCCCAGAATGACATTGACCTTGTTTTCAAATTCTACTTCTAGGTCCTCATAATTACGGTAATTCCTCAAATGCAGTTGCTCAATAAACATAAGGGATCATCCTTTTTTTACAGAACTGTGAATGTGCCAATAGAAGGGATTTCGATCTTGTCGCCTGCTCTTAATTTTCTGCCTCTGCGCTGATCCTGTTCTCCATTGATATACACTTCATGTTCACTTAAAAACCATTTTGCCATTCCACCAGATTGAATAATGTCTGCAAGCTTTAGAAATTGGCCTAACGTTATATACTCCGTATCGATCTTAATTTGATTGTTCATTTTTTCACTCTTTCAAGTTTAATCGTATCTCTCTATTTTACTAAAAATTTTAAGGATACACAAAGGAAACTGAAATATTTCTATAAATTAGTAGTATTCAGGACATTTTACAAGTGAATTTGACGATACTTTTTTTAAAATAAAAAATTTATTCATAAAAAGATGATCATCGTAATAAATATCTTTTGAAGGAAAATAGGATGCCCCAAACGGGACACCCTATTCAAAAGTCATTGCTTAGTATGTTCTTACTGGAAGGATAAGCTGCAAGATAGAATCATCGTTTAATGGATTAATGACGAATGGTCGCATTGCACCAGTGAAATTAATTTTCACTTCTGTTCCCTCTAAAGCTTTTAAAGCATCCATCATGTATTTTGCACTAAAAGAAATTTTTAGTTCTTCGCCATTAATTGACTCACTAACAAGCTCTTCAACAACTTTACCGATTTCTGGTGTAAAAGAAGAAATTTCAATAACATCTTGACCAATAGTCGAGA
This sequence comes from Niallia circulans, assembly GCF_007273535.1. Classification (NCBI taxonomy): domain Bacteria; kingdom Bacillati; phylum Bacillota; class Bacilli; order Caryophanales; family Bacillaceae; genus Niallia; species Niallia circulans. Next base: position 1,037,034 of record NZ_RIBP01000004.1, read on the forward strand.
ATTTAACGACGTTATTACGCCCCTCTCTTGCCAACAAGGAAGCACGATCAATAGCTTGTAAAAATTCCTTGGCATTAACCACAATCTCTGTTTTGCTTTCTGTCGGAATAAGACGGTTTGTATCAGGATAATTCCCTTCAAGAAGACGAGAGAAGAATAAAATATGCTTCGCCTTGAATAGAATTTGGTTTTCGGTAACAACAATTTCCACTGGCTCATTATGATCATCTAAAATCCGGTTCAATTCATTTAAACTTTTTCCTGGAATAACAATATTAAATGTCTGTTCTGTATTTGCATCTATTTTAGCTTTTCTTAGAGCAAGGCGATGGCTATCTGTTGCAATACAGATTAAATCATCATTTTCAATCTTCCAGTTTACACCTGTCAACACTGGGCGTGTTTCTGAGGTGGACACCGCAAAAACAGTTTGCTTAATAATATTCTTTAACAGGTCAGTTGGGATCTTAAAGATATTTTCTTCGGAAATTTGTGGTAGATGCGGATATTCCTCTGAATCAAGACCGTTTAAGTTAAACTCAGATTTTCCTGAGCGAATGACTGTTTGCAGGTTATCCACTTCAATCTCAACTTGACTCGTAGGAAGTTTTTTCACGATTTCACTAAAGAATTTGGCTTGCAGCACGATTGATCCAGAACGTTGAACTTCTACAATGACTGCATCGTTTTCTTCTTTAGGAATGAAAGATTCAATGGAAATATCAGAATCACTTCCTGTTAGAGTTACGCCTTCTTCTGTCGCTACAATTTTTATACCTGTAAGAATAGGAATCGTCGTTCTGCTAGTTATAGCTTTCATTACATCCTGTACACTTTGTACAAGATTTTCTTTTTGGATGATAAATTTCATAATTGATCCTCCGTCATCATTATTTTTAATTGCGTATTTTATAATAATATTTCTTTAAAAGATCGTAGTAATAGTAGTAGGCCCTGTTAATTTGTGGACAACTCGATTTTTCAAAGGAAACACAGTCTATCCACATGTGGATAGACTGTGTCTAAGTTAGTGAAAGTTATACACAGTATTCAGCTTTATACTTTTAATAATTCATTGATTTCCTTCAGCTGCTTTTGCAGGATGGAATCAGATACTAGTAGTTTTGAGATCTTTTCATGCGCATGGATAACTGTAGTGTGATCTCTTCCACCGAATTCTTCGCCAATCTTCGGAAGGGAAAAGTCAGTAAGCTCTCGTGATAAATACATAGCAATCTGTCTAGGAAAAGCAATGGACTTCGTTCGTTTTTTGGCTTTGAAATCCTCTAGCTTTACACTGAAAAGCTCCCCGACTACTTTTTGTATATCATGTATTGTAATTACGCGCGGCTTTGAGCTAGGGACGATATCTTTTAATGCCTCTGCCGCAAGATCAGCATTAATGTCTTTGTTGATTAAAGAGGAATAAGCAACAACTCTTATGAGCGCTCCTTCTAGTTCACGAATGTTGGAATCAATTTGATTTGCGATATACAGCATAACCTCATTTGGAATATCCAAACCATCTGCTTTAGCCTTTTTTCGGAGAATCGCGATTCTTGTCTCCAAATCAGGAGGGGTAATATCTGTTATAAGTCCCCATTCAAATCGTGAACGAAGCCTGTCTTCCAAAGTCGGAATCTCTTTTGGTGGTCTATCACTGGATATGATAATTTGTTTGCTTTCCTCGTGCAGCGTGTTAAATGTATGGAAAAATTCTTCCTGTGTTGATTCTTTTCCAGCAAGGAACTGAATATCATCTATAAGAAGCACATCCACATTCCGATATTTGTCGCGGAATTCTGCGCCTTTATTGTCTCGAATACTATTGATGAACTCGTTAGTGAACTTTTCTGAAGATAAATAAACAACCTTCGCCGCAGGGTTATGATCTAAAACATAATGTCCAATTGCATGCATTAAATGGGTTTTTCCAAGTCCTACGCCCCCATATATAAATAGTGGATTATAGGCTTTTGCTGGTGCTTCCGCTACTGCCAGTGAAGCAGCATGAGCAAATCGGTTTCCCGATCCAATTACAAATGTATCAAAGGTATATTTTGAATTAAGTATTGTCTGTTCAGTTGTTTCTTCCTCTTTTTTCTTTTGTTTAGAGGAGATTTGAAGATCAAATTCTTCTTCCTTTTGATTACGAGGAATTATGAATTTTACACCAAGTTCTTCACCAGTTATTTCGTAAAGAATGTCAGAAATAAGCTGGGAGTATCGTTCTTCCAACCAGTCTCGAGCAAATTCGTTAGGAGCTGTTACGATTAAGCTATCACCTTGAAGGGCATGTGCCTTCGTTGCTTTTAGCCATGTATCAAAGCTTGGTTTGCTGATTTTTTTTTCGATATTGCCTAAAGCTTTATCCCATAGATCCGCAATATTTTCCAACCAATTTCCCTCCTTTTTCTTTTTATTTGCGTGCTGAAAAGAACAGATCTTTTAAATATGTGCTAATCTGCCAGTATTATTAATTATGATCTGTGGAAAAATATATAATAAGGAAGTAAAGTAGCATTTCGACAGTATCCACTATTTGTGGACAACTATTTCAAGAGATGTCTAATAAGCTGTCCACATCTTATCCACACTCTGTGGATAATTTAGTTATACACAGAAATTATTCAAATGTGAAAACAAAACTATAATATCAAAAAATCATAATAACTGCAATGGTTTTTCATATCTTATCCACAAGCGAAACAAGTTGTTGATAATAAATGTCCACAGGTTATTAGTTTGTTAAAAACCTGTAAATAAGTATTGTGGATATTAAAAAAAATGTCGAAATTTTATCCACAACCAGCAGAGTGATTTTTTTTCGACAAAGATTTAGAAGATTTTATTGCTTGTAGTAAAGAGTTTATAGGCGAAAATCGGGAACCTTTTAAAGTGTAAAATGACAGCCATATTGACAAAAAGCGTTGAATTCCTTATTATTACTATTCAGAAAGACATAAAGTACGTAGCATGTGTTTTACAGTAGTTTTCCGATGTTATAAAACATTAGGCAATTAAAAATTGTTTTTAGAGAGAACGATAAATAAAGCATAAAACAAATGAATGGTTGACAATCAATCGACTATGTTTATATAATTGTAAGGACTGTCTGTAACAGCTATTCCTCAGGGAGGTGTCATATACAATGAAAAGAACTTTTCAACCAAATAAACGTAAAAGAAGTAAAGTTCACGGATTCCGCAGCCGCATGAGCAGCCCAAATGGACGTAATGTCTTAGCTCGTCGTCGACGCAAAGGAAGAAAAGTATTATCAGCTTAGGCCACTGAAACGTCAGTGGTCTTTTTTTGATAAAAAGGACTGTAAAATTACAAGCTCTTAGAATAAATTGCTAGAGCTCATACTATAATGGAAATATAAACTCCTGGTTTTGAAGCAAGGATGTTTCTATGTTGGAATGTACATAAATAATATAGATTCGGAAAGTATGGAATAAATAAGGAGTAAATGATTTGAAGAAAGAATATCGCGTAAAAAAAAGTAAAGAGTTCCAAGAGGTATTTAAAAAGGGACAATCATTTGGCAATAAGCAGTTTGTAGTTTATAAGTATAAAAAAAGTGGACAAGATCACTTTAGAATAGGACTCTCTGTTAGTAAAAAAATAGGGAATGCTGTCATGAGAAATAAAATTAAGCGATATATTAGACAAGCTTTCCTTGAAATCGGGGACCTTATAGAAAATGAAGCTGATTATGTCATCATTGCTAGAAAGCCACTAGCAGAAATGGAATATGAAGAAACGAAAAGAAGCCTCCTTCATGTTCTAAAGATAGCAAAGGTGTTAAAAAGAAAGATTCAGTGAAAATTCAAGTTAAGCGTTTCCTATATGAAGAGATTAGGATACAATGAAGCCATAAGCTAATTAGGGCTCTATTATCTATTAACAGGAGGATATGACGGTTGAAGAAAAAATTAGGATTGCTATTTGGTCTATTATTTTTAATGGCTATTTTAACTGGGTGTACAGAGTTTAATCAGCCAATCACTTCAGACAGTGAAGGCTTTTGGAATGAATATATTGTTTATCCATTGTCTATGCTCATCATCAAAACAGCAGAAATTGCCGGCGGAAACTTTGGTGTTTCCATAATTATCGTAACGATTTTGGTTCGTCTTGTAATTTTGCCGTTAATGATTAAGCAAACAAAAAACAGCAAAGCAATGCAGGCAGTACAGCCTGAAATGGAAGCATTAAGAAAAAAATATAGCTCTAAGGATCAAAAGACACAGCAAAAGCTCCAAGAAGAAACAATGAAGCTTTTCCAAGAAAACAAAGTGAATCCACTGGCTGGATGTTTCCCATTGATCGTTCAAATGCCAATTTTAATCGGATTCTACCATGCAATCTCACGTACAAGGGAAATTGCGCAGCATGAATTCTTATGGTTTAATTTAGGTCAGCCAGATCCGTTCTACCTACTGCCGATTATTGCAGGGATAACGACATTTATTCAAACAAAAATGACTATGGCTGGTACTGCAGGCCAAAACCCGCAAATGGTTATGATGCAATATATTATGCCTATCATGATTTTAGTATTTGCAATTAACTTCCCAGCAGCACTTTCATTATATTGGGTTGTAGGTAATATTTTCACAATTATCCAAACGTATTTCATTAAAGGACCAGAGCTGAAGAAGCCTGGCCAAACAGGAAAATTGGAGGGAGCTAAAAAGTGAGAGAAGTAACTGCTACAGGACATTCAGTCGAAGCAGCAGTGGAATCAGCTTTAGCTCAGCTTAAGACAACAAAGAATCAAGCCGAAATCATTGTTGTTGATAAAGGAAAAAAAGGTTTTTTAGGAATTGGGGCCCGCTCTGCAACTGTAACGGTGAGGAAGCTTGAAACACCTGCTGAGTCAGCAGAACAGTTTTTGCGAGAAGTATGTGACAAAATGGGAGTGGATGTATCCATTTCGGTTAAAAAAACAGGCAGAAATATCTTTTTTGAATTACAAGGGGACAAAATTGCCCTTCTTATCGGAAAAAGAGGCCAGACGCTTAACTCGCTTCAATATTTGACTCAACTGGCTATAAATAAAAATTCCTCCGAATACTTAAAGGTATCGCTCGATGCAGAAAACTATCGGGAAAGAAGGAAACAAGCCCTTATACAGCTTGCTGAAAGGACAGCCTATAAAGCCCTTAAGTTAAATAAAGAAATTACTCTGGAGCCCATGCCGTCGAATGAAAGAAAGGTTATTCATAACACTCTTACAAAAATGAAAGGCATCAGCACCCATTCCTCGGGAGAAGATGCATTCAGGCATATTATTATCTCTCCAGAAAAAAGATCCACTCAAAGAAATAAATAAAAAAAAGACAATCTCTACTTTGGGGATTGTCTTTTTTTGTGCTTCTTATTAGTTTAACCTCCAAAATTTCTGCTAAAAAACAACCTCTTCTACAATAAAAAGAAAAATTTTAGTCCATTCCTTATTAAATCTGTGAATTATTTGTCTTAACAGCGCTATTTTTGGTGTGTTTTATTGTTATTCACATGTGGATAAGATAAAATAGTAATAATGAATTTAATAGTAATGTGGATAAGTGTGCGGATTTTTTTCTTTTTTAAAAGCTGTGGATATGATAATCTAATCTATTGTAACAATAAAATGAGTGTTGATAAGTTTACGTCAATTTTTTATATAAATAGATCATTTTGATTTGAGGTGAAAGAATGGAATTTGATACTATAGCCGCAATCTCCACACCGATGGGAGAGGGAGCGATTGCAATTGTAAGAATGAGTGGACCAGAGTCATTTTTGATTGCAGATAAGGTATTTAAAAGCATCGGTAATAAAAGAATAAAAGAGGTAGCGAGCCATACCATTCATTATGGCCATATCGTCGACCCTGGCACAGAAGAAATAATTGAAGAAGTAATGATTTCAGTGATGAAGGGCCCTAGAACATTTACAAAAGAAGATGTTATTGAAATTAACTGTCATGGTGGAATGGCTTCTGTTAATCGACTTCTGCAATTGCTTGTTACGAACGGGGCAAGACTTGCAGAACCAGGAGAGTTTACAAAAAGAGCTTTCCTTAATGGCAGAATCGACTTGTCTCAAGCGGAAGCTGTTATGGATCTAATCAGAGCAAAAACAGATAAAGCGATGAATGTGGCATTAGGACAAATGGAGGGAAGGCTGTCTAAGCTAATCAGAAGCTTAAGGCAAGAAATTCTCGAAACACTTGCCCAGGTGGAGGTTAATATAGATTATCCTGAATATGATGATGTAGAAGAAATGACACATCAGCTAATGCTTGATAAATCTAAATTTGTCCAGGAAGAGATCAGAAAGCTTCTCCAGACATCCCAGCAAGGAAAAATTTTGCGAGAAGGACTTTCAACTGTTATTGTCGGCCGTCCAAATGTAGGAAAATCATCCTTGCTTAACAGTCTTGTCCAGGATAATAAAGCAATCGTGACAGATATTCCTGGTACAACTCGTGATGTAATAGAAGAATACGTAAATGTGCGCGGTGTACCTCTGCGCCTTTTAGATACAGCAGGTATTCGTGAAACAGAGGATATTGTAGAAAGAATCGGAGTGGAGAAGTCAAGGAAGGTATTGAAAGAAGCGGATCTTATTTTGCTAGTTCTCAATTACGCAGACGACTTAACGGAAGAGGATATCAAGTTATTTAAAGCAGTAGAGGGAATGGACTATATTGTCATTGTAAATAAGACAGACCTTCCACAGAAAATTGACATGGACCGCATAAAGGAAATATCAGCAAATCAAAAGATGGTTACAACATCATTGCTGCAGGATAAGGGTATTAATCAGCTTGAGGAGGCAATCTCAAGTCTGTTCTTTGAGGGTGTCATCGAAGCAAGTGATATGACATATGTGTCTAACACAAGACATATATCACTGTTAAACCAAGCACTTCAATCGATTAATGAAGCTATTTCCGGTGTTGAAATGGGAACACCAATTGATATTGTCCAAATAGATTTAACTAGAACTTGGGAATTACTTGGTGAAATTATTGGTGATAGTGTACACGAAAGCCTAATTGATCAGCTATTCTCCCAATTTTGTTTAGGGAAATAAAAAAGATTTTTAATTTTGCACAAAAAGATGCTATTAGGAGGCACCATGATGCAGTACGAAGCAGGAAATTATGACGTTATTGTGATTGGGGCAGGACATGCTGGCTGTGAAGCAGGTCTTGCTGCCGCAAGATTGGGCGCCAACACATTAATGTTGACGATAAATTTAGATATGGTTGCTTTTATGCCGTGTAATCCCTCTGTAGGGGGTCCAGCTAAAGGGATCGTTGTTAGGGAAATTGACGCACTTGGCGGAGAGATGGGAAAAAATATCGACAAGACCTATATTCAAATGAGAATGTTGAATACAGGGAAAGGGCCAGCAGTAAGGGCTCTTCGTGCACAAGCTGACAAATATATGTATCAGCACGAAATGAAAAAAACGCTGGAAAATCAATCAAACTTAACTTTGGTTCAAGGAATGGTTGAACAGCTTATCGTGGAAGACAATACTGTAAAAGGTGTTATCACGAAAACAGGAGCTACCTATACTGCTAAAACGGTTGTAGTAACGACAGGAACTTATTTACGTGGCGAAATTATTCTGGGCGAGCTAAAATATTCAAGCGGTCCGAATAATCAACAGCCATCTATTCGTCTGTCGGAGCATTTACAGGAGCTTGGTTTTGATCTTGTTCGTTTTAAAACAGGAACTCCCCCGCGTGTCAACAGTCATTCAATTGACTACAGCAAAACGGAAATTCAGCCAGGGGACGATGTTCCAAGAGCATTTTCTTATGAGACAACAAAATATATTACGGAACAATTGCCATGCTGGCTTACGTATACAAATGAAACGACACATCAAATTATTGATGACAACTTGCACCGTTCCCCAATGTATTCTGGAATGATTAAGGGAACAGGTCCACGTTATTGTCCTTCTATTGAAGATAAGGTCGTTCGCTTTAATGATAAGCCAAGACATCAAATCTTCCTTGAGCCAGAAGGAAAAAATACACAGGAAGTTTATGTGCAAGGCTTGTCAACAAGCTTACCTGAGGATGTCCAGCAAGAAATTCTTCGTACCATTCCAGGACTGGAAAATGTACAAATGATGAGAGCAGGCTATGCAATTGAATATGATGCGATTGTCCCTACACAGTTATGGCCAACATTGGAAACGAAAAAAATCAAGAACCTGTATACTGCAGGCCAAATTAACGGAACATCAGGCTATGAAGAGGCTGCAGGTCAAGGGTTAATGGCCGGAATAAATGCTGGATTGAATGCTACGGACAAAGAAGAACTGATTCTAAGCCGTTCTGATGCATATATCGGGGTATTAATTGACGATCTTGTCACAAAAGGCACGAATGAACCTTACCGACTGCTGACATCAAGAGCTGAATATCGCCTGTTATTACGTCATGATAACGCTGATTTGCGCTTAACAGACATCGGTAATGACATTGGATTGATTACGGATGAAAGATACAAAATGTTTACTGACAAGAAGAAGCAGATTGAGCAAGAACAAAAACGCTTAAAAGAGATTATTCTTAAGCCGAATGAACAAGTTCAAACTGTTATAAGAGAACAAGGTGGCAGTGAACTGAAAGATGGAATTAAAGCAGCTGACCTGCTAAGAAGACCAGAAATGAATTACAAACATATTCATTTATTGGCACCAAGTGAGGTTGCTTTATCAGATGAAGTAACAGAACAGGTGGAAATCCAAATTAAGTATGAGGGCTATATTGATAAATCATTGCAGCAGGTAGACCGCCTTAAGAAAATGGAAAACAAAAAAATACCAGAAAACATTGATTATGATGCTATTTCTAGCCTTGCAACAGAAGCTAAGCAGAAGTTGAAAACTGTGCGACCATTATCTTTGGCACAGGCTTCTAGAATCTCTGGAGTAAATCCTGCAGATATATCCATACTATTAGTATATTTGGAACAAGGGCGCATTGCACGAGTATAAACAAATGAATAGCTTATTGCCTGAAATATTTTCAGGCAATAAGCAGTCCTGTTTTTATGTATACATATGAACTTTGAATGGAAAGGGAGCAGTCATGAATACAGAATTATTTAAGCAAATGCTCCAAGAAAAAGGTTTGGAGCTTTCAGACAGACAAATGGAACAGTTAAAAATTTATTTTGAAACACTTGTAGAGTGGAACGAAAAAATGAATTTGACAGCCATTACAGAACAATCTGAAGTATATTTAAAACATTTTTATGATTCAATATCAGCTGGTTTTTATGTAGACAGCTTAAAGTCGCCTATTCATATTTGTGATGTTGGTGCTGGCGCAGGATTTCCTAGTATTCCTTTAAAAATTGCTTTCCCACAGCTTAAAGTAACAATTGTGGACTCACTGAACAAAAGAATTCAGTTTTTAGAGCATTTAGCTAAATCACTTGAGCTTAAGGAAGTTCAGTTTATCCATGATCGTGCCGAAACCTTTGGGCAAAATAAAGACTATAGAGAATCCTTTGATATGGTTACAGCAAGAGCTGTTGCACGTTTATCTGTTCTTAGTGAACTCTGTATGCCATTGGTGAAGGTAGGGGGTTCATTTGTAGCTATGAAAGCAGCAAGTGCACAGGAGGAAGTGGAAGCTGGTAAAAAAGCAATCGCTCTTCTGGGAGGGAAGCTTGTTGAAACACATTCCTTCACTCTTCCAATTGAAGAAAGTGAGCGTAACATTCTCGTTATTGCTAAAGAGAAACAAACGCCTAAGAAATACCCAAGAAAACCAGGTACCCCGAACAAGGAACCAATTGAATGAATATATGCTATGGTAAGATAGCATATATTCATTTCGAAATAGTGAACAAATAAGCTTTGGCAGTTACTTATTCAAGCGATTATCTTATTTTTTGTACTATATCATTTTTTCTATCTACTATATAATATAACTATAAAAAGCACATTAAATGAAAATTCAAGAAGTTTCTTATTATATTTAATATATTGCAGCAAAAGTTTGAATTTATAAATAATAGGGAGTTTCGTAAAGGTGGTGCAGGTTTTGAAGCCTTCTTTCTCACGCTTTTTTGGCCTAGGCGAAAAAGGGAATAACACAGAAGAAAGTCAATTCGAGACGGTAGACGCTAATGAGGAGCTTGAAAAAATGGTGAATAATGAAGAGATCAATAGATTGCCAATTAGTCAGATTGTTCCAAACCGTTTTCAGCCAAGAACTGTATTTGATGATGAAAAAATAGAAGAATTATCAAGAACGATCCATACACATGGTATTATACAGCCTATCGTTGTCCGAGAATTTGATAGAGGTAAATATGAAATAATCGCTGGTGAAAGACGCTGGCGTGCAATGAAAAAACTAGGGTGGGAAGAAGCTCCTGCTATCATCAAAAATATGAGTGATACGGAGACTGCCTCTGTTGCATTGATAGAGAACCTTCAACGGGAAGAATTATCACCAATAGAAGAAGCTGTTGCATATGGCAAATTACTAGAACTTCATAACCTGACGCAAGAGGCGCTTGCCCAGCGTTTAGGCAAAGGGCAATCAACAGTTGCCAATAAGCTAAGACTGCTGAAGTTACCTGATGAAATACAGGAAGCATTATTAAACAAACAAATTTCAGAGCGTCATGCCCGTTCCTTGATTCCATTGAAAGAACAGGAAAAACAGCTTAAACTTCTTGAAGAAATTTTAGAGAAGAATTTAAATGTTAAGCAGACAGAGGAACGTGTTGCCAAAATGCTGGAGCAGGCAGAGCAAAAGCCAAAGCCAAAGCCAAAAAGAAAAGCTTTCAGCAAGGATATGCGTATTGCTGTTAATACAATTCGACAATCCCTTACAATGGTTTCAGACAGTGGTATTAACTTAAATGCTGAAGAAGAAGAGTTTGAAGACTTTTATCAATTCACTATTAAAATTCCAAAAAAGAAATAGCTATTATAAATGAATATAAATAACTCACTGTGAGAATATTAACCAATTAGGTTTCAATTTCTCACTTTTTTTTTGCCTAAAATAGCCTTTTTCTATGAAAATCTAGCTAATTGCTTTTATTCTTTTGACAGAAAAATAGGCTTTCTGAATCATATAGATTATAAAAATCTAGAGCTATGCTTCTATATATGATAAAGTCTATTAAAAAATGACGATATTTAGGAGTTTTCATGATAAAATAATAGTTGATTGTACTAGTTCTCTTTCTTTTTTAGGAATAGAATTGGTTCATAATTACTGAAAATAGGTTTTAACACCTCATTTTTCAATAAAATAACTTTTTCTTGTCTTATTTAAATAAATAAAAATACAACATCTTCTAATAACAGAAGGTAATTTATGTAGTAAAGGTAGGTGACATCATGGGGAAAGTAATAACGGTAGCTAATCAAAAAGGAGGAGTCGGAAAAACGACAACTTCAGTCAATCTTGGCTCTTGTTTAGCTTATATCGGTAAAAGAGTACTTTTAGTTGATACAGATCCACAAGGGAATGCCACTAGCGGTGTTGGTATTGAAAAAGCAGATGTAGATCATTGCATTTATGATGTATTAGTTGATGATATTGAAGCAAGCCAAGTCATCAAAGCAACAAATGTAGAAAACCTTGATGTAATACCGGCAACTATTCAATTGGCTGGTGCAGAAATAGAACTAGTTTCTACTATCTCCAGAGAAGTCCGCTTAAAACGAGCTTTAGAAGAAGTGAAAGACAGATATGATTATATTCTGATTGATTGCCCGCCATCATTGGGATTGCTAACAATCAATGCTTTGACCGCATCAGATGCTGTCTTAATACCTGTACAATGTGAGTATTATGCATTAGAAGGACTAAGCCAGTTATTGAACACAGTAAGATTAGTGCAAAAGCATTTGAATCATGAGCTTGCAATTGAAGGTGTTTTACTGACAATGCTTGATGCTCGCACAAACTTAGGACTGCAAGTAATTGAAGAAGTTAAAAAATACTTCCAGGATAAAGTATTTAAAACGATTATCCCTCGAAATGTACGATTAAGTGAAGCGCCAAGTCATGGTGAACCAATCATCATCTATGATCCAAAATCCCGTGGAGCAGAAGTATATTTAGAGTTGGCAAAGGAAGTGGTTACAAGTGGCTAAAGGATTAGGGAAAGGTCTTGACGCTTTTTTTCCAAGCATGGAAGTAGAAAAGGAAGAAGTAATTAAAGAATTAAATATAAAAGAATTACGACCAAACCCTTATCAGCCAAGGAAAGTTTTCGAGAAAGAAGCCATTGAAGAACTGAAAGCCTCAATCTTGGAACATGGTATTTTGCAGCCGATCATTGTTCGCAAAAGCATTAAAGGCTTTGAAATTGTTGTTGGAGAGCGACGTTATCGCGCTGCAAAAGAGGCTAATTTGGACGTCGTTCCAGCAGTAGTAAGAGATCTGTCAGAACAGCAAATGATGGAGCTTGCCGTATTAGAAAATCTTCAGCGTGAGGATTTGTCCCCAATTGAGGAGGGACATGCTTATCAACTGTTGATGAAAAAGCTAAACTTCACACAAGAAGAGTTAGCGAAGCGACTTGGCAAAAGCAGACCGCACATTGCCAATCATGTGAGATTATTATCCTTACCACCAGCCGTCCAAGAAATGATTACAGATGGAACGATTTCAATGGGGCATGGAAGAGCCTTGCTCGGTTTAAAAAACAAAGAAAAATTGCCGCTTTTAGTTGAAAAAACAGTCAAAGAAGGCTTGAATGTACGACAACTAGAATATTTAATCCAACAATTGAATGAAGATGTTTCACGTGAAACAAAGGATGAAAAAAAAGAACCGAAGAATATCTTCATAAAGGAACAGGAATCCTTCCTTAGAGAAAGATTTGGTACTACTGTCAATATCAAACAGACAAAAAACAAAGGCAAGATAGAGATAGAGTTCTTTTCTGAAAATGATTTAGAAAGAATTTTGCAGCTTTTGGATAGCGATCAGGAAATATAAAAAAGAAACCAAATTTGGTTTCTTTTTTTGTTATATAGGACGTTCTTGGAGGGCAGTATATTCCTCTTGGTTTTCAGCGTATCTATACCGTAAGCTGCTTTGATAGATTCCCTTTGAAATAGTTTTAGCCATATCAAGAACAAGGCTAAGTCTCGTATTTTGCAGAACGAGAAATTCCATGAACCCACTGATATTCACAATACCTGTAATATGAATTTCACCAACTGGTGGAAGCTCTTTTTTTACTCCGCTTCCTGGTTTAACAGGACCGTCACCAATTTGTACAACACCTACACTCTTCATTCTACCTAAGCAGGCATCTATTCCAATGATGAAGGCATTGGCGTGATTTTCTTTAATTTCGCTGATTTTTTCTTCTAAATTTAAAGCATGAATAGGATCGTTCAACGTACCATATACAAAAAAAGAGCCCAGCTTTTTTTCAGCTAATAGTGTTCCAACAAGGGGGCCAAGGGAATCACCTGTAGAGCGGTCGGTTCCAATACAAATAAATACTATTGGTTGTTCAGAAGAAGCAGGGGGCAATTGCTTATATAAAGCATCAGCCAGTTTGTAAGAAGCTAACTGCTCATTATGAGCAATTCTAATTGGGAGTTCATTTTTATCAAATATATTAGTATAGATGCTCATTAAATCTACTCCTTTACGCTAGGAAACTATAAATAAGCAAGGCATTTTCAGCTTTTAACGGTATTCAAGAAAGTTAAAGTAATAACATTATACGGATATATATTAAAAACTATACATCTTCATGCCAAATCTATAATAAAGAGGGAAAAAGTAAGGGGGGTAACTAGTTGATTATGAGTAAATATACCTATTAAATAACAGGTAGGTTATTACTTCAAAGTAAATTTATAAACTGTTAAAATAGATGAAAGGCAGCTATTTAAATTGGACATAAGTATTTTAAAGCGTTGGAGAAAGAGGCAGCAGAGGTGATGTAATGAATAATATTGAAGAACAAGTGAACGATAGTGTGGATGTCCTGACAGATGAAAACATATGGATAAATTTAGGACAAGGAGCTTTAAAGATTCTTGTTATTATCTTGATTAGCATCGTAGTGACAAGAGTTGCCAAAATTGCTGTACGAAATATCTTTAAAGTAAGAACACATTCTGCACTTAGAATATCAGAAAGACGAGAGGCTACATTAGTTAAACTACTGGAGAATACCCTTACATATGTTATCTACTTTATTGCCTTGATGATGATACTAGGCACATTGCATATTGATGTGAAGGGTTTGCTTGCAGGAGCGGGAATTGTCGGTTTAGCTGTCGGTTTTGGTGCCCAAAGTTTAGTGAAAGATATTATTACAGGTTTCTTCATTATTTTTGAGGATCAGTTTTCCGTTGGTGATGTTGTACAAATCGGACAATTTCAGGGAGTTGTAGAGGAAATTGGCTTAAGAACAACGAAAGTTAAAAGTTATACTGGTGAAGTGAATATTATACCAAATGGAAGTATAATGGAAGTAACAAACTTTTCATTAAACAACAGTAAGGCAGTTGTGGATGTCAGTATTGCGTATAAGGGTGATATAGATAGGGCTGAACAAGTAATCAAAGACCTTATCGAAACATTGCCGGCAAAATATGAGCAAATTGTTGGGATTCCAGAGCTTTTAGGTGTTGAAAATATTATGGCGGCAGAGGTAGTTATAAGAGTTGTCGCAGAAACACTGCCAATGCAGCATTATACAGTCGCTCGTGCATTAAGGAAGGAAATTAAGAATGTTCTCGATGAGAATGGGATTGAAAGTCCTTATCCAAAATTAATGATGTACTCGAAACCAGAATAATTTCAGGAGGAAATATGGAACCGAAAGAGTTTGCTATCAATGATATTGTTGAGATGAAAAAAGCTCATCCTTGTGGTACAAATCGTTGGAAAATTATAAGGATGGGAATGGATATCCGCATTAAATGTGAAGGCTGTGAACACAGTGTTCTTATCCCAAGAAGGGATTTTTCACGAAAAATGAAAAAAATGTTAGTAAAGCATGAAGAATAATTCATGCTTTTTTTATGGAAAAAAGACTGCTGCATAAGCAAGGCTACTTGTCTTTTTTGCAGGTTAAATCTATAATTGGTAAAGGTTTAAGTACAAACGAAACTAATTTCTGCTTACATAGAAGCAGGTTTAATATAAGGGAGTGACATTATGGCGTTAACTGCTGGAATAGTAGGATTGCCGAACGTAGGTAAATCTACATTATTTAATGCAATAACACAGGCTGGTGCAGAATCAGCGAACTATCCATTCTGTACAATTGATCCAAATGTGGGAATTGTAGAAGTACCAGATCCAAGATTAAATAAATTGACTGAGCTTGTTCAGCCAAAAAAGACAGTACCAACAACTTTCGAATTCACAGATATTGCTGGAATCGTAAAGGGTGCAAGTAAAGGGGAAGGTTTAGGTAATAAGTTCCTTTCTCATATCCGTGAAGTGGATGCTATTTGTCAGGTTGTCCGCTGCTTTGCTGATGATAATATTACCCACGTTTCTGGAAAAGTAGATCCAATCTCTGATATCGAAACAATCAATCTAGAATTGATTCTTGCAGATTTAGAATCTGTTGAAAAAAGAATTGGCCGCGTAGGAAAAATGGCTAAACAAAAAGATAAAGAAGCATTGGCTGAGTTAGAAGTGCTTGAGATACTAAAAGCTGCTTTTGAAGAAGAAAAACCAGCTAGAGCTGTTGAATTCACTGATGAGCAAGCTAAAATTGCGAAAAACCTTCACTTATTGACAATTAAGCCAGTATTATATGTGGCAAACGTTGGCGAAGATGAAATCGGCGATACAGAAAACAATGAGTATGTACAGCGAGTTAGAGAATTTGCTGCTAATGAAAATGCTGAGGTTATTGTTATTTGTGCGAAGATTGAAGAAGAAATTGCTGAGCTTGAAGGGGAAGAAAAGACGATGTTCCTTGAAGAGCTTGGAATTGAAGAGTCAGGTCTTGACCAGTTGATTAGAGCAGCATATCATTTGCTTGGCTTGGCAACATATTTCACTGCTGGGGTTCAAGAGGTTCGTGCTTGGACATTTGTCCAAGGAATGAAAGCACCTCAGTGTGCTGGCATTATCCATTCCGACTTCGAAAGAGGTTTCATAAGAGCAGAGACTGTTTCATATGATGACCTTATTGTGAGTGGTAATATGGTTGCTGCAAAAGAAGCAGGTAAAGTTCGTCTTGAAGGAAAAGAGTATATCGTTAAAGACGGAGATATCATTCACTTCCGCTTTAATGTTTAATAACTGAATTTATATGAGTGCAAGACCGTCTTTATACTTTTAAAGGCGGTTTTTACATTTTCTTTAGCTCATTCGACAAATAAGCTCTCTGTTGAGAGCAAACAGTTAGGAAATACTTTAAGAATAATTAGCTGAATTCGACAATGCGATAAGGAAGATACTTTTACAGTGCGTTTACATGCCCCTTTCAAACTGGTGCTATCATTCCTTTAGAGGGATCATAATACATGTTCCAAAGGGGGATTCTTAGGTGAAAATTGCAATTTTTACAGATACCTATTTTCCGCAAGTCAATGGCGTTGCTAACTCTTTAAAAAGGCTAACAGATCATTTAGAAAAAAGGCAAATTCAATATCAAATTTTTGCACCTGAAGTGGAAGATGCTCCGGTTTATCCAAACATTAACCAGTTTTTTAGTATTCCAGTCTTTTTGTATCCTGAATGCAGAACTGCTTTAGCTAACCCTAAAAAAATTAAAGCTAAGGTTCAAGAATTTAATCCAGACATTATACATATTGCTACACCATACATGATGGGTCTGTATGGACTGTTTTGTGCCAAAAGACTTCATATCCCAGTTGTTTCCTCCTATCACACTCATTTTGACCAGTATTTAGAGTACTACAAAGCCTCTTGGCTACTGCCTGTTTTTCATAAATACTTAAAATGGTTTCATGAGTCCACATTAAGAACCTTTGCACCTTCAAATGAAACAAAATCAAAACTAACCGAACTTGGCTTTCACTCCTTATCCATATGGGGAAGGGGGATTGACTGCACTCAATTCCGCCCTATTGCTACAAGTCATGCTGTCAGACAAAAATACAATATACAGGAGGAGTTTATTCTTTTGTATGTTGGAAGGTTTGCTCCAGAAAAAGACCTGTCCACACTTTCAACTATAATCGACTCTGTTCCTGCCAACTGGAATAAAAAAATACATTGGCTGCTTGCAGGAGACGGTCCTAGTTTGCCTGAGTGGAAACGGAAAGCAGCTAATTGGAATAATGTTACTCTATCGGGTTATTTAAAAGGAGAAGAGCTGTCAGAAGCTTATGCAAGTGCTGATTTATTTGTTTTCCCTTCTACTACAGAAACATTCGGCAATGTTGTACTAGAATCATTGGCATCAGGAACTCCCGCAATTGTTTCTAATTCAGGTGGGGTGAAAGAATTAGTGGAGGATGGTATAACAGGACGAATTTGTACAGCAAAAAGTGCGGACGAATTTACAAAGGCGATTATCGAGTTGCTTGCAAATCATGAAAAAAGAAGTTTATATGGCATAGCAGCTAGAAAATATGCATTAAGTCAGTCATGGGAAAGTATTCTTGATAACTTAATTGGAGAATATGAAGATGTGCTAATAAAAAGCAGAGGAGAACAAAGAATTTATGCATAAATGCAAATGAATATTTACATTCTCAGCAATTCTTTTTAGTATTCATTGCAAATCTATTCCCAATATGCTATAATTTCATCTTGTGAGTAATGTATAAATTGCTCCTTGCCCAATCGGGCCGTTTAGACCAAAAGGAGGTGAAAGTGATGAAAAAGTACGAAATTATGTACATCATCCGTCCAAATATTGAAGATGAAGCTAAAAAAGCTCTAGTTGAGCGTTTTAACGGTATTCTTGCTGATAATGGAGCGGAAGTTGCTGAATCAAAAGAGTGGGGCAAACGTCGTCTTGCATACGAAATCAATGATTTCCGTGATGGCTACTACCAACTTGTGAAAGTTAACGCTGCACCAGTAGCAGTTGAGGAGTTCTCTCGTTTAGCTAAAATTAACGAAGATATCATCCGTCACATTGTTATTAAAGAAGAAGCTAAATAATAAAAATAGAATGCATTCATGTTTCACGTGGAACATGATGGAAGGGAGTTGAAACTGATGATGAACCGTGTTGTTCTTGTTGGCCGACTGACGAAGGATCCTGAACTGCGATACACACCGAGTGGAGCTGCTGTTGCAACTTTCACACTTGCGGTTAACCGTACTTTTACGAACCAACAAGGTGAAAGAGAAGCAGACTTTATCAACTGTGTAATTTGGAGAAAACCTGCAGAAAATGTGGCTAATTTCTTGAAGAAAGGAAGCTTAGCTGGCGTTGACGGCAGACTTCAAACACGCAGTTATGAGGGACAAGATGGAAAGCGTGTCTATGTTACAGAAGTGCAAGCAGAAAGTGTTCAATTTCTTGAACCTAGAAACAGCAATTCTGGAAATAGAAATGACAACATGAATTATAGTGCACCAAGGGAACAAGATAATCCTTTCGGAGGCTCTAATAATTATCAGAATCAGCGACCTCAAAATAAAAATAATGATTATACAAGAATGGATGAGGATCCATTTGCTAATAGCGGTCAAATCGACATTTCAGATGATGACTTGCCATTCTGATAATCAACAATAAAATAAAAAAGGAGGGAAATTGACATGGCAATGGGCGGACGCAGAGGCGGACGTGCTAAACGCCGTAAAGTATGTTACTTTACAGCTAACGGCATTACGCAAATCGATTATAAAGATGTAGATCTTCTTAAAAAATTCATCTCTGAGCGTGGTAAAATCTTACCTCGTCGTGTAACTGGTACAAGTGCAAAATATCAACGTAAGTTGACTATTGCAATCAAACGTTCACGTACTATGGCTTTACTTCCATACGTAACTGGTGAATAATAAAAAAACACATTAGGTTAACTCCTAATGTGTTTTTTTATACTTGTACGGTAAAGTGATTTTGAGAAGATATTATATGTTTGAATGACCTTGTATAAAATAGTAAAATAACATGGAGGGTATCTTTATATTTTTCTTATGCTAAGAGGGTGTTAAAATCACGTTTATGAATAGAAGAATTAGTGGAAATACTAAGTATGTATAAGTATTTTTTCGTTCTTTCTTATTTGTCGAGATACGGTATAATAGTGGCATAAAGAACTGTATACATAATAAATTAACTATATTAGGAGTGAATAAATATTGCCTGCTTTTTTGGAAAAGGGATCAATTCGCTATCCATTAATTTGTCTGATTGGCATAACTCTGATCCTCCTTGGTATCATCTCCTTTTATAATTGGCTATTTGCCATTTTAGGGTTACTTCTTTCTGTTATTCCTTTCTATTTCATCATTCAGATGAATGTGCGGCAAAGAAAGGAAACGGAAGAATATATTACTACCCTTTCTTACCGTGTGAAAAAGGTTGGAGAAGAGGCATTAATGGAAATGCCGATAGGGATTATGCTCATTAATGATGAATACTATATTGAGTGGACAAATCCATATTTAGCGTACAGCTTTACAGAGGATAGCTTAGTCGGAAGGTCTTTGTATGATGTGTCTCCATCAGTTATTCCCCTTATAAAACAAGAGGTGGAAACGGAAATTATCACACTTCATAATCGTAAATTTAGAGTTATCCATAAAAAAGAAGAGCGTCTCCTTTACTTTTTTGATGTAACAGAACAGACAGAAATAGAGAAGCTTTACGAGGATGAAAGAACAGCAATTGCCATCATCTTTTTAGATAATTATGATGATCTTACACAAGGTATGGATGACCAAACGCGTAGCAGCTTAAATAATAGTGTTACCTCCATCCTAAATAAATGGGCAACAGATAACGGTGTATTGTTAAAACGGATATCCTCAGAACGTTTCTTTGCAGTATTTAATGAAAATATCCTTCAACATCTTGAAAAGGATAAATTCACGATTTTGGATGAGGTAAGAGAGCTAACTTCGAAGCAGAATGTTCAGCTGACATTAAGTATTGGAGTCGGTTCAGGTGTTTCCTCTCTTCCAGAGCTAGGAACTATCGCCCAATCAAGCCTTGATTTAGCATTAGGCCGCGGCGGAGATCAAGTGGCTATTAAACAGCCAAATGGAAAAGTGAAATTTTATGGTGGTAAAACAAATCCTGTTGAAAAAAGAACAAGGGTGCGAGCGAGAGTTATATCACATGCTCTAAAGGAATTGATAACGGCAAGTGATAAAGTATTCATCATGGGCCATAAGCATCCTGATATGGATGCAATAGGGGCTGCAATCGGTATTAATAAGATTGCACAGATGAATAAGAAAGAAGCTTATATCATCCTTAATCCGAATGAGATTGATTTAGGTGTAAGAAGGCTTCTTGAGGAAATAAAAAAGCATGAGACATTATACGATAGATTTATTACACCAGAACAAGCGTTGGAAATGGAGACAGATGAGAGTTTATTAATTGTAGTAGATACTCATAAGCCTTCATTAGTCATTGAGGAAAGGCTTATCCATAAAATTGAGGATGTTGTGGTCATTGACCATCACAGACGTGCAGAAGAATTTATAGAAAATCCATTGCTTGTTTATATGGAGCCATATGCATCATCAACGGCAGAGCTTGTAACAGAGCTGTTGGAATACCAGCCGAAGACAGCTAAAATTGAAATGCTAGAAGCAACCGCGTTACTAGCTGGTATCATTGTTGATACTAAAAGCTTTACATTAAGAACGGGTGCTAGAACCTTTGATGCTGCCTCGTATTTGAGAGGGCAAGGCGCTGATACTGTGTTAGTACAGAAGTTCTTAAAAGAAGATATCAGCAATTATGTTAAGAAGGCCAAAATAATTCAAAATGTCATTTTCTATAAACCTGGTATCGCTATTGCTAAGGCACAAAGAAATGAAAATAGTGATAATGTTTTAATTGCCCAAACAGCAGACACCTTATTAACAATGGATGGTATTTATGCATCATTTGTTATTTCACCAAGAGCTGATGGACAGATAGGTATAAGTGCTAGGTCTTTAGGGGATATAAATGTACAGATTATTATGGAAAGTCTTCGAGGCGGCGGCCATTTAACAAATGCGGCGACACAGCTCTCCGATATGACAATAGAAGAAGCTGAGGCACGGCTTAAGCTGGCAATTGATGAATATTTTGAAGGGAGAAAAAAGGAATGAAAGTAATATTTTTAAAAGACGTTAAAGGTAAAGGAAAAAAAGGGGAAGTTAAAAATGTAGCTGATGGTTATGCGCAAAACTTCCTATTAAAGCAAGGGCTAGCTGTTGAAGCAAATGCAGGTGCTGTTAGCACATTAAATGCACAAAAGAAAAAAGAAGAAAAAGTAGCAGCAGAAGAGCTTGAAGAAGCAAAAGCATTAAAGGAAAAAGTGGAAAAGCTTACAGTTGAGCTTACTGCTAAATCAGGTGAAGGCGGAAGATTGTTTGGTTCTATAACTAGCAAGCAAATTGCTGATGAGTTAAAGAAAAAACATCAAATTAAAATTGATAAACGTAAAATTGATTTGAACGATGCTATTCGTTCATTAGGTGTGACAAAGGTTGCTGTTAAGCTTCATCAAGAGGTTACAGCTACACTTAATGTTCATGTAAAAGAATTAAGCTAATATTGGAAGTACCATTTATCTTTAAACATGATAAAATAGAATAGGTTTGAAAAAATGTGATACAGGCATCCTGATCACATTTTTTCTTTTAGTATATATTGACGTTATCCTCTCCCAATAAAGGAGGTTTTAAATTTTATGAGTGAAATGCTCCATGATAGAGTTCCCCCGCAAAATATTGAAGCAGAACAAGCAGTGCTAGGGGCGATATTCTTAGAACCACAAAGCTTAACACTTGCTTCGGAAATTCTTATTCCTGAGGATTTTTATAGAGGTGCACACCAAAGAATCTATACAGCGATGCTGAAGTTGAACGATGGCGGAAAGGCTGTTGACCTTATAACTGTCACTGCAGAGCTATCTGCAGGCAATAATCTTGAGGATACTGGCGGTGTCAGCTACTTAAGTGAACTGGCAGCATCTGTTCCTACCGCAGCTAATATCGAGTATTACGCGAAAATAGTGGAAGAAAAATCCTTGCTGCGAAGACTTATACGGACAGCTACTGATATAGCACAGGATGGCTATGCTCGGGAAGACGAAGTAGAGGTGCTGTTGAGCGAGGCAGAAAAAAACATTCTTGAGGTTGCCCAGAGAAAAAACGCTGGGGCATTCCATAATATTAAGGATGTATTAGTACGAACATATGACAATATTGAGCTTATGCATAACCGCCAAGGTGATATAACTGGTATTGCTACAGGTTTCGCAGAGCTTGATAAAATGACAGCTGGTTTCCAACGAAATGATTTAATTATTGTAGGGGCGCGTCCGTCTGTTGGTAAGACGGCCTTTGCCTTGAATATTGCTCAAAACGTAGCTACAACTACTGGTGAAAATGTAGCGATATTTAGTCTTGAGATGGGTGCAGAACAGCTTGTTATGCGTATGCTATGTGCAGAGGGAAATATTGATGCACAGCGTCTTCGTACTGGGTCATTGACAGACGAGGATTGGGGCAAGCTGACTATGGCAATGGGAAGCCTGTCTAATGCCGGTATATTCATCGATGATACCCCAGGGGTGAAGATTACTGATATCCGTTCTAAATGCCGTAGGTTAAAGCAGGAGCACGGTCTTGGGATGATCCTAATTGATTATTTGCAGCTTATCCTTGGAAGTGGGCGTTCTGGCGAGAACAGACAACAGGAAGTTTCCGAAATTTCCCGTTCTCTTAAACAGCTTGCTCGTGAATTGCAGGTACCAGTTATTGCATTGTCTCAGCTTTCTCGTGGGGTAGAGCAGAGACAAGATAAAAGACCGATGATGTCTGACATAAGGGAATCAGGAAGTATTGAGCAGGATGCAGATATCGTGGCATTTTTGTATCGTGATGATTATTATGACAAAGAATCAGAAAGCAAAAATATCATTGAAATTATCATTGCAAAGCAAAGGAATGGACCAACAGGAACAGTACAGCTGGCTTTTGTTAAGGAATATAATAAATTCGTTAACTTGGAACGGCGTTTTGATGATCCGTCCATGCCACCAGGCGCATAATCATAGTAAAAAGCAGATTGGCTGTTTAAAAGCCAACCTGCTTTTTTTATTTTTAAAAAAACAGCTATATTTCAAGTCTGATAGCTTGATAAACAGTTAATAAAATCTATATTAGTAGAATGATTACGAACATAAATTTATTTTCTTGTTTTGAATGTTCGTGTTTTGTTGACTTTTGTATACGAAAATTGGTAAAATAGGTTTGTTTGATAATAAATATAAATAATATAGTAACCTTTGGAGGTGCTTTGGGAATATGTCATCAGTCGTGGTTGTTGGAACACAATGGGGAGACGAAGGTAAAGGAAAGATTACTGACTTTTTGTCAGAAAATGCTGAGGTTATTGCTCGCTACCAAGGCGGTAATAATGCAGGTCACACAATTAAATTCAATGGTGAAACATATAAATTACACTTGATTCCATCTGGAATATTCTACAGCGAAAAAATCTGTGTTATTGGTAATGGAATGGTAGTAGATCCAAAAGCGTTGCTAACTGAATTGAAATATTTGCATGATAAAGGCGTTACGACAGATAACTTAAGAATAAGCAACCGTGCTCATGTAATCCTGCCATATCATTTGAAATTAGATGAAGTGGAAGAAGAGAGCAAAGGTGCTAATAAAATCGGCACAACTAAAAAAGGAATCGGTCCTGCTTACATGGATAAGGCAGCTAGAATTGGTATCCGTATTGCAGATCTTCTTGATAGAGAAATCTTTGAAGAAAAGCTTGAGCGTAACCTATTAGAGAAAAACCGTCTTCTTGAGCGCATCTATGAGACAGAGGGCTTTAAATTAGAAGATATTCTTGATGAGTACTACGAATATGGACAGCAGATCAAACATTATGTTTGTGATACTTCTGTTGTTTTGAATGATTCTTTGGATGAAGGCAGAAGAGTATTGTTTGAAGGCGCACAAGGTGTAATGCTTGATATCGACCAAGGTACATATCCATTCGTTACTTCTTCTAACCCTGTTGCTGGTGGAGTTACGATTGGTTCTGGTGTTGGTCCAACGAAAATCAAGCATGTTGTTGGAGTTTCTAAAGCATATACTACGAGGGTTGGCGATGGTCCTTTCCCTACAGAGCTTGATAATGAAATTGGTCACCAAATTAGAGAAGTTGGTCGTGAGTACGGTACAACAACTGGAAGACCTCGCCGTGTTGGCTGGTTTGATAGTGTTGTTGTACGTCATGCTCGCAGAGTTAGCGGCATTACAGACCTTTCTCTGAACTCTATCGACGTTCTGACAGGTATTGAAACACTAAAAATCTGTGTTGCTTATAAATACAATGGAGAAGTAATGGACGAGTTCCCTGCAAGCCTTAAAGTATTGGCACAATGTGAACCAGTATTTGAAGAGCTTCCAGGCTGGACAGAGGACATTACTGGCTGCAAATCACTAAGTGAATTGCCTGCAAATGCACGTCATTACTTAGAAAGAGTTGCACAGCTTACAGGTATTCCGTTGTCTATTTTCTCTGTCGGACCAGACAGAAGCCAAACAAATGTTGTTCACAGTCCTTGGAGACAAAACTAAAAAGGTTTTTTTATGTAAAGGAGCCGCTGTTAAGAGCGGCTCCTAAATATTTTTTTATTTTTTTTTGTAAAAAGTATTGCCATCTATATAATAAGCATGGTAATATAAAAAGCGTCGCCAATGAAGCGAAATAAAGCAGAAAAAAAACTGCAAGTTATCTTTCATAATAGCGAGTCATTAGCTCAGTTGGTAGAGCATCTGACTTTTAATCAGAGGGTCGCAGGTTCGAATCCTGCATGACTCACCATTTCTAATATGGCCCATTGGTCAAGCGGTTAAGACACCGCCCTTTCACGGCGGTAACACGGGTTCGAATCCCGTATGGGTCATTTTATATATATAGATTTATCTGGTCCCGTGGTGTAGCGGTTAACATGCCTGCCTGTCACGCAGGAGATCGCGGGTTCGATTCCCGTCGGGACCGCCATTTTTGTTTCATGTGTATATTATATAGAAATATTAATATGGCTCAGTAGCTCAGTCGGTAGAGCAAAGGACTGAAAATCCTTGTGTCGGCGGTTCGATTCCGTCCTGAGCCATCCTTTAAAAAAACAACTATACAATTGCTATAGTTGTTTTTTTTATTTGCCCAAAAAAGTATTATAACAATAATACAATTCCGTTACAATAATGCAACGATACCGGGCTAAGGGCTAGAAGTGTGTTAAAATAATAGAAGGCATGGCTATGCAGTTATAGTGGCCTGAATCAAAAAAGATAAAAAAAGGCGGTGAGAGGCAAGTAAATGCCTATCAACCGCAAAAAAGGAAAATGAAACTACATCTAATTAAACGATTGAGTATATCAAAAGGTTTCATTATTATAGAAAATTTATTAACCCTCTATTTTGGAGGGTTTTTCAAATTATAGGGAAGCAAGCATTGCTGAATAGTTGTAATGAAATAGTGGAAGTAGAGTAGAATAGAAAAAAAGTGAATATATAAAATGAAAATGGTAAAGTAGAAAGTAGAACAAGCTCTTGAAATAACCTAACTCTAATAGACAGATTACATTGAAGGAGATAAGTGTGCATGAATAAAAAGATACTTGTAGTAGACGATGAAAAACCAATTGCGGATATTCTGCAATTTAATTTAAAGAAAGAAGGATTTGAAGTTCATTGTGCTTATGATGGCAATGCAGCATTGGAAATGGTAGAAGAAGTTCAACCAGATTTAGTTCTGCTTGATATCATGCTTCCACAGCGAGATGGAATGGAAGTATGTCGTGAGATTCGCAAGAAGTATGAAATGCCCATCATCATGCTAACAGCGAAAGACTCTGAGATTGACAAAGTACTGGGACTTGAGCTCGGTGCAGATGATTATGTCACAAAGCCTTTCAGCACAAGGGAGCTGATTGCCCGCGTTAAAGCGAACTTAAGACGTCATCAGCAGATTCCAGCTGCTTCAGAAGAAGAAAATGAATCAAACGAGATTGAAGTGGGTTCTTTAATCATTCACCCAGATGCTTATATCGTTTCTAAAAGAGGAGAAATGATTGAGCTTACACATCGTGAGTTCGAGCTTCTTCATTATTTGGCTAAACATATTGGTCAGGTAATGACGAGAGAGCATTTGCTGCAAACAGTGTGGGGTTATGACTATTATGGAGATGTAAGAACAGTGGATGTAACTGTGAGAAGGCTGAGAGAAAAAATAGAGGATAACCCAAGTCATCCAACCTGGATTGTAACGAGAAGAGGCGTAGGGTATTACTTGCGTAATCCTGAACAGGAGTAATAGATATTAATGAAAAAAGTTAGTTTTTTTAGATCAATTCATGTAAAGCTAATGATAATAATTGTATTGCTCATCCTTATATCGATTCAGATTATCGGTGTGTACTTTGTCCAAAAGCTGCAGTCTACACTAATTGAAAACTTTAAGACCTCCATTCAGGAAAAGGTTAATATCCTTTCCATTTATATGGAGGAGCAGCTCGTAAAGGAGCGTCCTGTTGAAGGCACGGGAACAACGCTTGAAGATGATGTAAAAAGACTGTTAAGTGAAAATAATAATGCTACAGATATTCAAGAAATAAGGGTAATCACCAATAACTCGATAATTATTGGAACATCAGATCCTGAAAAACAATCATTGGTCGGCCAGAGAATGGTAGATACGAAAGTAAGAAGGGCTATGTCTAATTCCTCTCAGTCGAATTCCTTCATACGGGTCGAAAATAATAAAAAGGAATATGTCCTAATTACACCGATTCGTCCACAGGGCGGAGAGACGGTTGGCGTTATTTATACTGTCGGGAAAATCCAAGAAGTGTATGACAGTCTTGACAACATTAACAGCATCTTTCAAAAAGGAACTGTTATCACGTTAATTGTTACTGCAATACTTGGCATATTATTGGCTAGAACGATTACTAGACCAATTTCAGACATGCAAAAGCATGCCTTTGCTCTTTCCAAAGGGAACTTCTCTCAAAAGGTTAAAGTGTACGGCTTTGACGAAATTGGTCAACTGGCAATTACCTTTAACAACCTAACGAAAAAGCTACAAGAGTCACAGGCTTCTACTGAGAGTGAAAGAAGGAAGCTGTCATCTGTTTTATCTTATATGACAGATGGCGTTATTGCTACAGACCGAAAAGGTAGAATTATCCTTATAAATGAGCCTGCCGCTAAAATGCTGGATGTTTCACGTGAAACAGTCTTGTCTGAGCCAATTATTCATTTACTTGGCTTAAAGGATAAATATACATTTGATGAGCTTTTAGAAGAGAGAGAGTCAGTAATTCTTGATTATAGTACAAATTACGAACCATATATTCTTCGGGCAAACTTTTCTGTTATTCAAAAGGAGACAGGTTTTGTTAATGGTTTAATTACTGTTCTTCATGATATTACAGAGCAGGAGAAAATTGATATGGAACGGAAAGAGTTTGTGGCAAATGTATCGCATGAACTCAGGACGCCGTTAACGACAATGAGAAGCTATGTTGAAGCATTGGCAGAGGGAGCATGGCAGGATGATGGACTTGCCCCTAAGTTTTTAGAAGTTACGCAAAATGAAACAGAACGAATGATACGTCTTGTGAATGATTTACTTCAGCTTTCTAAGCTTGACAGCAGGGACTATAAGCTGAATAAAGAGTTAGTTGATTTTATGGTTTTCTATAACAGAATTATCGATAGATTCGAGCTGACAAAGGAACAGAATGTCACTTTTGAACGGAAGTTGCCAAAACATGTAGCCTTTGTTGAAATTGATGAGGATAAATTAACACAAGTGCTTGATAATATTATTTCAAACGCAATGAAATACTCCCCAGAAGGCGGCAAAATTACCTTTACCATAAAAGAGCAAGAGCAGCAGTTAATTGTAAGTGTTGCAGATAACGGTGTTGGCATACCGAAGGAAAACATCAGTAAGATCTTTGATCGCTTTTACCGTGTTGACAAAGCGAGAACAAGAAGACTTGGTGGTACAGGCTTAGGGTTGGCTATTGCAAAAGAAATGGTTGAAGCACATGGGGGGAGAATCTGGGCATCGAGTAAAGAAGGGAAAGGAACGAAAATTTCCTTTACACTCCCTTATATTCAATCAGAAGAGGATGATTGGGTATGAATATGAATTATGAAAATGTAAAAAGTTTAGTACTGACAATATTAGTGATGCTGAGTCTGCTTATGTATTACCTTCTATGGACAGATCAAGGCAATACAGCAGAAGATCCGAATGATAATATTGTTGAAACAGAGAAAATTGGCAGCAAACAAGAAGTCGCAGACATTGTTCGGCCCGATAGAATTTTCCAGCATGTAGATGGTGAAATATATGGTACAATTTCAATGGACGAAATTAATTCTGTACTTAACGTTTTAAAAACAGTTGAATACGGAAGCCTAGAAAATATTTCCGAAGAAATAAACGATATCCCAAACTTTATTCAAAATGAGAAGAACAGCATGGAAATTCGGTTTCCAGGTCAAATCCCTTTTAGTCTTTACCGGGATATCCTTCAAATTGATGAAAGTAATCTGTTTAATTTTGATACTATTCTTGTGTCCTATAACCTTGTTAAAGAGGATGAAGGAGCAGTATATTTTATTTCAAAGAAAGATGATAAGGTGTACAAAAGCAGAATTTCTGTAAGTTATATAAATAACATTAAAGACTTCCAGGACAACATTACTGCTGAGGATACTTCCTATAATTCTTACTTCAGCTATCAGGCAGGTGATAATCTGATCTACTTGCCAAACGGGAAAACCGAGCTGAATAAATATATTTATAAGAGTGAAACAGTGGACTCTTCGAGGCTGAAAAATGCAATGTTCAGCGTTCCAAGCAATGCTCAAAAGAGTGTGGAGACGAATGAAGAAGTGTACACAGATGAGTCAAGTATGCTGAGAATAGAAAAGGATACTCATGTTGTGAAGTTTCTGAAACCAACTGGTACTCTTACCAATGAATTAAGCCCTAATCAAATTATTGAAAACAGCATTGATTTTGTTAATGATCACGGCGGCTGGGTCAATAATTATTTATTCGTGAATAGTAATGATAAGAATATGGTTAATTTCCGTATCTATGATGAATCTGGTTTTCCAGTATTCAATTTAAAAAAGGATTTATCTACTATCCAGGTTTCTTGGGAAAATAATAAAGTAGAACAATTCATTACCAGCAATGTGGCTATAACACCAAATCCTATTGATGCGACAGCTCAAAAGCTTGATTCAGGCAGTTCTGTATTAAAGGAAATACAATCCTCGAAAAACTTTGATCCTAAGAAGCTGGAGGATATTGTGCCAGGCTATGATATGGTTATAACCAATCCGAGCTATGCTTATTTAGAGCCAGGCTGGTTTTACTTATATAATGGAGAGTGGCATCAGTTAGGAGAAGGGGAGACAGGGGGCAGTAAAAGTGGATTGGAGTAAAATTAAAACTATTTTTATTGTTGCCTTCTTGCTTTTGGATGTTTATTTGATTTATGAATATACAAAGCTTAAAAAAGATACACAGCAATTTGAGACAGAGGAGCCAGAGACACCAATCTCCAAAACTTTGGCACTTGATGGAATTAAGTATGACGAGGACAAGTTTCCATCTGATATCGAAAAGGGCCAGTACTTAACTGCTAAATCTATGACGTTCAGTGATGAAGATTTAGAGAAGCTAGAAAAGAGTACACTAAGCGGCCAAAGCATAAAAGTTCAAGATTCCATCATGCTTCAGTCTATTTTAGAAAAACCAATCAAGCTAAGCGATGATTTTAAAAAAGAAGAATTAGCTGAATACATTAGAAGTCATATTTTAAACGGTGATCAATATGTTTTCTGGGAAAAGAAGGACAATACAATCACCTATTACCAACAGTATAATGACAAAACACTATATCATAACTTAAAAGGGGAACTAACCTTTTTAGTAAATGAAGAAAATAACATCGTATCCTATAATCAAACCTATCTGCAGGATATTAAAGAATTTGATGAGAAGGAAACGTTAGTGAAGCCGTTAGAGGCTATTTATGCCCTCTACAAAAACGCCTACTTGGAAATGAACACATACATCTCCAATGTGGAGCTCGGCTATTATTCACAGCAGAATGCGCCATCTGTGCAGCTGCTTGCACCAACTTGGAAAATTACTTTAAAAGGACAGAAAAATCTCTATGTCAATGCGTTAAATGGGGAGATTATTAAGCCAGGGATGGAAGAGACGAAATTGGAGTGAACAAAACATGCATTTTAGTGTTCTCGCGAGTGGGAGTACAGGCAATGCTATTTATGTAGAATCAGGGGAACATGCATTTTTAGTTGATGCAGGCTTGAGCGGAAAACAAATGGAAACATTATTTCAAGGCATTGATCGAAAAATGGACAAGCTTTCGGGTATATTTGTTACACATGAACATAGTGATCATATTAAAGGTGTTGGAATTATCGCAAGGAAGTATAACCTGCCGATTTACGCGAATGAAAAAACGTGGAAGGCAATGGAGCCTCTGATCGGCACAATTCCTGTTGAGCAAAAGTTTCAATTTGATATGGAAACAGTTAAAACGTTCGGAGATGTCTCCATTGAGTCTTTCGGAGTGTCTCATGATGCGGCAGAGCCAATGTTCTATGTATTCCATCAAGGAGAAAAGAAGCTTGTGCTGATTACTGACACTGGTTATGTGAGTGATCGTATGAAGGGAATTATTCGCAATGCGGATTCTTATGTGTTTGAAAGCAATCATGATGTACAGATGCTGAGAATGGGAAGATATCCTTGGAATATTAAAAGACGTATATTAAGTGATGTTGGACATGTTTCAAATGAGGATGCAGCTATTGCGATGAGTGAGGTTATTGGTGATCGCACAAAGCATATTTATCTGGCACATTTAAGCATGGATAACAATATTAAGGACTTAGCTAGAATGTCAGTGACACAAACGCTAGAACAGTGTGGAGTGGAGTTAACAGACCAGCTAGGGCTTTATGATACAGACCCCAAAAAGCCGACTAATTTAATGGCGATATAAAGAAAAGGCAAGCAGAACCAATCTGCTTGCCTTTTTTGTATGTCATAAGCAATAAATTTATTTAATACAATGTTAGGACTCGAATTTCTTGATTATGTTGTTTGTTTTTGTGAGGAATAGGAAAAATTAATAAGGTACTTATCAGTGTCTTATTAAAAGGCTCTTATTTATAGATAGCTTGCCTTTACGAATAAGGACATACTAGCTAGGAAAACAATTGCTCAGAAGGAAGGCGGTATGACGAATGACAAATGACGAAGAGTTTCGTTATGAAGAGTATAAAAGGAGCAGACCTCAACGAAAGAGGAGAGGATATTTCTTTGCCGGTTTTATCGGTGCAATTATTGGGGCCTTAATTATTGTCCTTCTGCTTCCCCGTTTAACCCAATTAGGAGTATTGTCTACGCTGCAAGGCTCAACAAGCGGTGCTAATTTTAGTGGGATTACACAGGGCGTTTCTGTTGATGTTGATACAGATGTTACAAAGGCAGTCGATATTGCTGCAGATGCTGTTGTTGGGATAACAAATCTTCAGGAATCTGACTTTTGGGCTGATGCCAGCGGGGCAGAGGCTGGCACAGGATCAGGGATCATCTACCGAAAAAGCGGTAATACAGCTTATATTGTGACAAATAACCACGTAGTGGAAGGTGCATCAGAGCTTGAGGTCACCCTTGCTGACGGTAAAAAGGTTAGCGCAGAGCTTATAGGAAGCGATATTTGGACTGATTTAGCCGTACTTAAGGTAAGTTCAAAGGACATATCAAAGGTTGCTGAATTCGGCAATTCAGATGCCCTTAAATCTGGAGAACCAGTTATAGCTATTGGAAATCCTCTTGGTCTGACATTTTCCGGATCTGTCACACAGGGGATTGTTTCTGGATTGGACAGAACCATCCCTATTGACATTAATAGTGATGGAGTTGCTGATTGGCAATCAGAGGTTATTCAAACAGATGCAGCAATTAATCCAGGAAACAGTGGCGGAGCACTTGTTAATATTAAAGGTCAGCTCATTGGAATAAACAGTATGAAAATTTCAGAGTCCTCTGTAGAAGGAATTGGCTTAGCAATACCGATAAATTCTGCTGTTCCGATTATTGAGGATCTTGAAGAGTATGGTGAAGTAAAACGTCCTTATATGGGAGTTGAACTTGAGTCAGTTAGTGATATTCCAGGTTATTATCAAGAAGAGGCGCTTAAGCTGCCAAAAGACTTAACCACAGGTGTTGCAATTAAATCTGTCTCTCCGGATTCTCCGGCAGAAAAAGCTGGATTGAAGGAACTGGACGTTATTGTTGAGCTCGATGGTGAAAAAATTAAGGATTTAATTGAATTGCGTAAGCATCTGTATACAGATAAGAAAATCGGTGACAAGCTCAAAATTAAATACTATCGCGAAGGAAAAGAGAAAACGGCAGAATTGACGCTTTCAGAAGATAAAATGTAATAGGAGGGGAATTCCCTTCTATTTTTTTATTTTTCTAAAAAAGGTATAACCTTTATTAGGGGATTAATTATTTCCTGTAAAAGTTGAAGTTTAAGCAAGGAATGGTAAGATGGAATGTGGATAAGTATTTTAAATAATAAAACTAAAATATATCCACAAGCTAAAAAAGAATAAATAATGTAATCAGCACAAAAGGAGTATATACAAAATGATATATAGCTGTGAAGAACATGTAGATATAGCAATAGATACAATCGTTAACGACTTTGAAACATTCCCGTCATTAGAGAAAATAGAACCTGAAAAAAAGTTATCAACAACCTGTGAATATTGTAAAAATAACGCAATATATGTTGTGGCGAACACGTGATTCCATACTATATGTGGATTAAAAATGTGGATATGTGGATAACTTCTGTGGATAATATGTTTGTAAAGTGAGGAATACCTGTGAATATCTCGATTATTACCGTTGGGAAATTAAAAGAAAAGTATTTAAAACAAGGAATTGAAGAATATACAAAACGGCTTTCAAGCTATTCTAAAATAGAAATAATCGAAGTGCCAGATGAAAAAGCACCAGAGGTTTTAAGCGATGCCGAAATGATTCAGGTGAAGGATAAAGAGGGAGAAAGAATACTTGCAAAGGTGCCAGCTGATGCTCATGTTATTGCATTAGCAATTGATGGTAAGCAAAAGTCATCAGAGGAGCTTGCAGATACACTAGACAAGCTCGCAACCTACGGAAAAAGTAAAGTAGCCTTCATTATTGGCGGATCGCTAGGCTTAAGCAGTCACGTATTGCAAAGGGCAGATGACAAGCTGTCTTTCAGTAAGATGACTTTTCCACATCAGTTGATGCGCTTGATTTTGGTAGAGCAGGTTTATCGGGCGTTTCGGATTAATCGGGGGGAACCGTATCATAAGTAAGGCTTCGTTAGGAAACATAAACAGTATTAACTTGAATTTTAATCAAGAATGTAATGAGTACAATAAATTATTTTTAATGCACTAGTTAGAAACAACTGTACAAGTGCATAAAAAAAGAGTCTTCCCAACTATTTTATGGACAATGGGAAGCTTTTTTTATTTTTTTACATGAAATACATCATTTCGGTATGCTGATTACAACCGGGGTAAGCATGAATCTCACTTAATTTACTAAGCAAAAGAATATAAGCTTTGGTATACCTCTTTTAGTTCGTATTTAATGGTAATTTTACAATAATAATCATTTTTTCTATTAATTTCAATTTTCCTAGTAATTTCATAATGGTTAATTTATAATATTTTGGGAACTATAATATTTTTGGGGGAAATTTTAATGCAAAATATTTATGCAAAACAAGATTTAACTTCACAAGAGCTTCAATTATTAGCTTCTGAAATGGATCGTAAGAAAAAGTCAACTGCAACAACTTGGATACTTTGGTTATTCCTAGGTAATATTGGAGCACATAGATATTATTTAGGGAAAATTGGCACTGGTGTTGCTATGACCCTTACTTTAGGATGCTTTGGTATTTGGACTTTAATTGATATATTTTTAAATAATGGAATGATTAATAAGAAAAATACTGAAATAGAATCAGATATCATCAGTGAACTTAAATTAATGAATAATGCTAGAAAAAAAGAAGCAATTTAATAATAAACTGGAGAATACTCGGATATATTTAATACATAAGGACATGAGATAAGAAAATTTCTTTATATACTGTTTAAATGCTTAGTATTTTAAATATTTAGCTCTAATTATGGATTTATTTGATATTATTTTTAATTTATATATAATTTTTGGACTTACAAAGTACTAAGGCAGAATCAGGCTTGTATTTTAATAGTTCTAGTATTGTCTACTATCTACCCTTGATAAATGCTATCAAGGGTGTTTTTTTTTGAAAATGGCTAAAAAGAAAAGTAAAACTTGTAAGTCTTTTTCAGAAATACAAGTCTCACTTAGATTCATTTTTTGTCGACAACGAGGTTCAGCTTTCTCCCCGAGGAAAACGAGTGGTCAAGCGCACATTAAACCAAACTAATTTGAAATCCATATTCTATTTAGTCACAAGCTTAACTTTTCAAATTTAGATGTAATTTTATTATTCGCGTTTAGAAAGGTTATCTTTTGTTATGTCTAAGCCTCCCATTCCGACGAACTCCATATCTAAAATATCGAGTGAACAATCAAGGGTTACAATAGAATGTAACTATAAAGGAGGGAAATGAATGTTACAGGAATTTAATCAACTGATGGATTATATCGAAGAAAACCTAACAGAACAAATATCTGGAACAGAAATCTCAAAGATAGTTGGAATGTCTGATTATCATTTTAAAAGGATGTTTTCGTATATGGCAGGCATGTCGTTGAATGAGTATATCAAAAATAGAAGATTATCGGTTGCGAATGTTGAATTAATAGGTGGTGCGAGGGTGACGGATGTTGCCTTTAAATATGGCTATCAATCAATTGAGGGATTTTCCAGAGCATTTCG
Organism: Niallia circulans; assembly: GCF_007273535.1. Lineage (NCBI taxonomy): Bacteria > Bacillati > Bacillota > Bacilli > Caryophanales > Bacillaceae > Niallia > Niallia circulans. Next base: position 1,072,240 of record NZ_RIBP01000004.1, read on the forward strand.
TGAATGGTGTGGCTTCTTGCCGTCAGAAGTAACGAAAAATAAAATCCAAAAATCATTTCCCAAATTTTCATTTTTTATCGATATACGGGGAGGAATTTCTATGGAATTCAAAATTGAAAGGAAAGAGAAATTTAATTTAGTCGGAGTTTCGAAAAGAGTGCCTATACAATTTGAAGGTGTCAATAATGCCATTTTAGAACTTGCTCAGTCTATTACTGAACAGCAAAGACAGGAGATGCATCAATTAGCTGATTTATATCCTCATCAAGTCTTGAATATATCTTATGATTTTGATGATGGTTACTTGGAAGAAAAAGGGCATTTAACGCATATGATTGGTTTTGCCACAACAAAAAAAAATCCATTTGCTGATTTAGAACAACTTTCTATTGAAGAAAGCTTATGGGCAATCTTTCCAAACCAAGGACCTTTCCCTGCTGCGCTGCAAGAAACGACCGCGAAAATTTATTCAGAGTGGCTGCCATCTTCAGGTTATGAAATAGCTGACTTACCTGGAATTTCTTTTACAAAGCATGGCAGTACGAATGAAAATGTATATAGCGAAGTATGGTTGCCAATAAAGGAAAAAGCAAAGCTTTAATGGTGAGCTTGAGGGTTAAGTGTTAGAAAATAAAAGTGAATTCGTTGTATCGAATTCACTTTTGGTTAAATACAGAAGCCTGTTGAGTTTTATTTTCAAATGATAGTTTGCACTGAAGCAAGAGGGACACAAAATTAGTTCTTAGCCATTTATGAATTCGATTCGTGCTGTTCGAGTGCTCCGTCCTGCCACAATTGAAATAAATAGATGATTAATGAAAATCCGACCATCATGGCAACAACAGCAAGTGTAGGCAAGGTCGAATCTCCTGAAACTAGTCCAAGTCGCTCCCATATTGGGTAAACGATGTACATAAATCCCCCGTCCAAAAGTATATTAACAGTCAAATACCTCCAAAATTTCCCGAAAGTAAAATGGAATACCCAGATAACTATCACTAAATATGCACCATATACCCAAGGAATGGGAATAATTTTATCCCATCCGAACAGGCTGGAGCCAGTTTCATTCCACCAGCCGTAATGGTGGGCTGCCTGGTATGCTAGGGAATGAATAACGGTCATAAATAGAGCGACTGGTATGTATCTCCGAACAGTTATCATTTTCAGAAAAAACAAGGAAAGCCAAGGTATTATTAAGAGTAACCAGAGGATAATCTGTTTCATTTCAGTAAAACCTCACAGTAGTTTTATATGTATTATTGCTTTTGGTACTGATATTTATTCGTTATAAAAAAGATATTATGGAAACACTGCAGCATATACCTAAAAACTTGTTTTCAGTAATAACCAAGTACATTAAATTAAATAAAAGCATCATAACGTTAGTTTCCATGAATAAGTATGTTTCTATTTATGAACAAATATGCTGTAATAGTGTTAGAATACCTGTTGTTAGTAGTTAAAAAAGTGAGGAATTAACGGTGAAAAAATTTAAGAAGTTTTATTTAGAGATTACAAGTGTATGTAATCTTGCGTGCAGCTTTTGTCCACCAACAGAAAGACAGAAGCAATTTATTTCTTTAGAGGATTTTTCTAAGAGGTTAGACCAGATTAAACCACATACAGACTATATTTATTTACATGTAAAGGGTGAGCCGCTGCTTCATCCTAAAATAGGCGATCTGTTAGACTTAAGCCATGAAAAAGGCTTTAAGGTTAATATCACGACTAATGGAACATTAATTAATAAAAAGAGGGAAAAATTATTAAATAAGCCTGCGCTTAGACAAATGAATTTTTCACTTCATAGTTTTGATGGTCATATTGGTTCTAAGGATAAGGAAGGGTATGTGAGAAGTATTCTTTCCTTTATTAAAGAAGCGACGAGTCAGTCGGATTTGATTGTTTCCCTAAGATTATGGAATCTTACACAAGACAATACAACGAATATTGAAAGAGAACGAAACAGAGAATTACTTGAAATTATTGAGAAAGAATTTGAATTAGACTACAAAATTGAAGAATAGGTCACACCAGGAAGCGGCATCAAAATTGCGGAACGCATCTTCATCAATCAAGATTATGAGTTTCAGTGGCCTGCGTTGCACGAAGAAGAAGATGATGGCAAAGGCTTCTGTTATGGTATGCGAAATCAAGCAGGTATCTTAGCAAACGGAACTGTTATTCCTTGTTGCCTTGATGGTGAGGGTGTAATCGATCTTGGCAATATCAATGATAACTCATTTTCGGATATTATCGAGATGGATAGAGCCAAAGATCTTGTAGAAGGTTTTTCACGAAGAGTCGCAGTGGAGGAGCTATGCAGGAAATGTGGTTATCGTAAAAGATTTGGAAAGTAATTTTAGATATTCAATCAGGACTTTCGTGAAAAATAGAAAGTCCTGAATCTCTTTGCATCCACCTTAATATATCTCTTTTTCTGATTACAATAAACGAGCCCCGCATTATTTTGGTTTAGGCCTATTTTTCAACAACCGGAATCCACATTTCACCATATACTATTCCGTTTTTCTGCGCCATCTCAACAGTCGCATTTGGCCCACCAACATAAGCAATAGTTTGTACTTCTGGTAAGACTTGTCCAAAAGCAATGCCTGTAAGCTGATTGCTCAATTCCTCAGCTGTATTTGCTTCTCCTTTAACAATTAAATAGAGGCCTTCCGGAAATTGGATAACTCTAGATGCTTCATCTGATAGCGTTTTGTCTGACAATACGCCAGCATAATGCATCATTTTGTTATTAACTGCCTCGTTTACGGCAAAAATATAGTCGTTTGTAGCGAGTTCTTTTAAAGTGGATAGTCTTCCATCTTGGTTGACCGCTTGCCAAAAGTCTGACTTTTCCTTATTTATGCCAGCATAGTCTGTATAATCACTCTTTAGCTCGATACCCAATCCTAATACTGTAAAGCTTTCTTTTTCTTCTAAAGTATACTGTGCCATATTCAAAACCTGCCTTTTTTATAATTTTTCAAATGACTTGTATTTTCACTTGATGTGTTTATAATATCTTTAAATCATGTCAAAAAATGATACTGTTTAGGAGATCTTAATGAAAAAAGTTGAACGGATTAATACTATTATGCGCTATATTAATAATCGTGCCCATTTTACCATTTCTGAAATCATGCAGGAATTTCATATCTCCCGTTCGACTGCTGTTAGAGATATTAAAGAAATTGAAACAATGGGAATGCCGCTTGTTGCTGAGGTTGGAAGGGATGGGGGATATTATGTTATGAGCAATTCTGTCCTGCCTAATGTTCAGTTTACCGATAATGAGATAAAAGCGCTTTTTATTGCTTTTATGGCCACAAGAAATCAACAGCTTCCATATTTGAAGAGTCGTCAGTCCTTGGCTGAAAAATTACTTGGTCTGCTTTCAGACAATCAGCAAGATGATTTAGTGTTATTAAATCAAATATTGCTTTTTGAAGGAACCAATCCGAATAATCCTGACCTCCTTGATTTATCAGATCTGCCTCATCCGATATTAGAAAAACTTATTCATATTCTCCTTGCAGATAGTTATTTACTGATTACTCTTAAAGAAGTGAAGGAAATTAAATCACTCCCGATTTTTCTTTTGCATCTTTATCGTGAAAAAAGTCTTTGGTTTATTGAAGGCTTTGACTTGAATGAGGAACAAAGAAGGATATTTCCTGTTGATAATCTCACCAATGTTGAACCATATTCAACAAAAAATAGAGTAAGTAAGAAAAAGATTCTAGATAAACTAAATAATCAGCAGCAAGTAGTTAATCTTGTCATAGAACTTGGCCCAAAAGCGATTACGCAGTTTAAAAAATATCATCCTTTGAAAGCTTCCATTTCTTATACAAATCCTTACCAAACAATAGCCATTTTAAAGACCTTTGTTAATGTTAATAATTCAGAAGAAGTAACTGACCTAACAAATTGGCTGCTTTTTTTAGGGAAAGATATCAAAGTTAGGAAAGTGCCAGAAGAAGTTTTAGAAGAGTTGAGAGAGAGAGAATGCTTATTCAATATATAGGCAGGCTAACAGAATCTTCTATTGAAGAAAGCTATAAGAATTGATAGCTAAGATATGTCAAAAATAGAACAATATGATTTTCATAGTAAATAATTTGAAGTTATATAGCTCTCTGTACTTTCTTAAAAAGAAAAGGCTGTATAAAATAAGAGAGTAGAAAAAGAGAATTTTTGAAAAAAAGGTAGTTTTTGTAGTAGTAGGTGATTAGAAGATAAAAAGTAGGGAGGAGTTTAAATAAGTCCATTTCTTCAAATGGGGGCAAATGCAGCTTTAAGTTCTTCAAAGGGAAGTGTTACTGTTAGCTACGAAACTTCCAATAAAATAGATATTTCTTTAACAGCATTTCTGTTAACTGATTTAGATAAGGTCCAAGGAGACAGTGGGATAATATTTTATAATCAGCCAAACAGTACTACAGGTTTAGCGAGCTTAATGCCTGCAGTGCAAGTAGGAAATAAAAAAATCCATAAGCTTAATTTTGATATGAGTAGAGCTCCAGAAGGTATAACTAAAGTAGCGATAACTCTTACAGAAGATAATAATACCGGATTTGCAAATGTGAAGAACTTAAAGGCCGAGTTAGCTACGGATAATACTGTTATTCAGTTAACGCCGTCTAGTTTTACAAATGAAAATGGAATTGTAGTATTAGAATTATATGTAAGGAACGGTCAGCCAAAGGTTAGATCCATTTGGCGTGGTTTTGATTCTGGGCTTGAAGGATTATGTATAAATTATGGTGTTGAAGTTGAACCGGAAGAACAAGATAAGCCGTCTGAACCTATAATTGTTCCAAAACAGACGCCAATAGCGGCAGATACTCTTGCAAGCAACAATGGAAAAAACACATTGGCAACGGTAAGCCTTGAAAAGGTTAAGGGGAAGATAAGCCTCGACAAAGGACAAAAGCCAGTTATCATTGATAAAACACCTGAAATTACTGCTACTGTTTCTTGGAAGACAGGGACAGATTATGATATTTATGCTTTAGTTTATACCAAGAATGGTATGCAGGTTGATGTAGCTATGTTTGGTGCGAGAGGTGTACCACCACTTCGCAGTTATGGCAACGGAGCAATGGAGCATATGGGCGATGTAGGGAGAAATAGTAAATCAACAAAGACTGAGGTTATTAAACTACGATTAAATGATGATATCCTCGCTGTTGTTCCTGTAGTTTATTCTGCGCAGTCCAATGGAACAGGCTCCTTCTACAGATATAAGGTATCTATGAGTATAGATAATCATAATGGGACATCTGTTACCATTACATCCAAAAACGCTAATAATAATGACAGAATCTATTCGTGTGTGCCTGGAATTCTACATAATACGCAAGATGGAGTTATTATAAATCCACTGGAGCTTTATAGTATGCCGAACTCAGAGTATAGACCACAACTTAGGATGGGGTATTCAGGTATGGTAGAAGTCCTAATGGATGAGGGACCAATTAATGATTATAAGTAGATTAGACAATAGGATACTCTAAACAAAAAGAAGCAACACAGCAAAAGAATGATGTCCTTTGCTGTGTTGCTTTTTACGCTTCACCTATTACCATGTAGCAATTTGACTCTCAACATTTACAAGATTCTTTTTCGGAAGTTCGTCAAAATAACCGAGACAAAGGATGCCTGCAATTCTTTCATCTTGCTGAATATCAATTAAGGATTGAATATCTTTATAGTCGTCGAGTTGCCAGGTCATGCCAATCTGATTTGCCCATGCAAGTAGTTGGATATTTTGAATGAAGCAACAAACAGCAGCAAAATCTTCATTCGTGATATGTACATCCTGACTCATTTTTGACGTAATGATTAAACAAACTGAGGAGTGAGCTATAGCTGCCTTTAATTGATGATCGTTTTCTTTAGTAAGATTTTGGGATAACTTCTGTTTTGTCTCGCTTGTAATGAATATTACGTGCCATGGCTCGCGATTTTGATGATTAGGGGCCCAAGTGGCTTCATCCAAAATATTTAGTATTAATTCTTGGGGTATCTGTTTTTGGGAAAACTGACTGACAGCACGCGTTTCTTGAAAAAGCGATGATAAGCTCATTTTTAATGCCTCCTTTTTTTCTCTAATAATGGGTAATGCCTCCGTTTATTTAAAGGTTAGTTTTTCTTTAATAGCTGTTCGGTGTTTGGAGTTGGGCATCTTCTTCCACTTACCAACATACATAATGCAGACAACTTGCTCCTGTTCATTTAAATCAAGTTTGTCTGTGAAAAGCTTGTTATAAATATATGGTTCTGTATTCCACACAGTTCCTAATTGGTGATCCCAAGCTAGTAAGGAAAAGCTTTGAAGGATGGCACAGATTGCGGCATAGTTTTTGATACTCTCTTTTGTAGAGCCTTTTTGGATGGCAACCAAAAAGGCGGGGATTTGTGCAGTTCGTTTTATAAACATCTGCTTAAGCTTATTGGGCATTCTTCTATATAAACCATGCTCGGAAAAAGAGGCAATAATTCCAGCTGCTAAGCTTTCCTTGCCTTCTGGACTGGAAACTAGGATAAAGCGACAAGCTGCTTCCTGCTGATCCAAAGCTGGTGATTGTATGGATAGTTGAAGCAGTTCTGTTATTTGTTGGGTTGAAACTGGATGTGTTTCAAAGCGGCGAATACTTCGCCGCTCTCTTATAAGACTAGCCATATTTTCAGCATTATTTATATTCGTTGTCAAAGTTAAATTTTTAATCATTTTCTACACTATCCTTTCCCGTTTATTTGTTAGACTCAACAAGATTAACACTCCAACCCATACTTTCTTGCTGGATATCCCAAAGTTTTGCATAAAGTCCTTTTTTGGCGAGCAAGTCTTCATGTGTTCCTTGTTCAGAAAGATTGCCATTATCCAGCACAATTATTTTGTTTGCTCCGGCAATTGTTTTTAATTTGTGGGCGATAACAATAACGGTCCTATTTCTTACGAGTTCAGAAATAGCCTCTTGAATAAGAACTTCATTCTCAGGATCAATGGAGGCAGTAGCTTCATCTAATAAAACAATTGGTGCATTTTTTAGAATTGCTCTAGCAATCGAAATCCGTTGTCGCTCTCCTCCAGATAAGGTGGAGCCATTTTCCCCAATAAGAGTTTCATAGCCATCACGCATTTTTTCAATAAATCCATCACACCTGGCCATTTTTGCGGCAGCAAATACCTCTTCATCTGTTGCCTCTTGTTTACCAATGCGAATATTATTTATAACTGTGTCATTAAAGAGCATAACTTCCTGAAAAACAAAGCTCATATAGCTCATTAAAGCTTCTGGATCAATGCTTCGAATGTTCTTGTTGCCTACCAATATTTCTCCATTACTAACATCCCAGAATCTGGCTATTAACCGGGAAATGGTGCTTTTACCTGATCCTGAAGGACCCACAAGCGCTGTCACCGTGTTCTGCGGTATGGTGATGTTCATGTTGTTTATAACGGAATCCTTGTTATATGCAAAGGAAACATTTTTAAATTCAATGCTGCAATCAGAAAGATTAACAGCTGTTTCACCTTCCATTGCAGGCTCATTTCGTAGTTGCTTCATGCGCTTTGTTGAGGTGAAGAGATACATGATTTCAGTGAACATAGTTAAAATAACAAGGACGGGAGTATAAATACGGGTACTAATCATCGCGAATGTAAGAAATTTAACGACATCTAGACTGCCAGCAGTCAACAGATTGACGCCAACCAGTATGACAATGCCGATACCTACCTGTAAAATGACGGAAGCAAGGGTGATAAAGCTGCCAGCAATTGCTTCAAATTTTATCGATTCTTTCATCATTTGCTTGAGTGCCATTTTCAATACAGTCGATTTTTCACCAGACAGACCAAATGCCTTAACAACTTTTATGCCATCTAAGTACTCCTGCATCTGTTTTGATACGTTTAATTTCGCCTTAACATGGCGTTTTCCAAACCTTTCCTGGATTTTTCGTGAAAGATAGATTATTCCCATGGAAATAGGAAGAACGAATAGTAAAGCAAGTGTCATACGCCAATCATAGAAGGCCAGTAAGATAGAGACAATCGTAATAGAAATGGAGTTTGCAACAATTTGCGGAATGGCATGGCTCACCATGTGTTCAATAGTAGTGCAGTCACCCATAATGTTTGTTGTTAGTTCCGACAAATCCTTCCGGTTGAAGAAGGAAAGGGGAAGCCTCCGCATATGTTCTGCAACCTTCATTCGCATATTCGTACTTTCAGCGTATGCTGCGGTATAGGTCTTATCATATTCCATTCCGTAGACAAGAAAGTAAACTACGGCACTAATTACGCCAAATCCGAAAAGAACCCATAGTCTGCTTGTATCCAAAGGTTCATTTGTAACGAGTGGATCAATGATAGTCTGCATGGTGAGCATGATAATCATCAAAGGTACGAAAAGGACTAGATTAGACAGTACACAGAAAAAAATTGCTTGTTTTAAATCCTTTGTACCTTTTTCGGAGAGATGTAGAAGTCTACTAAGCATTGTTTTGTACCTGCCTTTCTTCTGCGATTGTCCAGCTCATTGCTGAAGTATATTGATCCCACATATGACGGTACCGTCCACCAAGGGATATAAGGGTATCATGTTTGCCTTCTTCCATTAGCTTGCCTTCATTAATAACAAGAATATTGTCTGACCCCTTCACAGTAGAAAGTCTATGTGCGATTAGAATGACCGTTTTATTTTTCATGAGTTTTTCAAAGGCCAACTGCACCTTGTGCTCGTTCTCCGGATCAGCAAAGGCAGTAGCTTCATCAAGGACGATGATAGGAGCATCTTTAAGAATGGCTCTCGCAATGGCAATCCTCTGTTTTTCACCGCCAGAAAGCTGAATATTACTAGCCCCAATCACTGTGTCATATCCATTAGGCATCTTTTCAATGAACTCGTGGCACTGAGCTGCTTTTGCAGCTGCAATTACCTCAGTACGGCTTGCACTTTTGTTTCCAATCATGATATTTTCCAGAATGCTTTGCTGGAATAAAAAAACATCCTGGAATACAAAACTGACAATACTCATTAAGTAATCAGTGGACATTTTTTTAATATTCACCCCGCCAATTTTGATACTTCCTTTACTTACATCATAAAAACGTGGAATTAAATGGGCGATTGTACTTTTGCCAGAGCCAGATGGCCCTACTAAAGCAGTTACCTCGTTCTGTTTAGCAATAAAACTAATGTCAGACAGTGCTTCTGAATCCTCATAAGAGAAGCTTACATTCTCAAAGCTGATATTAAAATTGGTTGTTTTCTCTGGATTTTGCGATTCAGGCAATGGTTTTTCTTGAAATATTTTATCCATACGCTCAATACCGTCGGCAATTTGCCTTCCCGTTTGAGAGACGTACATAAGCTTGAGAAAAGGGGTAGTTATGGCAACAGAGAAAATTAGATAGAAAAGAACAGCCATAGAAAATCTAGGATAATCAGTTATATCAGTCGAAATCCAGATAACTACGGGAATAAGGAAAATATAGATGTTATTTAAGATGACTAAAAAGAGCAAATATGCATTTTTATATGCTTTTGTATAGGCAAGTGCAAAATCTCCATATGATTTAATAGAAGTATAAAATTTTCTAAAAGAGTAGATGGTTTGGCCAAACGCTTTAATAACAGATATGCCGCGGATATACTCTACAGATTGATTGTTCATATCTTCTAGCGAATCTTGGTAGATTTTCATAAATTCGGATGATTTTTTACCCATATAAAGTGCTTGAATGACATACAAGCTGATAATTGGAAAGAGTGTAGCCAGGCCCAGTCGCCAATCAAACCCTAATAAAATGATTAAAACGACAATTGGTGTAGCAAATGAACCGATAATATCAGGAAGCTGGTGAGCAATAAATCCTTCAATCTTTTCGATATTTTCATCGACAACCTTGCGCAGCTTTCCTGTTGAATTTTGTGTGTAGAAGCCAAGAGGTAAACTTGCGAGATGATTGACAAATGCTAGTTTTAAATTATACAACGTTTGAAAAGCGGCAAGATGTGAACACATTAATGCAATGAAATTAAGGAGGATGGCACCGACAGCAGATCCTCCAGCAAGCCAGCCAAGCTTTATGATATAACTGCCGTTAATTATGCTTAAATCGGACAAATTGTATGCTAATTCGCGAATGATGTAGTAGATGGAAAGGAACGGGATAAATGAAACTGCTACGCTAACAACAGATAGTATACATGAAGTCACGACAAGGGCTTTTTTAGTAAAAGCAAGCTCCCACATACGTTTCATTCCGTTAGCTGCTTGTTTATGCTGCTGTTCGCTTTGTGTACTTAAACTGGACATACTATTCCTCCTTTAATATTAGGTAGAAAAAACTCTCTGCACTGGTAGAGTGCTTCATTTACTATTGATAATGAGAATCATTATCAATAGTAAATATTAGTCCTTTTTCATTTTTCTGTCAACAGTTATTTCCAATATTGGTAGCAAAAAGATGATGGATAATGTGGATGCTCGAATTTATAGTTTGTTTATATTTGCGATATAAGGAGTTTAGTTATTGTCTCTACAATAAAAGTAAGCAAATCATAAAGGAGAGATAAATAATGAATAAGAAGTTCATGATGACAGCAATCACTTTGGCTAGTTCAATCACTTTAATGTCAGCGTGCGGTAATATAACAAGTAAGGAGACTGGTGAAAATTCAGCACCTGAGACTCATCAGACAGTTGAGGAAAGTGCAGAACAACAACTGACAAAAGGCCAAAAAATGGCGAATATATTAGGCAGTACAAACTGGCAGGGTACTCGTGTTTATGATAAGGATAATAATGATCTCACAAAAGAGAATACTGGTTTTATCGGTTTAGCAAAGTACGATGCGGAGACTGGGCACTATGAATTTTTTGATTCCCAAACAGGGGAGACACGCGGTGATGAAGGGACGTTCTTTATGTCGAATGATGGAATGAAACGCATACTCATTTCCAAAACGATGAATTATCAAGCGGTTGTCGAAATAACAGAATTAGACGAGGAGATGTTTACGTATAAACGTATGGGAAAAGACGCGGATAATAATGATATAGAGGTTTTTGTGGAGCATAGACCTTTTGCTGACAATAATTTAAGCTTCTCCACAGCTGATCAACCTTTAACTGCTTCAACAGGAGAGATTATAATTGATAAGGATGGAGATAACATCCTTGGTTCAAGGTTATGGCAAGGAACAAAGGCATTGGATGAAGAAGGAAATGATGTCACCATGTATAATGAGAACTATATCAGTCTTGCTAAGTTCGATAAGGATACGAATCAATATGAGTTCTTTTCTTTAGAAACAGGTGAGAGCAGAGGTGATTATGGTTACTTTAATGTAATTAATAACAATAAGGTTCGTGCACATATGTCTATTGGTGAAAATAAATATGGTGCAGCATTGGAGCTTACAGAGTTAAATCAAATTAAATTCACATATAAACGTGTTGGTAAGGATGCCGACGGAAATGATATTACCATCTTTGTGGAGCATGAGCCATATAAGGGAGAATTAACGCCAGTTTTTGGATTTTAAGTAAGTAGAAAACTCCTTACTTGAAAAAGGAGACTAAGATGACCATAAAAAATCGATTTTTAACTTCATATCTTGGCGGTATTGTTATAGCGAGTGTCTCCATTCTTGCCCTGCTCTGCATTGTTTTTTATGTTACGACGGGTACAGTACCAACACCGAAAACATGGTATCAAACCTTTACGAAGCAACGCTCCTTAAGTCCTGAAGAGGAGCTTGCTTATGTGGAGCTGCGTAATATTGCGAAGACGAATCCAGATACACTCTTAGAGAAGGGGATCGTAACCGACTTGCAAAAAATGGAGGAGAAGTCTCTTGGTGTTGTCATTCGTCATGATGAGAGTATTTTATATTATTCAAAAGGGTTAGTAGAGAAATCTCTTGTTGTTCATTTTCCAGTTTTTGATACGAATAATATTGAAACAAAAGGAACGATAGATAATGCAGGCAGAATGTATCGTTATATAAAGTTTGATTTTTATTATAGTGATCTGTCAAAGGGAAGCATTCTTGTTTTAAAAAAGGAAAATAACCTTTTAGAGTTTTTTACTAAATGGGGAGTTACAATTAGTATCGTTATTATTCTTGTTTCCATCACTGCAATGCTTTTTTTAAACCAGCTTTTGCATAGGACAATTATCAAGCCTTTAGAAAATTTGGGACAGTTCATGTCTGAATTACGTGGGGAAAGTCTGCAAAGCAAAACACCAGCCTTACCTGCCAATACAGCAAAGGAAGTACAGCAGCTGACAGCTAATTTTGAAAGTATGCGCACAACCCTGTTAGCCTCTATCCAAGAGCAGCAGAATCTTGAAAATAATCGAAAGGAGTTAGTTGCAAGTATTTCTCATGATTTAAAAACACCCATTACCTCCATTATTGGTTATATTGAAGGCTTGCAGGAGGGAATTGCTGATACACCTGCAAAGCAGGAAAAGTATTTACAGACAATCCATTCAAAATCGATTGCTCTAAATCGTTTAATTGAAGAGTTGTTTCTTTATTCTAAACTCGATGCGGAGGCTGTGCCTTTCCATTTTGAACGGATCCAGCTGGAGAAATTTCTTGTACATATGTCAGAGGAATTTCAATTGGACAACAGAGATGTTCAATTTCAGGTAAGTGTACGTGAAGATATGTATGCATCAATTGATCGCATGCAAATGAACAGGGCTATTAATAATTTATTTGAAAATAGCTTAAAGTTTAAAAAGACTGATGAAACGTTATGTATAACATTAGAAGTTACGGAAAATGCAGATAGGTTAGAGATTCATGTAAAGGATAATGGGCAGGGAATTGCCGAGGCTCAACTTCCCTATGTATTTGATCATTTTTACCGTGGAGAGGCAGCACGAACATTTACAACAGGGGGCAGCGGGTTAGGGCTTGCCATTGTGAAGCAAATCGTTGAAAAACATCAAGGCCATGTGGAAATTCAAAGTAAATTGCATTATGGCACTAAAGTGATAATAATACTCGCAAGAGCGTAAGGAAGGTGTCAATTAATGGTGCCATCACGAATATTAATCATAGAAGATGATGTAAGTATTGCCGAATTACAAAGGGACTATTTGGAGATACATCAAATGGTAGCGGAGATTGAAACAGATGGATTAAAAGGGGTAAATCGGGCATTAACTGAGCCATACGATTTAATAGTCATTGACTTAATGCTTCCTTCACTTGATGGTTTTGAAATCTGTCGACGGATTCGTGAGAAGAAAAATATTCCCTTAATGATTGTCTCAGCGAAAAAGGAAGATATCGATAAAATAAGGGGTCTTGGATTAGGTGCAGATGATTATATGACAAAGCCATTTAGTCCAAGTGAACTTATTGCACGAGTACAGGCGCATATTAAAAGGTTTAAGCTACTAACAGGCATGGGAAACTCACAGGAAATAATCGAGAAGAAAAATATCTTAGTAGATAAAGGAGCACGTAAAGTATTCATTTTAGGACAGGAGTTTATTTTCCCGACAAGAGAATTTGATTTACTCATATTTTTTATGGAGCACCCAAACCGCGTCTGGACAAAGGAGCAGCTTTTTCGGCAAGTTTGGTATATGGACGATTTAGATGGTGATGTTTTTACAGTCGTTGTCCACGTTGGCAGGATTAGAGAAAAATTTAAAAAGGGAAAACTGTCAGAGTCACCTATAGAGACAATATGGGGAAGTGGATATCGGTTTAATAGCTAAAGGTAAAAAAGTTTCACATGAAACATTTTAGCAAGTAAGAATTGGTGAAAAGCATTGTTCGTCTTAAAGAAGGAGTTCGATTTGGAATCGAACTCCTCTTTATATTTACTTAATATTAATGGGGAAGATAATCCATCAAACCTGTTTTTAAAATTTTTTATTAAGAAAGGAAATATCCCGGTTTAGTGATTCTAACTCCTTAAAAACATCTATCCTAAGCAGGTTCCCCATTGTACTTAATTCCGTACTTATAAAACAACTCCAAACATATTCTTATAAAAGAAAATCGGAGGAGGTCGAAGCAGTGAAAAAGGTTAATGTTCGGTTACAGCCGATTGTAAGTAGGATTAATTTACCTACTGTGTTGAAAACAGCTGTACTTCCTGGTGACACTGTTGAGAGATTATTTATTGCTACCCAGTTGGGTGAAATTTTTTATGTAGGTGAGGAGGAGGTAAGAACTTTTTTAGATATTAGTCCTCAGGTTATTAAATTGGGTTCTGAAGGTGGATATGATGAACGGGGCTTATTGGGACTTGCGTTTCACCCGGACTTTACTCATAATGGTTTGTTCTATCTACATTATTCTGTAGCTGGTACACAAGGGTCAGGCGTAGAGCCTAAAGATTTTAAGCCTGAGCCTTGTAATCCTAAAGCATTGAACTTGAGATGGACAAATAGGGAATCTCAATATGATCATATTGATACGGTCGAAGAATGGGGATTACAGTCAAATGGGCATCCAAAAAAGCTGCGGATATTGCTTAACTTAAGAAGACCTTTTTCGAATCATAATGGGGTTAACAGCTTAAATTTTTCCCCTGAAACCGGGAAGCTTGTTTTTACAAATGGAGATGGCGGGTCAGGCTATGATCCATTTAATTTAAGTCAGGATGACATGGAGATTGCCGGCAAGATAATAGAAATAGATGTTAGAAAGAATACCTACACTAATAATCCACCTATAGTTACTCGTTTTAATGAACTGCCCCGAGCCAGTCAGGAACTGCTCACAGTGATGGCAAAAGGGGTTCGTAATATACCAGGCATTTCTTTTCAAAAGGTTTATAATCAGTACATTAAATATACAGGAAATGTCGGGCAAGAATTAGTCGAGTCAATTTTTGCTTTTAATCATTATAACCCAATACCAGTTACACAGCTTGTTAAAGCATCTGATATGAATGCTAAGCTTAACCAAAAAGGATTGGTAAACCTAGGCTGGCGAGGGTGGGAAGGCGATTTTCCTACAGCAATTATAAGAGATTGTAGTAATAATCCAGCGTTTGATCAGAAAATTTTCGCTTTTTATAATGAAGCAGTAGCACTATCCGGGAGTCGCCTTCAGCCTTTAACTAGCTACTTTCATGAAGATCCAAGACCTGATAAGTTTGGTGGAACAGCACTTACCGGAATTCAGTTTTATATGGGCAATGCCATTCCTGGTTTAACAGGAAAGGTAGTCTTTACAGATGTTGTGCGGAAGGATTCGAAACCAAAAAGAGGGACTTTAGCATATACGTCGTTAAAACCAGACGGTAAACAAAACGACTTTAGTGTGATTCATGCTGACTATGATTTTGGCACACAATCAGCATATTATGTTAGTTTAGGCGCAAATCTTAATCAAACTAAATTATACTTAGGGGTTTTTGGCTCTATGAAAGTGACAGATTATAACCAAGGAACCATTTTTGAGATAGTGCCATGATTGGTGATTTAGTTAATAAAGTCCTCTTAATCTTCTAAATAGGAGTAATGCAATTTCAACCCATAACCAGCTGTAAAGGAAAGAAAAGATAAAGATTATTCCGAATGTAAGTAGTGAAAAAGAATTAGAGATGGTCGGTCCTAAAATTGGAAAGCGTAAAATAAACAATAATGTACTTATTCCTAACGTTAAAGAAAAAGCTCCAGTAACAATAATGCTTAATCTTGACTTAAGGAGGTAAAAGGACAGCCCAATACCAAGTCCTAATAACCCTGTTGTAAAAGGAAACACAATTAGTTCGGTTGGCTGCAGGATGAATAATAATAGTATTGCTTGCAAAAAGGCCATCGCTCCAAATGGAACGGACAGCATGGAATATAACAATATTGGTGCTGTGGCAAGGGGGCTTAAAAGATACCCAATACCAGGGAAAGAACCGCCAGCAGATTGAAAAATAGCTGCAAAACAAGCGAAAATTGATCCTAATATAAGCTTTTTTGTTTTTGTATGTTTAGTAAAGAAGGTTTGTTGAGCTAACTGGACATCGGTGGAAATAGCCTTGAATAAATACATTCTTTCACCTCATTTTTAACGCTTCCTTAAAGTATATAGAAGCGGGGATGTTAATATTAATAAAACCAAGCAAGCCTTAACCGGACTGCTTGGTTTTATTTTATTTATACAGGCTCTTGTCGGAATCAACCATCATAGGATGTTTGTTAAGGGAAGTCACCGTGAAAAGAGGAATGTTATGAATTATTATGATCGAACCGTTAGTAATCAGCCTAGTGTTATTTCATTTGCACGAGGGGATGTAACAGGTGATAGAGTACCTGATAATGTCTACTTAACAGGAGTAAAAACTTCGACTAGTCCTTTTGTCCAGAATATTACTCTTCATATTCAAAACGGGAAAACTGGAAATATACAAAGTGTGCCACTTAATGAAAACGCCGGTTATAATCCTACTATTTTTTTAGGTGATTTTACTGGAAATGGCGCAGACGATATTTTCATAAGTATTGCGACCGGGGGCAGCGGCGGAATAATGTATCATTATATTTATTCTTTTATGGGAAATACAGTAAAGTTAGTATTTGATGCCAATGTATACAATGAGCAATATCAGTATGAGGTTACCTATCAAGATAATTACAAAGTGAAGGTTGTCAGCAAGATTAATAATAAGATATATATAATAGATATTTCGGGAAGAGATGCAGATTATCTCAATGAAATTTATGAGCAAAACGGCAGACTTAAAAGCCCAATCACCGGTTTTGTTAACCCATTAAGTGGTTTATATCCTGTAGATTTTGATTCGAATGGTGTATATGAACTATTAGCTTATCAAAAAGTTGCTGGGCGGTATAATGCAGATTCTTTAGGCTATGTGTTAAATACTTTAGGGTGGTCAGATAACAGATTTCTTTTGCAGAATCAGTATGTAGCTGTTTTTGGTTATTAAAAGGGGAATTCTATCGCTCATTTAAATTAAACAGATTCAATTGCTTTATTTATGATATTTCGAGTAAAAAATGTATAATTTTAAGCCTTTGAAGAATTGGAAGATGAGGCAATGGCGGCACTGCAGGCAATTGGGAGCTAACTGGGTGGCAATACGTCAAAATGCAAAGCTTAAAGTTAATAGTTGATTGCTACAAACCAGTAACCAATCGTAGAAACTTCTGTTAAGAAAAGCTCCGAGCAGCTTTTCTTCTTTTTTATTATCGGAAAAATAAACAGCCGCTGACCTCAATAGTGACGGCTGTTTTGTTTATCATTGAATTCCAGACCGGATGAAACGTTCCCGATTTCGTAAATAAGCTTCCTTGCATAACTGCTTGACCGCAACATAGTCTTTTGCACAAACCGCCTCATAAATGGCTTTATTTAATAGATTGGCAGAGTAATGCTTCTGGTGTGGTGTAAGCTTCCAGTTGACTATACCGAAATGGATCAGCTTGTCCTTAACAGAATCCATTATTTGCAGCATTGTTTGGTTATTGGCAGATGTTATCATACTGCGAGTGAACATCATGGAAGATTGTACATATGCAGGGTAATCATCCTTTTTTTCTGCGTCAAGCTGTTGTTCTAAGTGTGTTTTTAATTCTTCTATGTTATAAATGAGGCCCTTTTCTATAACAGAGTCTACGGAATACTCCTCTAAAAATAGGAATACCTCCATTACATCTAATATTTCTTTATAAGAGATTTCCTTTACGAATAAACCTCTATTTTTTAGAGAAGAAACAAATCCCTCTGATTCTAACCGAGAAATAGCACCTCTTATGGGTGTACGGCTCATATTGAGTAATTGAGCAAGTTCATTTTCTGACAAAAGGGATCCAGGCATATAGATTCCAGTCATGATGTTTTCCCTGATTTTGCTGTAGGCGATGTCAACTAATGAGGACATATTTCCATTTCCTTTCAAATAGGATAGCACACTTATCTTACCTGATACTCTATCCATCCGCAACAAACAAAAGCTAAGTAATTTACTTACATGAACTTTAAAATTCCTTAATATGGAGTTTACGTTTAAGCGTTATTCTTATCTTGCACTCAAGTTGTATACAAGTTGGATTCTAAGGAGGTTCTCTTTTTTAAAACAAGCTATTATTGTATAAACCCTTGTAACTAGAAGTTAATCAGCTATAAGAAAAAAATTGAAGATTTCAGGAGGAAATAATGAAGAAACTTGTTTCGTTCTTAATAATGATACTTATTGCAACGGGGATTTTAGCTGGCTGTGGAACAAGCAGTTCGTCAGGATCAGCAAAACAGGACAAATTTGTTATTGCATATCTCCCTCAGGAGACAGACGAACAAATGCAAAAAACGTATAGTAATTTTGAAAAGGAACTTTCTGAAAAAATCGGTATGAAGGTAGAGGCATACCAAGCCAATAGTTATAATGCTGCAATCGAAGCGATGAAAAATAATAAAGCAGATATGGCTATGTTTGGACCATTCTCCTACATAGTTGCAGAAGAAAGAGCCGGGGCAGAGCTTATTGCTAACTTAAGCAACCCAGCACTGGAGGGACAAGCTCCATCTGTTATTGTTGTCCCAAAAGATTCTCCTATCCAATCTCTTGCTGATTTAAAGGGAAAAACAATCGGGTTTGCTGATCCAGTATCAACAACAGGGCATTTGCTGCCTAAATCAACTATTGTAAAAGAACTGAATATGGATGTAGAAGAGCTAGAGAACAACTTTTTCAAAAGCGTGCAATTTGCCGGAGGGCATGACAAAGCACTTATCGGTGTAGTTCGCGGTCAATACGATGCTGCTGGTGTTTCAGCGATGATGCCTGCCATGCTTGAGGAAAAAGGAGTTATTGAAAAAGATTCGTACCGGGTGATAGCAGAGTCTGACCCGATACCAGTTGGGGCACCATTTGCTGTAAGAGGCGGATTAGACCAGGAAACGAAAGACAAAATAACAGAGTTTTTATTAAGCTATGCTGATCCTAATTACTTCAAGGCAATTTTAGGCACAGAGGATGCCAAATTTGTGGAAGCAAATGATGGTGACTATGACGAGTTAAGGGATATTTCTGAAATGCTTAATTTAAGTCCAGAGCAGTTATTGGAGAACTAAGGGAGGAAATTATGATGTCAGCACGCAATAAACCTTCCGTGAGAGCCATTGAAATGCGCAGGATGAAGGGGAGCTTGTCTGTTATTTTCTTTGCTCTCCTGATTTTGTTTTCGATTTGGTTCGTAGAAATGGATATATTCGAACTTATACAGAGTATTCCTATATTCTTTCAATTTTTATTTACGGACTTTTTTCCTCCAAATATATCTGATTTGAGTACTTATTTTGGACCGGTAGTTGATACCCTTATCTTTGCTGTGGTAACGACATGTTTATCATCGCTGCTGGGAATAGTCATTGGATTTTGCATGGCACATAACACAACACCACATCCTGGTGTTCGGGTATTTTTCAGAGGGATAATTGCATTTTTGAGGAATATTCCATTCCTAGTCTGGGCATCTATATTGGTCGTTATATTTGGAGTTGGAACAATGCCAGGACTGTTCGCTTTAGTCTTGTTTGGGACAAGCTTCTTAGCTCGGGTATATGCAGAATCAATAGAAGAGTTGAATAAAGAGGGAGTGGAGGCACTAGATGCTTGTGGTGCTTCTTATCTTCAAAAAATAAAGCATGGGATTATGCCCCAATTCCTGCCGAGCTTTTATTCATGGACACTTTTTATGTTTGAAATAAATATACGTGCTTCTGCCATTCTTGGACTTGTCGGAGCGGGCGGCATGGGAAGTATATTGAAGCAGACAATGGACTTGTTTCAATACGGAAAAACATCTACAGTCATAGCTATTATGGTCATATTGATATTAATGGTGGAATATGTGACAAACCGGGTAAGGGAGAGATTAATTTAAAATGTCAAAAGGTCAAATGCCTGTCCCTGAAACAGTATTGGTAAAAGAAAAAGCTTTTGCGAAGAAAAAAATTCCAATTGCCCATAAACAAACAAAACGGCAACAGCAATACTTCTTCGTGACGGCTGGAATATTATTTGTCATTTGTTTTACGCAAATAGATTTAAGCTTTACCCAATTTCAGGCGGGAGTGGCTAGAATCCCGTCGGTTCTTGAGATGATGATGCAAATATCATTTGCTGAACTCCCTGAGCTAGCAAGTGAAATGGTTGTTTCCTTAGTAACAGCGTTCCTAAGTCTTGTACTTAGCATTATATTTGCTGTCGTCCTTTCATTTCTTGCAGCAAGAAATACGACCCCAAACAAATATTTTGGGATGCTGCTGCGATTTTTATTTATGATAATCCGTGCTATCCCTGCTACTGTATGGGTTTTAATTGCTGTAGCCAGCATCGGATTTGGGACAATGGCGGGTGTGTTAGGTCTTATCTTTCCGACACTTTCTTATTTAGTAAAATCCTTTTCAGCCCAGATTGAGGAAGTAGGCCAAGAGACGATTGAAGCATTGCAATCAGTTGGAGCAACATGGTGGCATATTGTTTTTCGTGGCTTGATTCCAACGCTTCTTACTAGTTTTCTCGCAATTACAGCTTTCCGATTTGAAATGAACGTAGCTGAATCTGTTATTTTAGGCATGGTTGGTGCAGGTGGTATAGGGCTTTTAATTCAAGGATATATCTCCTTCTATGACTTTAGCAGTCTTAGTCTAGGGATAATCATGGTTTTTATTACTATGTTTACACTTGAATTTATGACAAACCAAATTCGCAGACGCATGTCACATTAGGAGGAGTATTATGGATAGCGTTCTTAAAATTACAAATCTAGTAAAACGATATAATGGTGGCACACTGGCATTAAAAGATATTAATCTGGAAGTGAAAAAGGGTGAATTTATTGCCGTCATCGGTCCAAGCGGTGCGGGTAAATCAACGTTACTTCGCAGTATTAACCGTTTAATTGAATCGACAGAAGGTTCTATTGAATTTCTTGATCAGCGTATAGAAAAGGCGAATAAAAGCGAATTGAGAAAAATCAGGTCAAAGATGGGCATGATCTTTCAGCATTATAACCTGATTTATCGATCAAGTGTCCTTGAAAATGTTCTTCATGGACGATTAGGCTATATGGGCTCAGTTGCTGGAGTGTTTAACCGCTATAAGGAAGAGGATAAGCAGGAAGCGATTATGTTGCTAAAGAAGGTTGGATTAGAAGCAGAAATCTATAAGCGAGCCGATGAGCTTTCTGGAGGGCAAAAACAGCGTGTTGGCGTTTGCCGTGCCTTGGCCCAAAATCCAGAGCTTATCTTGGCAGATGAACCAATCGCCTCCTTGGATCCAAAATCATCAGCTGTTGTGATGGATGCCATTTATAAAAACTGCAAAGAGCAAGGCATCGCCTGTTTGGTTAATCTCCACCAAGTCGATGTAGCCAAAAGATATGCAACAAGAATAGTGGCAGTTAAAGCAGGCACTATTGTCTTTGATGGTCAGGCAAGTGAATTAACGGAGGAAATGATTGAATATCTCTATGAGGGAAAAGAGCAAGAAATATTTGAGACAGCCAATTAAGCAAAAAGAAAGGGTGTAAATACATGGAGAATCAAGGTTTGATAGCGAGCACAAAGAACAGAATCATTCCGTTTGAAGGAATCCGTAATTTTCGTGATATGGGTGGCTATAAAACAGAAGATGGTCGAACAGTGAAGTATGGAGTTTTTTACCGATCGGCAGAATTAACGGACATGACTGATAAAGATAAAGAAATATTTAGTTCACTGGGCATAAAGTATATATTTGATTATCGGGATGATGGTGAAGCTTCAGTGAAACCGGATCCTGTTATAGCAGGTGTCAGAAACGAGAGAATACCTGCCATTGCAGGAGAGGTACAGGGGCTTGTTCAATCGATGGAAGACTTGGTGAAAAGTGAGTTATTCAAGGATCTGAAGACAATTGGATTAGCTGATATGTATGGAAAAATGGCACTAAATAATCGTTCATATAGCAGGCTGTTCGAAATTATTCAAGATCCAGAATTTATGGGGATTCTCCATCATTGCGCAGCAGGCAAGGATAGAACTGGAGTTGGAGCAGCGCTTATTCTCTCAGCATTAGGGGTTCCTAAGGAAGTAGTAATAGAAGATTACTTAATTACAAACGAGACGTTGCATGAATTCCAAGAAATGATAAAAGCAGAGCTGTTAGGCAAGCTGACAGAAGAGCAGATGAAGCTGTTTGATGCAATGATGGCTGCTAAAGAGGAATATATACAAGCAATGTTTACAGCTATTGAGGAAACCTATGGAAATTTACATACTTACTTCGAAAAGGAATTGAACTTAACAGCTGAAAAACGTATTGCCTTACAAAATTTATGGCTAGAATAAAAGCTTCCTGAAAAGAGTCTTGTGAAAGGCTCTTTTTTGTTTGGTAGTTGTTCTGGCTTATTAGTATTTTAAGTTCTATTGTCCTATTACCTAAAATATGACAATATACGATATTGAAATCATTAATGAAAACGTTTACAATAAGTCTGTATATGCATGTTGAAGTAATTATCAAAGGAGGCTGACTAAAGTGAATGCTATTACAATCGTAATTGGAACGATGTGCTTCTTAATGATTGCGTATCGTTTGTATGGTACCTTCATGGCTGCTAAAGTGTTAAAGCTGAAGGAAATGGAGGAACGAAAAAAGACCCCTGCTCATGAGCTGAATGATGGAAAGGATTATGTGCCTACAAACAAATGGGTTACGTTTGGCCATCATTTTGCGGCAATCGCTGCAGCTGGTCCGCTTGTCGGTCCAATCCTTGCTGCGCAGTTTGGCTATTTGCCAGGTTTGCTTTGGCTGTTGATTGGGGCAGTTATTGGAGGGGCTGTTCATGATGCTGTTGTTCTGTTCGCATCTATGCGCAAGAAGGGAAAGTCACTTTCAGAAGTAGCGAAGGAAGAGTTGGGTCCTGTTGCGGGCTTTTGTACAGGACTTGCAATGCTGTTCATCATTACGATTACGATGGCGGGGCTTTCAATGGTTGTACTTCATGCACTTGAGCGCAACCCATGGGGAACGTTTGCGGTAGGGATTACAATTCCAATTGCGATGGGTGTTGGTTTATTCTATAAGAAGACAGGTAATTTGAAGCTGGCCAGTACAGTTGGGTTCATTCTTCTTATGATTGGTGTCTTTATTGGGCCATCCATTCAAGAAACTGCGTTAGGAGAATTCTTGACCTTTGATTCAAAAACATTAGCGGTTATTCTCCCCATATATGCCTTCTTTGCAGCAGCATTGCCAGTATGGCTGTTGTTAGCACCAAGGGATTATTTAAGCAGCTTTATGAAAATCGGTGTATTTATTGCGTTGATTATTGGTGTCTTTATTATAAATCCTGATGTGCAAATGCCTGCTTTCACAGAGTTCATACATGGCGGCGGCCCTGTTATTGCTGGTCCTGTTTGGCCGTTCATTTCGATTACGATTGCCTGTGGGGCGATTTCCGGTTTCCATGCTTTTGTTGGTTCTGGAACGACTCCAAAAATGCTCGACCGTTGGCAGGATATAAAAATAGTCGGCTTTGGCGGTATGCTTGTTGAATGTTTAGTTGCTGTTATGGCTTTAATTGCAGCTGTTTCCTTACAACCAGGTGATTATTTTGCTATTAACTCAACACCAGAAGTATTTAAAACTCTTGGTATGTCAGCAGTTCATTTGCCTGAGCTTAGCCAGGAAATTGGTCTAGACTTGGAAGGCAGAACTGGTGGAGCTGTTTCCTTAGCTGTTGGAATGACCTATATTTTTACGAGCATTCCTTGGTTTGATAATCTTGCACCGCATTTCTTCCAGTTTGTCATCATGTTCGAGGCAGTCTTCATTTTAACAGCTATTGATGCAGGGACGCGTGTAGCGCGCTACTTGATTCAGGATTTCTTTGGTGAGGTATATAAACCACTAAAACGCGTCGATTGGTTGCCTGGCAATATATTTGCAAGCGCATTAGCATGTCTTGCATGGGGGTATCTACTGTTCTCTGGAGATATTGGCTCCGTTTGGGCACTCTTTGGTGTTTCTAACCAGCTGATGGCATCCATTGGCTTAATTGTGGGAGCAACAGTCATTTTGAAAATAGCTGATAAGCGCAGCTATATCCTTACTTGTCTCATACCGCTTGCGTATCTATTTGTAACAGTTAATGCTGCGGGTTATTGGATGATTACAAATGTATATTTGAATCCAGATGCTGCAGGATATAATGTTGT
Source organism: Niallia circulans (assembly GCF_007273535.1). Lineage (NCBI taxonomy): Bacteria > Bacillati > Bacillota > Bacilli > Caryophanales > Bacillaceae > Niallia > Niallia circulans. Next base: position 1,096,476 of record NZ_RIBP01000004.1, read on the forward strand.
TAACGGAGTATTGTCGATTATTATGCTTGTGCTTGGAATGATTATTGTAATAGCAGCAATTAAGAAGTGGGTTGAAATTTGGAAAACTCCGAGTTTAAGAGGAGATAAATATCTTTCTGCATAATTTTAAGGAAAGTCTGCGGGCGATGTTTGCCGTCAGACTCTCCTAAATTACATAAAAGTAGTTTGAATTAATTGCTGAAGAAAAAAAGTTCTGTTATTATTTAGATATCTATTATTTAGATGTCTAAATAATAGATTATTAGGTCGTCCTCCAATTTAATAAAGGAGATAGCGCTCACTAAATTAGAGGAGTCCTATTGTTCTAAAATGCCAGATATAATATTTAGATATCTAAATAAAAACAAAAGACAGTTAGGAGTGTATGTAAAGATGGGAAGATTAGAAAATAAAGTGGCGATTATTACGGGGGGAGCATCTGGAATCGGTGAATGCATGGTAGATTTGTTTTGTCAGGAAGGTGCTGTTGTAATTGCTGCAGATATTAATGAGGCGGCACTTGAAAAGGTTAGCCAAAAGGAAAACGTGTATGGGCTAAAGTTAAATGTAGCTTCCGATGAGGATTGGCAGGATTTAGTGAAAGAAGTGGTAGCAAAGTTCGGAAAGATTGATATTCTCATAAATAACGCAGGAATCTCTTCTGAAAAAGTGTATCAGGATATTAATTTTGAGGATTGGCAGAAAATGCTTTCTATCAACGGATGGGGTCCATTTGCAGGGATGAAGCATGTAGCTCCTTACATGGCGGCCCAAAAGAAAGGTTCTATTATCAATATTTCATCCTACACGGCTCAAATTGGTCAAGGCTTCAATCATTATTCTGCATCAAAAGGCGCTGTTCGTGCTATCTCAAAAGCAGCAGCTACAACTTTTGGGCGTGATGGAGTTCGTGTAAATGCACTTTTCCCTGGAATTATTGAAACACCAATGACACAGTCCTTAAGCACTTCAAGAGATTTACTTAGCCGCTTAATTCAGACAACACCACTTCAGCGCCTTGGACAGCCTAATGACATAGCGAAAGCCGCGTTGTTCTTTGCTTCAGATGATTCTGATTATATTACAGGCGCGGAGTTGGTGATTGATGGTGGATTCTCAGCTCAATAGTAATGTATGATAAGAGAGCCCCTGATTAAATCAGGGGCTTTTAACAATTATCGAAAGCAGGGATATTTATGGAAGAAAAGACAATTTTCGAAATCATCCATAATATGGACAAGGTTACTAATAATTTAATCATTAAGTGGAATAAAATGTTTAATGAAGATCTTGGCATTTCCCACATCCTTGTTCTCAGCCATTTGGAGAATAAGGGGAATAGCCGTCCGTCCGATATTGCGAAGGCTTTAGGTCTGACTCCTCCCACTTTGACACATTTAGCAGAAAAACTAGTACACAAGGGGTTAGCCATAAGGATTGTAGATGAAACGGATCGTCGCATCATCTATTTGGGAATTACAGAAAAGGGCAGTGAGATAGTGGTTAAAGCCCACCGAGACGGGGAAATGCTGCGCCGAAACCTGTTTGAAAGGCTCACAGAAGAAGAAAGGCAGCAGATGTTAAAGATATTTGAGAAGCTGAATAATCCGCAAACTTAGAGACCGGAAAAGGACGAATAAATTAGGCTCTTATTCGTCTGGTGATTATTTTCTTCTTTATTTGTGTACTTAATAACCTTGCATTGTCTGGTTCAATTCATCTGCTAACTCTGCTACCTTGGAGCCAGCTTCACCAATTTCTTTTAATATGTTTGTGAAATTGCTCATTTCTTTATTATTTATGTCATTTTTTTCTGTGCTCACTATGCTTGCTGTCAAAATTTCATCAAAGCTGGTTACTGTCTCTTGGACATTTTGGTTTGCTGAAATGGTTTTAGAGTTCACTTCATTAATCTGTTTGACGACATCTTCAATTTGCTTTGTCGTTGAAAGAACTAAGCTTGTAATATTGCTTGAAGAAAGCTTCGTCTGCTCCGCAAGCTTTCGTACTTCTGCAGCGACAACAGAAAAACCTTTCCCATGCTCCCCGGCTCTGGCGGCCTCTATTGCAGCATTTAAAGCAAGAAGATTTGTTTGTTCCGCAATGGTCGTGATAACCGCTACGATATCACCAATTTCCCGTGAGTTAGCCTCCAGTGAACCAACGCTTGTCTTAATTTCATTTACACTGTCCTTAAGTGCAACTGTCTCTTCAATGACTTGATCAAGCTGTCTGCTTCCTTTAATAGAAGATTCCGATGTGACAATAGAGGACCTCAATCCTTCATCCAATTCCTTCGTCATGCTTTCAGAACGAACAACAACATCAGCGACAGATGCTCCAACCTGCTCTGACATTGCTGCTAATTCTTCCGTAATAGAACCGATTGTTGTTTTGACTTGTTGCTTTGCTTCCATTTCTTTTAGTATAGCTGCTTCCTTTTGCAGATCCTGCAGATAAGCGAGGCATAGCTGCAGCTCTAGGTTGAAAATTTTAGTTGTGACTTTAGCTGCTAAAGTCATGCTTTTAATATCTTCTTGATATTTTTCTTTTAGTAGCTCAAGAATAGTGTTAACAAATACTGCGTTCGTACAAAGATACCAGCGTGCCTCTACACCTACTGCCAAATAGTACTTAGAAATATTCATTCTTTTTTCTGCAAATTGGTCATCAATAATACCATCAAAGAAGCCTATCACATATTCTTGGCAGCCCTTTAAATCTACTCCAATTGAAGTCATGTCTACAACTTTGCGAATTCCAGGATTAGTGTGGTGATAAATAGGGTTATAGATTGTTTCAATATTTGCTTGAATAAATGGCTGTAGTACTCTAGCTACGGCTAATTCTTCTAAAGTGAGGTCGATTACTGCCAGCTGTTGAACTAAATTAGCATCTTTAGTGACATCTATTTTTACGTTATCCCGTTCCTGCTCGGCTAACTCCTTTAAGCTGGCTGCTTTTTGTTTCTTTGCAAACATATTCAAGTCTATCACTCCTGTTAAAAATAAATATATCCGATCTATATGCAAATTTTTACATATAATATATCGGTAAAAACTATCGATTTTTAAGAGTTAGTATAATATTTCCTTTTGTTGTGATTTTCTATTTTTAATAAATTTTATAAAACTGTTTGCTTTTCACCGACTTTTCACCAAAGGCTACTAAACTACAACTATCGAAAAGGAAAGGTGGAGAGAAAGCAATGAATGCTAGATTCAAAAAAGGTATTTTCTGGAGCGTGATAATTGCCTCTATTATATTGGCAGTTAGCTTCATCACAAGACTGATTGGAGGTGCTGCAAATTTAGCCTTTGGTCATGGACAAGGAATGGGGAACGGAATGCGTCATGGCGGCTTCGGTCATGCGCAAATGATGGGTGGTTTTCACCACAGTCCAAGTTTTTCTTGGTTAGGCTTCTTGTTATTCCTGATCATTGTAATAGTAGTAATAAATTTAGTTACTAAGCATCTAAAGAAAAAGGCAAAATCAAATTCAATGGAGCAGTTTATTCCTACTTCAACAATGAATACACCTAAACCACCAGTTAACTTCAGCAATGCCTCTGTTTTAGATGAATGGGAAAGAAACAACACAAATAAAAAGGAGAGATTATAATATGGGTATTTTTAAAAGAATAAAAACGATTGCAAGTGCAGATATTAATGGATTATTGGATAACATGGAAGATCCGATTGCGATGCTTAATGAATATACAAGGGAAATGGAGCATGAGCTCGGAAAAGCTCAATCAGCTTTATCGCGGCAAATTTTTGTTGAAAACAAACAAGCAGCACTAATTGGACAAACAAAAGAACTAATAGAAAGACGAACTCGCCAAGCTAAACTTGCGATTGAAAAGGATGAGGATGGAATTGCAAGGCTTGCCGTTCAAGAAAAAATCAATCATGAGCAGCAGCTTAGCATCTACGAGCAGCAACTAGAAGCTATCAAGGAGCAAACGAATATCCTGAAGGAAAAGTACAATGAACTGCTAGTTACTTATAATGAGCTTCAGCATAAGAAAATCTTGCTTGCATCTCGTGCAAATGTTGCAAACTCTATTAAGCAAATTCAAAAGGTTTCAAGCACCTTTAGTGCGGACAATATTGTAAGAGGTGTAACGAAAGCTGAGGAGAAAATTCTGTTTATGGAAGCACAAGTACAGGCAGGCGGATATACGAAAAATCCATTAAACAGCTATGCTTGGACAGGCTTCTCAAATGTTAGTGAGGGCGAAGTTTCAAAGGAATTAGAGAAATTAAAAGCAAAATAGAAAAAAGAACAGGTCCCGTTTTTAAACGGGGCCTAATTTGTTTTTAGAATGCATTACTAGATATAAGGAACACTAACACTATATTCCTCTAATTAAAAACCCTTCAAAATAATCCCTGAAAGCTAATAAAGGAGTGTTCTTTAAAATGAATAATACAGATGAAGGACTATTACGGGAATCATTTAAAAGGATGAATGCTGTTTTTAAACAATCCTTTAAGGTAAACAAGAATCCATTTCCTTGGCTGAAGGCATTTTATGCTGGTTTGGCTGCAGCACTCCCTGTATTCATTGGTGTTCTTTTCGGGAGCTTTGAAAATGGGCTATTGGCCGGAATAGGAGGGTTCACGTATTTATATGTGTTTGATATTCCTTATGTTCAAAGAGCCAAAAAAATATTTCTTGTGCTGGTGTCTATTACCTTTTCTGTATTTATTGGGACCATTTTGGCACCGTATATTGCTTTATCTGTTTTGATGATGGGTGTTATTGGTGCATTGGCAATTTTTATTTTTAGTGCGCTGAAAATAAACGGACCATCCGCCTTATTTTTCGTTCTTTGTTTTGCTATGGCAACCGGTATGCCGGTTGATCCATCTCTTGCGCCGATTCGGGCAGGATTTGTTTTTTTAGGTGGAGCTTTATCTTGGATTCTCGCCATGCTTGGCTGGTTTTTTCATCCTCATAACCCTGAAATAAAGGCAGTGAAAAGGGTTTACTGTGAGCTTGCTGAGTTAATCGATTCTGTTGGTACAAGCAATGTGAATATAGTAAGACATAGAGTCATTACTGTCATGAGCGAAGCGGAAGCTGTTCTGTTTGCAGGATATGCTTCAAAATCGTCCGCAAAGCTTTGGAGTCAGCTTTTTCTGTTAAACGAACACGCTAACTTAATTTATTCAAGTATAGCAGCGATTTCTACTACAAACGATAAAATTCCGCCAGTATTAGGGCAAGCTGTCCGTCATATCAGTGAAAGGATTGGCACAAGCAATTTACTGAGTAAAGTGGTTGCTTTGCCTGAAGAGATGTCTGCCGAAATAGAGGGCATAGCCAAAAAGGTAGTGGAGGCAAATGGTATTTTAACGGCGTCGTTAGAGGAATTAAAGCATGAACAGTTTGTTAAGCCTTCCTTTAAAACAATACTATTAGGTGCGGTTGATAAAAACTCAATTGTATTTCTGTCTTCTGTTAAGTATGGGGTTGTTTTAATAATAGCGGCACTAATTGCTTATTCTTTTCCGTTTGAGCGCTCTTACTGGATTCCGCTTTCATGTGCAGCAGTCATGAGTGGGCCGACTATTATTGCCACTTTTCACCGTGCAGTGCAAAGGATGTTGGGGACCGTTATCGGCTTACTTATTGCAGGGGTAATCCTCATTACTGTGCACAATGGTTTTGTTGTTGCTTTTCTTATCCTTTGTTTAACATTTTTGACAGAGCTGTTTATCGTCCGTAATTATGGCTTTGCGGCAATTTTCTTTACGGCATCTGCACTCATTATGGCCGAGTATTCCTCGCAAGTGTTTGACTATTCCTATTTTGCAGTTGTAAGAGTGACAGATATTCTGATAGGAAGTCTTATTGGACTTGCAGGAGTAGTGCTGATTGGCAGGAAATCTGCCTCTAATCTGTTAAATCATTTCATTGCTAAAACAATCCGCAGTCAAGGTCAACTCCTTGTAGCAATGTACTCTAATAACATGCCCATCCAAAATAAAGAACAGAATAAAATGCAGACAAATCTCAGCAACTTGGTGACTGTCTACCAATCGGCATTGGGAGAGTTGTTTGGGAATAGAGCAAGGCTGGAGGCATTATGGCCAGTCATCTTTTTCATTAAACAAATTAGTCATGAGTTGAATATAGGCATTAAATATGGACAGGAAAAGAAATTCCCTGAAAGCGAGCTTGCTCAATGGCTTTATGCAATGGAAATAATGGCTCTATCAATGGAGAATAATGTGTATTCTGAACGAAAGGAACTTCCCTTTGTGGAAGGCTTTTCTCATTTGCGCAATGAAGTTCTTAATCTGCAGAAGGGAATGGAGCAATTAGAGTAAAGAAAAAGCTGGCATTAGCCAGCTTTCATCATGTATTAAGGTTGATATAACAAAACATAGTCACCAGGTCCTGTTAAGGCAACACCGATTGCCACTGCAATTAAAACAAAATTGTATTCAAATCCACCCTCAGTCATCCAGTACCCATTTTTACCATGGACAGCGAAAATCGCATCAATCATGACGATAACAATCATTGCTGCACCTAACCATGTAAGTACACCGGAAGCAAACAGCAAACCGCCGATAAACTCGAATAATCCTGCTAAGATTGCCCATATTTTCGCTCCCTTTGCAAGACCGATTGTTTTCAGCCAATTGCCTGTTCCTTCAATTCCAGTCCCGCCAAACCAGCCAAAAAGCTTTTGGGCTCCATGTCCAACAAAGGTCAAACCCACTACAAGGCGAATAATCAAAAGCCCGCTATTTATCATTACGATATTATGAGCCATGCTAATACCTTCTTCCAATATTTGTTTTGAGTAAAAAGTTTTTTTGCCTATTATATGGACAAAAAGTTCAATTTATACAAGCAGTTTCCTGCGAAATCATTATTCTTCAAATGATTTCTGTAATTGTATTTAAGAACAATCCATTTGCATTTTTACCCAGTGCAGAAAATATAAAACTAATACTTTCCACTATTTAAGCTATGTGTAATAATCAGTTGTTATTATACGCATTTCTTTTTTTGAAAGTAAATAAGAATAGTCGGAAATAGATATATTTTACTAATATATTGTTATAGAACACAGTCTTCTATAACAATATATTTTACTAATATATTGTTATAGAAGACTGTGTTCTATGGCGTCCCTTTTTAAAAAAAATAGGCATACTTCGTGTTTTACGGGGTAAAGAGACAAAACAGTAATTTTGTTAGAATGGAGGCACTAATAATGAATACAGAAAAATTAGCAGGAAAACTAGTGAAAGGCATTGCACCTAACATTGATGCTAAAGACTTGTTAAATGATAAAAGAAAGGTATTCCTTTTCGGCTCGCCAAGCTACACAAATATCGGTGACCAAGCAATAGCATATGCAGAGGAAAAATTTATAAAAAATCATTTTCCATATTATGAATATATTGAAATTATGGATTACGCGACAGAGGAAGGAATAGAGCTTGTAAAAGAGATAATAAAAGAAGATGATATTGTCTGCTTTACAGGCGGTGGTAATCTCGGCAGCCTGTATTTGGAGATTGAAGAGGACAGACGAAAGGTGTTTGAGGTTTTCAAGGATTACAAAACGATTTCTCTTCCTCAGTCTGTTTACTTTGAAGATACGGAAGAAGGCAACTTGGAAAAACAGAAGTCACAGGATGCTTATCATAAAAACCGCCATTTAACCATTGCGGCGAGAGAATCGCAAACTCTCGAGGTTGTGAAGGATACCTTTAACTCTAATGTCATCTATACTCCAGATATGGTTCTTTCCCTTGATATTGTTCCTAAAGAGTTGAAAAGGGATGGTGTGCTGTTTATATTGAGGGCAGACAAAGAAAAGGTGACAGATGAAGATTTCATTACCGATTTAATGAAGTGGGCTGAAAGGATAGGGCCTGTTAACCGAACAGATACAGTACTTTCAGAAGTTGACACTATTGATTATGATGAACGAGAAAAATACTTTTTAGAAATGCTCGAAAAAATCGGTTCAAGCAAAATAGTCATAACAGACCGTTTGCATGCGATGGTGTTTTCCATTATTACAAATACCCCTTGCCTTGTGTTTGGGAATAGTTATGGCAAAGCAAAACACTCCTATACAGATTGGCTGGATGAGCTTAACTTCATTGAATATACGGATACACAGGATATCAGCGAGTTAGAAAGATTAGTGGAAAAGCTTATGAAGGCAGAGCCGAACCGCGTCCATTTGGCAGAGGATTTTCAGCCTTTAAAGGACTTCTTCAAAAATTAAACCAGATGGAAAAAGACTGTCAGAGGACAGTCTTTTTTCCGTCTAAAAGCTTGAAGTAATGAAATGAAGTGGAACTTAGTTCATGAAGAAAGCCTTCAGCTTGAAATAACAGTATAATAAGTGTACAGAAGCAAACATTAGTAAGGATTAATCACATGTTAGAAAAGGGGATACTATGACAAAAAGCAATGAAGCTGGATGGAATTTAGACAATAGCTATGCTCAGCTCCCAGAAAAGTTTTTTACGAGAACAATGCCCACATCGGCAGCTGCACCCAAGGTAGTCTTGTTTAATCAAGAGCTTGCCAAAGACTTAGGTTTAAATGCTCAGCTTCTTCAAGAGGAAGCGAGTGCAGGAGTTTTTGCAGGGAATGATTGTCCACAAGGGGCGGATCCTCTTGCTCAGGCATATGCTGGCCATCAGTTTGGTTACTTCAACAGACTCGGTGATGGGCGTGCAATTCTGCTAGGAGAGCAAATTACCCCAGCTGGAGAACGAATTGATGTCCAGCTGAAAGGGGCAGGACGGACACCCTATTCCCGCGGCGGAGATGGTCGCGCAGCACTTGGACCGATGCTACGGGAGTATATTATCAGTGAAGCAATGCATGCCCTCCAGATTCCTACTACAAGAAGCTTGGCCATTACTTTGACAGGTGAGGACATCCTCCGTGAAACAAGGCTCCCAGGTGCAGTTTTGACAAGAACAGCTGCGAGTCACCTTCGTGTCGGAACTTTCCAGTTTGCAGCACAATGGGGAAGCAATGAGGAGCTTAAAGCTCTTGCTGACTATACGATAATGCGTCACTATCCACAATTAGAAAAAGAAGAGAACCGCTATCTCTCACTGCTTGAGGAAGTGATAAAAACACAGGCTGAGCTTATCTCCAAATGGCAGCTTGTCGGCTTTATCCATGGTGTCATGAACACAGATAACATGACGATCAGCGGGGAAACAATTGACTATGGTCCTTGTGCTTTTATGGATGTGTATAGCCCAAATACAGTATTTAGCTCAATCGATACGGAAGGGCGTTATGCGTACGGTAACCAGCCTGTAATTGGTGGCTGGAACTTAGCTCGTTTAGCAGAGAGTTTGCTACTGTTAATTCATGATGAGGATGAAACAGCACTCGAATTAGCTCAAGAGAAAATTTCAGGATATATGAACTTATATAAAGAAAATTGGCTAAATGGTATGCGAAAGAAGCTCGGGCTTTTTCATGCAGAACAAGAGGACGAAGATCTAATCAATAAACTGCTGCTGTTGATGGAGAAGTACCAAGCAGATTATACGAATACTTTTCTAGCCCTTACCTTCACGAAAACAGATAATAACGCATTGTTTGCAAGCAAAGAGTTTGAAGAGTGGCATAAGCTTTGGCAGGATAGACTTGGCAGGCAGACGGAAACAAAAGCTCAAGTGAAAGAGCAGATGAGGAAAGTAAATCCTGCTGTTATACCAAGGAATCATCGAGTTGAGGAGGCATTAGAGGCTGCGGTCGAGCATGGCGATTACACAGTAATGGAGAAGCTGCTTGACGTCTTATCCCAGCCATATGCTCATACAGCAGAGCAGGTAGAATATGCACAGCTTCCGATTGACAATGGACCATATCGAACATTCTGCGGCACTTAAGCACTGTATTGTCTTGCATAAACATAAGGATGCTGCCTATAATGATGGCAGCATTACTTATTTAAGTGAAAACTGGTTGTTTCCATATATAAGGAGTATAAAACTGTGACTAAAACAATTACGGAGAAATTAAACCTGCATAAATATGAACATAAAACAGTACTTTATATGCCGGAAAACGGTCCATATGTGGAAGAGTTTAAAGGCTATGAAACAAAGCTTGTTTCTGGAGAAATGTATGATTTAATTTTTGCATTTGTCCTCGACATGGAAGCAATGAAGCGTATCGTGAGCGAAGTGATAGAGGGATGCTACATAAATAAAGGGGGCTATCTCTATCTCGCATATCCTAAAAAAGGGAATAAGGTTTACACCACCTTCATTCACCGTGATGAGCTTATGGATGGGCTTGAGGCAGATAAGGATGGCTTTATCGGTTGCAGCAATCTTAAATTTAGCAGAATGGTTGGCATGGACGAAATATTTACTGTAGTTGGACTTAAGGAAGACTCTAAAGGAAAAACTAAGCCAAATAACAAGGTTAGCCAGTCTGTCGGTGACTATCTGGAGCATATCCCGCAAATAGAAAATGACTTGGCAAATGATGTTGACCTTCTTTCCTTTTATCAATCATTAACGCCGGGCTATCAAAGGGACTGGGCCCGTTATGTATATAGTGCTAAGCAAGAAGCCACAAAGGAAAAAAGGCGGCAAGAAATGAAAGTAATTCTTAAAGCAGGCTTTAAAAGCCGTGACCTGTATCGCCGGGAGCAAAACTGATAAAGTAACACTGTCAGCAAGGACTAAGTAGTGGTAACTAATGCCATCAGCCTTTATTTGTAAAAAAACACAACTAAATTATCTTGGTGATCTATTGTAGCAAGCAGTATGTCTGCTACTTCTGCTTGGTATTGTGCTTGCAATTCTGATCTCACCCAATCCTCCTGCTTATGGAGACGCTCTAGTTCTTTTATATCAATCCTTCCATCCTTTATTATTGTGGTCGGCAATTCAAAAGGAGCGGTTTTGAGTTGGAGTGAAGATGGGGTGACAGGAGCAAACTTTGTTTCAAGGAACACAGAAATACTTCCGTCTGGCTCCCATGTGGCTAATGCCACCTTTTTAATATTATCCACTTGCTTACCCCGCAGTTCTCCAAGAAGGATATCAATAGAGATTCTGGCTCTCTTAAGACCATCATAAAGTATAGCACCGTTTTGAACGACGGTTATTGGGTCCTCGTTAATGACCTTCTGGAGCCAACGCCATTTTAACATCAGTTTTATTCCGCTAATATAGAGAACAACAAGAACTGAGGTTGTCAGCATGGAGCCTTTTAGGCCAAGCTTTTCCTCTGAAAGGGGATGAGCGATAACGTTTCCAATTACTAATGCTATTACAAAATCCAGCATCCGTAATTGGGAAATGGACCGATGGCCTAATAGCTTTCCGACGATAATTAAGAAAAAAAAGGCAATAATAGCTCGAAGTATCCATTCAATTGCAGTTAGTGATTCTTGGCCTTGATGAAAATCCATGGAATTGCCCCCCCTCTGTGTGATCGGCTTAGTTTATCACCGAAGCAGTATTCATAATCATTAATGTTAAAAATATGCTGCTGTAATAGTTGCCGCAGGAGAAGTATAATTAAGGGCAATCTATTCTTTGTAAGAAAAAATGAAACTAATAGGAGAAAGAAATGCTTATTGGCAATAAAATTTTCAGTAAATTCCCATCTAACCGGGTTGTAATAACATTAATTGCAGTACTTACCACAATTGCCAGTGAAATAAAGGTTGTTCCCTTTGATGGAGAAGCTTTTCGTTTCGGTTTGGGCGGCATTACTTTTTTTATGCTGATATTGATATGGCCTCCAAAAACGATATGGAAGGCAGGAGTCATTACTGCAAGTACAATTGTTATCATTAGAACATTAGAGGATATGATTTTGCGAAATGGCGAATTTTTACCAAGCTTTATCAGCCATTTTCCTGCTTTTCTTTTTTACCTTATCTATGCACTTGGTTTTCATATCATCAAAGTGGAAAGATATAAATCATCACCATTTCATTTAGGAGCATGGGCATTTCTATTTGAATTTTTAGGGAATGCGGCAGAGCAGCTGCTGCGTTATGAAATCGAAGAAAATATAAATATTGATTTTTGGAGCTGGGCCCTTATGAGTGCAGTAGCTTTATTCCGCAGCTTCTTTGTTGCTGGTCTTTATGCATCTATAACTGTATCAGAACAGAGGAAGCGAGTGGAGGAAATGCTTGGCGTGGGATCTGAATTATATGCAGAAGCACTCTATTTACAGAAATCAATGAATCATATCGAAAAAATAACAGCCTCAAGCTATGACTTATATCAAAAATTGAAGAAAAGAGAAGAGCTGTCATTAAGCATGCAAGCACTCAAAATTGCCCAGGAAATTCATGAAGTCAAAAAAGACTCTCAACGGGTTTTAGCGGGGATTTCCAAAATTACGTCTCAAAAGAAGGAAAACAGCTTAACACTTTCTGAGATATTGAGACTGGTTATTGTAGCAAATGAAAAGTATGGGGAATATTTAAAGAAAACAATTTCCTTCCAATTGAAGCTCAGTTCAGATTATGAGACAGAAAAGCATATCCCTGTGTTGGCCCTTTTAAATAATTTAACTGCAAATGCTGTAGAATCTATTGAAGGTAAGGGGATCATAAAAATAAGTTTATTAGAAATAAGCGAAAAAACCTGCTTTGTTGTGGAAGATACAGGCTCAGGCATAAAAGAAGAGGACGTGCCGATCCTGTTTGAACCAGGGTATACGACGAAGTTTAATGATAAAGGTGTTGCCGCTACTGGTATCGGTTTATCTCATGTTAAAGAAATTGTTCAGCAACTGGATGGAAGCATAGAAGTAGAAACACCGAAAGCAGGCGCAATTTTCCGGATTTCTATACCAACGGAACAATTAAGAAAGTGAGTTGATAATTCTGCGTTATTATATTGTAGATGATGACAAGGCGAGCAGAACGATGTTAAAGAATATTATAGAGGAAGAAGACCTTGGCGTTGCTATTGGAGAGGCTGATAATGGAAAGGAATGCTTATCAGCGATAATGACAATGCACCCTGATGTTGTTTTAATAGATTTGCTTATGCCAGAAATGGACGGAATAGAAACGATAGATTTGTTAAAACGGGAAGGCTATGAAGGCCAATTTGTGATGATATCGCAAATTGTGAACAAAGAGATGGTTGGAGAGGCATATAAAAAAGGAGTAGAGTTTTTTATCCATAAGCCAATCAATCGGATTGAAGTGCAAAGTATTCTAAAAAAAATAGTTGAACAGTGCAGACTGAAGGAATCGCTGCTGACAATTCAGGAGTCGCTTGCAAACATTGGACTTGCAAACAATACATTGCAAAAGCCGCAAAGTGTTAAGCAGATTGTGTTATCAACCCTTAACTATATGGGGATTATCGGCGAAGCAGGCAGTGATGATATTATTTCCATCATTGAATATTTAGTAAACGAACGAGGTCATTCGCCGCAACTGCCACCTTTAAAGGAATTATATGAAAAGCTTGCTGGACGGAGCGGAGCGTCTTTAGCGGATGTCAAAAAAGAAACAAAGGCAATTGAGCAGCGCATTCGCAGGACGATTCTGACTGCCATTAATAACCTCGCATCATTAGGTGCTATTGACTATACTAATCCAGAGTTTGAATATTATGCTCCTCGCTACTTTGATTTTCAGGAAATAAGAACTCATATGATTCATATCCAAGAGGGCAGAGGAGACACGGCAAAGGTGAAAGTTAATATTAAAAAATTCCTTCAAGTACTCTATCTAGAAACTTTAGAAAAATATAATAAAACACACTAGAATAATTTAAAATTTTAAAAATTTAGACATATTAAAAAACAATTAAATTTAGGATTTTGTCGGATTCTATAAGTAGCCTGTAAACTGTGTTATATCCTGACTGATGACGTTAAGGTTTAACACAAAAGAGGTGAAAATAATGAAGAAAAAGTTTAAGTTTACTTTAGCCTACCAGATTCTTGTTGGTTTGGTGCTGGGGATCATTGTTGGAGCAGTATTTTACGGGAATCCTGGTGTAGAGAAATATTTACAGCCAATCGGGACTGTCTTTCTTAACATGATCAAAATGATTGTTGTACCGATCATTATCTCTACATTAGTGATAGGGGTTGCCGGCACTGGTGACCTGAAGAAGCTAGGAAAGCTTGGCGGAAAATCCTTACTGTACTTTGAAATTGTCACAACAATTGCCATTATCGTAGGTTTGCTGGCGGCAAATATCTTCCAACCAGGTAATGGTGTTGATATGTCTTCACTAGCAAAAGGTAATATCGACCAATATGTGGAGACAACGAAGGAAGTTGAAAGCCATGGAATGTTGGATATTCTTGTGAGCATCGTTCCAAGCAATATATTCCAAGCGATGGCAAATGCTGATATGCTTGCGGTTATCTTCTTCTCAGTCATTTTTGGCTTGGGTGTCGCTGCGATTGGTGATAAAGGAAAACCTGTGCTTGCCTTCTTTGAAGGTGTTGCAGACGCAATGTTCTGGGTAACAAATCTTATCATGAGATTTGCTCCATTTGGAGTATTTGCCCTTATTGGTGTTACTGTATCCAAATTCGGTATTCAGTCATTACTGCCACTCGGAAAACTAATGATTCTTGTTTATGCGACAATGATTTTCTTTATTCTAGTGGTGCTTGGCGGTATTGCAAAACTAGTTGGTATTAATATTTTCCACCTTATGAAAGTATTAAAGGAAGAAATGCTTCTGGCTTATACTACATCAAGCTCAGAAAGTGTTTTGCCAAAAGTAATTGAAAAGATGGAAAAGTTTGGGTGTCCAAAAGATATTGTATCATTTGTCGTTCCAACAGGCTATTCCTTTAATCTCGATGGGTCTACCTTGTATCAGGCACTGGCAGCTTTGTTTATTGCCCAAATGTACGGCATTGAGTTAAGTATTACAACACAGATAACGTTAGTGCTTGTGTTAATGGTTACTTCAAAAGGTATCGCAGGTGTACCAGGGGTATCATTTGTTGTTCTGCTTGCGACTTTAGGTACTGTCGGCATTCCTCTAGAAGGCTTGGCATTTATTGCCGGAATTGACAGACTGCTTGATATGGCTCGTACTGTTGTTAATGTTGTTGGTAACTCTTTGGCAGCAGTTGTTATGTCCAAGTGGGAAGGACGTTTTGATACAGCGAAAAAAGACAAGTATTATGCTACTTTTAAAAAGACTGCATAAGGATAATGTAGAAAAACTGGTCTCCTTTATAAAAAGGAGGCCAGTTTTTTTATACATTATGCTTTTTCTGCGTTACCTGCAGCAGTCAAGCTTGTTTCCTTGTCTTCCCAAACCTCTTTTGCAATATCCGCGATAAATTTCAATTTTTCCCATTGTTGCTCTTCTGTCAGTTCATTGCCATGATGGGTTGAAGCGAAGCCGCACTGCGGGCTTAGGCAAAGCTGATCATGGGAAATGTATTGGGAGGCTTCCTTAATGCGTGCTTTAATAGCCTCTTTATCTTCCAATTCTCCTGTTTTAGATGTGACAAGACCAAGAACGACCTTTGCTCCATCGTTTGGAATGTGGCTTAAAGGCTGGAATGTACCTGAACGCTCGTCATCATATTCGAGGAAGAAGCCATCAACCTTTTCTTTTGCAAGTAATGTTGGTGCAATAATGTCATAGCTGCCAGAAAAAGCATGGTCTGAGCGGTAGTTACCACGGCATAAATGCGTTGTTACAGATAAATCCTCTGGTTTGCCTTCAAGTATCTCATTGATGACACGAAGGGCAAGCTCAATCAGGACTTCCCTTGAGTATTCACCGTCATTGAATGGAATATCTGGTGAGGACAGACCAGCAATATAGACATCATCGAGCTGAAGATAACGAACACCAGCATTATAAAAGGCTTGGATGGCATCACGATATGTTTGGATAATATCCTTCGTGAATTCCTCAAGTTCTGGATATGTTTCTTTGTCACGAATACCGATATTAAATAGCTGATTAGGGCTAGGAATCGTTTGCTTCGCTACAGCACGGCCATCAACTAGCTTATTAAAAAGCACGAAATCTTTAATTTGCGGATGGTCAGGGTTGAAAGAAATTTTACCTTTGTTACGGACTGTGTAACGCTCTGTTTCCCCTTTGCTGAAAGGATAGCCTTTATCTGGTACGAAACCCTCTATCCCATTAAGCTGCTCTAGGAAATCAGTATGCCAAAATCTGCGGCGGAATTCTCCATCAGTTACTACATTTAAACCTGCCTCAATTTGCTTATTAATAATTCGCTCAATCTCTTTTGTTTCAATTTCGTACAAGGCATCAGCAGTGATTTTTCCTGCTTGAAAATCTGCTCTAGCTTGAAGTAGTGATTGCGGACGAAGTAAGCTTCCAACGTGATCTGCGCGGAATGGAATTTTATTTGACATATGAAAAACCCTCTCTCTTTATGATTAGTATTTTTAGTTAAATAAACATTAGTTTCGGTCTGGTAAAAACTATTTTTTAACTATGTATCCAGTAAAAAACCCCCTTCTTAATCATAAGAAGAGGGTTTAATGAACGAGTTCGGGTCTCTTCTTATCTTCAAGCATTGCTTTCTGGAATTAGCACAGTGTTAAAGTAACCTGTTGCTGAGGCTTCGAAGGGCCAGTCCCTCCACCTCTCTAGATAAGATAATTTTGCTATTCACTTTAAGTAGATTAACCAATTGCTAATCTTGTATATTAATTTAAACGCTAAGGGTTTATTTGTCAACTGAATTTTCAGAATTAATTTTAAAATAGTTTACAAAGCAAAAAAGGATGGGAAATTACTTCCTATGAATCAGTAATTGCAAAGAGCAAATGACTGCAGATGTTCCGCTGTTTTATATTCGATAAAAAATTTCCGGCTCAGATAAGTTGAGCGGGGTAGCTAGGAGCAATACTCTATCCAGGCAGAGTATAGAGTAGGAACAAATCTAACTGACTTTTACTCTGTGAATGCATATACAACACAGAAGAGACGAAAACAGCAGATGTGATAATGTGCAAAACAGCGCCAGTCAGTGCATTCAATAATGACGCTCTTTGGTGAATTTTCATTCCATAAATGATATGTCAGGTATTATATCAGAAGCCATAAGGGCTATTGCATATTAGTCTCTCTACTCAATTTACTCAGGTGTTTAAGGTAGATTCAATCTGTGCATCTTTGGTTAATAGAAAATGTTGAAAATGCACATTTAAAGGGCGCTCTGTCACAGAATTTCCATTATATTCTCCGGAAATCGAGGTTGACAGATTAGGCTCCTTCCTATAACCTAAAAGGTATAAACTTAATATATTAGACCTCACTTTTGTCAGTGAGGTAGAGGCGCGATATTTAACAGTCTTTAAGCGGAGCTTGAGAAGGCAATGATGCTAAAGAGAAGGAAATATCGCCGAAGTGAGCAATTTATCTCAAAATTGCTTGCTGGGTCTGCAGTCAATAGCTGCAGGACTGTCTCAATAAACTCCCAGTTTATTGAGTTGTGCTATCTCAATTGGAAAAAAGAGAGGACTTTAGGGCAACTATATATTGCGACCTGAGTGTATCTCAGGTCGCTTTTTGTTTAGAGGCCCAACATATCATGTGGAGGGAAAACAAAATGAAGAAAAAAGCACCACTACTATTTTTATTATTACTTTCAGCTATTATTCTCTTGGCTGGGTGCGGTACAAGCAATGGCTCCGGATCCGGGGATGATCAAGATACATTTAAAGTAGGACTTGAAGCGGGCTATGCTCCATTCAACTGGACACAAAATGATGATTCTAACGGAGCGGTTAAAATTGATGGCACTTCTGAATACGCAGGTGGCTATGACGTTGAGATTGCCAAAAAAATCGCTGATGGCTTAGGTAAAAAACTAGTAATTGTTAAAACAGAATGGGATGGACTTGTTCCAGCATTGACTTCAGGCAAAATTGACGCAATTATTGCAGGTATGTCTCCTACTGAAGAACGTAAACAAACAATCGACTTTACAGATAACTACTACAAGTCCAACTTAGTAATGGTTGTTAAAAAAGGCGGTAAATATGAAGGAGCAACATCTATTCAAGACTTTAAAGGAGCAAAAATAACAGCACAGCTAAATACATTCCATTACTCTGTTATCGACCAAATCAAAGGAGTTTCTAAACAGACAGCAATGGACAACTTCCCGGCAATGCGTGTTGCTCTTGAGTCTGGTGTTATTGATGGCTATGTTACAGAACGTCCAGAGGCAGTTAGTGCTTCAAATGCAAATGAAAACTTTGCAATGGTTGAGTTCAAGGATGGCTTTGAAACATCTGAGGATGATACAGCAATTGCTGTAGGATTGAAAAAAGACAGTGATCTTAAAGATAAAATAAATGAAGTACTGAAAGGTATCTCAGAAGAAGACCGTACGAAAATCATGGATGATGCAATTGTAAACCAACCTGCAGCAAAATAATGATTACAATAAAACCGGCTGTCTTTTTGTGCAGTCGGTTTTATGATGAGTAAAGGAGGAGAACGATGAGTTTTGAATGGATCGTAAAAATTATTACCGAAAACTGGCCGATGTTCCTGCGCGGTGCAGGCATGACGCTCACTATCGCATTAATCGGTACAATAATCGGAGCAGCAATCGGTTTGATCGCTGGAATTGTCCGCACAATACCTGTGCCGGAGCGCGGATTTAAGAAATTTATTCTTAAAGTGATTAATATCATACTTTCTATATATATTGAGTTTTTCCGAGGAACGCCAATGATTGTACAGGCAATGGTCATTTATTACGGCTCAGCAATGGCATTTAATATAGATATGAATGTAATGCTTGCAGCAGTGATTGTTGTGTCAATCAATACTGGGGCATACATGGCGGAAATTGTTCGCGGTGGAATTGTCTCTGTAGAAAAAGGGCAGTTTGAGGCAGCACAAGCAATTGGTATGAATCATTTCCAAACAATGATGAATGTTGTTTTGCCGCAAGTTATTCGCAATATTATGCCGGCAACAGGCAACCAGTTTGTTATTAATATTAAAGATACCTCTGTATTGAACGTTATTTCTGTTTCTGAATTGTATTTCATGACGAAATCAGTAGCAGGCAATAACTTCAGATATTTTGAGTCGTTCTTTGTAGCGTGTGTTATCTACTTTGTTATGACATTTATCGTTACAAGAGTACTGCTTTATATTGAAAGAAAATTAGAAGGACCAGATAACTATAAAATGCTTGGCGAGGAATTGGATGCACAGCCAGGGATGAAGCAATAAAAGAAGGAGGAGATACTATGGAAAAAGTCATAGAGATTCAGCATTTAAGCAAAGCCTTTGGAAGCCATGAAGTGCTTAAAGACATTGACTTCTCAGTTAAAAAAGGAGAAGTTGTCAGCATTATCGGCTCTTCAGGTTCCGGAAAATCGACCCTTCTTCGTTGTGTCAATCTTTTGGAAAAGCCAAGCGGCGGGCAAATAATCTACAAGGGGGAGAACATTCTTGATGATAAGCATGATATTTCAGCTTATCGCAGAAGGTTAGGAATGGTATTCCAGCAATTCAACCTCTTTAATAATCATAATGTTTTAAGCAACTGCGTAGTAGGACAAGTCAAGGTGTTGAAGCGTTCAAAAGCGGAAGCGGAAAAAATAGCGCTAAAATACTTAAAAGTAGTAGGGATGGATCGTTACGTAAATGCGAAGCCAAAACAGCTGTCAGGCGGTCAAAAACAACGTGTTGCTATCGCAAGAGCGCTGTCAATGGAGCCAGATGTTATGCTGTTTGATGAACCGACATCAGCACTTGATCCAGAAATGGTTGGCGAGGTATTGAAAGTAATGAAGGAGCTTGCTGAATCAGGACTTACAATGCTGATTGTTACTCATGAGATGGAATTTGCTAGAGAGGTTTCAGATAGAATAGTATTTATGGACAAGGGAGTTATTGCAGAGGAAGGCACTCCTGAGCAAATCTTCTTAAACCCAACTCAAGAGCGTACAAAGGAATTCTTGAAGCGCACATTAAAATAAGCATAATATTTTCATTGCACCTCCAAATGTTATCATTTGGAGGTGTTTTTTTAATCCTCTAATGTAGATAAATCGCCAGTAGGAAGACCAAGCTCCCATGCTTTTAAGACACGGCGCATAATTTTGCCACTTCGTGTTTTAGGTATTTTTTGACAGAATTCAATTTCTCTTGGGGCAGAATGTGCTGCTAAGCCAGTTTTGACAAACTGCCGAATCTCCTCCTTCAGCTGATCGGATTCTGTATAGCCATCATTAAGAGCTACAAACGCCTTAATAATCTCTCCTCTAATATGATCAGGTTTGCCGATAACACCTGCTTCTGCAACAGCCGGATGTTCAATCAGTTTGCTTTCGACTTCGAAAGGTCCGACCCTTTCCCCAGCGGTCATGATAACATCGTCAACACGGCCTTGAAACCAGAAATACCCTTCCTCGTCCATATAAGCACTGTCGCCTGAAACATACCAATCATTGAAAGGAAAATAGCTGTCATACTTTTCTTGGTTGTTCCAGATAGTATGCATTAAGGATGGCCAGCCTCTTTTTATGGCCAAATTGCCCATCTGGTTCGGCGGAAGGATATTTCCCTCATCATCAAGGATGGCTGCCTCAACACCTGGCAGTGGTTTGCCCATTGAACCAAGCCTTAACTCCATGCATGGATAATTGCAGATAAGCTGTGCGCCAGTTTCCGTCATCCACCACGTATCATGAATTCTTTTCTTGAAGGAATCCTGCCCCCAACGAATAACCTCTGGATTCAGCGGTTCGCCCACACTTAATACATGTCGTAAAGAGGTGAGGTTATGGCGTTTTAGGGCAGGTTCACCTGCGGCCATAAGCATTCTGAAGGAAGTAGGTGCACTGTACCAAACAGTTACGCCGAAAGACTCAATTGTCTTGTACCAGCCTTCAGGACTAAACCTTCCCCCAGCTACAATATTTGTTGTACCAGTCAGCCAAGGTCCAAAGATACCATATGAAGTGCCTGTTACCCAGCCGGGGTCAGCTGTGCACCAGTAAATATCATCTTCCTGCAAATCTAGCACCCATTTCGCTGACTGATAATGCTGAATCATGGCATTATGAGCATGCAGAACTCCTTTAGGCTTTCCTGTTGAACCAGAAGTATAGTGAAGAATCAAACCATCTGTTCTTTCTACCCACTCAATATCAAGCTGTGCAGAGGCATCCTGAAAATGCTTTTGAAAGTCAACATACTGACCTTGTTCCTCAATATTCTCACCAATAAGGAAGATTGTCTCAAGTGCAGGAAGATCTTGAACAGGCACTCTTTCCAATAATTCTGGTGTTGTAATGAGAACTTTAGCGGAGCTGTCGTAAAGACGGTCTCTGACTGCATCCTCCATAAATGCTTCGAATAAGGGCCCGACAATTGCACCGATTTTAATCGCACCTAATAAAGCGAAATAGAGCTCAGGTGAGCGGGGCATAAATATGAATACTCGGTCTCCTTTTTTAACACCAGCTTTAGCTCTCAAGACATTGCCAGCCTTATTTGTCATTTGTTTTAAATCGTTAAAGGTATAGGTTTCATTTCTTGTACTGCTGAGATAACATAGGGCTGCTTTATCCTTTCTTGAACCTTCTGCGTGTCGGTCGACCGCTTCATAAGCCAAGTTGACTTTTCCTGTTGTATGCCATGAAAAATGCTTCTCTGCTTGCTGCCATTGAAATCTTTCATACATCTCTTCATAGTTTTGAAGATTATAATTGCCTTTAACAGGTGGAAACGCTTCCAATTTCATCGGATAAATCATCCTTCCTCACATAGTTTGGCTGAATCTCTAACTGACAAAAAACCATATACACAATTCTAATGGTGAAAACGCTTTATTATGACTATTTTACATAAAATAACGAAAACGAAACAAAAGTCAAATTAACTAGTTTGGGTATTTTTTTTACTTAAAAGTAAACAATGATAGTAAACACAATAAAACAGTTAGGATAACACCAGCGACTGAAACCTAAAACTGGAGGTATACATGAAAACGACTCCCTCAATCACTTCATCTGAAATAGGTATTCTTTGGATGAGTTATCAACAAAAGACAATGATTATCAGGTTTTTAGAATATTTCATTGAACAAGCAGATGATCCAAAAGCAAAGGACATTATGACTGATTTACTTAAGGAAATAACTCCTTTTGTTGGAAAAATACAAAAAATTTATGAAAAAGAGAATGTGCCTGTTCCAGTTGGGTTTACAAGCAAGGATGTAGATTTGCAAGCACCAAAGCTGTTTGATAATGGTTTTGACATTATGTTTATCAGGCTAATTAAAGAGATTAGCATGGGCATGCATACACTTAACCTAACAATGGCATATCGAAGTGACATAATGGAGTTTTTTCGAGAACTGACAATCATAACACAAAGGTACTATGAACGTTGTAACACATATCTGCTTGAAAAAGGGTTGCTTCCACGAGCACCGTATGTTGCGGTTGAAGAGGGAGTTGAATTTGTAGAGCAAAAAGGTTATTTAAGCGGGAATGATTTTTTCAGTGAGAAAAGGTCGTTAAATACAGTTGAAATCGCTCATCTATTTCATGCGGTTGAAACGAATTTAATTGGATTACAGGTGATAAATGGATTTTCTCAATGTGCCGAAGAAAAAGAAGTAAGTAATTATTTTGCTAAGGGAGGAGAGCTAGCGAAGGAGATTGCCAGAGGCTTAGGAGATATTATCTTAAAAAATGATACTCAGCTTCCTGGTATTTCTGGAGGGAATGTGACAACCTCTACTGTTCCGCCTTTTTCCGATAAAATTATGATGTATTGTATCAGTTTATTTTGCAGTTTTTCCTTAGGCGGAAATTCGCTCGGTACAGCTTTTAGCTTAAGAAATGATTTACCGGCAAAGTTCTCGATTATCATGAAGGATGTCTTTGAATATGGACATGAAGGTGCAAAGCTGATGATTAAGCATGGGTGGATGGAAGAGCCACCGCAAACTATTAAGATGAAAGCAAAATAAGCATAATTACAAAAGCAGGTAGCTAGGTATTTCCTAGTTGCCTGCTTTTGTAATTATGCTTGCTCACATGTAAGGGGTATTGCCGTCAAAGTAGATGGTTTTTTAAAAATTATGTGATTATCGAGTTTATTAAAATAGAGGCTCTTTGTCGAAAAGGACAAAAATTTGTTTCACATGAAACAATAAAAAGAGCAAGTGTCAAAAGACAGCTTGCTCTAGCATTATTAATATACTTTATCACCATTGAAAATGGAGTTTTTAACAATCACATAATCTACATTGCGGATTGCATCTAGCTTTTTGCCGCCAGCATATGAAATGGATGATTGTAAATCCTGCTCCATTTCAATTAATGTATCTTGAAGGGAGCCTTTATGCTCAACAAACATCTTTTTGCCTTCGACGTTTTTTCTTTCTCCCTTTTGGAATTCAGACGCAGAACCAAAATATTCTTTAAATAGCTTACCATCTTTTTCAAATGTTTCCCCAGGAGATTCTTCGTGTCCTGCAAATAGGGAACCAACCATTACCATTGAAGCACCGAAGCGAACGGATTTAGCGATATCTCCATGTGTGCGAATACCACCGTCTGCAATGATCGGTTTGCTTGCAGCCTTTGCACACCAACGAAGTGCAGCAAGCTGCCAACCGCCAGTTCCAAAGCCAGTTTTGATTTTAGTGATACAAACCTTACCAGGTCCAATACCGACCTTCGTCGCGTCAGCTCCAGCATTCTCAAGCTCTCTGACAGCTTCAGGTGTACCGACATTACCAGCAATTACGAAGCTTGCAGGCAAATGTTGTTTAATATGCTTGATCATTCTGATTACGGCATTTGAATGGCCATGTGCAATATCTATTGTAATGAATTCTGGGATGAGGCTCAATGAAGCAAGCTCCTCAACAAAACCATATTCTTCTTCTTTAACACCAACACTAATTGAAGCAATAAAGCCCTTGCCTTGCATTTCTTGAATAAATGCTTTTCTTGTTTCTGGCTGGAAGCGATGCATAATGTAGAAATATCCATTTTCCGCTAAGTATGCAGCAACCTTTTCATCTATAATTGTCTGCATATTTGCAGGAACAACTGGCAATCTAAAAGAATGTCCGCCTAATGTTACAGTTGTATCACATTCTGAACGGCTTTCTACGATACATTTTGCGGGAATTAGCTGTATATCTTCGTAATCAAATACGTTATCCATGGTTTACACTCCTAAATACGAATATTTTATAATGTTTATTTAAAATTGTTCGTCCATAAGGTACTTTAACTCATTTTTAACAGTATGTCAAAGTTTTTTGATAATTATGTGGATATATATTTTGTTCTAGCTTGTATCCCAATGAATACAATATATTGGAGAATGCCTATAAGGTGGAGGGAGTCTTTGTCATAAAATGACGAAACGAGGATATTTCCGGGGAAATTTATATACTATTATGTAAAAAATTGTTACAATTTATCTTTTAAGGAGGAGTTAACTAAATGAACATATTGAGCCTAAAAAGGGAAGCTTTAAATACATTAAGAGGCAAATGGGGAGCATCTGTACTGCTTACTGTAATTGTGTTTGCTATAAGTGGTATGATTCCGGCTTTTTTTGAAGTTCCGCTTAGCGGGGGATTTGAGGCATGGCTTTTACAAGATACAACCCCTATAGGAGCTACTTTAGTGAGCACACTTATTTCGCTGCTGCTTCTTCCACTTTCTATTGCATTGATGTGGTACTTTTTAGATTTACTGCGTGGTAATGGACCAAAGATTTCAGATGTTTTTAATCCTTATAAGGACTTAGGGATTGGCTTAAAGATTATTGGAACATCCATTATGCAAAGTATTTTCTTGTTTTTATGGTTTTTGCTATTATTCGTACCAGGTGTTATTAAATCGATTTCCTACTCCCAAACATATTATTTACTGAGGGATAATCCTGAGTTATCAATATTTGAAGCAATTACGGAAAGTCGTAAACGTATGGTTGGACTCAAATGGAATTACTTCCTGCTTTGCCTAAGCTTTATTGGTTGGGGCTTGCTGGCGATAATTACTTTCGGAATTGGCCTGCTTTGGCTTATGCCATATATGAGCACAACTTTTAGTGCTTTTTACGATAAACATATTGCAGATAAGAAAAAAGAATTAGAATAAAAAAGTAAAAAAGGAAAAGGCATAGAACGCCTTTTCCTTTTTTAATGGTTAATCTTTAATAAGAAGATAAATGAAATATGGTGCGCCGAGACAGGAAACAACAAGTCCTACTGGTATTTCTGTTGGTGCCATTAAGTTTTTCCCGATTGTGTCGGCAGCCAGCAGCAAAAATGCTCCTATTAAAGCAGCGACTGGAAGGAGAGCTTGGTGTCTTGGACCGATAATTCGTCTTGCAAGATGTGGGGCTATTAATCCAAGAAAGGAAATTCCTCCGCCAACTGATACACAGGCTCCAGCGAGAGCAACTGATATGAACAGAAGGATACCTCTTTCTTTTTCAATTGAAACTCCAAGTCCGGCAGCAGTATTTTCTCCTAGCTGCAATAAATTCAGTTTATGTGATTTATATAAGGCTAATGGAACAAAAATGCAAATCCAAGGGAGCACAGCAAAAACATAATCCCAGCTGGCGCTCCATATGCTTCCTGTAAGCCAGATGGTTGCTTGTTTGAAATCTCTTGGGTCCATCATGAGTTGGAAGATAATAATTAGAGCACCAAACGCTGAGTTGATACCGATTCCCACAAGTACAAGGCGTACAGGGGAGACGCCGTCCTTCCATGCAATCAAATATATGAGACCAGCAGCAATTAATGCACCAAGCAGCGCAGAAAAAGGCATAATAAAAACAGACGCAGCACCTGTGCTAAAGGAGCTTCCTTGGAAGAAGAAAATATATAAAATTACAGCAAATCCTGCTCCGGCATTAATGCCAATGATGCCTGGATCTGCAAGGGCGTTACGAGAGACGCTTTGCAGGATTGCTCCGGCAATAGCCATACCCATCCCTATTAAAATGGCAATAACCATTCGTGGTAACCGGAAATTGTACAATATATTCATACTTTGCGGTGATCCATTTCCAAGGATGGTCTGCACCACTTCAGCAGGTGAAATTTTAATAACACCCAAATTCAGGCTGAGGAAGAAAACAAGAATGATGGCGAAAACTAGACCTGTGATGGTTATAATAAAGCGTTTAGGTTGTGACATCATAATCCTCTCCCTTCACGACGAGCTAAATATAGAAAGAATGGTACGCCAATCAAAGCTGTAATGGCGCCTAATGGTGTTTCAAAGGGCGGATTGACGACACGTGCACCAACATCCGATATAACTAATAGCAGTGCACCAATGACAGCCGAACAAGGAATGATTAGTCTGTAATCAGGACCAACAATAAACCGTACTATATGAGGAATAACTAAACCGACGAAGCCGATTGTACCTCCAACTGCAACTGCTGCACCTGTTAATAGTAAAACAGCGATAGTACCAAGGAATTTAACAACTCCTGTGCGCTGTCCAAGACCTGCTGCCACATCTTCACCTAAGCTTAAAACAGTGATTGATCTACTGATAAAGAGAGCAATTAGAATCCCCACGATTGCCGCTGGTAGTAGCAATTTAATACTTATCCATTGAACCCCGGCAACTCCGCCAGCATACCAAAAGCTTATGTCCTTTGCTATATCAAAGAAAAGGGCAATACCAGTTGAAATCGAACTAAGAAGTGCTGTGACAGCAGAGCCTGCCAGAGCAAGCTTAATTGGTGTAAGTCCTCTTTTTGATAAAGCCCCAATAGAGAAAACAAGCATAATGCCCAGTCCTGCACCTAAAAATGCAAGGAAAAGAAGCATTACATTAGAAGCAGACGGGAAAAAGGCAAACCCAATTGCGATCATAAACCCTGCTCCAGCTGTTACACCCATAATGGACGGGGAAGCAAGGGCATTCCTTGTCATCCCTTGCATAATCGCTCCTGACACTGCCAAGCATGCCCCGATAAGTGCAGCTGCAACGGCCCGTGGCCAGCGAAGTCTGTGAATAATTTGATGCTGAGTAGATTGGGAGTCATATTGAAAGATACTTTGCCACACTGTTGAAACACTGATATCCGCTGCTCCATATATAATGGATAAGCACATTGTAACAAGCAAGAGGGCGAGGCCTAAAAAGATGACAGCAGCAGCTGTTTTTGGCCTGTAAATATCTTTTGTGACACCCGTTTTGTTTTTTTTCATATTGGACCAACTTTCTGACCAGAATTCAAAAATTAATTTATAATAATAGTAAATTTAGAACAAAATAAAAATGTCTTTCATGGGCTGTAAAAAATTTGTCGGATTTTATAAATAAATTTTACTAGAAAATGATAAAAAAATACATAGTCTATTGAAAATGATAATTGTTATCACTTATAATGTGATTATAAACACTCAGGAGGGTACATAGATGACTAAGAAAATGGCTAAATCGCTTTTATTTGCTAGTTTATTACTTGTATTTGCTATATTAGCTGCTTGCGGCAATAATAGTGATGCTGATAAGAATACAGAAACAGATACAACAGAAGAAGCAAAAGACCGTACATTAAAAGATGCTATGGGACATGAAGTTAAAGTTCCAGCAGAACCAAAAGCAGTAATCGGTTCTTATTTAGAGGATGAGCTTGTTTCACTTGGTGTTACACCTGCAGCACAATGGTCTATTCGAGATGGTGAAGGTGTACAGGCTTACTTACAAGAATCATTGAAGGATGTTCCTACAGTTGATTCTGAACTTCCATATGAGGCTGTTGCAAGCTTCAATCCAGACTTGTTGCTGATGACTTCTGCTGCTACTGTTGAAGGTGCAAAGTATGAGCAATATTCAAATATCGCGCCAACATATGTTGTTTCAGAAGAAAACAACAATGATTGGAGAAAACGACTGGAAACAGTTGGAGAAGTAATAGGTAAAGAAGACAAAGCAAAACAAGTTTTGGCTGATTACGATAAAAAAGCAGAAGAAGCAAAGGCAAGCATTCAGGATGCTGCAAAGGATGAATCTGCAGCAGCTATTTGGCTAGTGGGCGGACAATTGTTTATCGTTGGTGAAAATGTATCAAGTGGCGCAGTACTATACGGTGATTTAGGTTTAGCAGTACCAGAAGTAGTAAAAGAAATTTCTAAAACTGCAACTGGTAACTGGTCTTCTATTTCCCTTGAGAAGCTTGCAGAGCTTGATGCAGACCACTTATTCTTGATTAACAGTGACGGCGACAGTGCTGAAACGCTAAAAGACCCATTATGGTCAAACATTCCGGCAGTGAAAAATGGTAATATTTATGAATATGGCCCAGATACTAGCTGGTTATACTCTGGATCTATTGCTAATACACAAATCATTGATGATGTTGTAGAAAGCTTAACGAAATAATAAGGAAAGCACATTTCTGATTTTAGGAATGTGCTTTATTTTTTTATAAATAGGAAAGACCTTCTGTAAACAAAGGGATATCAATCCTGGATATCGAAATAAATAAAGATAGACAATGTCAGGAGGAGAGCCTTATGAATAGAATTAATTTAATTGCATTAGGGGTAAGAAATATAGCAGACTCGTTAGCCTTTTACAAAGCTATAGGATTTCAAGCATCTGTAGTTGGTACGGATGAGGAGCCTGTTATAGTTTTCTTTAAGAATCAGGGCTCTAAATTGGAGCTGTTTCCTCTTGAGCTTTTGGCAAAGGATATTAATGAGGAGAATCCTCCCATTGTTACTGATGGGAAAAGTTTTCCAGGATTCACCCTTGCATATAATGCAAAATCGGTAGAAGAGGTAGATGATATTTTTAAAAGGCTTACGGAGACAGGTGCGGAAATAGCCAAAACTCCAAAGGAGACATCATGGGGAGGATATGGAGGCTACTTTAAAGATATAGACGGCTATTACTGGGAAGTCGCATATGGGCCAGACTGGGAGTTTGATGAAACAGATATGCTTGTCATCAACTAAGAAATTAGGAAAAGGACCATTAAATATGGTCTTTTTTGAATTGATTTTTCCTAATTGAAAGAGACTAAGGAAAAGAAATAAGTGAAGAGGTTATATAGATGAGCGGACTACTAGAGGGATATTACGACAAATCAATAGAAAAAACAAAGAAATTGATAATAGAGGATATAGAAAGATATTTGCAGGAAAAAGATAAACTTCCTTCCTATGAGCAATATGTGCGTGAAAGAGGAGAGTTTATTCAACATATATGGTTAAATACATGGATTAACATGGCTGGAAGTGAGTCATCAGGAAGAGAGAAAAAGGAATACCTTGAAGAAAAGGGCATAGATACAGAAGGTTTAACAAAGAAAATGATCAAGCAGCTGTTCAGGCAGGAAACAAGAGACGTAAAGCCTTATGATTTTGAAGGATGGCTTGACAGTCTTTATGCAAGGAAAGAGCAAGAATGGCAGGCTTTATATGATAATGTTAGGGTGAAGTTTCTTGAATGGAAAGAAAATGTAGAAATTCGTGAAAGAACCCGAAAGCTTAACAGTAAGTTTGCTTATTATATTGAGCAGATTTTAGGTGAACATTATGAGGATCTATATGTATATGTGCGTTATTTAATCGGATGTCATTTGGAGATAGAAATAGAGGGGAATGGCATTGTTTTATCATCAGATGACGTTTCGTTTGAGGAGTATTTATATAATGAGTTAGATATGCCTTATAATCAGTTTTATTTTGTGGAGGACAGGACAGAGGCATACGAAGATATGATTGCTGCTTACTTAGACGATTTTGGACCAAATTGGCTTAAGCAACATTTGCCGCAGCATTTGTTGGAGGAATATCAGCAGGTTACAAATAAGCCTATCCACTTAACCTATTTAAGAGATATCGCTGCAGATTATAGTCAGGATATTGCTTCAGACTTTTTCGAGGATCTTCTTGAGGAAAGGCTTGAGGACCTTACAAAATTAATCGATATTCCCTTTGATTTAGAACAGCATCGAAATATTTATACAAAAGACAGGACGACGAGAGAGCAGCGCGAACGAGAGGAAAGAGAAGAGAAAAGAAAGCGCAAAGAGAAGGAAAAAAAGATGCTCGAGGATATATTCGGGTCGGAATATAGTCCACCTGCTGGCCGAGACATTCAATATAAGCTGCATGTTGGTGAAACAAATACAGGAAAAACCTTTCAAGCTATACAAAGGATGAAGGAAGCGGCAAGCGGCCTGTATCTTGCACCATTGAGATTATTAGCACTGGAAATATATGAGAGACTCAACGGTGATGGCGTGCCTTGTTCTTTAATTACAGGAGAAGAGGAAAAGCTTGCAGAGGGCGGAAACCACCTTTCCTGTACAGTCGAAATGTTTCGCGAGAAGGAGTTTTATGAAGTAGTTGTCATTGATGAGGCCCAAATGCTTGCTGATAAGGACAGGGGCTTTTCTTGGTACAGAGCAATTACTAAGGCTAATGCAAAGGAAGTTCATATTATCTGCAGCTTTCATGCGAAAACGATAATAATGGAACTGTTAGGCGATTCTGATGTTGAAGTGAAGGAGTATGAAAGGGAAACGCCATTACAGGTAGAAACAGCGTCATTTAAGTTAAATGACACGCGAAAAGGTGATGCCCTTGTCTGCTTCTCAAGAAGAGGTGTACTTGAAACCGCATCACAGGTTCAAAAGATGGGAAGACAGACGAGTATGATTTATGGAAGCATGCCGCCTGAAACGAGAAAAAAACAGATGCATCGCTTTATCAATGGAGAAACGTCTGTTATTGTTTGTACGGATGCAATTGGGATGGGCTTAAATCTTCCGATCAAACGGGTAGTTTTTTTGGAAAATGATAAATTTGATGGCACGAAACGGAGAACCCTTACTTCTCAAGAGGTTAAACAAATTGCAGGAAGGGCAGGCAGAAGAGGTCTATATGAAGTAGGAAGAGTAGCCTTTGCGAGTGACACTAAGATGATGAAGGGCTTGCTGGAGAAAAAAGACGAGGAAATCCATGGCTTCACAATCGCTCCTACCTCTGCAGTATTAAAAAGATTTCAAAAGTATTCAAGCAGTCTAAGCTTATTTTTCTATTTATGGGAGAACTTTAAAAATCCAGAAGGAACGAAAAAGGCAACCTTAGCAGATGAAATGCTATTATACGATATAATCAAGGATACTTTGGTGGAAGCTAGGTTTTCAATGGACGATCTATTTGCCTTTCTGCGGCTTCCATTTTCTGCGAATGAGCCTTTATTAAGAGCACAGTGGAAAGCGAAGATGCTGGCTATTGTGGAAGATAGTGAATTGCCAGAGCCGGTCATTAATAATTCCAGTTTAGAGGAATTGGAATTGTCCTACAAATCAGTTGGTCTTCATTTGCTCTTTTTATATAAGATAGGAAAAACAACGGAAGCCCATTATTGGGAAAGAATTCGGGGCGAGATAAGCGATCTTATCCATGAGCAATTAAAATCCGGGGTGAAATTGCGCCGTAATGAATGTCAAACTTGCGGGAAGGAGCTCCCGCATCGCTTTAAGCATAAGATATGTAATGAGTGTTTTTTCATAAGATAAACAGAGCCAAAGTGGTGGATTAGTATCCATCCTTTGACTCTGTTTTTTTATTTCAATGCAGAGGCAGACTCTTTTCTCGGCCATTCCCCTACAAATTCTTCTACATGATAGGATATGAAATCATGGAGCTTCTCACTTCGGTCATCTAAAAATAACTGATCTGCTATAGCTGTGACAATTCTTGGTATGCCATAGCGCATGCCAGAAAGAGCGGATGCGGCTAAACCACAGCTGATGAGAGCAGAATAATTAAAAGAAAAAAGACCGTAAAGTATTGCTTCACCAGCTTTGTCCTTACTGATAAAGGAAAAACCGTTAGAAAGATAAGGATGCGCATCAATCACTGAATTTGCAATATCATCAGGTGCTTTGTAGTAATCCTTCCAGCGAGCGATATACTTTTCTACTGATTTCAGCTCAGGCCGTAGAGCAGGATCAGTGATTAATCCAGTACTAACTATTAAGAAGTCAAAACTGTCCTTACCATGAGGGGTAGTTACACTAGCACATCCTTGGTCTTCTTCAACATGGAGCCAAGGAGCACCTAAATGAAGACGAAAGCCGGGCCAATTACTAGCTCTTTCAAAAATGTCATTGGTAGGAGGTTGATTATGTTTGAAGAAATGTGCCATACTTGCATATTTTTCTTCATCAGAAAAGGCGGGAAAGCGTTCAATCATGCCTGACACTTCCATTTGTCTAATCGGATTAATGCGGGGCAGCTCCTTTCTGCGAACGAATACATGTACCTCACTTGCCCCTTTTGAAAGGGCATAGTTAGCATTATCAAAGGCTGATGCCCCTCCACCTAAAATTGCGAGTTTTTTTCCTTTGAGCTTATTGAAATCAATGGATTCTGAAGTATGGGAGTAAAGGCTTTTCGGTAAAGACTCCGAAATGAAATGGGGAACATGCCATTCACCGCCTCCTTGAATTCCTGTTGCAAGGATAACTTTTCGTGCTAAAAGCTTTTCTTTAACAGCTCCGTTTTTACAAACATGAAGACAATGAAGACCTTCGTTAAGTGGTTTAATGTGCTGAAGCTTTGTGTTATTAATGACAGGCAAATTTAAAATATTACGATACCAACGTAAGTAATCCATCCAGCTTCCTCGTGGTATCTTATCAAGCTGCTCCCATCCTTGTAATCCAACCTGTGCTTCCCACCAAGCACGGAAGGTTAAGGAAGGAATACCAAGGTCTATTGATGTCAGATGTTTAGGTGTACGCAATGTAACCATTCTTGCATAAGTATCCCAAGGTCCTTCATAGCCCTCTGGATTTTCATCAATGATAAGGATATTGCTGATACGTTCTTTCAACAGACCAAATGCGATTCCTAAGCCAGATTGTCCACCGCCAACAATGATGGCATCATATACATGCCCGTCTTCATGAGAACGAGGTTGTATCCAATCTGTTCCGCCAAAGTTTATATATGATAGGTCTGTTTTCACTCGTTCATTTAAAGCCTCTAAGCTCATTCTTTCCTCATCCTTCCTTACTAAATCATTTCATTTGTATATTCATGTTAGGTTTGTTAACATAAGGTACCTTGAAAATATATTATCATTTTTGTTTGTTTATTGTATGGATAATTTGTCTAAATTTTCACTCTTTTTTTAGTTACTAAGCCACTAACCCCAAAAATAAGGAGATTATTTGACGTTTGCCTAATTTTTTAGTAAAATATAATCATCATAGAGCTATTGCTCATGAACATTTTCATACTCCAAAGGGGAGTAGCTAACAGTTACGTCGTCAATACGTGGCAGTATTTATGCCACCGGCCAAACTGGCAACATGAATTGTTGTTTGCGAGACCTTTGCCGCAATGGTAAAGGGATAAATATGTCTATTATTCAAACCTTTACCGCAAATCTGGTAGAGGTTTTTTGTTTTTCTTAAAAGGGGGAATAATAAAAAGAACGTTAAATGGAAGGACCAAACAACACAATATAATATAAAAATGGAGGAATTAACATAATGATGAAAAAACTTTTAACTGCGGTATTAACACTCGGTCTTATCTTTTCACCTGTTGGAAATGTTGTATTTCATGATCAGACAACAACAGTAGAGGCAAAATCCTACAAGTCAGGAAAGAGAAGCTTTAACACAAATAACAGCAATACAAATACAAACACGAACTCAAATTCTTTTTTCCAGAAAAAGCAAACAAACAATACAACAACAAATACTAAATCTAATCGTGGATTCTTCTCTGGCGGAGGCTTAATGAGAGGCCTAATGATCGGTGGTTTGGCAGGATTGCTGTTTGGCGGACTCTTCGCAAACATGGGTGTATTAGGCTCTATTTTAGGCCTGATTGTCAATGTGCTTGCTATTGTTGTCTTAATTAGTGTCATCAGAAAAATCTTTGTTTATTTCAAAAAGAAAAAAAGAGAGGAAGCAGATAATTGGAGAAGCTGATTATTCCAGAGCAGGATATAATAAATGCAATCTGTGTATATATCTCAAGAAAAAAACAAGTCCGTCCAGATGAGGTCGAAGTGGAGTTAATGTATGATGATGATTATGGCTTCTCAGCAGAGTCCTATGTTAATGGACGAAAACAAGTACTGATTGCCCAAAACATCATTGAAGCATTACGATTATGGATGGAAGAATATATGAATATTGATCCTTACATTGGCATTAAATTGGTGCTTGATGATGAGGAAGGGATTATTGCTGTAACAAGATAATAAAGCTAAAGAGTCGTCAAGGAAACCTTGACGACTCTTTTTATTAATCAAAATGAAGTTTATAGTCATCTGCTTTAATAAGCTTCAGCTTTTTTGCAAATAAATAGATAAGAGCGATATTAAGAAAGATTGGAATGATAAAAAATACGCCGATCATAATGGTAATGTTTTTGGAGGTCCAGCCGCCATCAGCAAGGTGCATATAATTTAGAGGACCTACTAGTCCGGATAGTCCAAATCCTGCACTGTATGGTGTTCCTTGAATATTAAGGAAACCTGCAAGTGCGCCTAATACTGCGGCAGTGATGAGCATTGGCACCAATATTTTTGGTTTCATAAAGAAGTTTCTCATCTGAATTTTGGGCGAGCCAAGCACATGAGCGAGTGCCGTTCCCAGTGCATTCGCTTTGTAGCTTGCAATAGCAAGACCAACGCCTGCTGCAACAATTCCAAGATTAGCAGCACCCGAACCAATACCGGATAAAGAGATGACTGTCGCAAGTCCAACTGTCGATACTGGCGACAGTATGATAACACAAAAGATGACAGCAATGACAGCGCCCATTAGGACTGGCTGGAGGGTTGTGACATGCTGGACACCAACACCGATAAGTCCTGTTGTGTTTTTTATGTATGGCAGTATGAGATAACCAGCCATGCCTGGGATTAAAATGCTCAAAGTTGGGAGAAGCAGGATGGCGTAAGCTTTTAATCTGTCACCCACTAGGCGGACAAAAATAACAGTTAAAGCAGCCGTCAGTCCTGTGTTAATAACAACCCCGATTCCGTTTAAGGTAAATAATCCATCAGCTGTCTTTTGCACGACACCGCTGCCGACCATTGCGGCAATCCCGACACTTGCTGTTTGAATGGATGTTAGTTTAAAGGAAATACCAACCATAACACCGATAAGCACAGGCAGTAGGCTCATAACGAATGCGGTAATATCATAAACATGCTGAAGGAATGGCATATATGGTATTAAGAGCTTTAAAATCTCTCCTAATAATGCATTTGGTATAAGTGAAACAACAATCCCAATACTGATGCCGGTCAATAATTTATTGAAAAAATCTTTCATTCCTGTAGTCTCCCATCCCTTGTTTTTTTGTGTAATTATATGAAATATATGGATGAGCGTCAATAAAAACTTTTTAATACTTCAACGCGTGTATGTATAAAAGTGATAAAAGTGAAAATAACGTGAAAATTAGATGAAAAATCAAAAAGAAATATTTGGAAAGACGTATCCAAGCCCTTCCCAGTTTGGTAGACTATGTATGTACAGAAATTAACTAAAAGGTGCATAAACATGAATTCATATAAGGATTTTAATGTAAAGGTTTATTATGGAGTTATAGCTTTTATCATCATGTTCATGGTTTCAGGAATGGTTGCAAGCTTCTTCATGGAAACAGCAGGGCTGCGTTTCGGGAATTATCTTAATGCGGTGGAAGTTGTTCTATTATCTGGGCTTTTGCTGTTGTATCCAAAGATTTCCGGATGGTGGCTTAATTTCTTGATCATCATTGTAGGAACTGCCTATTTTTATACAATTTTTTATGTGTATCCTGACACATGGTCTTCATTTATATTTGTGTGTTTTATACCAGCTATTTCTATTCTGTTTTTTGATAAACAGCTGTTCATATTTTCCATAGTAATGAATATTTGTCTTTACTTTTTAGGCTATGCCTATATTCTATTTATGGACAAGGCAGAGACGTTTGGGCTGTTAGGGGTTAATGTGCCAGGTAATGTTATTAACTTTTTAGGGAGCCAAGCAATTTTATATTGTATCTTTTTATTGACATATGAACGGATTAAGAAGCAGCAATTATATTATAAGCAGCTGCAGCAATCGGAAAGGCTTAAGACTACAGGTCAATTGGCAGCAGCAGTTGCCCATGAAATCAGAAACCCATTAACTGTCGTTAAAGGCTTCCTGCAGCTATACCAGCAGGAGGAAAAAATGGATGAAGGTTCAAAGCGTAATTACAGTCTGATGATTGACGAGTTGAATACAGCGGAGCACGTCCTTTCACAGTTCCTTATGCTGGCAAAGCCAGATAATGATATAAAATTGGAAAAGGTCGAAGTAGAATCCTTGCTTCAAAGTGTGACAGACCTTGTGAAATCCTATGGGATTCTCCGGGATAACAATATCTTTCTTCATCACGTAGAGAAGGATTGCTACATTCTTGTTAATATAATTGAGTTTAAACAGCTTATGATTAATTTATTGAAAAATGCGATGGAGGCATCGCCATATGGTGAGCCGATCTTCATTGAATCAGAAATTCAAAAGGATATGGTGGAAATAAAGGTGACTGATCATGGCTGTGGAATGTCAGAGGAGGAAGTCCAATCATTAGGAACACCATTTTATTCTTTAAAAAGCAAAGGGACAGGCTTGGGCATGATGATATGCTTCAATATTGTGGAGAAATATAACGGCAAAATTAACATAGAAAGTAAAAAAGGGGAAGGAACAGCTGTGAAGATACAGTTTCCGATTGTGAAGAACCCTTAAATGAAAAAGGAAAGGACTCCAGTCCTTTCCTTTTTTTGATTTCACTGATTTTATTCTGGACTGTCAATTCTATAAATAGGTCATATGTTGAGCAAAAGAAAGGAGGCAAATGATTGCCCCTGACAAGCCTGATTATTTTGTAACAGGTTCTTTCGCATTCCATAACTCTTCTGCCACTTCTACGACTAATTTTAGTTTTTCCCATTGCTGTTCCTCTGTCAGTTTGTTTCCGTGATGTGTGGAAGCAAAACCACATTGCGGACTTAAGCAAAGCTGCTCTAAAGGCACGTGGTTCGCTGCACCGAGAATCCGTGATTTTAATGCTTGTTTATCTTCGAGCTCGCCGAATTTGGATGTAACAACACCTAAAACTAC
Organism: Niallia circulans; assembly: GCF_007273535.1. Classification (NCBI taxonomy): domain Bacteria; kingdom Bacillati; phylum Bacillota; class Bacilli; order Caryophanales; family Bacillaceae; genus Niallia; species Niallia circulans. Next base: position 1,133,658 of record NZ_RIBP01000004.1, read on the forward strand.
CTTTGCTCCGCCATGGGGAATATGTTCAAGTGGTTTAAAGTCGCCTGAGCGCTCATCATCGTATTCAAGGAAGAAGCCGTCCACTTTCTCTTTCGCAAGCAGAGTTGGTGCGATTAATGAATAGCTACCCTCAAAAGCCCATGTAGACTGGTAATTACCTCTGCATAAATGTGTTGTAACAATAAGATCTTCTGGTTTATCCTCAAGAATGCTGTTAATAACGAAAAGTGCTAAGTCAATCCAATGTTCTCTGCTGTATTCGCCATCATTGAATACATGTTCAGGAGAAGAAAGTCTGGCAATATATACATCATCCAATTGCAAATAGCGAACGCCAGCATCATAAAATGCTTTAATAGCATCACGATAAGCTTGGATGACATCCTGCGTGAAGTCTTCCAGATTCGGATAAATGGACTCATCACGGATTGTGCTGTAGAAAAGCTGGTTTGGGCTTGGAATGGTTTGTTTTGCAACAGCACGGTCTCCAACAATTTCATTAAAAACTTTAAAATCCTCTATAAATGGATGACTTGGATTAAAAGAAATTCTTCCGTTGTTACGAATATTGTATCTTTCTGTTTCCACGCCATCAAACTTGTAACCAGTCTCAGGTACATAGCCCTCAATTCCGTTCAAGTGCTCCAGAAAGTCTAGATGCCACCATGTACGTCTGAATTCTCCGTCTGTGACAGCTTTCAGACCAACTTCAATTTGTTTATCAACAATTCTCTTAATTTCCGCTGTTTCAACAGCGCGAAGTTCATCTTTTGTAATTGTACCCTCTTTATATTCTCGTCTTGCATTATGTAAACTTTCAGGTCGTAATAGGCTGCCAACGTGATCTGCTCTGAATGGTCCATTGTTAAGTAGGTTAGTCATAATTAATTCCCGCTTTCGTTAAGTATTTTTCTAAATGAAAGAAGATAAGGCTCTAAGACGCAAAAAGCCTCTTCTTTGTAAATAAGAAGAGGCGAACATTCACATTGGCTCCTCTTATCTCCAAGCATTAAGCTTCTGGAATTAGCACAGTATTCTTGTTAGAATCTGTTGCTGAGGTATCGCAGGGCCAGTCCCTCCACCTCTCTCGATAAGAAATGAAATTATTTGTTAGGTTTTGAAATATCTGTTTACTAGATTAATTGGAAAAATAGAAATAGTCAAGAAAAAATAATTATTATATCAAAATATTATTTTATTTATTTTTTCTTAAATAGCAGATACATAAAATATGGTGCTCCAATTATAGCTGCCATAATTCCTGCCGGAATTCCGTCAGGATCAAGAATATTCTTGCCGATTGTGTCTGCCGCAAGCAAGAACAAACCTCCTACTAGGAGTGCTATAGGTAAATAAAGCTTATGCCTCGGTCCAACCAATGCTTTAGCAATATGAGGTCCCATCAGTCCGATAAAAGAGATGCTTCCAGTTGCTGAAACTGCAGCGGCAGCCATAGCGACTGCAACAATGGCTAAACTAATTCTTTCCTTTTGAATAGATGCACCAATACCGACTGCAACAGGTTCGCTGAAAGTAAGAACATCGAGCTTATTTGCTTTGTATAAAGTAAAGGGAATGCATATGATTAACCATGGCAGCATGGCAATAATATATGGCCAGTCTGTGCCCCACACATTGCCTGCAAGCCATTTCGAAATAAATTCTACCTTCTCTCTTTCGGCAGAGTTGATAAGAACTACCATGATTCCTGATAAAGCCATGGAAAAGCCGACACCAACTAACACAAGGCGAGTTGGCTGGAAGCCGAGATTTTTATCATAGGAAAAAACATAAATAAGCAGAGCTGAACCAACAGCACCGATAAACGCACAAACAGGAATCATATAAATAAATGATCCAGCATCAATCGGGAAAAACAAGAAGAAGATAGCAACAGCTACACCAGCCCCAGCATTTATGCCAATGATACCTGGGTCTGCCAAATCATTTCTCGTGATTCCCTGCAGGATTGCTCCAGACAGTGAAAGAGCAATACCTGCCAAAAGTGTAACAATGATTCTCGGAAGTCTGACAGAATAAAGAATAAATTCCTCTGTGAACGAACCATTACCAAATAAGGTTGGCAGAAGCCGGGATGGCGCGAAAGCAGCAGATCCAACAGTCAAGCTGATTCCTATTGTTAAGAAAATAAGCACCGCCAGCACTGCGATAGTCCATTTTTGTTTTTTTAGTAAAGCAGTTGATATCATGCGAATTTATTCCCTCCTTTTTTAATGATTAATAAAAAGAAAGGCAAACCTAAAATACTGATTATTGCTGCTACAGGCGTTTCATATGGAGCATTCAGTGTTCTGGCAACAGTATCTGCTAACAGCATGAATATCCCGCCGGCAATAGCTGTTATAGGAAGGAGGAAGCGGTAATCTGTTCCCGCAGCCCAACGGACCATATGCGGCACCATCAGCCCAATGAATGCCATATTTCCGACTAATGCCACAGCAGCTCCAGCAAGAATAGTAATAACGATGAAAAGTAATGTTTTGACTAGAGCAGTTTTCTGTCCGAGCCCGACAGCAACATCTTCACTTAAACTCAAGATAGTAACTTGGCGTGAAAGGAGGAAGGAAATAATAATTCCAATTATAATAGCTGGAAGAATTACTTTTAATTGTCCCCAAGATGTTCCAATAAGTCCGCCGGATGTCCACATAGACACATTTTTGTTAATGTGAAAAAACAGGCTTATTCCTTCAGCGATAGCTGTGAGGAAGGCCGTTACGGCAGACCCTGCCAGCACAAGCTTCAGCGGGGAGTTGCCTCCCTTTCGAAGCATCCCAATGCCAACAACTAAAATGGTACCGATAGCAGCACCGACAAAACAAATTAACATTATGCTGAAATAATTTAACGAAGGGATAAGTGCCATAGACAGTGCCAGTGCAAAATTTGCGCCTGCAGTTAGTCCAAGCAAACCAGGATCAGCAAGCGGGTTCTTCGTTATGCCCTGCATAATTGCACCTGATACAGCTAAAGCGGCACCAACCGCTATTGCGGCAATTTCCCTAGGAAGACGAATCTCCCGTAAAATACTGCTGTTTTGATTGGCATGTTCTGAAGTCAGAGCAATCCATAAGTCTTTTAATGATGTATCAGCAGCTCCAAAAACCATGGAGACAATAAATGCTATAAGCAAAAGAGAAATACCTATTATTAATTTCCATACAAAAGAAATAGATTTGGTCATGTTATATCATCTTTCCTGTTTAGATTTGGATAAACAATATGCTGCGCACAAAGGTGCACAGCATTCAAAGTTAGCATGAAATGATTAGTTTGCTAGAAAATGCTCTTTAAAGAATTCCAATTGATAATCCAATGTTAGCGGATCATTAAAGTAGAATTCATTTGCATTTGCTGTAAACACATGATTGTTTTTAACTGCTGGTATATTTTTATAGGAGTCTGTTTCCTGATAGGAGTTATCTTGGTCTGCGTATTCACTAATAATCAAGTAATCTCCAACATATTCAGGCAGTACTTCTGTTGATAAAGCATAATAACCATCATTAAGTGCCATTTCTTTTACTTTTTCCGGCATTTTCAGCTTCATTGCTTGATAGAGGATTTCTGTTCCACGACCCCAATTGTCGCCGAATACATACATTTGCTTATTGAAGTTCTCGATGACAGAGACAGTTGCATCTTCTCCTATTTTTGCCTTTATTTCTGTTCCAGCTGTTTCAGCTCGTTGCTCGAAATCGTCAATCCAAGCTTGCGCTACTTTTTCTTTATTTAGCACCTTTCCGATTTCAAGATGCTGTGTTAAATAGTCTACCTTTCCATATGTAAAGGTAACAGTTGGCGCTATTTCTTTTAATTTATCAGCGTTTTTTATAGTTGATAATCCAATTATTAAGTCTGGCTTCAATTCGATTATCTTTTCCAGATTCTCATCTGATACTTCTGCCACATCTTTTAACTTGGAATCAAATCTTGGGTTAAGCTTTGACCACGAATCGACGCCGACAACATTAACTCCTAATGACATTACGCTGCCCGCAAAGGAAGATAATACAACAACACGCTGCGGGTCTGCAGGAACCTCGACAGGGCCATTTTCTGATTGGTAAGTGATCGTTTCTGATTTCTTGTCCGTTTCTTTATCATTACTGCTTGTTTCAGCAGCGTTATTTCCGCAAGCACTAACTAGTAGCAACAAGATTAGAATCATTGGCATAAAGAACTTCTTCATTATTCTGTTCTCCTTTAATTAGGTGGTAGGTTAAGCAAATCGGTTTATTTGTGCGAGGGTCTTCCCCTATTTCAGCATCAATTTGAAAAACTTTTCTTAAAATATCCTTTGTCAGGATATCAGTTGGGCTACCCGCTTTAACTACCTCGCCATCTTTCATTGCGATAATATAGTCCGCAAACCTTGCCGCTTGATTCAAGTCATGGAGAACCATTACAATTGTTCTGCCTTGTTCTTCATTTAGCTTTTGCAATAATTCAAGCACTTCCAATTGGTGTGCCATATCTAGATAAGTTGTCGGTTCATCAAGAAAAATAATGTCTGTTTCTTGTGCAAGAGCCATGGCAATCCAAGCACGCTGCCTTTGACCGCCAGATAGTGCATCGACAGATCTGTCTTTGAACTCCATCGTGTTGGTTGATTCTAAGGCCCAATCAATCGCTTCAATATCATGCTTTGTTAGTTTCCCGAATCCTTTTTGATGGGGGAAACGTCCGTAGGACACTAGCTCCCCGACTGTTAAGCCCGCAACACTTTCAGGTGTTTGGGGAAGGATAGCCATTTCTTTCGCAAGCTGTTTCGTATGTATTTTGCTAATATGCTTGCCATCCAATAAAACAGAACCCGATTGGTGCGGGATAATCCGCGTCATTGCTTTTAATAATGTGGATTTTCCACATCCGTTTGATCCGATAATTGTCGTGATTTTGCCATCTGGAATAACTACATCAAGATTTTTTACTATTAATCTTTCGCCATAACTGATGCTTATATCCTCTGTATATAAACGCCCCATCGTATCCTCCTGTGATATTTTTTATGATAAATAAGTGAGAATGATAATCATTTTTGAACAAGTAAATCTTATTATCGTTTCATATTTCTGTCAATATTCCATTGTAAAAAATTTAAAAACAGGTTATGATACTAATTGAGAATGAGAATCAATATAATCCCAAACCATAGGAGTGAAGTGATATGGAAAATACAGAAATATTCGATGTGACGATTATTGGTGGTGGACCAGCAGGACTTTACTCTGCTTTTTATAGTGGTTTAAGAGAAATGAAGACAAAAATCGTTGAATTTTTGCCACATTTGGGAGGTAAACTCCATCTATACCCTGAAAAGATGATCTGGGATGTAGGCGGCGTTACACCACTTCCAGGAGAAAAGCTAAGAGAACAACTTGTGCAGCAAGGATTAACATTTAATCCGGAAGTTGCCTTAAATACAAAGATTTCATCTATACGCAAAAATGCGGAAGGATGTTTTATATTAGAATCAGCCAATGGTGAGCTGCACTATTCGAAAACAGTCATTGTTGCGGTGGGCAGCGGCATACTTACTCCTCAAAAAATAAAAATAGAAGGTGCTGAAAGATTCGAGGTTTCTAACCTGAACTATACCGTGAAATCATTGCTGCAATTCAAGGATAAAACGGTAGTTATTTCAGGCGGAGGCAATTCAGCAATAGATTGGGCACTTGAACTTGAGCCAGTTGCAAAAAAGGTATATATAACATGCCGAAAAGACAGCTTTAGAGGACATGAGGCTAAAGCGACACAGCTTATGGAAAGTAAGGTGGAAATCTTGTTCCATACTTCCATCACGAAGCTTATCGCGAAGGATGGCCATGATACAATTGATTCAGTCGAAGTCACAAATGATCAGACGGAAGAAACAGCATTGATCGATGTTGATGAGGTTGTCATTAATCATGGCTACGAAATGGATTCCTCTTTATTGAAGAACAGTGAATTGGATATAGAGATGCGGGAGGAATACTATATTTCAGGTACAGCTAATAGTGAGACATCTGTTGCAGGACTTTTTGCTGCTGGAGATATTTTGAAGCATGACGGAAAAGTTCATTTAATTGCAGGTGCTTTCCAAGACGCTGCGAACGCGGTTAATAAGGCAAAGCTGTTTATTCAGCCTGAGGCTAATACAAGCGGAATGGTTTCTTCTCATAACGAAGTATTTAAAGAACGCAATAAAGATATTGTTAAAAATATGATGCAATGTGATGATTGTACACAAATGAAGGTAAAAATATAAAAAAAATCCGCTGTAAGTGACAGCGGATTTTTTTCTATTCTACAGAAACTGCCATTCCCAATGCATCAACTGGCTCACCTGTTGATGATAGTGCATAAATGTTGTCTCCGTCTTCCCAAGTTATCCGTGTTTCAGCGTGGTTTTCTCCTGCCGGATAGCTAACTTCAACAAAGCCGTTATCTTTTGGTGCAGGAAGAGAATGGGACTCTAAATATTCAACCATCTCCTTGCCGATTGCTTCTATATCCTGATTGTCAGCAGAAACAGTTTTAACTTGCAGAACCCATCTGCCTTCCTTCCATTGTAGATAAGTGCTTCCTGCTGCACCTTCAACCATTCCTTTAATACCATAGCCTAAATCGACAGACATATCCTCTGGTATATCCTTCTCGTTAAAAGACGGGAACGAATTACTAGTTTCATTGTTAACATTGGCTGAAAACTTTACCAGTGGCTGTGCATTTTCATTTGAAGTTAAGGAAGGATCATTTATATCCTTTTTCGTTTCAGATGAATAGAACCTGACACTATAGCTTTCTTCTGTGTTTTCGTCGATATTAGCAGCAAGATAATTACCGGTGGCTACCGGAACGGTTTGTGGAAGTACAGCCTCTTGCATTTTAAGCTGATTCTTGACGTCAGCTATCAAATCACTGTTTGCATTGTCCTGTGAAGCAGCAGGCTTATTCGTTGTTTGTTCTGCCTGCACCTGATTGCTGTCAGCAGACACCTTGTCGTTATTAGCTTGTTCATTTGCATTGCAGCTTGTGAGAAAAAGGAGACTACCTGTGACCATTATGGGAAAAATCTTCATATTAATTCTCCCTTCTTTTTTCATGTTACTTTTTTATTCCCTATCCTCACAAAAAAATGAGTGAATTTGAAAAAAAACTTTAAGAAAATAATAGAATATGGAGCAGACCAATTTATAGATTATGTAATGAAATGTTACAAATTAAGGTTTCCGAATGAAAGTTAGTGACAATATTAGTATGTTTATATATCACCATACTATTCCTACATTTATAGAAGAAAGTCGAATGTATGAATATAAATGTATAAAATCTATTAATACAATGTGTGAGATTTTCTTCCTTTTTTTTTAAAAAAAGAGAAAGAGTTTTTAGTCATTTTCTCTTTTTTGATAAAAATCAAGTTGTGAATAACTTCGTGTGTTAGTAAATGTAACATTAATTTGGCACACTCGAGGTATTGCTTTCTAGATAGAAATGCGGTTAATATAATAATCACATTAGTAAAATTATTCAAAAAACTTTTTGCGTATATGAATAATTTGGTGCTAATTAAATGGTAGAGAGTGCCGATAAGAGAGAAGTAAAGCTAATTTGAAACAAAACCGTCACGAATTTTCAGATTTGTTTAACTAGTTAAAAATTATACTGGACAGCAAAGACGGTAGTGTACTAGAATAGCAAATATGTTTCAAAGAAATAGAGAAAGAGCTTTGGAGATTTTGTTATTTTCGGAATACTTAAACAAAATGGGGGATTCAAACATGAAAAAGAAGCTTAGTTATTTGTTAGCAACATCTGCTTTAGCGGCAGGAATCTTGGCTGGATGTAGTCCAAAAGGCGAAGGCGGCGCAAGCAGTGATGAAATAAAAATCGGTGTTAACTTGGAGCTTTCTGGTCAGGTAGCATCATATGGTCAGTCGTTAGAAAGCGGTATTGATTTAGCAATTGAAGAAATCAATGCAGACGGCGGAATTGACGGCAAAAAAATCGTCCCAGTAAAGGTTGATAATAAATCAGATCTTACTGAAGCAACAAATGGTGCTCTTAAATTAATTGATCAAGATAAAGTATCTGCAATTATCGGTGCGGCAACAAGTGGTGATACAGTTGCTCAAGTACAAATTGCAAATGATAAAAAGACTGTGTTGCTGACTCCATCAGGAACAGCTCCAAATGTGACGGTAAACGATGATGGCTCTGTTAATGATTATGCATTCAGAACGTCCTTTATCGACCCGTTCCAAGGAAATGTAGCTGCAAACTTCGCATCAGAAAAACTGAATATTAAAAAAGCGGCAATTTTTGCTGACAGTGCCAGCGACTATGCGAAAGGCTTAGCGGCTGCATTTAAAGAAACATTTGAAGCGAATGGCGGAGAAATTGTATCAGAAGAAGCATATGTGGCAAAGGATACAGACTTCAGCTCAACACTGACAAATATTAAAGGGAAGAACCCAGAGTTCGTATTTATCCCAGGTTATTATGAAGAGGTTGGACTAATCATCAAGCAAGCTCGTGAAATGGGTATCACTGTTCCATTTATGGGAGCTGACGGCTGGGATTCACCGAAGCTTATCGAACTTGCTGGTGCAGAGAACTTAAACAACACATATATCACAAACCATTATTCTTCTGAAGATCCAGATGAAAGCATTCAAAAATTCGTTACAGCTTTTAATGACAAGTACAGCAAGAGCCCTGACGCATTCAACGCACTTGGTTATGACTCTGTATACTTGTTGAAGGATGCTTTTGAAAGAGCTGGAAGCACAGATTCAGAGAAAGTGAAAGATGCATTAGCTGAAACAAAAGACCTGTCCTTGATCACTGGTGTAGTTACAATTGATGAAAATCATAACCCAATCAAATCGGCAACAGTGCTTGAATATAAGGATGGAAAACAAGTCTTTAACTCAAAAGTTAATCCTTAATAGTTCAAAAAATGGGGGGGAGCATCCTCCCTATTTTATATTTCAGGAGAAAAAAAGGTTAGTTTTGGAAAAAAGGAGTGAGAGAACATGGAATGGATACAGCAGCTTGTCAACGGCATCTCTCTTGGCAGCATTTACGCACTTATTGCATTAGGTTATACAATGGTTTACGGAATTATCAAACTGATAAACTTCGCCCATGGAGATGTCTTTATGATTGGCGCCTTTATTGGCTTTTATTCGATTACTGGATGGGGGCTTAGCTTCTTTCCTGCCTTGCTTGTATCAATGGCAGCTTGTGCTGTTTTCGGTGTAATCATTGAAAGAATTGCCTACAAGAGGCTTCGTAATGCCACGAGAATAGCAGCGTTAATAACAGCTATCGGCGTATCTTTATTAATAGAATATGTATTTATTTACTTTAGGGGAGCTGGCCTTGTTGCTTACCCGAATGTATTGCCAACAAAAACTTTTGACGTCTTTGGTGCTCAAATCAGCAGCAAGTCATTATTAATTCTAGGAACATCTGTAACATTAATGCTTATTTTGCAATTTATCGTTCATAAAACAAAAACAGGAAAAGCAATGCGTGCTGTTTCTCATGATATGGATGCAGCAAGACTTATGGGAATAAATGTAGACAGAACTATTTCGGCTACGTTTGCGATCGGGTCGGCATTAGCAGGTGCTGCCGGAGTTATCTTCGGTGCATATTATACAAAAATTGAACCATTGATGGGAGTCATTCCAGGCTTGAAGGCGTTCGTTGCTGCAGTACTAGGCGGAATCGGCATCATACCAGGAGCAATGATCGGAGGGCTTATATTAGGCCTTGTCGAAACGGTTGTAAGTGCACTAGGCTTCTCCCTTTGGAGAGATGCTGCTGCATTTATCATTTTAATTTTAATTCTTATCTTTAGACCATCAGGTATTTTAGGTAAGAATACGAAAGAGAAAGTGTAGGTGAGAACGATGAAAAAATCAAAAAGTTTTTGGGTGTTTTTGGTGCTTTCCATTATTGCCTACAGTGTAATCCAATATTTAATCACATATCAAGTAATTGATTCTGTATACAGCAATATGATTATCTTAACAGCAATCAATATTATGCTGGCAGTTAGTTTGCATCTTGTAATTGGGATAACAGGTCAGTTCTCTATTGGACATGCCGGGTTCCTTGCTGTTGGTGCATATGTATCAGCAATTGTAACGATGAAATTACAGTTTCCTTTCCCTGTAGCAATTATTGCAGGTGGTGTTGTTGCTGCTTTAGCTGGATTATTGGTTGGAATTCCGACTTTGAGATTAAGAGGAGATTATCTAGCGATTGCCACACTCGGGTTTGCAGAAATTATTCGTATATTCTTTTTAAATATTGATTATGTTGGCGGAGCTGCCGGTATGCAGGTATCTCACTTAACAACATGGACATATGCTTTTATTTGCTTGTTCATCACTGTTTTGGTCATTGTAAACTTCACGAATTCACGGCATGGTCGTGCCGCAATCTCCATTAGAGAAAATGAGATTGCAGCAGACGCAATGGGAATAAACACGACTTATTATAAAGTTGCTGCATTTGCAATCGGCTCTTTGTTCGCAGGAGTTGCTGGAGCCTTACAGGCACATAATTTCTATATTATCAGTCCAACCAACTTTGGTTTTTTAAAGTCCTTTGACATTCTTATTTATGTCGTTTTAGGCGGATTAGGAAGCTTGTCCGGTTCCGTAATAGCGGCTGTCTTCTTAACGATTATTTCAACATTTCTGCAGGAATATCCATCAACACGGATGATTATTTACAGCCTTGTTCTAGTGATTGTGATGCTGTATCGTCCAAAAGGATTGATGGGTACAATGGAAATCACTGATTTATTCAAGCGGAAAGGAGGCGGCTCAAATGACAAATAATACAGCTCTATTGCAAGTGAAGGGTGCAGGTATTCAATTTGGCGGTCTAAAGGCAGTATCAGAGATTAATATAGAGCTTAACCGCGGTGAATTAATTGGGTTAATAGGACCAAATGGTGCAGGGAAAACAACAACCTTCAACATGCTAACAGGTGTGTATGCACCAACAGAGGGAGAGATTGTGTTTGATGGGAAAAAGCTGACGGGTCTTAAGCCGTTCCAAGTAACAAGACGCGGCATCAGCAGAACCTTCCAGAATATTCGTCTTTTCAATGAATTAACTGTCCTTGATAATGTTAAGGTTGCTTATCATTCCTTAGCGAAGCATTCGATGATAAGCAGCATCCTTCGCCTTCCTTCCCATTTTGCTGGTGAGAAGGAAATGGAGGAAAAGTCGATTGAGTTCCTGAAAATCTTTCAGCTTGAACGCTATAAAGATGAAAAGGCAAAAAACCTGCCGTACGGTCAACAGCGCAGACTTGAAATTGCCAGAGCACTCGCTGCAGGACCTAAATTGCTTTTGCTTGATGAGCCTGCAGCCGGCATGAATCCGCAAGAAACGCATGAGCTCATGGAACTGATTGCATTTATAAGAAAGCAGTTTGACTTAACAATCCTTTTGATTGAGCATGATATGCCGCTTGTTATGGGAATCTGTGAACGCATCTATGTTTTGGATCATGGACAGCTGATAGCAGCAGGAACTCCTGATGTAATCCGCAATCATCCGAAGGTAATTGAGGCATATTTAGGCGAGGAGGTTTCAGAATAATGCTGAAAGTAGAAGACATCAATGTTTATTATGGAAATATCCAAGCATTAAAGGGAGTCAGCCTCGAGGTGAACGAAGGTGAAATTGTAACGCTTATCGGAGCAAACGGTGCAGGAAAAAGCACCCTTCTCAAAACATTGTCAGGACTGTTAAAACCGAAGAAAGGTACCATCCAGTATTTGGGTAAGCCTATTTCAGGAAAAGCAGCCCAAACAATTGTTAAAGCAGGCATTTCTCACGTACCAGAAGGACGCAGAGTTTTCGCCAACATGACCGTTGAAGAAAATCTCGAATTGGGCGCCTACTTACGCAATGATAAAAATGAGATAAAAAAAGACCTAGAAAAGGTATATGAGGTGTTTCCGAGATTACAGGAACGGAAAAAACAATTGTCAGGCACGCTTTCAGGCGGGGAGCAGCAGATGTTGGCGATGGGAAGAGCTATCATGGCAAGACCAAAGCTATTATTGCTTGATGAACCATCCATGGGCTTAGCGCCACTGTTTGTTAAGACAATATTTAAAGTTATCCAGGAAATAAATTCAACAGGAACAACCATTTTATTAGTAGAACAAAACGCCAATATGGCTCTGTCGATTGCAGACAGAGGCTATGTCATCGAAACAGGCAAGGTTGTGCTGTCAGGCACAGCTGCTGAGCTGCAGGAAAGTGACGACTTAAAGCAAGCCTATCTTGGCGGACATTGATGATTTTGGTAAGCTGCCTTTAGCGAGGCGGCTTTTTTTTATGGGGAAATTAAAAAAATGAAACTTTTCTACGCTCTTTTTTCACTAATAAGGGAAGGGGGAAGATGAAGATTGAAGGATAGAAATATAGTGCTTGTCAAAAAAGCGATAAAAGGAAACAGCAAGGCTCTGGAATTACTGCTCCAAAAACATTATGAGCAATTATACAGGACTGCCTATTTATATGTACAAAATAAAGAAGACAGCTTAGATATAGTCCAAGAGACGGCATATCAAGCGTTCAGATCAATTAAATCATTAAAGAAGCCAGAGTATTTCATGACATGGCTGACAAAAATAGTGATTCATTGTGCAATGAACCATTATAGACAAAGAAAAGATGTCATTCCACTAACAGATGAAATTCTTTCAAAACAAACATTACCAAGCACAGAACCGGCATACGAGCTAATGGATGCAATTAAGGAGCTTAAAGAAAGCTTTCGAACAACCCTCATCCTTTTTTATTACCATGACTATTCAATCAAAATGATTAGTGAAGTAATGGAGCTGCCGGAAGGAACGGTCAAGACAAATTTAAGCAGAGGAAAACAGGCGTTAAGAAAATGCTTAAAGGAGGAGATGATCCATGGATAAAGAGAAGTGGATAAAAGAAGTAGACTCCATCGAGGTGCCGAAGGAGGCAGTGTTTCAGGCAATTTCCCAAGGAATTAAACAAGCTGAAAAACCACGTAGGAAAAAACGGATGATTATCGGGGCTCTTACAGCAGCAGCTGCAACACTCATTATCGGTTCAGGCTTCGTTAGCCCTACAGTCAATCAAGTGTTAGCGAAAACGCCAATATTAGGAGAGTTGTATAAAAAGTTTGACGACAAGCTTGGCATGAAGCTGGCAGAAGAGGATATGGTTACTAACCTAAATGAGACTATTACTAAAAATGGGGTGACATTAAAGGTAACGAGTGCTTATTTTGACGGCTTTCAAGTGACAATCGTAGGAGAAGTCTACAAAAAAGGCAAATGGCCGGCAAATGAACCAGATGAAATAAGCTTTGATATGAACTTTGAGAATTACAAGGGGGATGCAGATCCATGGATTAATATGAAATCAGAAAGTTTCAATCAAATTAAGGATGGGTTTGAATTTCATTGGACAATGAATTATCCATACGAGGATATAAAGGAGAACATGGTGCTGCCGGTAACTATTCATTATATTAATGGGGTTAAAGGAGATTGGAAGTTTTCTGTACCTGTTGAACAAAGGGAATTTACAGAAATTGATTTTGCTCATATGGAGGCCTTCGAGTATGGGAGTTACATAGAAACAAAGAGAATACTAGAGGGACCAGAGACTCCGATATTAATTTACAGCATAGCAAATCCAGATGAAAATAATAAGGTATATTTGTCAAAAGCGGTTGATGATAAGGGGAATGAACTGTTTACTGGTATCAATTCATTTTTAGTTGATGATTCTTCTGAAGATGCAATAGAGACTTTTACCTCCCAATTAAATAATTTAGATAAAGAGGCGAATTCTATAACCTTCTATCCAGTGCTTGACAGATCAGAAGACACTTTATATCACGATATGAGTGAATCTGGATTTGTATTGGCAAGTAAAAGGACAGATTTAGCACTTCATGTAAATAGTGTTAAACAAGAAAAAGACAAGCTGATATTAGACTACAATATAACAGGAACTTTAGATAAAGCAAATAGATCAGATTTGATTAATAATTTAGGATATGAATTGACACTGGTTGATGAAAAATATGTGAAGGATATAAATGACCCTTTTCAGCCAGAGGGGCATTCCATTTCACGAAATAAACTTAAGGTTTTAGATAGAGAAAAGCTTCATTTTCAATCTGTATTTGATTTAAACGGGGAGGAAAAGATAGAAGATTTTAAACTGACAGAAACAGTCCTCAGTATTAATTTTTCTATGTATTTCGACTCAGTTAAGCTTGAGCCTTTTACTGTTGAATTGAGAAAATAACCTTAAAAAGATGCTGGGACATAACTATGTGAACCAGCGTAAAGACCGAACTACTTAATCAATTGTCGATTTAATAGTTCGGTTTTTGTTTTTAGTTTAAATACAAAAAATTAGAAATTTTAGTGGAATGGAGCGGAGGCCACTCGACTCCTGCGGGAATAGAGGAAAGGATGAGACCCCGCAGGCGAAGACGAGGAGGCTCATCTTCCTCCCCGCGGAAAGCGAGTGGGTGCAGCGCAAAGAAACGAACTAACTTTCACTCAAAATTTTATTTAGACACAATCTTCATTTTTCAGATTTATTGTAATTTTATTATTCGTGTTTAAAAGGTTATCTTTTGATTTGACCCAGCCTCTTTATTTGTAAGTCAAATCTCAGGTTAATTGAAGATTAAGTAAGAAAATTTACTCAGTAATAGTTTGATATATACCATAACGTACAATGTCCATGTATTATATACAGTAGATATCATGTATTCGTTTACATGAATAATTAATGGTTTCTTAGTTATCTAGACAGGTACATGCAAAAACAACTTCTAACAGGGGGTTAAATCATGAATTTACTTATAACAGGCGGTGCCGGGTTCATTGGCAGCAATTTTATTCGCCATATGCTTGATACATATTCTGATGTAAATATCGTTAATTTAGACTTGCTAACATATGCAGGCAATTATAATAGCTTAGCTGATTTTGAAAATAATCCTCACCATCAATTTGTCCACGGCAGCATTACAAATCGTGAGCTTATCACTCATTTGCTGGATGTCCATCATATAGAGGCAATTATTAACTTTGCAGCAGAGTCCCATGTAGACAGAAGCATTGTTGATCCAGGTGCCTTTGTGGAAACAAATGTGCAAGGAACATTGACTTTATTGGAGGCAGCAAAGGAGAAACAGGTCGGCAGGTTCATTCATATCTCTACAGATGAGGTTTATGGCAGCCTTGGCAAGGAGGGCTATTTCACAGAGCAAAGCTTAATTAAGCCGAATAGTCCGTATGCAGCGAGCAAGGCGGCAAGTGATATGCTTGTGCGTTCTTATTATAAGACATATGATTTGGATGTGAATATAACAAGATGCTCTAATAACTATGGGCCATACCAATTTCCAGAAAAACTTATTCCGTTACTCATTACAAATGGTGTTGATGGGGAAGTTCTTCCTGTTTATGGAGACGGAGAAAATATTCGTGATTGGATTCATGTTAAGGATCATTGTGCAGCTATTGACTGTGTACTGCGAAACGGAAAAAAGGGAGAAGTCTATAATATAGGCGGAAGAACAGAGAAAACCAATAATGAAATAGCCCATCTTATCATGGAAAGGCTGAACCTCCCAGAAGACAGGTTAAAGTATGTAGCAGACCGTCTTGGCCATGATCATCGTTATGCTATTGATCCTCTGAAGATAGAAAAAGAGCTTGGCTGGAAGCCTGTCTATATGTTTGCAGCTGGTATGAAGGAGACGATAGATTGGTACTTGAAAAATGAACGGTGGTGGCGGCCCTTAAAAGTACATTTGGGCAGAAAAAATGATTAAAATTATGCAACAATGGCTTAATGAGGTTAATAAAAGCACACTAAAAGAAACTACAGTGTGCTTCTTCCATATTTACCGCTGATAGATGGATAGATCGGGATGGCTGCCCTTTGTGATGACGTCACGAAGTATCTTTGCTAATGCCATGCTGTAGACAAGCCCGTTATCTCCATATGCCATCAAAAAATAACAGTTTGGAAATTCCTCGTATTCGCCAATTAACGGCAGTCCATCATGTGTTCCTCCATAAAAGGCGCCTAAATAGAATTCTGCGTGAATATCCAGGTCAGGGAAAAGCTTTTTACATTCTTTTATAAGCTTTTCTTTTCGACTGATGATTTTTGAATCTCGTTTGTCGGCATTCGCCGTATTTTCGTCAAATCCGCCAATGATAATCCGGTTGTCAAGCGTTGTTCTCATATAGATGTAAGGGCGGGCGGTTTCCCATATCAGTGTCCGCTTATGCCAGCTTGAGAAATCTTCAATAGGATTAGTAATAACAGCATAGGAGCTTGCCAAAACACTGTTTTTTTCATTTCTAATTTCGAGATTTTCATAGCCTGCAGCGAAAATCACCTGCTTTGCGGTAATAGAATGACCTTTGTCTGTATATAAGACTGCCTGATTATTTTCTAGCTTCTTCCCGTTAATCTTCGTGTTCTCATAAATAGCTACACCCTTTTTGGCAGCACCATCGATGAGAGCATGATTGAATTTAAATGGGTTAAGCTCACCATCATTATACGTATAAAGTGCTTTGTATTTTCCAAAGCCGTATTTCTCTTTTATTTCCTGTTCAGAAAGCAAATCTGCCTGAAAACCATGCTTTTGAAGATAAGCATACTCTTTTTCCAGTTTTTCTATATCCTCTGGATAGCTGGCATAATAAAGGCTGTCTCTTCGTTTAAAGTCAGAGGATATATCAAGTGCATTTGCAGCACCTTCTATGTCATTGATTGCTTCTTCACATAATTTCAAATGCCTGATAGCCATATCTTCACCAAAGCTGTTCACAAGTTCAAACAGCATCTTATCGCCAAGATACTGAATAAGTGCGGTGTTTGTTGCGGTGCTGCCTTCCCCTATTCTCCGTTTGTCGACTACTGCAACCTTTAATCCAGTATCCTTTAAGTAATGGGCACATTGGGCTCCAGAGCTGCCCGCACCTACAATAAGAACATCACAGCTTATATCCTCGTCAAGACTAGGGTACGCAGGGGCTTCAGGGAAGGTAGTTGGCCAATAGTAGTTTCCAGATTGCAATTTCATTGCATATTTCCCCTCTCATGTTTTAATCTGATACTATTAATATCAATCTAAATTAGCATGTCCTATAATTTTTATTTTTACTAATCAAAAAATAAGTGAAGAGGCAGAAGATATGACACCATTTACAAAAAAGGTAATGGAAATCATTCAATCGATTCCAACAGGAAAAGTAATGACATATGGCCAAATTGCAAGAATAGCTGGAAGTCCGAGAGGTGCGAGGCAAGTGGTCAGAATACTGCACAGCTCTAGCCAAAAATACCAGCTTCCTTGGCATCGAGTAGTTAATGCGAAAGGAGCCATAGTGATAAAAGCCGAGGAAGGAAACTCGCTTCAGAAGCAACTTCTTGAGGAAGAGGGCGTCGTTTTTTATAGAGAAGGTGTATTAGAGCTGACTATATATCAGCATTTCCCTCTTGAAGAATGGGAAAGAGACTATTTTGAGGAATAAAGAAGGCTAAAAAACTCCAAAACTTAGCTGTTTTGGAGTCTCAATGGTCCACTAATGTGACCTTGTTCATTTCTCGTAAGCCATTTTGTAACGCCTGGTTGAATTGCTCAGGTTTATCCATCATGGCATTATGTCCTGCGTTTGCGATGGAAATCATGTTTTTGTATGGCGCCTTAATAAGTGGGTAGTATTGTTCAAATAAATACTTAAAATGTAAGTCATATTGCCCGACAATATAAATGACCGGTACAGAATAGCTTGAAGATTGCTCTCTCATATCATGCTTTATAGCGTATTCGGATAAAGGTGCCTGAAGTTTTTCCTTCCTAAGGAAATAGCTTAAGTGTCTTAAAGAGAAATATGGGGACACTGCCCCGGCCTTTAAAAATGCAAAAGAATCAGACATATATGAAATATAATTTTGTGCTATTTTATACATTTTTACGACTGCTGCTTCTGTCGCCTTTAAGCTGTCATGGAGCCCTTTTTGCAGGCGTTCTAGTATTTCCGCATCCTTCTCTGCTCCTTGAACGAGAGCTTTTTTTCGGATTTCCGCAGCCATAAGAGCTGCCCCGTCATTTAAATGGACGATCTGAGAAATACCAACATATGCTTTAGTCAGCTCTGGATAGCGCTGTACAAATAGGCTTCCAATCGTCGTTCCCCATGAGTGACCCATAATGATGATTCTGTCCTGATTAAATTGCTTGGAGAGATACAGAACAATGTCATGAATATCCTCGACTAACTGGTCTGCAGAGAGGGAAGCACTTATTGTGTTTGCCTTTTTCTTGTTAAGGAAATAAGTTCGGCCAGTATTACGCTGATCCCAGTTAACAACTGTATAATCATGTTCCCAGCCATATTGGTATTTATGCAGCACTGGCGTCATGGGTGTGCCTGGACCGCCGTGAAGAAAAAGAATAATAGGGTTACTGGTATTTTGTCCTCTTATATACAGATATTGTTGGATACCGCCTATCTCCATTATCACCTCTTGATCAATCCCATGTTGTGAGTGAATTCTATGTTTTTGACGTATCGAATTTGCTAGAATCCACCTGAAAAGCAATAGGACAAAAAGAAGAAGGAGGAACATATCCAATATAGTTATGAAATTTATTTTCGGCAATTGGTCGTCCCTCCTTATTTAACGGTCATTAAAATCTATTCCTCCTAGACATTACCAGAATAAAATCAAACAGACAATAAGTTTTCCAACTTTTCACAAAGGTCTTAGTAGGATGGTTTCTAAATAGCATGGTCATTTTTCTAGGAAACTATAACAGATAAAAGACCTCCATTGCTAAGCGCAACGGAGATCAAATTCTTTTATATAACTGTAGACATTGTCTCTTTTAAGACTTTTACAGAATGGTCGAACTGCTTTTGTTCCTCTTGGTTTAATGGAATTTCAAGTACTTCTCTTATACCATCTACATTAATTACGGCTGGAACTCCGATATATACATCCTTATGTCCATACTGTCCATCCAGATGAACAGATACTGGTAAGATAGAATTTTCATTTCCTAATATAGCTTTTGTGATGCGGACAAGAGACATTCCAATTCCATAGTAGGTTGCTCCTTTTCGCTCAATAATATGGTATGCTGCGTCTCTTACATTAACGAAAATATCATCCAGATCCTTTTGGCTGTAATTGCTGTTTTTCGCAATTAATGTTTCAACTTCTTCTAAGCCAACTGTAGTGCGACTCCATACAGGTAATTCTGTATCACCATGTTCACCAATGATGGCAGCATGAACGTTTCGAGTATCTACATTGAAGTATTCACCAAGCATATAACGGAATCTAGCAGTATCGAGTGTAGTACCAGATCCGATAACCCTTTCTTTAGGCAATCCAGATTCTTTCCAAGTCACATATGTCAGAATGTCTACAGGATTTGTAGCAATAAGGAAGATGCCATTAAAACCGCTGTCCATTACATTTTTAACAATTGTTTTGAAAATAGCTGTGTTTTTTGCTACAAGATCAAGGCGAGTTTCACCTGGCTTTTGCGGCAATCCAGCAGTGATGACAACTAAATCTGCTTTTTGGCAATCTGCATATTGGCCGCTCCATACTTTCACAGGAGTTGGTGCAAAGGGAATACCATGGTTTAAATCCATTGCTTCACCCTCAGCCCTTAATTCATTCACATCAATCAGAACTAGTTCCTCTGCAACCCCTTGGTTAATAAATGAATAAGCATAGCTACATCCAACTGCTCCAGTTCCGATTAAGACAACACGATTGATATTTTGTTTTTTCATGATTATTTCTCTCCTCTTATTTTTATTTTAGAATAATATCCAACTAACTAGGCCGACTAATACTAATAAACTAACACTATATTTGATGGTAACCTTGAACAAGTCGCTATCCCTGCCCGCAAGTCCAACGGCGGCGGCTGCAACAGCAATGGACTGCGGTGATATCATTTTGGCCATAGTTCCGCCAATAACGTTAACTGCAACCATTGTTTCTGGTGCTATTCCAATTTGGGTAGCAGTGACAGCTTGCAGTGGTGCGAATAGGGAGCCGCTGTTGACAACAGATCCGGTTAGGAAAACTCCTAACCAACCTAACAAAGGTGCAAATAATGGGAATATATCACCAGTTGATGCGAATGCAAGACCTAATGTAGAGGACATGCCAGAATAAGTACAGATATAGGCAAATCCAAGAACACTGCAGATCGTTAGCACAGGTGTTAAAAGCTCTTTTGCTGTTTCCTTTGTTGTTTCCACAAGCAGTTTTTTGCGGCATTTAAACAATATGCTGGCAACAATGATTGTGATGACAATTGCTGTTGTTGTAGATGAAAATAAATCAAGTTTAAAAACGGCTGCATATGGTGCTGCTTCTGGAACGATAGGTGGAAGCTTAATAACATTATTATTTAAAAATGGAATTGGAAGAAGAAACACTAGTTTTTCCAATGGTCCACCTGTAATAAACAAGTTTTTGAATATAGATAAGTTGAATATTGTCACAATGATTGTTAAAAAGATAAACGGAAGCCAAGCATATGCAATCGCGGATAGAGAGTACTTCACCGTTTTATCTGTTTTTTCCTCTTTATTAACGCGATAAATCTCTTTAGGCTGCCATTTTTGTAAGAAAAGTGCTAAAGCCACGAGACTCACGATTGCGGCGAAAATATTAGCTAGTTCGGCACCAATGAAGTAAAGCACCAAAGCCTGTGTTATTGCAAAGGAGATACTGGCTACAAGCACTGCCGGATATGTTTGCTTGATTCCCTTCCAGCCGTCAATGATAAAAATAAGCAGAAATGCCACGATGATCGCAAGAATGGGAATGATGATGGCAGTATATCTGCCGACTGCTAGTCCATCAAGACCTGTTAGCAATGATGGAACTGTTACAGGAATTCCCATTGCACCGTATGCTCCACCAGCAATATTGGCAATTAAGCAAAGACTTGCTGCATATATTGGGCTAAAGCCTAATCCAACTAATATTGCTGCTGTTATTGCAACAGGAGCTCCAAAACCTGCGGCACCCTCTAAAAAGGCTCCGAATGAGAATGCGACAATTAAAACCTGTAAGCGCTGATCTGATGTGATAAAAGAAATACTATTTTCGATAATGGCAAACTTTCCTGTTTTCACAGTAATCTTATAAAGGAAGATTGCTGCAAATACAATGGAGGCGACTGGCCAAATGCCGGCAAGTGCTCCGTATAATGCTGACATAAGTGCAAAAACTAAAGGCATTTTATAGATCAAAACAGCAACAATGCCTGCGACGAGAATACTCATTGCTCCTGCTACATATCCTTTTAATTTAAATACGGTCAACATGAGGATGAAAAATAAAATTGGGATAGCTGCAATGATGGCTGAGATCCATAAATTATTCAATGGATCATAAACTTGGTTCCATGCTGTCACGCTTTCTCAGCTCCTCTGAAAATATTTTGTTTACAGTTTCATTATAGTGGATACTTTGTGAAAAACATCACATAATTATGTCCGTTTTGTGAATACAATATGTAAAACGCTTTCTTGGCGGAAAGTTGTTCACTAGTTTGTAACATTTCAGTTCCCTTCCTCGTTAAATTCAAACACATTAATCATATTTTTAGCCATTTCATGCTGAATATTCTTGTTTAGCATGAAATATAGCTATGTCTGATTTTTTAGAATACTTAGTTGACAGCAAGTAGCTATTTATGTAAAGTATAGGTAAATTAATAGGAAAATCCACTAGGGGAGCCAATTGAGGCTGAGACAAGAAGTTCTTGGACCCTTCGAACCTGATCTAGTTCGTACTAGCGTAGGAAAGTGGAGTCGGTATCTCTAACTAGTTTAAATGCTTTTATTTGACTATTTATAGGCCACTCCATTTTTGGAGTGGCCTTTTTGCGGTTTTGAAATGTAATTAGGTCACTTTATTTTCTTATTAATAAAAAAGGAGGAGATAAGTGATGAGTTTTTCTAAACAATTAAGGCAAGAGGCAGATCCAATCTTTGAGGCTATTTTCGCACACCCGTTTGTAAGAGGGATTGCAAGTGGAGACTTGCAGGCAGAACAGCTTATCCATTATGTGAAGCAGGATTTTGAGTATTTGAACTCCTTTATGCAAATATATGGAACAGCTATTTCTAAGTGTGATAACAGAACGGATATGCAAATGTTTAATGAGCAAATTTCTTTTGTTCTGCACAGTGAGATTCATCCACATAATAACTTCTGTGAAGTAGCTGGAGTTACATATGAGCAGCTGCAAGGATTCCCATTATCGCCAAGTGCACACCATTATATCCGCCATATGCTGACAGTGGCACAGTCAGGAGGGATACCTGATATTCTTGCCGTACTGCTTCCATGTCCATGGACATATGCGGAAATTGGCAAGAGGCTGCTTGAAGAGGTAAATCCAGACTCAAGTCATCCCTTCAATGAATGGATTCGTTTTTATGGTGGCGGATCGATGGGGATTACTGGCACATTCTGTGAACGTCTAGATGAATTGGCAGAGAGCTTAAGTGAGCAGCAGAAGCAAAAGCTGACAGAGTACTTTTTGATAAGCTGCCATTTGGAATACAAGTTTTGGGACATGGCATATACACTTGAGGACTGGCCTGTGAAGATAGAGGTTAAAGCCTAATGGAATGGAAGATAAAAGAAGTTGTGCTGATGGTTGTTTTGTCTGTTGCTTGCGGAGTTATCTATTTAGGCTGGTCTACCTTATATTTGCCTGTTTCTGCACTAGTCGGTCCTGTTGGCTCTAACTTTATGTTTGGCATTTGGGTGATAGCAAGCCCGATTGTTGCCTATATCATTCAGAAGCTTGGCGCTGCGTTCATTGCTGAGGTTGCTGCAGCAGCGGTAGAATTACTTGCCGGCAGTCACTTCGGATTGTCTGCGTTGCTGATTGGTGTCTTGCAGGGACTCGGGGCAGAATTAGCTTTTGCCGTCTTTCGCTATAAGCGCTATCATGTTTCTGTTTTAATGCTGTCAGGCGCAATGGCGGCAGTTGGAAGCATGCTGTATAGCCTTATTGCCAATGGCTTCGGATATTATCCAACTGGCACATTACTGCTGACATTCATTATTCAAATTATCAGCGGCATGCTGCTTGGCGGACTGCTCGGGAAGCTCATAGTGGATGCTTTATTAGCAACAGGTGCACTTGATCATTTTGCGATAAATAAACAGAATGTCCAAAAGGATGATAACGATGAGTTCATTGTTAGGATGTAAAAACCTTTCTGTCCAGTTTTATCGTCAAATGAAGCCTGTTCTGAATCATGTTTCATTAGATTTCCAGCCTGGAGAGAATGTGTTAATCCTTGGTCCGAGTGGCAGCGGCAAATCGACACTTTTGTCTGTCCTTGCTGGAATCATTCCAGACCATATCGAGGCAAAGGTTAAAGGGGAGGTAATCAGAACACAAAATATGGGTATCTTGTTTCAAGATCCTGATACACAATTTTGTATGGAGCATGTAGATGAGGAAATTGCCTTTAGCCTTGAGAACAGAAATGTTCCAGCAGAGGAGATGGTCTTAAAGATAAAATCCCTGCTGGAAGTTGTCGGACTTAAGGTAGAGCTTAATACGAGGATTGCTGCATTGTCAGGAGGGATGAAGCAGCGCCTTGCATTAGCTAGTGTGCTTGCATTAGAGCCTGACGTGCTGTTCTTAGATGAACCTACTGCACAGCTTGATCCTGTTAGCAGGAAGGAGTTCTTTAAGCTATTGAATCAGCTCGCAAGTCAAGGGCAAACAATGATCATTGTGGAGCATGTTCTTGATGGCTGCATTGAGTGGATGGATCGGGTCATCTTGTTAAATAAGCATGGCGAAGTGATTGGTGACGGTCATCCCCAATATATACTGGAGCAGTGTAAAGGCCAAATGGAGGAAGCAGGAATATGGCGACCGGAAATTTATCCATTTGAGTGGCATAAGGTTATTGGTGACAAGAATCATCCTTTAAGTAAACAACTTAACGAAAAGTATCTGCAAAGTAAAACGAAAAAAGATACATTCCAGCATAATACAGATTCACTTATGTCTGCAGAGGCTGTTTCTATTTCCTATGAAAGAATGCCTGTTCTCTGTGATGTAAACTTCCAGTTTGGAAAAGGAGAATGGATTTCGATTATAGGAAAGAACGGAAGCGGGAAAAGCAGCTTGTTAAAGGTACTGGCAAAGCTGAAAAAAGTCAGCAAGGGCAGTGTTGCTTTTAAGGATATCCATTTGAAAAGCTGGAAAGAGAGCCAGCTATACGAGAAAATCGGATTTGTTTTCCAAAATCCAGAATGGCAGTTCATCAATAAAACGGTCTATGAAGAGATACTTTATTCCGGTGAACAGCAAAATGTAAAAAAGGAGTCAGCTGAAGCAAAAGCAAAGGAGCTGCTGGAGGAATTTGGGCTCTTAAACTATTCAAACAGAAATCCTTTTAACTTAAGCTTCGGTCAAAAAAGAAGATTAAGTGTAGCGACAATGCTGCTGCTTAATCAGGAAGTGCTCCTGCTTGATGAACCAACCTTCGGACAGGATAAACACTCGGCAGAGAGCCTGCTAAGCTTATTGAAGAAGCGGCAAGAGCATGGGACAACAATCGTAATGGTCACACATGACATGAATATTGTTGACCAATATTCAAATAGGGTACTTTTAATTGATGAAAACAGTCTTTGTTTTGATGGCCACCCTTTTTCCTTATTTTCAGATGAGAAGCTGCTGGAGAAAACTAGAATCATTCCGCCATTACATTATGCTTATAAACGAGCAGTGAAGGAGGAATGTTTCCTTGGAAAGCAATCAATCGTGCTTGTCCCAAATTAATCCGAGTTATAAGCTGCTTGCTCACATTGTTGTTATGATAATGCTCATGTTTATAGGTAATCCAGTAAAAACATTTGTATTCTGGATTGTATTTCTGCTTTTAGGATTAGCTTTAGGTGGGTGGACAGTAAAGTATTTACTAAAAGTGATGATGCCCTACTGCTTGTTTTTCGTGCTTGTTTTCTGGATGCTTGCTGCGTTCGGGAAAGGAGATACCGAAATTTGGCAATGGGCATGGTTTCGGATAACAGAGGAAAGTATCAGTAATGGCTTGACCATTGCCTTAAGAATGCTTGCTTTCGTTACAATTGGTTTGCTCTTTACCTCAACTACTAATCTTCACTTATTTATGATGAGCTTGATCCATCAGCTAAAGGTATCCCCGAAATGGGCCTATGGATTTATGGCAGGTTTCCGCTGTATTCCGATGTTTCAGGCAGAGCTTGTGCAGCTGAAGGATGCGCACCGGATAAGAGGCTACAAGCAAAGCGGTAGCTGGCAGGCTTTCAAAAGGTATGCCATCCCACTTCTTACAAATGCTATTCGAAAGTCAGAACGAATGGCAATTGCTATGGAAGCACGAGGATTTACCGGGAGCAGGAATAGAACCTATTACAAAACAACAGCACTTACTTCAATAGACGTTCTTTATGTCGGCTTGCTTCTTCTGTTTGCTGTTGCGATGGTTTTTCTTTAAGTGCTCCAAAGTGAAAATCCAAGGACGAAAAGGGTATGTTACCTTAAAGTCCTTGGTTTTTTTTTGAAGTTAGTTTTCATAAAGAGGTTTATTCCAAGAAATATTAACATAGTTTATTAACGTGAAAATGGAAATAAAATCTAATGAAAAAAGAATTGACACAACATGTATATACAACATATAATTGAAAGCGTAAACAGTTTACTTGTATATACATGTTTATGTAATCGCAATCATATTAGAATAGATAGAACAGCTTTTGTTTACGCAAAAAAAAGGGAGGATGAACTATGAGCAAGTATACAGAACCGGCGAAACAGCTTCTTGAGCATGTTGGTGGAAGCGATAACATTTCTGTTGTTACTCATTGTGCAACAAGAATGAGATTCGTATTGAAAGAACCGGCAAAGGCAGATGTTAAAAAAGTAGAGGAAATCGGCCTTGTTAAAGGAACATTTACACAAGCTGGACAATTCCAGGTTATTATCGGAAATGAAGTATCATCCTTTTACAATGACTTTATTAGCATTGCAGGTGTAAACGATACGTCAAAGGATGATGCAAAGCAAGCAGCGAAGCAAAATATGAATTTCCTGCAAAGAATGATTGCTCACTTGGCTGACATCTTTACACCATTAATTCCAGCTATCGTTGTTGGTGGTTTGATTTTAGGATTCCGAAACATCATCGGTGAAATCAAAATGGTTGAAGACGGTACAAAAACACTGGTGGAAGTTTCACAATTTTGGGCAGGAACAAACGATTTTCTTTGGTTAATTGGTGAAGCGATATTTCACTTCCTCCCAGTTGGGATAACTTGGGCAGTTACTCGGAAAATGGGTGCAACGCAAATATTGGGGATTGTCCTAGGTATTACACTTGTTTCACCACAGCTGCTTAATGCTTACGCTGTGGCGAGCACACAAGAAATTCCATTTTGGGATTTTGGCTTTGCTCATGTTGACAAGATTGGTTATCAAGCACAAGTGCTTCCGGCAATATTTGCAGGCTTGCTGTTCTCCTTCTTAGAGCTGCGTTTGCGCAAAGTCATCCCTAATGCTATCAGCATGATTGTTGTGCCATTCCTAGCATTAGTACCGACAGTTCTTATCGCTCACACTGTGTTGGGTCCTATCGGCTGGCAAATCGGTTCATTCATCTCTGATGTTGTATATTCTGGATTGACTTCTTCATTAGGATGGCTGTTTGCAGCAGTGTTTGGCTTTGCTTATGCACCGCTTGTTATTACTGGCTTACATCATATGACAAATGCGATCGACTTACAGCTTATGAGCGAATTCAACGGCACAAACCTTTGGCCAATGATCGCGTTATCTAATATCGCACAAGGATCTGCAGTATTGGCAATGATCTACATTAATCGCAAGGACGAAAGAGAAAAGCAAGTTTCCATTCCAGCAACAATCTCCTGTTATCTAGGAGTTACAGAACCGGCAATGTTCGGTATTAACTTGAAATATGGCTATCCATTCTTGGCAGCCATGATTGGTTCCATGGTTGCAGGTGTGATTTCGGTTGGTTCACATGTTATGGCAAACTCAATTGGAGTCGGAGGACTTCCAGGAATTCTGTCTATCCAGCCACAGCATATGGTTACCTTTGCAATCGCAATGGTTGTCGCAATCGTTATTCCGTTTGTATTAACAATTATCTTTGCTAAAGCAAACATGGGCAAAATTTCTTTGAAAAAATCAAGAGCATAACAGGAAAAAGCAGCTGAGCATCAGCTGCTTTTTTTCCTGTTTTAATTTCTTAAACCTTCGAGTACAATTTGAGCTTGATACCCATCATAAAAATCTGGTAAATCTGCATCCTTGTTCTGGAGAGCCTTTGCCAATTCATCAATCAATGAAGAAACAGGTGTGTTTTCGTCTAGCTGTTCGAAGTCACTGCCAAGCTTTGCCCCATAAAGGTCAGACCAGTTATGCAGCGCAAGTGTCCCTTCTGTGCCATAAGCAGTGAATGTTACTTCTTCTTTTCCTGCTATCTGGCTGATTCCATCGATAAATAATGGTGTTCCATCCGCTAGCTCTAAAACTGCTAATATGCCATTTTCAGACAGACTAGCATCCTCAGGAAAGCTAATATTGCGATGGACTAATTGAACTGGACCAAATATCTTTTGAATTTGCTGAATCCAGTGCACACCCACCTCCAGCACGAATCCGCCTTGCTCTCTGCGTCCAACCCAATTGTTTTGCTGCCATGCCCGCGGCCATTGCGGAAAATGCATTTTCAGCTCCAGCCTGCGTAAGTTACCGATATAGCCATTTTTTATATACGAAGCAAAAGTAGCGTTGCCCGCACTGTAGTTAAGAGGGAAATTCATTGCATGGATGATGCCCTTTTCCTTCGCCTGCTTATAAAGGCTTTCCGCTTCCTCCAATGAATTTGCCAAAGGTTTTTCACATAAAACATGCTTTTGCTTTGCGATACAATCTGAAACAATCTGATAATGAAACTTTGGGGGAACTGCCACATACACAAAATCTACTTCTGCCTTTTCAAGCAGCTCTTTATAATCTGTAAAGCCGTGGATACCTTCAAGTGCTTGGACTGTATCGTTAAGTAGTTCCTCTAAAGGATCACAAACAGCTACAATCTCCATTTCTGGATGCTCCGTGAAGTTTTTAATAAGGCGCTGACCAATTGCTCCTAACCCGATAATTGCTACTTTTAACATAAACATCTCTCCTATATGTAAACTATCAATAGTTTACCAGTTTTTAGACTATTCTGTCTTGATTGTGAAAAATATTTCGCTAGAAAAAACGAGAGTGCTATAATTATGGGAAAAACAGGATGAAAAGGAGTAGTGGGGTGACACATCGTTATTTTTTATCACTGGCATTGCCGTTAATTTTTGCAACGATTACTGTCCCGCTGCTTGGCGCTGTTGATACAGCAGTTGTTGGTCAGCTGCCAGATCCAGCCTATATTGGCGGGGTTGCTGTTGGAACAGTTATTTTTAACAGTATTTACTGGCTGTTTGGTTTCTTGAGGGTTAGGCACATCAGGGTTTGCCTCCCAAGCATTAGGAGCAGACGATGAGATGCAAAGCTCGATGGCTTTTTTGCGTCCTGTCTTTATTGGTCTTATCATTGGACTTGTAATAGTCCTTTTTCAAGAAGTGATTTTTAATTTGTCCATTTCCTTTTTAGGTGTGCAGGGGAATGTGAAAGCAGTGAGCTCTGTATACTTTCATATTAGAATCTGGGCAGCGCCCTTTGCATTGATGAATTATGCTGTTTTAGGCTGGCTGTTAGGAATGGAACAAATCAAGGCCACGGTGCTGATTCAAGTACTGATGAATATCCTTAATATTTTGTTGGCAGTTGTGCTCGTCCTTGTGTTTCATTTAGGGGTAGCGGGTGTTGCGATTGCTGTGTTATGTGCAGAGGTTTTTGCCTTTGTGTTTGGAATTATCCTGCTAGTGCGAAGCGGTAAGCTGAAAGTAAGCGTGAGCATGAAGGAGCTGTTCAGAAATCTATATGATAAGCAACCTTTAAAAAGGATGATGATAGTGAACAGGGATTTGTTTATCCGCACCATTTGTCTGTTGACTGTATTTAATATCTTTACAGCAAAAGGAGCGGTATATGGGGAAGAGGTTTTAGCAGCAAATGCGATACTCATTCAAATCCATTACATCATGGCATATTTTTATGATGGGCTGGCGAATGCAGCAAGTATTTTGACAGGAAAAGCAGTTGGGCAAAGGAATGGTAAGCTTTATGAAGCAACTGTAAAAAAGTCATATTTTTGGTCTTTTACCTTTTCTGCAGCAATCAGTCTTTCGTTTTTCCTTTGTAAGGATGCTGCGATTCCATTGTTCACAGTCGTAGAGGAGGTAATTCTCATTACGAAGCAGTATGAGGGCTGGCTAATATTGTTTCCGCTTGCTTCAAGCATCGGGTTAGTATTTTACGGCATTTTTGCAGGTGCCTCGGAGGCAGGTCTGGTCAGGAACAGTATGCTAGTATCTGTTGCGGTTTTCTTAGCAATCCTTTTTCCAGCAACCCACTATTGGGGCAACCATGGATTATGGCTTTCCTTCATTGTTTTCAGCCTGTTTCGCTCCATCCTGCTAGTGCGTTATATGCCAGCATTGGAGAAAAGACTGTCATTCTTGAACAAACAAAAGGCTGCATAAAAAAACCACCGCATCTATCATGCGGTGGTCCTTTTTTTAAATATGGCTTTTCGCTGTATTTTTAACACGCACCCGCTCCCACGGCTTTGACAGCCAGCGTTTGCAGGCAAAAATACCTCTGAACCATTCATCAATACCTTGAGCCAGCCAAACACCAAGTAAGCCTAAACCGAATGTTATACCAAGCGTGTAGCTAAGCGTAACGGCAATGCCCCACATGGAGATGATTCCAATAATAACCGGGAAGCGTACATCTCCTGCAGATTTTAAAGAGCTCATCAACACAATATTCATTGCTCTTCCAGGCTCTGTAAATACAACTGCCCACAGAATTGGCACACCTACTGCAAGGATTTGGTAGTTATCTGTAAACAGCTCAAGTATTGGTGAGCCAATACTTGCCATCACGACAGCAGCTGTTAAAGATGCCACCATGGCAATTCTTAATGTCTTTATGCCGCGCTTAAGCGCACGGTCATATTGCTTTCCACCGATATATCTTGCAACAAGAAGCTGTGTTCCTTCTGCAATAGCAACAGTAAATAAATAACAAATCATCGAGATATTAGAAATATATACTCTGGCTGCTAAGGAAGCATCTCCTAATGATGCAACAATTGCAGTGATGATTAATTGTGAAAATTGGTAAGAAAGATTTTCTCCTGCAGATGGAATCCCAATATAAAGCATATCCCTAATATCCTGCTTGTTGATTTTAATGATGTCCTGTACTTTAAATGTCAGTGCAATTCTTTTGTAAACTAAGTAAAGCAAAACAAAAACGGCAAAAGCACGTGCAATAACAATTGTCCAAGAAACCCCAATTACTCCTGTAATCGGCAAACCGAATAAACCAAAAATGCTTAAAGCATAACCAATGACACTGATGATATTCATCATAATACTGACAATCATTGATTCTTTCGTAAAACCGTGGCTGCGTAAGATAGCACTAAGTGCAAGTGAAAGAGATTCTAAGAAGAGGGAAGCACCACATATGCGGATAAATATAAGCCCGTAATTTAAAACTTCTCCTTTTATATCAAATAATCGTAACAAAGGCTCACCGAAGACTAAAACGAGGATGGCAACAATCACGCCGAACCAAACATTAAGGCCGACTGCAGATCTTGCAAATTGTCTTGCCTGGCTAAGTTCATTAGCTCCAAGTCTTTGCCCGATTAAAATCATGGCTGCAATGGAAGTGACGTTGAAAACGAGAATAAATATCCCTAGCAGCTGGTTAGCTACTCCGACTCCTGATGCCGCATTATCTGAATAATGGCTAAGCATAAGTGTGGCAATAACACCCATACCCATATGCAATGCAAGTTCAATAAACAGAGGCCAAGAAATGTTAAAAAGAGTCTGTTCATGCATTTTTTTAGCTGTAACGTTCAAACTTTATATCCCCTTTACTTTTAAAGATTATTGGCAAATATAAGAACCATTTTATGCTTATTTGTAAGAAAGTAAAGAGGAAAACATCATTTTTTTTTGGAAAATTTTACACTGTTTTGCATAGAGTAATAGGTTTGTTCTTATTGAAGAAATAGAACGTTTTCATTGGCGCTTTTGGGAAATTTCATTAAATATTCTGATAAATATCAAAAGAAAATCACACACTTTAGAAAAATGTAATGATTACTGTCATGACACATGTTAATATAGTAGAGTGTTTTCATAAATTACTTTTAGACGGAGAAACTATAGAAAAGACTTAGGAGGCCAGTATGAAAAAAGAAGTATCAAATAAGAAGCTGCTTGGAATAGCGGGACTAGGCTGGCTGTTTGACGCAATGGACGTCGGCATGCTTTCCTTTATCATTGCTGCACTTCAGGCAGATTGGGGCTTATCAGTTAAAGAGATGGGCTGGATTGGCAGTATAAATTCAATTGGGATGGCAGTAGGTGCGTTCTTGTTTGGCATCATGGCAGACAGAGTAGGAAGAAAAAATGTTTTTATAATTACATTATTACTATTCTCTATCGGCAGTGGATTATCTGCATTTGCAACATCCCTTTGGGTATTCCTTGTCCTGCGCTTTTTAATTGGTATGGGGTTGGGAGGAGAGCTCCCAGTAGCATCAACACTTGTCTCTGAAAGTGTGCCTAACGAGAAGCGGGGTAGAGTAGTTGTTTTACTGGAAAGCTTCTGGGCATTTGGCTGGCTTCTTGCAGCAGTTATTTCCTATTTCATCATACCGAACTTTGATAATGGCTGGAGAATTGCTTTGTTGATCAGCGTGCTTCCAGCAATCTACGCCTTATATTTAAGATGGAATCTTCCTGACTCACCAAAGTACTTAGAGGTAGAGAAAAAGAAAAGACTGACAGCTTGGGAAAGCATTAAAACTGTCTGGTCAAAGGATAATGCGAAAAACACTGCGATGCTGTGGGTGCTGTGGTTTTGTGTGGTATTCTCCTATTATGGAATGTTCCTGTGGCTGCCAAGTGTGATGGTTTTGAAAGGCTTTAGTTTGATTAAGAGCTTCGAATACGTATTGATCATGACATTGGCACAGCTGCCTGGGTATGCACTAGCAGCTTACTTAATTGAAAAGGCTGGCCGGAAATTTGTACTTGTTGTGTTCTTGATTGGTACAGCAATAAGTGCCTATATGTTTGGCACAGCAGAAAGCACAGCGTTGCTTATGACGTCAGGCATTTTGTTATCCTTCTTTAATTTAGGTGCTTGGGGAGCGTTGTATGCATATACACCTGAGCAGTATAAAACAAATGTCCGCGGAACAGGAGCAGGCATGGCAGCATCCTTTGGCAGAATTGGGGGCGTGCTTGGTCCATTGCTTGTACCATATCTAGTGGCC
The DNA here is from genome assembly GCF_007273535.1 of Niallia circulans. NCBI lineage: Bacteria > Bacillati > Bacillota > Bacilli > Caryophanales > Bacillaceae > Niallia > Niallia circulans. The sequence goes on from NZ_RIBP01000004.1 coordinate 1,166,312, forward strand.
CAAAATATAACAATTGCCGGCATATTCACTATTTTCTGTATAGCGGTTCTTATAGGAGCAGCAGCAGTTTTCTTTTTTGGAAGAGAAACAAAAAATACGGACATTGCATAATCAGAATAGGGTTTTTCCCTATTCTTTTTTTATTTCTGAAAAAACTGCAAATGTGAAAAAAATAATCACATATTCCTGCGTAAAGCTAGAAAAACATTAATGGAAATGAACAATATAGCAAAAAATGAGATGAAACTCTTCCGAATTGGTTAAAAATGAGAACGCTTTACTATATTCAGAAATAAAATAATTATTTACATTTTCAGAATATTGGTGATATTATAGCTTCACTAACTTGTTTTAGGAGGAGAATATCATGAAAGCAAAAGCAAATACAATTTTCACTTCATCACTCATTATTATTCTCATACTCAGCACGTAGGATTAAATGAACCCCCCATTACAATAATAGGGAATCGTTTAGTCCAGTTTTTGTTGTATCAAACAACGGCGCTAAACGTGATGTACGAATGGTGCCTATCCGATTAGCGGACAGGCTTTTTTATTGGAGATAAATAAGACAAGGGAGAAGAGAGAGATGAATAAAAAAACTTTTATGGATGGTTTATATAAAGCATCAGCAGGAATGTCGAACGCAGTATTGGTTACGTTAGGGCTTGGCTTGCTGCTAGAATCGATCGGAAAAGCGTTAGGCTGGGACACTCTTACGCACATTGGCTCTGTAGCAAAAGTCCTGTTGGCACCTGCTTTTGGTGCTGGGATTGCCTATCAGCTTGGCGGTAATACATTAGTAATTTTCAGTGCGATGGTTTGTAGTACGATTGGTGGAAATGCCATGCATTTAACAGAATCAGGCATGGTTCTTGTTACGGGTCAGCCGATAAGTGCTGTGCTAGCCGCAGTAATTGCAACAATCGTTGGGAAAAAAATCGTCGGTAAGACAATCCTGGATATGATTGCAATCCCAGCAGGGGCAATTCTAGTCGGCGGGTTTGCAGGTGTAGGCTTGGCATATGTTACAACACCATTATTAGAATGGATCAGTGCTGAAATTACTTCTTCTGTCCAAGGTTCACCGTTAGTAGCATCAATGGTAATTTCCTTAGTTTGGAGCATTTTGTTAATGACACCTGCTTCCTCTGCAGCACTAGCAATTGCTTTGCAAATGGATCCAGTGTCAAGTGCGGCAGCATTAATTGGTTGTACAGTGCAATTTGTTGGTTTTACAGCAATGTCACTTCGTCAAAACGATATGGGTGGCTTCTTGGCACAATCCGTCATCACGCCAAAGGTACAGTTCCCAAACCTGGTGAAGAATCCACTATTAATTATCCCGCCATTTGTTGCAGCAGTCATTTGTGCACCAATTGCAACATTAGGCTTTGGCTTCACAGCAACATATGAATTAGCTGGTCTTGGATTAAACTCCTTGATCGCTCCAATCAGTATTCTAGCAACACAAGGAGCTACTGGTTTCTTAACATACATGGCATTAGGTGTAGTCCTTCCAATTGCCATCACATTGCCTTTATACTATGTCATCTTAAGAGTAGGCTGGGCAAAAACAGGCGACCTGGCAATGAAAGTTCAATAATATATAGAAGAAAAGAGCCTTCGACTTAACGAAGGCTTTTTTTGATTGCAAAAAAACTCGAAATAAATAAAAACGGATGAAAGCATCTATTAAGGAAAAGATAAACCTGTAAAAAAATATTTGTGAAATAAATCACAAAAGGCTTGCATGCGAAAAAATAGTATGTATAATAAAGGTATGAACAAATTGTGAATGACATCACATAGTTTGTGATTTTTTTCACTTGATATGTGAACTGATTCACAAAAAATACAAAAATTCTTTTACAAAGGAGCTTCTAAACCATGAAAGTAATTGTAATTGGATGCACACACGCAGGAACAGCTGCTGTTAAAACGTTAGCAAATGTAAATAATAATATAGATATCACTGTATATGAAAAAAATAATAATGTATCCTTCTTATCTTGCGGAATCGCGTTATATGTAGGAGGAGTTGCGAAGGATGCTAGTCAATTGTTCTACTCTTCTCCAGAGGAGCTTAAATCATTAGGCGCAACAATGCATATGGAGCACGAAGTACTTGAAATTGATACAGAAAACAAAAAGGTGCTTGTGAAGGATTTGAACAGTGGGGAAACTCGTACTGATTTCTATGACAAGTTAGTAATGACAACTGGTTCTTGGCCAATCATTCCGCCGATTGACGGAATAAGACTTGGAAACATTCTTTTATCTAAGAACTATAATCAAGCGAATGATATTATTGCAAAAACAAAGGATGTTAACCAAGTTACTGTAATTGGAGCAGGTTATATCGGAGTAGAACTAGTAGAAGCATTTGAGCAAAACGGAAAAAAGGTAACGCTTATTGATAGTGAAGACCGCATTCTGAATAAGTATTTAGATAAAGAATTTACAGATATTATTGAAGAAGAGCTTAAAGGAAAAGATATTGAGCTGGCATTGCAGCAAACTGTAACTAAGTTCGAGGGAAATGTAGCAGGGAATGTTACAAAGGTTATTACAACTAAAGGTGAATATGAGACAGATCTAGTTATTCTTTGTGTAGGATTCAGACCAAATACTGGTTTGCTTAAAGACAAAGTGGACCTATTGCCAAATGGAGCAATAAAAATTAATGAATATATGCAAACTAGCGATCCGGATATATATGCAGCAGGAGACAGCTGTGCAGTCAACTATAATCCAACAGGGGATAAAGTCTATATTCCACTTGCAACGAATGCAGTGCGCATGGGTACATTGGTAGGATATAATATCGCTGGTCAAAACGTGAAATATATGGGCACACAAGGAACTTCTGGATTGCATCTATTTGGATTAAGTATGGCATCTACAGGCCTAACAGAACTGACTGCTAAAGCTAATAATATTGCTTATGAAGCAGTAACAATTATTGAAAACGACCGTCCAGAATTCATGCCGACATTTGAAGAGGTACGCTTAAAAGTGCTTTACCATCAGGAAACAAGAGAAATTTTAGGAGCACAGATTATTTCAAAAGCAGATATGACACAAATGATGAACACATTATCTGTCTGCATCCAAACAAAAATGACAATTGACGAGCTAGCATTTGTTGACTTCTTCTTCCAACCGCATTTCAATAAACCTTGGAACACATTGAACCAAGCTGGTTTAGCAGCAGTTGCGAAACAAGCTGAAAAAGTAACAGAGCCAACAGGTGTTTAATAATCGAATAGCTTAATGAGAAGGCCGCCATAAACTAGATTAGTTTGTTGGCGGTCTTTTTGTATTGTTAAAGCTTTGTCCGCTTTTAGTGGACTCTTAAGCACTACTGATAGTGATGTTTTACATAACGCTGTCCAAAATTTAATTTCTTCTTTTAAAAAGTATCAAATGCTAACAATAGTAGATATGCAGTTGATTTTATAAGATTTTTGACAATATGAGAAGCGGTCTTTTTGGACTAAAATGATTTATTTAGAGTGAAAGTCCTACTGATTTTGACAATATTCGTAACATACTGTGTGGAGTATTTATATTTTCGAGAGAAATTGATAAGGTGGTTTTGTTAGTGGAAACAGCAGTATTTAAGAATAATTATTCAAAGGGAGGAAAAGGTTGAAACCTATTATAGAAGAGGATTTTAAAAAGTTGGCATATTATCAGACGAAAGAGCAATTAAGAAAATCGGTGAGCAAATATAAAAAGATTATATTAATGAAATCGTTGCGGCCAGACTTGAGATATAACCTTCTGAGAGTATTAGATTATTTATTAGATCAATCCGTTTCTCCTATAGGTGTTTATGTAAAGGGAAGAAAACAGGTGGCTTCAGATTTAAAACTAAGCATCAGCACTGTTTATAATCATTTCAACCGGCTGTTAATGCTTGGCATGATTGAAGAATATAAACTTGAAGATGTTAATAGTACGAAGAGACCAACGTATATTTATGTTGTTATACCAAAGGATTTAAACACTGTTTTGAAGGGGAAAAGGAAAAAGCATTAAAAATGCTGTAAACTTTAGTGCTTCTCTGACTAATAGCGCTATATATTTAACCGCAAATCCATTTGTTTGCAGTATTTTAAAATAAAATGTTTGAAAATTTAGAAATTAATAAATGGAAAGCTGCTGCTATATTTGCCAGCTTTTTTTGATGTAAAGTATTATCCCACGTTTTCTTTTTCTTAATAGAAAAAATATAATAAAGAAACTAAAAAGGAAAAGCGTGGAGGTTACTATGATTGATTATGTTCATGATAAGACAGAGGATATTGCGAAGGGCCTTTTAGGAAAATTATTAATCCATGAAACGCCAGATGGAGTTTATTCCGGCTATATTGTTGAGACAGAGGCCTATATTGGCATTGAGGATATGGCTTGCCATACATATGAGGGAAAGCGAACGCCAAAGGTTGAGTCCATGTATCAGACGGGAGGTACTATTTATATTTATACGATGCATACGCATGCAATGCTTAATATTGTGACAAAGAAGCAAAATGATCCACAAGCAGTTCTTATTCGGGCAATTGAGCCTGTCTGTGGATTAGATAGAATGGTAAGAAACAGGAGCACCACCGGAGTTGCTGTTTGCAACGGACCTGGTAAATTAACGAAGGCAATGGCAATAACGAAGGAATTGAATGGGATGATGATAGATGACTCTACAGTTACAATTGATGATGCACTTGGAAAGGTACCAGCTAGCATTGTGACTTCTGCTAGAGTCGGCATCCCCAATAAGGGAGACTGGACGTTAAAACCGTTGCGATTCTATGTAGAAGGAAATCCCTATGTTTCTGGAATGAGAAAAAGAGATTATAAAGCACTAGCGGATTGTTGGTCTAAATGAAAGTACTGATTTTCTAAAAAAGAAAAAAAGAACCAGTTATTCAGATAGCGCTTTCACTAGTCTTCTTCTTCAGCTATGATGTTAATAGGAAAATACACTTATAGAAAAAGAAGCTGTAGTTGATGAAAGGGTGTAATCGGAATGCTTTCATTACGTCAACAAAAACTGTTGCATTTATTGATGCAGGAGGAAGTGGCACTGACAGGGGCGGAACTTGCGTCTGTTTTGCAGGTCACATCACGGACAATAAGAAGTGATGTAAAAATGCTCGCAGATAAACTTCAAGAAAATGGTGCTAACATTGTTTTAAAAAGAGGCAAAGGCTATGAGTTGATAATTAAAGATTATAAATATTTTCGGCCTTTTTTACAGGATGCAATCGTCAGAAACGAAGATTACACAGTTCCGGCAGATCCAGCGGAGAGAATGGAATATATGCTGAGGCGTTTGCTATTGTCAGATGAGTATATCAAGGTAGAGCAGTTAGTGAAGGAGCTGTATATAAGCGAAACGTCAGTTAAAAATGGATTGAGGGAAGTGAAAAAAGTCTTGAAGCGCTTCAGCTTGGATTTGGACAAGCGGCCAAATTATGGGCTGAAAATAATTGGTCCTGAAGCAAAAATGCGCATTTGTATGGCCGAGTTTGTTTTTCATTCTGAAAGCCAGTCTTATCAGGCACTACCTTCACAAGAGTTAGAAAAAATAGGGGATATTTTAACGGAAAGAACAAAAGAGGCAGCAATTTTGCTCTCCGATATAGGCAAATCTAATTTAATCACGCACATTGCCATAGCGTGTAAACGTATTTTTCATGATAATTATGTTTCGATGCCTAAAAAAGAGCTCGAAGCAATTATGGCAGAAAAGGAATATAAAGTTGCTAAGGCAATTGTGAGTGATTTGCAGAAATCATTAGGGACGGTATTTCCTGAGGAAGAGATTGCTTATATAGCGATTCATTTGCTTGGTTCGAAAATCATCTCCTATCAGCCGACTGCTGAGATTAATATCCTTGATATGATTGAAAGAGATATTCTTGAACTTTCCAAAAAGCTATTAAATGAGACAGAAAATATTATGCAGCTTGGCATATCGGATGATGAGGAACTCATTTATGGTTTGTGCCTGCATTTAAAGCCGGCCATTAATCGGTATAAATATGGCTTAAGTATTCGTAATCCACTGCTGAAGGAAATTATGAAAAATTATCCTGTAGCATTTGACGCGGCAATTTTAATGGGAAAAACGCTGAAGCTGGAAACAGGAATGGCTATAAATCAAGAGGAAATTGGCTATATGGCATTGCATGTTGGCGCGGCAATGGAACGGAAAAAGTCAAAGGGAAGGGCGAAGCGCTGTCTGATTGTCTGCGCTACAGGAGTTGCAAGCGCACAATTGCTGTACCATAGACTTCACGCCACATTTGGAAGCCGGCTGCAAATAGTAGGTACTGCTAATGTGTTTGATTTACATAAATATGATTTAGGGACACTCGATTTTATAATTACAACGATCCCGATAAAGCGAAAATTAACGGTACCAATCATCGATGTTAACACGATTTTAAGAGATGAAGATATTGAGAGACTTGAAAACCTGGTGATTGAGAATATTGGAAGTGTCATCAAGTATATTAGGCAAGATCTTACCTTTTTCCAACAGGATTTAAAGTCAAAGGAGGAGGTGCTTCACTTTCTTTGCAGTAATTTGGAAAGGCTGGAGGATATTCCTGCTGATTTCCAAGAGCTTGTGGAGGAAAGAGAGAGGATAGCGCCGACAAGCTATGGAACAATGGTAGCTATTCCACATCCAATAAGACCTGTGACGAAAAATACATTGTGGGCTGTTTGCACATTGAAAAAGCCAATTCAGTGGGGAGACAGTCGTGTCCAGTTTATTTGTCTGTTAAGTGTGCAAAAGGAATATAAAAAGGATTTGCAAAAGATGTACCAGCTTTTAGTAAAAATTTCTGGCAATGCGGCCCTTGTCGAAAGGCTCGTTAAAGTTAATTCTTATGAAGAATTTGTCAGCATTTTGCTTTCTTTAGAGGAGTAGAACGGACAGCGCCATGCTGTCTTTTTTTTATCTCGGGACACTTATTTCCACGTAAAGTTGGAAAAAGTGTGTATGTAAATGAAAGCGCTTTTTATATAGACTGATAACCAAGAGCAATCGTAATCATATTTTCAAGCTATAAGGATGTTACCAATAAATTTCTTCTTAAATGAAATGGAGGTTTTATGATGAGCTTTAAAGAAAATGCAGCAGATGTTTTAGGCAATGTCGCCTATAAGATTACCAATCAGAAATATATTATGGCAATCAAGAAAGCATTTGTTACCTTAATGCCTGTCATCATTACAGGAGCCTTTGCCGTACTTGTGGCAAATATGATTTTAGGTACAGAAAGTGGCTTAGCGCATTTTGAAATGTTTGCCTTCCTGGCTGAATACAAGCCAATTATGACAGCCATCCAATATGCTACATTGAATTTCCTGACAATCGGAGCTGTTTTTCTAATAGGAATCGAGCTTGGCCGCATAAATGGTCACAAATCGCTCTTTCCAGGGATACTCGCTATCATGTCGTATATCTCTGTTGTGCCGACAACGATAGAACTGCTTGTAAACGAACAAAATCAGCTTGTGACAGATGTTTTGGCAAGACAATTCTCTGATCCCAAAAGTTTATTTCTCGGGATGATCATTGCCATTGTTTCCGTGGAAATATACAGCAAGCTGGCGAATGTAGAGAAATTAAAGATTAAGATGCCAGACAGTGTTCCTTATAATGTAGCAACCTCTTTTTCAGCATTAATTCCATCAATATTGACAGTAACAATCGTCGCAACATTTGGCTTCATATTCTATAAAGTTACTGGCATATATCTTTATGAAGCAATCTATAATGTTGTGCAGAAGCCGCTTGAAAGTGTTATGCAAGGACTTCCGGGGATATTGATTCTTATGTTTGTCGCTCAATTCTTTTGGGTGATAGGAATACACGGAAACCAAATGATTAAACCAATTCGAGAACCGCTTTTGCTTGCTTCCATAACGGTCAATATGACAGCCTTCCAAGAAGGAAAAGAAATTCCGAACATTATTACAATGCCGTTTTGGGATGTATATATGAGCATTGGTGGATCTGGAGTGACGATTGGTTTGCTGATTGCGATCTTTATTGTTTCGAAACGAGAGGAAATGAGAAGTATTGCTAAGTTGTCTTTCGGTCCAGGAATTTTCAATATCAATGAACCTGTTATTTTTGGACTTCCAGTCATGCTTAATCCTATTATGGCAATACCGTTTGTCATCACACCGCTAGTAACTGGAACGATTGGATATATTGCCACCGCAACTGGCTTTGCTGGTAAGGCAGTCGTGATGGTTCCATGGACGACACCACCAATTATCAATGCTTGGCTGTCAACTGCTGGCAGCATGGGAGCAGTCGTTACACAGTTGATTTGTATTGCTGCATCTGTGTTCATCTATGTGCCGTTTGTTTTAATGGCTAATAAAGCGACACAGCAAACAGGAGAAGAAGGTGAAAATACAAGGAAGGTGATATAAGCATGAAGATGTCTTTTAGATGGTATGGAAAACAAGACAGCATCTCTCTTGAGTATATTCGGCAAATACCTAATATGAAAAACATTGTCAGTGCCGTTTATGATGTTCCACCAGGAGAGGCCTGGCCAGAGGAAAGTATTCAGGAGCTGTACAGAGATATAACAGCAGCAGGACTGGAGTTTAAGGTAGTGGAAAGCGTGCCTGTTCATGAAGATATTAAATTAGGTCTTCCAAATAGAGATACGTATATTGATAACTATATAGATACGATTGCAAGACTTTCAAAAATCGGCATTGAAGTTATTTGCTATAACTTCATGCCTGTATTCGACTGGACGAGAACACAGCTTGATAAGCAGCTGGAGGATGGTTCTACAGCATTAGTCTATTACAAGGAACAGCTAGAAAAGATGGATCCAGTCCACAGCGACTTGTCATTGCCAGGCTGGGATTCGTCCTACACAAGAGAAGAGCTCCAAGCATTAATCAGCAAATATACGGAGCTTGGAGAAATGGGTCTTTGGAATAACCTAGAATATTTTTTAAATAGAGTTATTCCAGCAGCAGAGGAGCATGGCATAAAGATGGCCATTCATCCAGATGATCCGCCATGGAGTATCTTTGGTCTCCCTCGCATTATTACAAATGAGGCAAATCTCGATCGGTTTTTAAGTCTATATGACAGTGAAGCAAATGGAATCACGTTATGCTCAGGATCCTTAGGCTGTACTAGTGATAACGACATGGTGAAGCTGGCAGCGAAATATACAAGCCTTCATCGGGTGCCCTTTGCTCATTTGCGCAACATAAAGATTCTCGAAAATGGCGATTTTGAAGAATCAGCACATTTTTCGAGCTATGGAAGTCTTGATATGGCTGCTATCTTACAAGCGCTTTATGAAAATGGCTTTACAGGTTATATAAGACCAGATCACGGCAGGATGATTTGGGGAGAAACTGGAAAACCAGGATATGGGCTTTATGACAGGGCTCTAGGAAGCACGTATCTTTCAGGCATCTGGGAAATGCTTGAAAAATCAGGAGGTAAATAATGTCTAACAAGTTAAAAGTGAACATACCAGATGATTTCATAATTGGTGCAGCTGCCTCTGCTTGGCAAACAGAGGGCTGGTCTGGCAAAAAGGAAGCACAGGATTCCTATTTGGATTTATGGTACAAAAATAATAAGAATGTCTGGCATAACGGGTATGGGCCAGGAGTAGCTACTAACTTTTATAATAGATATAAAGAAGATATCGGAATAATGGCGGAAATTGGCCTAACGCATTACCGGACATCGATTAATTGGTCCCGCTTTTTGAGTGATTATGAAGAGGCGGAAGTTGATGAAGAATATGCGGCGTATATTGATAAGGTGATTGATGAACTCTTGGAAAAAGGTGTAGAACCGATGATTTGCTTGGAGCATTATGAAGTGCCAGCATACTTGTTTGAGAAATATGGGGGCTGGAATTCTAAGCATGTGGTTGACCTTTTCGTAAAATACGCTGACAAAGTGCTTGAGCGCTATGGGCATAAGGTTAAGCATTGGTTTACCTTCAATGAGCCGATTGTTGTGCAAACAAGGGTGTACTTGGACGCTATTCGCTATCCCTTTGAACAAAACACACAGAAATGGATGCAGTGGAACTTTCATAAAGCATTAGCAACAGCTAAAGTAGTGGAGCTTTTTAAGCAGAAGGGTCTCAAAGAGAAAACTGGCGCAAAGATGGGTGTTATCTTAAATCCGGAAGTGACATATGCGCGCTCATCTGCTCCACATGATCAGCAGGCCGCCCAAATATATGATTTGTTTTTTAACCGAATATTCTTAGATCCGTCCATTAAAGGCGAATACCCACAGCAGCTTTTTGACTTGATGGTGAAGCATGATATTGCCTTTGATTATACACAAGAGGACTTAGCAGTAATCAAGGATAATACGGTTGATTATGTGGGGATTAACCTTTATTACCCGCATCGCGTGAAAGCACGGACGAACGCATGGAATGAAGGAACCCCGTTTCATCCTTCCTATTATTATGAAATGTTTGATATGCCTGGCAAGAAAATGAATCCTTTTCGCGGCTGGGAAATATATCCGCAAATCATGTACGATATGGCAATCCGGATGAAAGAGGAATATGGCAATATAGAATGGTTTATCGCAGAAAATGGCATGGGTGTCGAAAATGAGGCACGCTATAAGGATGAGACAGGCCGCATTCAGGATGATTACAGAATCGAATTTATAAGTGAGCACATGAAGTGGCTTTTGAAGGCAGTGGAGGAAGGTTCCAATTGCAAGGGCTATATGCTGTGGGCATTTACAGATAATGTTTCACCGATGAATGCATTCAAAAACCGTTACGGACTTGTTGAAATTAATCTAGAGGACAACAGAAACAGGAAGCAAAAAAAGTCGGCCTTATGGTATAAATCCATCATTGCTAATCGAGCATTAGAGGTTGAAGATGACGATATCGTTAAATAAAGAAGGGCAGGGATTAACATGAGAAAAATTATATTGGCATGTGCAGCGGGCATGTCCACCTCCATAGTCGTATCCAAAATGAAAGCAGCCATTAAAGCAAGAGGCGAAGAAATAGACGTTTATGCCATTCCAGAGGGTGCAATAGAGGATGAGCTTGCAACGTCAAGTAAAGGAATTATTGCCATTCTGCTTGGACCACAGGTTCGGTTCATGAAACAGGCGGCGGTAAATACGGCAAAGCCTTATGGTATTCCAGTTGATGTTATTGACGTGAGACTGTATGGAACAGCAGATGGAGAAAAAATTCTCGACCATGCATTGAAATTGGGTCAAAAATAAGCTGTCGGAGGGACAAAATGGAATTGTTAGAGGAAATGCAGGCGGCAGCTTTTCAAATCATAACATATTCAGGGGAAGCAAGAAGCAGCTATGTTGAGGCAATTCGTACAGCAAGGGCAGGGAATATAGAGGAAGCGAAGGAGCTTATTAAGACTGGTGAACGTTCCTATAATAAGATACATAAAGTTCACGCATCCTTCGTCCAAAGGGAGGCAAGTGGTGAAGCTCTGCCATTTTCCTTAATTCTTATGCATGCAGAAGACCAAATGCTGACAACAGAAACATTGAAAATTATGGCAAGTGAAATGGTGGAAATGTGTGCCGTCTTTTTAACAAATGAAAAAAAGGCCGAATAAGATCGACCTCAAACAATATGTCTTAGAACGCGAGATATTATTATCTCGTGTTTTTTTTAAGAGATCTTTTTGATTTCCATAAGTGCTGGCTTTTGGTAAATCAAGCGAATCGCTTGGCCATATAATGCTGCGAGAATTTGTTGGAAAAGCATGCCGATAACTACAGGAACTGCTACCTGGGGCGGGAAGAAGCTGACAGCCATAACCGCACCAGCACTAATGTTTCTCATACCGCCTGTAAAGATCATTGCAATCGTCTCATCCTTTTGCCGTTTTGTTAGAACACCGAGTAACCATGAAAAAAAGTATCCTGACAATGCTACAAAAAACATAGTCAAGCCAACATAGATGAATTTAATATCGATATGCCGCAAATAAGGAGCGACAACAGAGCTGTTGATTGCCACAACAGCTGCTAATCCCAGCTTGGAAAAAGGTGCGAGTATTTTGTTCCAGTGCAATGCCTTTTCCTTAGAATAAAATTGGTTGATCGCCATACCCGCAATGGAAGGAATAACAATCATGACAAGCAGTCCTCTCATCATCCCCCAAACATCCAACTGAACTGCTTCTCCAACAAAAATACTCATGCTTAATGGAACTAAAAAAGGAGAAAGGAGCGTGTCCGCCAGAATGATGGCTAAGGTAAGGGGGACATTTCCTTTATACATGGATACCCAAATAACGCTTGTGATTCCAGTTGGAATAACAGTTGCAAGGGTCAACCCAGTAATAGTAAACGGATCATTACTGAAGAATAAATGACCAATTGCAAACGCCCAAATTGGGGTAATAACATGAAGTACTGCCAGTGTCAGTAATAAAGATAATGGATGAAATATAGTATGCTTCATTGATTTAAAGTTTGAGTTAAGACTGCCTGTGAATGTCATGGCCGCAAAAACCCACGGGACCAGAAAGTAAAAGTTATTTAAAAAGGAGGATAGCAGCACACCCACTACTACACTCACTGGAGTAAGCAATGGCATCCATTTACCGAGAAAAGCATTCATACTTTGAAGCATGTAACAGGACTCCTATCAAAGTTATTTAGTGAATGAAGACGAGCTTTCTTTCGTGCGGGCATGTCTTTCGATTTCATCTGATTCAACTATATGTACGCCAATGTTGTTTATTTCGGCAATCTTGCTCATGGAAGCTGCGACAGCTTTAGCTGAAATGCCGCGATACTTCCGCAATGGACCGATAAGGAGAAAGCAAAGCGGTGGAAGAAGATAGGAGCTTAATTTTTCGCCAAATCTGAACTCCTGTCTTTTGCCCAGGAGCAGAGAAGGGCGAAATATTGCCAAGGATGGATAGCCGATTGTCTTGAGGCTTTCCTCAAGCCTTCCTTTAAGACTGCTGTAGAATATTTTTGAATCTCGGTTAGCTCCAATCGGACTGATGACAAGCATTTGTCTCGCGCCCATTTCAAATGCCAGACTGGCAATTTCTACAGGATAACGCAAATCAATCTTTTCCATTTCTGCTTGGCTTCCAGCTTTTTTTATGGTTGTTCCGATACAGCAAAAAACATCATCAGCTTCAAGGTGTTTTTTGTATGCTGTAAGATTGTTGAAGTCAGCAACAACTTCCTTAATGGCAGGATGCTCAAAGCTTTTCCTTCTTGTCAGGACTGTTATCTTCTTGTACTTGTTTTCTTGGACAAGCAATTGCACAAGCTCCCTGCCGACAAGACCTGTAGCCCCAATTATTAAAGCACTTTTTTCCATATAGATGTTCCTCTCTAATTAATTCTTACATATAGTATAGCAAATTATTACAAACAGCTTTTGTCCGTCTTGTGAATGTTAAGCAAATGCCTATTGATTTCTCGCACATAATGGTTATACCTAGAATAATTATACATTAAGGTATGGGAATGGATAAAAGGGTTTAAGGATTGGAGGGTTGGAAGTGCATAAATTAGAAATCAAAAACAGCAGCAAAATATTCAGGAAAGACAATAAGGATTTCTATGCATTAAAGGATACAAGTCTGCAAATTGAGGCAGGAAGCTTCGTCAGCATCATCGGTCCGAGTGGCTGTGGCAAATCAACATTGTTTAATATTATTGCTGGCTTAATCAAGCCTTCTACTGGGGAGGTTCTCCTTGATGGCAAGGATATTATCGGAAGAAATGGTTATGTAGGGTATATGCTGCAAAAAGATTTACTGCTTCCTTGGAGGACCATCATGCATAATGTTATTTTAGGTCTGGAAATAAAGGGGATTTCAAAAAAGGAAGCGATAAGTCAAGCAGCTCCTCTTTTGGAAAGGTACGGACTTGGCGGTTTTGAAAATCATTATCCTGATGAATTATCTGGCGGAATGAGGCAAAGAGCGGCATTACTCCGAACATTGCTGTATGACCAAGACATTATCCTGCTCGATGAACCATTTGGAGCACTTGACGCACAAACAAGATTATTGATGCAGGAATGGCTTCTGCAAATATGGGTGGATTTCAAGAAAACCATACTATTTATAACACATGACATAGATGAAGCGATTTTCCTATCTGATGATATCTATATTTTAACCCCGAGACCTGGAACTATTAAGGAGAAGGTTACTGTTCCTTTAGCAAGGCCAAGAAATGCGCAAACGCTATTGAGCCCTGAATTTATTGAATTGAAAGAGCATGTTTTAAAACAACTGAAAACAGAGGGATAAGGGAAAGGTGGAATCGACGTTGGCACAGCTCAATCAAAACCCCTTTCCGTATATTGAAGATGAGGAAGCAGCAGCAAAACGGAGATCGCGCATCACATTATACGGGCAGTGGGCACTTGGAATACTGTTAATCCTGCTGTGGGAACTATTCGCAAGATGGAAAATTATTGACTCCTATTATTGGAGCAGTCCTTCAACTATATGGAAAACTGCTTATACTGCATTCACGGAAGGAACTTTGCTGGAGGATCTTCTTTATACGAGCGGATCAACAGTACTTGGCTTTATACTTGGAACCTTTATTGGAGCATTGCTTGGTTTATCCTTTTGGTGGTCTTATTATTACTCAAGGATTTCTGAGCCTTATTTAATTGCTTTTAATGCCATTCCAAAGCTGGCACTGGCACCAGTGCTCGTTATCCTGTTTGGAATTGGCTTCAGTTCAAAAGTTGTGCTTGCCTTTATGATGACAGTCATTGTCACCGCATTGGCAGCGTACAGCGGCGTAAAGGCAGTTGATAAGGATTTAGAAAAGCTTATGTATTCACTTGGTGCAAAGCGCTGGCATGTGTTTACAAAGGTTGTTATTCCGACAAGCATGCCGTGGATTGTTAGTTCATTGAAAATAAATATCGCGCTTGCCCTTGCCGGCACAATTGTTGGCGAATTCATCAGCTCAAGGCAAGGGATAGGAAGAATGATTCTTTACGCCGGTCAAATCATGAACATAAATCTTGTCTGGGTAGGAGTTGTTGTCTTGTCCTTACTGTCGATTCTTATGTACTTTGCAACAGTTTGGGTCGAGAAGCTGCTGTTAAAGGGAAGAAGCGCTCCATAATGGTTAACACGGAACAAATTAGAATATAGACAATGTTATCTTCCATATATTTTAGCGATGACCATACGTTGATAGAATAATTATTTAGCTAACTTTTTTTGGATATGTATTTTTCTAGCGATATGGCTAATCGCAACTTAGAAAGTGAAAAGGGGGATTTAAGTGCGGAAAGGCAAACTATTGCTTATTGCGATGTTAGGCATAATGCTGCTGGCAGGCTGTGCTTCAAAGGGTTCAAATGGCGGAACAAAGGATGGTTTAAAGAAAATCGTCATTGCTGAGCCTGTCCATTTGATTGGGTATTTGCCGCTTTATTTAGCCATACAGGAGGGGTATTTCGAGGAAGAAGGACTTGAAGTGGAAGTCATCACAGCTACAGGTGGAGCTCATGTTACGTCTTTAGTAAGCGGTGATGCATGGGGGAATATTGCTGGACCGGATTCTAACCAGATGGCAAATCCGGGCAGCTCTGATCCGATCCAAGGGGTTGTGAATGTCGTTAACAGAGCAAATGTATATTTGATGGGCAGCTCTGATGAAAAGGTAGACAGCACAAATGAAGCAGAGCTGGCACAATATTTGGAGGGGAAAACAATTGCAGCAGGCCGTTATGGTGGAAGCCCAAATCTTTTGACAAGATGGCTGCTACTTGAGCTCGGCTTAGATCCGGATAAGGACGTTAAGCTGGAGGAGCCGGCTGACGCAAGCGCAGTTGTTTCACTTGTTGAATCAGGTCAGGCTGATATTGCAAATGGTGGCGAACCGCAAATAACAGAAGGGATTAATAAAGGAGTTTGGAACGAACCCTTCTATAGTTTCCCGAGTTTAGGAGACTATCCTTACTCTGTTATAAGTGTCAAAAAATCAACAATCGAAAATGAGCCAGAAGTGGTGGAAAGCTTTGTAAAGGCAATGCTTAAAGGACTAAAGGCGGTCGATGAAGACCCTGAGCTGGCAATGGAAGCATTGAAAAAAGAGTTTCCGACTACATCAGACGATAGCTTGAAGGCTTCTCTTGACCGTGCTTATGCAGATCAGCTATGGAGCAAGGATGGCTTCATCTCGGAGGAAGCATTGGCAAAGCCTATGGATGTTGTTGAGAAAACAGGTGTATATAAAGAAGGATATAAATACGAAGAGCTTATTGATATGCAATTTGTGGAGAAATTATCTGAGTAGCCATTTATACGACAAAGTTTTAAGCCAGATCTTTTCATAGATCAGGCTTTTTTGTTTGGGATTCTAAATTAAAAGCGCTTTCATTATTGCGGATTTTATGTAAAAATAGAAACCAGAAGTGTGCAAAATAAATTACCGGGCAAAGGAGAACTAGAATGATAAAATTACTTGTTAATGCGGATGATTTTGGCTTTTCCAGAGGAGTTAATTACGGGGTTCTCGATACCCACTTAAACGGTATTGTTAATTCTGCAACAATGATGATGAATGCAGAAGGAACAGAGCATGCTCTTGAAATCGCTAAGTCGACACCTACTTTAAGGGTAGGAGTTCATCTTGTTCTCACATTTGGAAAGCCGCTAACGAGTGCACCAAGTCTCATTGGTGAAGAAGGATACTTTAAAAAGCAAAAAGATGTATATGGACATCCTGAAGAAATTTCTCTTGAGGATTTAGAGCAGGAATGGACTGCTCAAATAGAAAGATTTTTGGCTTCAGGAATAAAACCGGCCCATTTGGACAGCCATCACCATGTTCATGGAATTAAAGAGTTCTATCCTGTCATCAAAAGACTGTCAGAAAAATATAATCTTCCAGTCCGTATTGGTGGACCACATTTTACCGACGTAAAAACAGTTACCGATATTTTAATGGTTGATTTTTTTGGTGAGGGAGTGACAGAAGACTATTTTGAAAAGCTGCAAGATAGAGTGGAGGATGGCAAAACGGTGGAGGTAATGACACATCCGGCCTATTTGGATGCAACTCTTAAGGATGGCACCTCTTATTATCAGGAGAGATTGGAAGAGGCAAGAATTTTGTCAGACATAACATTGCCGGAAAACGTTAAGTTACTTTGAGATGAAAGACAGAAATGGGCCTTGTCTTTAGCCCATTTTTTTTCATGGTTTTATTTTGGCGGACAACTTATTAGTTATGTTTTGAATATTTCTATAATTATAGTGTTGTTGTACAGAACCTAATCCATATAGAATAGTAGAAAAGCTACATAAAAAAACATTCCAACGGAAGAAGGGAGCAGGTCCATGCCTAATCAGCCATCGAATCCTTTCCGGCGGGAGATGTACGATTCTCTTGAAAGTTTTGTAGACCATGTTAGTGAATTGCTCGGATGTCCGATTACACTTGAGGATACACACCATCGTGTTCTTGTTTACAGCAGTCATGATGAGGAAACAGATCCTGTCAGAATTTCTACGATTATAAGCAGAAGAGTCCCGGAAAAGATAATAAACCGCTTGTGGAAGGATGGAGTTATCCCAAGTCTTCTTCAAAGTAAAAAGCCAATCAGAATTGAGGGAAAGCAAGAGATAGGTCTCGGAAGCAGGGTGGCAGTATCGATTTGGAGAGCAGATGAAGTAATTGGCTATATTTGGGCAATTGAACTGCATCAAGCACTGACAGCAAGCCAAATGGATATATTAGAGAATGCAGCCGCAGTTGGAAAGCATCTTTTATCCCGTTTTGCAAAGGCAAAACGACCATCAACAAATGTTGATCAAGAATTTTTTTGGAAGCTACTTACAGGTCATGTGAATAAGCAAGAGGCAGAAGAAAAGCTGATGGAAATAAATCAAACTGCCCTCAATGACTATACAATTATGGTTTTTAGCTTTAAGGAAATTATTACGAAGGAAATGGAAAAACAAATTATTTATTTGCTGAAAGTAATGGATAATGTCAAAATTTCACTTTATACGATGGATGACCATGAGTTAATTTTGCTGGCAAGTGCAATAAACAAACAAGACAGTCCTGCTGCTGTTTTTAAGCAATTCATTCGGAATTTTCCAAGCAGCTTAGCGGAAAAGTTTCAAATAACAGATGTTTATGGAGGCTATGGAAGCATCTATTTTGATTTGAGGGATGTCGCGAAGTGTCTAAAGGAAGCAAAGAAGGTAATAGAGGTTAAAGTGAAATTTCCAGGCGAGGCACAAGCCTTTTCTGCCTATCAAGATTTAGGAATCTATCAGTTCATGGATGTGTTATTAGAAAAGCGAATACAGGATGGCTTTGAAAATATCGCGATTCAGAAATTAAGGGACTATGATAACAGTCATAATACAGAGCTGCTATTAACATTGGAAGCCTTTTTGGATGAGAGTGAAAGCATGCAAAAAACAGCTTTAAAGCTTCATGTACACACGAATACACTAACATATCGACTAAAGCGAATAACAGAGATTATGGAGGTTGACCTTACTGTGCCTTCCCAGAAATTCATGCTTTATCTCGACTTAAAATTGCTCCGCTGGCATCAGTAATAAGCTGTTGCAAGTAAGTTTTGTGAATTTTCACAAAGGCGCTGATTTACTTTTATCTTTTTTACCAAAGAATAATTTTGCAATTCGTCCTATTATAATTATAAGATATCTAACAATTAAAGTAAGGAATTCTAACAAGGGGTGGATTGTATTGATTATTGGTATTCCGAAAGAGATAAAAAACAATGAAAACAGGGTTGCGATTACTCCTTCTGGCGTAGCTTACTTGCAAAATGGCGGGCATGAAGTTCTAGTTGAAACAAATGCTGGTTCAGGCAGTGGTTTTACAGATAGTGAATATGCTGCTTCTGGAGCGAAAATAATGGATACTGCAAGCATGGTGTGGAATGCTGCGGACATGATTATGAAGGTAAAGGAACCACTTCAATCAGAATACAGCTATTTCCGCAAAGGCTTAATCTTATTTACTTATCTTCACTTAGCAGCTGAAAAGGAATTGGCAGCAGCCTTAACAGAGAAGGGTGTTACTGGCATTGCTTATGAGACAATTGAAGTAAATGGAAAACTGCCGCTGTTAACTCCGATGAGTGAGGTTGCAGGCAGAATGGCAGTTCAGATTGGCGCACAATTTCTTGAACAGCCACATGGAGGAAAAGGGATTTTGCTGGCAGGAGTTCCAGGAGTTAAGCGTGGCAATGTGACAATAATTGGCGGTGGTATTGTTGGAGCAAACGCTGCGAAGCTCGCAGTTGGTCTTGGTGCAAATGTAACATTATTGGATTTAAATCCAGAAAGATTAAGAGAACTGGATAATCAATTCGGGTCAAGCCTAAATACAGTTATCTCAAACCCTGCCAATATTGAAGCGGCAGTTGCTGAGTCTGATTTAGTTATCGGTGCTGTCCTTATCCCTGGTGCTAAAGCGCCGAAGCTTGTAACAGAGGAAATGGTCAAAAAGATGGCTCCAGGCTCTGTGATTGTTGATGTGGCAATCGACCAAGGCGGTATCTTTGAGACAGTTGACCATATCACTACACATGATAATCCAACATATGTGAAGCATGGGGTTGTTCACTATGCTGTTGCAAACATGCCTGGAGCGGTGCCGAGGACATCTACGATTGCCCTGACAAATGTTACTGTGCCATATGCATTGCAGATAGCCAACAAAGGTGCAGTCGGGGCCATCCAAAACAACTACGCGATAAAGCAAGGTGTTAATACCTTTAATGGCCATATAACATACGCTCCTGTAGCGAAAGATCTAGGGCTTGTTTATGTCCCGGTTCAAGAAGTAATCAATTCAATCCCTACTACTGCAGTTTAACGATTTTAATAGCCGGATTTCCTATACTAGGAAGTCTGGTTTTTTGTGGATTCTGCTAACAAGATTATAAAATTTTTCCAGAAAAACGAAACTTCTCTTAGGCGAAACTCGTATAACAATATGGATGGATATGCTTTAAGGTATAAACATAAAGAGATAAGAAGAGCAAAGGTCTAAAAGATAAAAAAGAGAGGAGTATAACATGTCACAGTATGCATTAGAAGTGAAAAATTTCACAAAGAAAATTAAAAGCAAAACAATTGTGGACAAGGTAAGTTTTGCCGTGGAAAAAGGGGAGATTTTTGGACTGCTTGGCCCAAATGGTGCTGGGAAAACAACGATTATAAGAATGATCGTCAGCCTGATTAACAGAACAGAAGGAGAGGTTGTTATAAATGGGCATAACCTCGATACTTCTTTTGCTGATGCGATGAGCAGCCTCGGGGCTATCGTGGAAAACCCAGAATTCTATAAATACATGAGCGGCTATAAGAATTTGCGTCACTATGCGAGAATGGCCAAAAATGAGATTTCGGAGGAGAGAATTGCAGAAGTAGCTAAGCTTGTTAAGCTGGATAATGCAATTCATCAAAAGGTAAGGACCTATTCACTTGGAATGAGGCAGCGGCTTGGTGTTGCGCAAGCACTTTTACATAATCCTGCCATCTTAATCCTTGATGAGCCGACAAACGGGTTAGATCCACAAGGGATACGAGAATTCCGTGATTATCTCCACGAGCTGGCAGCGACCGGAATATCTGTGCTTGTATCATCTCATTTACTTTCCGAAATGCAGCTAATGTGCCATCGCTTTGCAATTATTGAAAAGGGCAAGCTTATCCACATCTCCTCCATGGATGAGACTGTTGCAGAGGGAGCTGATGAGCTAAGAGAAGTAACCTTTGAGATAGATAATGCTTCTAGTGCACTTGAAGTACTGAGAAGTGGTGCAGTGGCTTTTGAGGAGGTTTCGGTAAAAGAGAATATACTCACAGTAAAACTGTCGAAGTCTTCCATTCCAGCTGTGAACAAACTATTTGTGGAAAAAGGATTATCTGTGTACGGAATTAGTGCAGCGAAAGCAACATTAGAGGACAGATTCCTTGAACTCACGAATAAAAAAGGAGAGGAAGCAAAACGATGATCGGGTTAATTCAGAATGAACTGATAAAAATATTTGAAAAGAAGATGAGCTGGATTTTTGCCATTATTCTTATACTTTGCCTTATAGGAAGCGCTGTGCTTGAGATGAAAATCAGCGATCAGCAACAGGAAGATGATTGGAAGGTACAGGTTCAATCAGAAATTGACAAGCTGGAGAAGAAGAAGGAAAAAGCTCCAAGTTATAATGATTTTAAAGAGGATGAATATCCGTCAGAGGAGACACAGGAGGATATTCAATCTCGAATCGATGATTTTAATGGAAATTTAAAGGATAATGTTAATCCATATACGACAAGCTGGTCTTATTTAGGTGATTTTGGAATTGCGATGAAGTCCCTTATCACACTGTTTGTGGTAATTATTTGTGCAGGCAATATATCGTCTGAGTTTTCTGATGGGACAATTAAGCAGCTGTTAATTCGCCCGCATAGAAGATGGGCAATCCTGCTTTCGAAATACATTGCAATATGTATTTATGCAGCGTTCCTAATTGCTGTGCTGGCTATAGGCGGGTACTTAGTGAGTATTACCTTCTTTGGTACAGCAGGGTTTAATGATAATATTTATGCCTTTAATGCTGCTTATAATACAGAGGCTGTTAGCGGTGGCGTGTACTTTATACAGAATCTAGCTTACTATTTACCTGGTTTAATTCTTATCCTGACATTGGCGTTTATGTTGTCTACTCTATTTAAGAATCAAGCAATTGCTGTTGGAATTGGTATATTTGTACTGTTCTTTTCTTCAACTGTAGGTTCTATAATTATGGGTCTTTCGGAAAAATATGCGTGGACAAAGGCGCTGATTTTCCCGCACTTGGATCAGACTGTTTTTATAATGGATGATAAAATATTAACTAATATTACAATGCCGATATCATTAGGTATTCTTGGAGTCTATTATATTATCTTTATGTTCATCACATTTTTCTTTTTCCAAAAAAGGGATATCAGCATTTGATTTAATGGAAAACCGGAGAGGCTTGCTCTCCGGTTTTAGTTTGCAGTTAAACACTTATCACTAATAGCAAGGGGTATATGGATTTCCGCTGCAGGGGTTCGCTTTCCACGGGGCGAGCGGTGAGCCGCATCGGCGCTAAAGCGCCTGCTGGGTCTCACCTGTCTCGCTAATCCCGTAGGAGACTCACCCCTTCCGCTCCAATCCATATCTATTATTACTGTTGATAGAAGTAATAATATATTCTTGTTTTACAAGCTGAAATTGGAGAGGGTTGCTCTTCGGTTTTTTAGCTGTTGTTATTTAGATAATGGATGGCTTGTTTAATGCGGTTTAAGCCATCTGTGAGCTTTTGTTGTGGGCAGCCTAAATTCATTCTTAAATAACCTTTGCCGTCAACGCCATATGTTTCTCCTGACATGATGGCTACCTTGCCTTTGTGAATTAAAGCATCTTGAATTTGTTTTGGTGAATACGGCAGCTTTTTTGTATTTATCCATGCTAAGTAAGTAGCTTCTGGTATGTACAGAGTCATGCCTAATTTGTTCATTTCTAAGAATTCCTTTGTAAGAATCATATTTTCTTTAATATACTCATTCAATTCGTCTACCCAGCTGCCGCATGCTTGATAGGCCTCTATTGTTGCCGTCAAACCTAGTATGCTTGTAGAGGAAAGGCCATCTTTGTTTTTTAATGTTAGTAAAAATTTGTCCTTTATTGTTGCACCAGGAATAATGGCATAAG
Organism: Niallia circulans; assembly: GCF_007273535.1. NCBI lineage: Bacteria > Bacillati > Bacillota > Bacilli > Caryophanales > Bacillaceae > Niallia > Niallia circulans. Next base: position 1,189,101 of record NZ_RIBP01000004.1, read on the forward strand.
AGCCGATTAATCCAGGTATATTGAACGTTTTACTAGCAGAGGTACAAATACATACGTTTTCCAAGTCAATTGCTTTGCTGATAATAGGAATATGCTTGTTAGGTTGCATAACGATGTCCATATGAATTTCATCACTAATAATATAAACTTGATATTTTTTGCAAAGGCTAACTAGTTGTTCAAGCTCTGTTGCTGTCCAAACCCTGCCTGTCGGATTATGAGGACTGCATAGTAAAAGCACTTTAGCTTTTGGGTGGGCAAGCTTTTTCTCTAGGTCAGCAAAGTCAATCACATATTTGCCGTCTGCTTCAAGTAATGGATTGGTAGAAATTCGTCTGTTATTATCCGTAATCAGTTTAAAGAAGGCGTCATAAGCCGGAGTCTGTATTACAATATGATCTTCTTCATCCGTTAACATCTCGATTATCTTTGCAATTGTATATATGACACTTGGGCTATAAACAATCCATTCCTCATCTAGTTCTGTGGAAAAACGTTCTCTGTACCATTTTTGAACAGATGCTTTGAATTCCTTGTGATTCCATCTTGTATAACCGAAAATGCCGTGCTCCAAACGCTTAGTTAAAGCATTCATAACCTCTGGCGGTGTTTGGAAATCTGTATCTGAAATAGAAAACGGCAAGAGCTTTGCCTCTCCAAATCTGTCTTCAATATAGTCCCACTGTGTGCAGTATGTGCCAGTTCTATCTGTGATACGATCAAAAGAATATGTCATAAACGATCTCTACTCCATTTCTATTTCCAGCTGGTTCTTTAAAGAAGCTACTTGTGTACCAATAATGACCTGTACATTATGCTTATCCAGCTTCACTACCCCAAGAGCTCCGCAGTCCTTTAATTCCTGTTCATCAATTTTGCTCATATCTTGAACAACAAGGCGCAGTCTGGTGATACAATTATCCAACGTTTCGAGATTATCTTTGCCGCCTAAAGCAGTTAGGATTCTTTCTGCATCATATTTACCTTTTTTCTTATGAATTAATTCTTCCTTCGATGTTGCAGTTGTTTCATCTTCACGACCAGGTGTCTTCAGATTGAACTTGATAATGGCATAGCGGAAGATGAAATAGTAAGCGGCGAACCAAACAGCTCCAACGAGGAGAACGAGATACCATTTTGTGTATGTTCCCTGCAAAACACCGAAAATAATAAAGTCGAGAATGCCGCCATCTGTGTTTCCAATTACTACTCCAAGCAAATGCATCGTCATAAATCCTAAACCGGTTAGGATGACATGGATGCCGTATAGGGCAGGTGCCAGAAACAGAAATAAAAATTCAATTGGCTCTGTTATACCAGTTACAAATGTGGCGATAACGCCTGAGATTAATAACCCTTTAATCTTGCTTCGCCTTTCAGGAAGTGCTGTATGATAAATAGCCAGTGCCACGGCTGGCAAACCAAACATGAAAGTAGGCATTTTCCCTTGCGATAAAAAGGCGGTAGCAGAAGGACTAATTGGCGAGCCACTTTGCAGCTGAGCATAGAAAATATTCAAGGCTCCTGTAATAGTCTGCCCGTCAACAACCTGAACACCACCAGCTTCCGTAAACCGAATCATTGCTACGAGAATATGGTGCAGTCCAAATGGCAGCAATAAACGCTCGCCAGCTCCGAATATAAATGGTCCAAATGCACCGGATTTCTGAATAAGCTGTCCAATGCCAGTGATAGCAATGGCGAAAATCGGCCAAATGACTGGAATTAAAATGCCGACAACAGCTAATGAAAGAGAAGTGATAATCGGTACAAATCTTGCTCCGCCAAAAAAGGCGAATGCATCTGGAAGCTGAATATTATAAAATCGGCTGTGCAGCACATGGACGATCACGCCGACGATGATACCGCCGAGCACCCCCATTTCAATCGTTTGTATTCCCATTACCATGCCTTGACCAGCTTCGCGCAATGTGTCCGCTGCAGCGAGGCTTTTTGTTTCTGTTAAATAAAAGTTTATGGATAAATGCATAATGACATATCCTACAAACCCAGAAAAGGCCGCGACTCCTTTTTCATAACGTGCAAGTCCCAGTGGAATCGCAACTGCAAATAAAACAGGCAGATACGTAAAAGCAAAGCCTCCAATTGTAGACATGAACCGGAATATTGTTTGCAGGAAGCGATTATCTAGAAACGGCAGAGCCTCAATGGTAGAAGGACTCGTAAAGGAGCTGCCGATTCCTAACATAAGTCCCATAAATGCAAGCAGGGCTACTGGAAGCATAAATGTCTTTCCAAGCCCTTGGAAAAATTCCCAAAAGCGTGATTTAGCGTTTTTCATCATCAATTACTCCTTCCAAATACATATATTTGTGTTAAGAGTAACTGCCTAGGAAAAGAAGAACAATCAGTTTTGAATGGATTGTAAGGGTATACATTTTTTGTATAGCTATTTTTACAGTAATAAAGGCTTCTAGGGCTATACCCTTGAGGCCTGTTAACCATTTTTACCTGACTCTATGGCTGTTAGGATGATGAAATCTAACAAAATACTTAATGGAAATCTTGAGCTCATATCAAGATCACCGAGATAACAGTTTTGGATTTGAGCATGGAATGTTATATTAACTAAATCCTTTAGCCGGCTGCTTTTCCTGCCGATGATAGCAATTGTTTTTACGTTTCGTTCCTTTAATATTGCAGCGAACTCTAGTATATGAGCGGTTTCTCCACTATAGGAAACTAGTATTGCTAAGTCGTTGCTGGAAAGCCTCTTCGCAACACATCTTAGCTCGTCCCAATCTTCTCTGGCATTACAAATAGTTCCTGAAAACGTCAGCTTTCTAGCAGCGTCTATGCAAGTAGGCAGAGAAGCTCCTACGCCAAAAAATTCAATGAAGTTACTTTCATGTATAAAGGTAGCTGCCTTTTGTATTTGTGCTTCATTTATATGCTCAAGTGTCCATTCCATTTCCTGCTGAACCCGTTCCATATGGGAGGACAGGAAGCTTAATGAAGGCTTGTCGGCTTCATATAATTCCTGTTCGGAATCTCTATTTAAAGTATATTTCAAATCCTGAAAGCCGCTGAATCCAATGCGTTTGCATGTTCTGCTGATTGTCGCTGTTGAGATAAATAGATTTTTTGCCAGCGCATTTAAGCTGGAATTGGCAATTTGCTCTGGATTTTCAATGATGTAGTCTAATACTTGTTTTTCTAATTGGCTCAGCTCGCCTTTGTATTGGGCGAGACGTTTTAAGAGGATTTTCAAACTGTTCAGCTCCAGCACTTTATTAGGAGGATAAACCACCCTGAAGTATACGCTTTCCCTTTTTATTATAAGGCCAATTAGTGAAAAAAAGTACTTAAGCTTATGATAGGAAATAAGCCGGAACCTAGTAGGATTCCGGCTTGTAGATAATATTACCTCGATGCTGCTGGCTGCACATCATCTGGGATAGGACAGACATAACCACTGTCGCCAACAGCCTGCTTAAGCTCATCTGCTGCTTTAAGCAGAAGCTCTGGCTCCTCCAGTACTTTTACAGCAGTTAGGAACAGGATTTTTGCAACTTGTAAAGTTCCTTTATGCGCAATACTAGATTTTCCTTGTGCCACTAGCTGCCAAGTATGAAATGGCGTACCAAGAGCACATGTTGTGACATTACATTGTGCAGTTGGTGTTACCCAGCTGACATCTGCTACATCTGTTGAGCCTGACATGAGTGAGACTGTCTCATCATATGCAAGAACATCCTCAAACAAAGGGGTGCTGCGATCTGTTATGCCGATTAAAGAGTTATATGCTTCATTAAGCTCTTCCTTGCTAAAAGTTGTTTGAATATCCTCGGCAAATTGCTTTTCTTCTCCTGTGAACTTTGTTGGGCCTACCTCGAGCATAGCCTCTTGCATGGCTAAATTGAGCGTATTGCTCGGAATATAGTTCGAACATGCTTTATCTATAACGATCTCCAGCTCTGTCCCTGTCATTAATGCAGCACCTCTTGCTACATCCTTTACTCTTTCGAATAATTCAATAACAGTATCTGTTTGCGGAGCACGTATTAAGTAAAGCACTTCTGCAAAGCCTTGTACGACATTTGGAGAAAGCCCGCCTGAATTGGTGATGGCATAATGGATGCGCGCTTGATCAATAATATGCTCTCTTAAATAATTGGAGCCGATATTCATCAGTTCAACTGCGTCAAGGGCGCTTCTGCCTAAGTGAGGGGAACCTGCAGCATGTGAGCTTTTTCCTTTAAAACGGAAATACACTTGGATATTAGCAAGTGAGCTCGTGTTCATTACAGAGGTAATACCGCTTGGATGCCATGTTAATGCACAATCTACATCGTCAAACGCTCCTGCGCGGACCATAAATGTTTTTCCTGATCCGCCTTCTTCTCCTGGGCAACCATAGAATCGGATGGTGCAAGGGATATTATTTTCGACAATAAAATTTTTAAGTCCTACGGCAGCAGCGAGGGCTCCTGTGCCAAGGAGATTATGCCCGCATCCATGTCCGTTACCGTTTTGGACGAGAGGGTTTTGATTGGCTGTTCCTGCTTCCTGACTTAATCCAGATAAAGCATCAAATTCGCCGAGGAAAGCGATAATCGGTTTTCCAGAACCGTATTCTGCAATAAAGGCAGTCTCCATTCCGCCGATATTTTCGTTAATCGTAAAGTCTTCTTCTTGTATTGCTGTTCTTAAGTAAGCAGCAGATGCGTATTCCTCGAATCTTGTCTCTGGATGGTCCCAAATATAATCACTTATTGTGCTCCATTTTGATTTTGTTTCCTCTAAATAATCGGTAATCCAATACAAGTTACTCATTCAAACATCCTCCTTTTAATAAAAAATTTAAAAAATTTAGACATTTACTTGCAGTTATAGCTTTCATCCATTAAAATAACGTTAGATTTCCTAACATATGCAAGAGAGATTAATGGCGTGATTTCTATACATATTCATATATATGGATAAAATAAAAATCCATTACAAGCATAACCTGTATTTTCAAGCTGCCTGCAATGGATAAATCTATTTATGTGAAATTAGCTGTTTTGAATAATACGAAGAATATCATGGGCGTTGTCTCCTGCGACTGCTGCGAAGTTTTCCCATATCTCATCACGAAGAAGGTCGATCTCGACAATTTTTTTTGCTAATTCGATTGCTTCTTTGTTGATCATTGCATATAGCTCCTTTCAGTGTTAAATTATCCATTCTCCTCAGATTAAGCAAAAGAAAAAATATTTATCGACTATATATAAGTATTCTAAAAGATTTTTTCTAAAAAAACATCTATATTGTCAGGTATTCTTACCCATTTTTTGAATTTTACGTTAGATTATATGACAAGAATCAATTCTGTTTTGCGAAATCGTATTATAATTACGTTAATGATAGAAATCATTACTTCATGAGGTGAGATGATAATATGGATCATGAGCCATCCTACAAAAAAAGGAAAGTAATCACGATTGGTGTTGTTAGTGAATTGACTGGTTTGACAGAAAGGCAAATTCGTTATTATGAACAAAGAAAACTTATTTTTCCTGAAAGGCCTGAAAGAGGGAATCGTAAATATTCCTTTTCAGATGTGGAACGGTTAATTGAGATTGCCAACAAGCGAGAAGAAGGAGTAAGGACCCACGAAATTCGCCAGGAAATAATAAAGAAAACCCGTGAAGAGGAAGAGCGTAAAATAAAAAAACAAATGTTACGCGGTCAAATAAACGCCAGGTTTGGTATCCAAAAAGATTGAGCAAGCAAGCTTAGTAACTCCATATAATAAGCCTCGGGTAAGTGAAAGTCCTTTTTAATTAAAGGGCTTTTTTATATGGTTACATACAGGAAATCTTAAGCGATATCTAGATTCTTCTATTGATTATAGGTGTTCTTCTCATATAAACTGGTAGTTGGTAAAAGATAACTTCAAAGATTGTTCAATTAATGGAGAGTTGGCATGGACTATATATCCAAGGAAAAAACGTATGAAATTATAGAGGTTTGTTTGCTTGCTGGGCGAATAATGCTAAAAAACGGTGCGGAAACGTACAGAGTGGAAGACACGATGACGCGTATTGCAAAAGCATATGGAGTAGAGGATTCAGACAGCTTTGTTACACCTACTGGTATCATTTTTTCTTTAGAGGGCCAGGAACCGACAAAAACAAAGCTGATTAGGATTATTGAACGGACAACTAACCTGGAGAAAGTAATGAAGGTTAATGATGTTTCAAGAAAAATCAGTGTCGGAAATATCCCTTTACAAGAGGCGTATCATCTTTTAAAAGATATCGATAAGGAAAGCAAGACATATTCAGATTTGGCACAAGTTATTGCTGCTGCCATAGCAAGCGGCTGCTTTCTCATCATGTTTCAAGGAATATGGCAGGATTTTCTTGCGGCTGTTATTGCAGGTGGTGCAGGCTTTTTATGCTCTGTGTATTTTCACCGCGTTGTCCAAATTAAGTTTTTCGCGGAATTTTTAGCAGCTGTGCTCATTGGTCTTATTGCTTTTGGCTCCGTTCATATCGGCTTTGGCGCACAAACAGATAAGATTATTATTGGCTCGGTCATGCCGTTAGTGCCAGGGTTACTAATTACAAATGCTGTCAGGGACTTAATGGCAGGCCACTTAGTTTCTGGAATATCAAAAGGCGCAGAGGCGTTCTTAACAGCTTTTGCAATTGGGTCAGGAATTGCGGTTGTATTCGTAGTATTTTAAGGAGAATAGAATATGTGGGAATTAATAGAACAAGCAATTACAAGCTTCATTGCATCCTTTGCCTTCGCAATGATTTTCCACACACCGCCAAAACTGCTAGTGAAATGCGGATTTATCGGGATGCTCGGCTGGGTAGCCTATTGGGGCTCTGTCTCTTTGCACATTGATGAGGTGCCAGCAACAATCATTGGTGCTTTTTTAGTGGCCGTACTTAGTCAAGTGTTCGCACGGCGGTATAAAACACCTGTCATCATTTTTTCGGTCGCAGGAATTATTCCTCTTGTACCAGGAGGGATGGCGTATGATGCAATGAGAAAATTTGTGGAAAACGACTATTACTACGCTGTCAGCCTTGCTGCCAAAGCCTTTTTAATATCGGGATCTATTGCAATAGGATTAATGTTCTCTGAAGTAATCAATCAGTTAATGTATAAACGAAAAACTAGAAAAAGCAATGGAAGCATCTAAAAAGTGCTTCCATTGCTTTTTTTAGTTATGTAACAGGTTGTTCCTATAAAGTAACAAGTTCCATTCGATGTGACTAAGTACTAAATGCACAAGATGTATTTACTATGTATTGCAAGCGTTGTAACTTATAAATGTAAAGCAAAAGGGAACGGTGCTATTTCCCTTCATCCCTGTCAATTAAGGAGGATTGCATATAGTCAAAGGTTTCTTTTCCTAACCGTTCAATCAGAAACATGACTGGTATTTGAGTCGTTAAATTGACATTTCCTAAATATTCCGTCGTTATATAATAGGCAAGGTTATAATCAGACATTTTGGCCAGCGAGCTGTCAGAATGATTCGTCAAGCTTACGATGATGCTTCCGTCCTGCTTAAGGCGGTCAAGCTTTTCCATTGTTGACTTCGATTCGCCTGACACAGACAGCACGATCGTGACACTGTCGGTTATATAGTGGCTATAAATTGGGAAATATGGGTCTTTAATATGAAGAGAAAATTTCTTAAGCCCAGAGAAGAATCTTGCGCCATATTCTGCAATTACACCTGAAGTGCCTGCACCGATAAAAATGACGATTTTCGCTTTTGCGACTACTTCGGCAATTTCTCTAATTTTAGTTTCATAGTTTGCTGATAGTGTTCTTTCAACAAAGTCGGAGACCGTTGTATATGTATTGTTTAAACGGTAGGTTTCTTCTTCTGCAAGATAATTTTTCAGGTGCACCTTGAATTCGGTGAAGCCATCGAAGCCAAGTTTTTTGCAAAAACGCAGTATGGTTGTTGTGGAGACATGAGTTTCAGTTGCGAGTTCCCGTATTCTCATATAGGTTACTTCACGGGAATTTTTCATGATGTAATTGTAAAGCTCGTATTCAAGATCAGAAAAAGTTTGAATCTGCTCATTTGTAAACATATTAACACATCCATTAAAAAGATTTACTCCAACTTAGATAATCTTATTATAACAAATTTAGAATTTGAAAAGGGTTGCACACCCAAAAATAAGAAAAAGGGGCGTTCGTAGATGAGCAATGGAATTAAGATTGTAACGATTGGCGGAGGATCAAGCTACACACCAGAACTTGTGGAAGGGTTTATTAAAAGATATGACTCCCTGCCAATACGTGAGCTTTGGCTTGTAGATATTCCAGAAGGACAAGAGAAGCTGGAGATTGTCGGTAACTTGGCGAAGCGTATGGTTAAAAAAGCAGGCTTGCCAATTGAAGTTCATTTAACACTTGACCGTAGAGAGGCATTAAAAGATGCAGACTTCGTAACAACTCAATTCCGAGTTGGTTTATTGGCTGCAAGAGCAAAGGATGAAAGAATTCCTTTGAAATATAATGTAATCGGACAAGAGACAAATGGGCCTGGCGGTCTTTTCAAAGGCTTGCGCACAATCCCTGTTATTCTTGATATTGTTAAAGACATGGAAGAGCTATGTCCAAATGCTTGGCTCATCAACTTTACAAACCCTGCAGGAATGGTGACAGAAGCAGTGCTTCGCCACAGCAACTGGAGAAGAATTGTTGGTTTGTGCAATGTTCCGATTTCAATCCAAATGAGTGTAGCTAAGCTTTTGGAAGTTGAACCTGAGCGTGTACATGTTGATTTTGCAGGGCTTAACCACATGGTATATGGACTTCATGTATATCTTGACGGTAAAGATGTTACAAAAGAAGTGCTTGATGAAATGACATCCGGCAAGCATGCAAGTGCGACTATGCGTAATATTGCTGCAATTGACTGGGATCCAGACTTCATTAAGGCACTTGGGGCTATTCCATGCGGATACCACCGTTACTACTACAAGCAGGCACAAATGCTTGAGCATGAGCACGAGGAAGCAGCAGAACAAGGTACACGTGCAGAGGTTGTGCAAAAGCTGGAAAAAGAGCTGTTTGAACTTTACAAGGATGAAAACCTTGATATTAAACCGCCACAGCTTGAAAAGCGCGGAGGAGCCTACTACAGTGATGCAGCCTGCAGTCTAATTGACTCTATGTACAATGACAAGCGTGACATCCAGCCTGTTAATACAATCAATAATGGTGCAATTGCCAGCATTCCAGATGAATCAGCAGTTGAGATCAGCAGTGTCATCACAAAAGACGGTCCTAAACCGATCTCTATCGGCGACCTTCCTGTACCTGTCAGAGGCTTGGTACAACAAATCAAGTCCTTTGAGAGAGTAGCAGCAGAAGCAGCTGTGACAGGCGATTATGATAAAGCATTGCTTGCTTTGACAATCAACCCGCTGCTGCCGTCAGATAAAGTAGCAAAAGAAATCTTAAATGAAATGCTTGAAGCACATAAAGAGCATTTACCACAGTTCTTTAAAGAAAATAAAGTACTATCTTAATAAATTGATAGCCAAAAAAGAGGAGTGTCCTAGAAGACGCTCCTCTTTTTTTTAGAAAAAAACAAAAACGAACTATTTTACTATATGAGTATGTTGGGAAAAGAGAAGGTATGTCCTATTTACTATTTTACATATAGGAAAATAAATGCATTTATGGATGTTCGTTGCCTTTATCCTTTATTTGGATATTGAATTATGGTAATTATTATATAGATGTTTGTTTTTTATTAGCTACATAGTAATAAAGAATGATAGCTAAAATTATTTTTAAAGGAGAGAGGAAAAATGGCAGGAATCATTCGAGTAACTCCTGAAGAGCTTATTAGCATGTCAAATCGTTATGCAAGCGAGGGTAGTCAAGTTGGTGAACAAGTCACTCGTTTAGATCAAATGATCCAAGAATTAGAAAGCATGTGGGAAGGTCAATCAAGCCAAGCGTTCAGTGAGCAATATCAATCACTTCGCCCTTCATTCCTTAAAATGCAGCAATTGCTTGAGGATATTTCCTCACAATTGAATAGCACAGCAAAAGCACTAGAAGATGCTGATGCACAAATTGCTAATCAAATTCGCGGCTAAGTGACTGAACTTAATATCGTTAGAGCTTAGAGCTTCTTCATGAGGTATTCATGATGGGTAACGAAATAATGGCGGATGTAGCTTTGAAAAAAGCCGTGTGTATATTAATAAACAAACTAAACCCTTGGAGGAGCGCTTGTATTCAAAGCGCTCCTTTATATTTTGAGGTGGAAAAATATGTATATAGAAGTAACAGTCGATTTACATAAGTACGATAAAGAAACAATCGACTTGCGTCTATCAGACTTCTACACAATAAAAAAATTGATTGACTTATCATGGCAGGTTTCACATATAGACAGCATCCCGAGATCAGGATATTGGGTGCGCGTTAAAAATAAACAAAAGGTATTCCCGGGAAATAGACGGTTGGCAGATGTGGGAATAACGTCTGGAGATATTATTGAAATTTTATGAGGGTGGTATAGAAAATGCCGCAAAATGAACGTACATACTTAGAAAAAAAATTAGATGCGATGATAAAAAAGGATCAAAATCGCATATCATTCATCTTTCAAATCGAAAAGATAAAGATGGATGAGGCAGGGGAAGTTTTCATATTAAAGGATCTGGATAAACAGCTCCATAAGGAAATAGATGTTAAAGAGGATGCTCTTTCGATAAGTATAGATATTCCAAATACCTATCAATATGGCACATCTATTCAAAGGCTGCCGAAACGGGACAGGCTGAAAGTAATATATCAATTGATTCATAAAGTGAAAGATCACCGTGTTTCAAGGCTGCATCTTTTTATTAGCCCAGAGAACATTGTTGTGGACCAAGGGATGACCCCTTATTTCCTTCATTACGGAGTTAAAGAGAGCCTGCCTCCATATGAAAAAAAGGAGGAGCAGCTTTGGCATGAGCTTAAAGCACTTGCTGCTTCCTGGGTAGATATCTCCCACTCGTTTGAGGAATATCTCCAATATGAAAAAACACTGGAATTGAGTGAAGATAGCAAAAAGGTGTTGGATGCTCCGTCATTCGCCTCCCTGTTACAAATTATGGATGAGTTTATTAGGAAGGATAAGGAATCTTCCTCTCACTATGTAGAAGTGACAAAAAAGAAATGGAAATGGTTCCGAAACAGCCTAATTGCTGTGAGTATTCTGCTTGTGCCAGCCATTATTTATTCCTTTTATTCTATCTTTTTTCTGCAGCCAAAGCAGTCCAGAATCATCACGGCACAAGAACAATACCTTTCTAGTTCCTACAGTGATGTGATTAGTACGCTCCAGCCTTATGAAATTGACCAATTGCCAAAGGTTGCAAAGTTTGAACTGGCTCTGTCTTATATCTCCAATGAAAACCTGACAGATGAACAAAAGCAATTTGTCCGCAATACAGTTACACTGCAATCTGATTCTAAGTACCTGGATTATTGGATTCAAATTGGAAGAGGACAAGGAGAGGAGGCGCTTAAGACTGCTAGATTCCTCGAGGAGACAGATTTGATTGTCTTTGCTCTTATTAATTATCGGGAAAGTATATCTGCTGATGAATCAATGGACAGTGAAGAACGCCAGCAAAAAATGGATGAAATCGACCGGGAGATTAAAGAATATCAGCAAGAGGAAGATAGCGAATCATAATCGTTTATTTACTGGCAGCGAATAAAAAGGGGATTACAAGATGTACACATTATTTGTATTTCACGACGATACATACGAAAAAGCCTATTTATATAAAAATGGCTCAATAACAATCGGCACAGCAGTAGAAGATGGGATCACTATACCTATAGCAGGTTGGGAAGGCCAATTGACAGTAGCAGTTGATAAGAATGGAGTTGTCGCCTATCAACATGATAAAGAATCGGGCATGCTTCAAGAAAGGAAAAAGCACATTGTCAAGATAGGGTCTGCCATTATCGAGCTGGTTTTGATAAGAGAAATTCCTAACACAACGTTTTATATAGGGAAAAGGAAAGAAATTTACTTTGCAGCACAACAAGAAGAGCGAAAGAATAACTCGGATTTTTGGTTGCTAGAGGAGCAAGATGAGTTGGCAGCTGGCTTTTTAATAGATGTACATGAAGGATGCTCTGTAAAGAAAGGAGAGTCCCGATTATTTCTTAATGGCCATTTGCTTAATGCAGATAGTAGACTGACGCTTGGAGATATACTCTTTTGGAATGGGATGGAAATCACGCTTTTAGAGGAAGATCTTCTAGCCATTGCAACTGTTAAAGAGTATGGTACACAGCTGGAGGAAATGAAGCCACATCAATCAGAAATGCAAAAACGCTATCCTCTGTATAGAAGGACACCGCGGATGGTTTATGAACTACCAAAAGAAAAGGTTCAACTAACCTTTCCAGGACAGGAGGCGCAGCACACGAAAAGGCCTTTATGGATAATAATCCTTCCGCCCTTAATGATGCTTATTGTTATGGGAATTGTTGCGATATTTATTCCAAGAGGAATATTTATTGTCGTTTCGCTTGTTATGTTTGCGACAACCTTATTCACATCCATCTTTCAGTATTTCAAAGATAAAGCAAACCGCAAAGAGTGGGAGCTCAGAAGGCGCCGCATTTATACAAACTATTTAAATGAGAAACGAGAAGAGCTTCACTTGCTCGCAGAAAAGCAACGTGAAGTACTTGATTATCATTTTCCAGAGTTTGAGCGGATGAAATATATGGTTGCCGAAGTTTCAGACAGAATTTGGGAACGGACATTAACGAGCCAGGATTTTTTACAGTTCCGTATCGGTACAGGAAAGGTGCCGGCAAGCTACAAAATCGACGTGAGCTCACAAGATATGTCTAACAGGGAAATGGATGAATTAATGGAAGCGTCAAAGCAACTTGAGAAGACCTATCAGGAGCTTGAGCCTTTGCCTGTCACTGTTGATCTTTCAAAAGGTGCGATTGGGTTAATAGGAAAAGAAGCCGTCTTAAAAAGAGAGCTTCACCAGCTGGTTGGTCAACTTGCGTTCTTCCACAGCTATCATGATGTCCGCTTTATCTTTATTTTCGATGAGAAGGAATACAGCACATGGGAGTGGATGAAACGCCTGCCCCATTTTCAGCTTCCAAATTCACATGCAAAGGGCATGATTTATAACGAAAGCACGAGGGATCAGCTTCTTAGCTCCATTTACGAAATGATTCGGGAGAGAGAGTTGGAGGAGGATAAGGAAAAGCTTCTGTTCTCACCGCACTATATTTTCATTATTGCCAACCAGCAGCTCATTTCTGAGCATGTCATCCTAGAATACTTGGAGGGTGAGCACAGGCATCTTGGTATATCTGTCATTTTTGCATCAGAAGCGAAGGAAAGCTTTTCCGATAATATTCATACACTTGTCCGATACATTAACCCTTCTCAAGGAGATATTTTAATGCAGGACAAAAAGGCTGCTGAAATTCCTTTCACGCTTGATGTTCATAAGTATGAGAACAATGAATGTTTCGCTAGAATGCTAAGGACACTAAATCATCAGGTTGGTGTTACCAATTCGATTCCCGAGAGCGTCTCTTTTATGGAAATGCTTCAACAAAAGGATGTTAAGGATATACCTATCCAAGCAAACTGGGAGAACAATCAGTCAGCTAAATCCCTTGCTGTTCCAATTGGCCTGAAAGGAAAAACAGATGTAGTTCGGTTAAATCTACATGAAAAAGCCCACGGGCCTCACGGGTTATTAGCAGGGACAACAGGGTCAGGGAAAAGTGAATTTTTGCAGACATATATTCTATCCCTTGCAGTCCACTTCCATCCGCATGAGGTTGCCTTCCTGCTCATTGACTATAAAGGCGGAGGAATGGCCCAGCCGTTCAAAAATATGCCCCATCTGCTAGGGACTATTACGAATATTGAAGGAAGTAAAAACTTCAGCCAGCGTGCATTGGCTTCCATTAAGAGTGAGCTTAAGCGGCGCCAGCGTCTTTTTGATCAATACGAGGTAAATCATATTAATGATTACACCCGCCTTTATAAACAAAATAAGAGTACAGAACCATTGCCGCATCTGTTCCTGATTTCAGATGAGTTTGCTGAATTGAAAAGTGAACAGCCTGACTTCATCCAAGAGTTAGTCAGTGCCGCGAGAATTGGACGAAGCCTCGGTGTCCACCTCATCTTGGCAACGCAAAAGCCTGGTGGCATAATTGACGCTCAAATCTGGAGTAATGCCCGCTTCCGTATTGCGTTGAAGGTTCAGAATGCAGAGGACAGCAGAGAGATTCTCAAAAATGCAGATGCTGCTGGCATAACGGTTACAGGAAGAGGTTATTTGCAGGTTGGCAATAATGAGGTGTACGAACTATTCCAATCTGCTTGGAGCGGAGCAGCCTATGAAGATGAAGCTTCTCTTAATGAGGACGAAGTTGCTCTTGTTACTGATCTCGGACTTGTACCTTTATCAGAGCTTTCCTTACAAGAAACAACGGGGAAAGAGTCCATAACAGAGATGGAAGCAATTGTGGAGGAAATTGAAGCGGTCCATCAAAAGCTTGGGCTGCAAAAAATTGCAAGTCCTTGGCTTCCGCCATTATCTCCGCGTATATATAAACCAGATATACCAAATGAAAGAGAAGACAAAAAGGTCTTGCTTGCAATAGTCGATGAGCCTGAAAAACAAAGCCAGTCTCCATATACGTATGAATGGGTGGAGGATGGCAATATTGGAGTCTTTGGCTCATCAGGTTACGGTAAAACCCAAACAATGATTACATTGTTAATGGGTATCGCTACAGAGGCAAGCCCAGAGCAAGCACATTTCTATTTACTTGATTTCGGAAATGGAGGCTTAATGCCATTAAGGCAGCTTCCACATACAGCAGATTATTTCCTTATGGATGAACAGCGTAAGACAAATAAATTTGTTGCCATCATTAAGAGTGAAATGGCAAAACGAAAGAGACTGTTCCAGCAAATGGAGGTAAGCTCAATCAAGATGTATAACAATCTTGCCGAGGAGACCTTGCCATTATGGTTTATCGTCATTGATAACTACGATGTCGTAAAAGATGAAATGCATGATTTTGAGGCGCAGATGAACCAGTTTGCAAGGGATGGCCAATCACTGGGCATTTATATGATTTTCAGTGCAACGAGGGTCAATTCCATTAGACAAACGCTAATGAACAATCTTAGAACAAAAATTGTTCATTACTTAATGGATAACACAGAGGCATACGCAATCCTTGGCAGGGTACCATTTGAGCCAGAGCCTATCCCAGGTAGAGCAATCATTAAAAAAGATGCTGCCTTCTTCTCGCAAATATTGCTGCCGAATATTGGCCTCGATGACTATGAACAATTGCGATTGCTGAAAGCAGAAATTGACGCACTAAAACAGAAGTATAATGACTTTGCTAAGCCAAAAGCAGTACCGATGCTGCCAACTGAATTGAATAATAAGCAATTCTACCGGTATGTGCGGGACCAAAAGCAAGGCTTTATTCCAATTGGCTTGGAGGAGGAGCTTGTCGAGCCTGTCAGCATCAACTTTGCTAAAATGAATCACTGTTTAATTCTTGGCCAGGCCCAAAAGGGAAAAACAAACGCTATGCAGCTTATCTTAAGCGAGGCTACACGCCAGCCTATGGAAAAGTTAGCAATCTTTGATTCTATTGATAGAAGTCTTTCTCATGTTGTAGATAGGAATAACGTCAGCTTTATTGATAATAAGGAAAGTATTTCTGCTTGGCTTGAAAATGCGGAGAGCATGTTAAAGCAGAGAGAATCAGATTACGAGGAGGCGGTACGCAGCGGCAGAATACCAGAAATTCAGCCGTTCATCTATATGTTTATTGATGGATACAGCAGATTTCTGCAGCAAGTCGATAACCGCATCCAAGAAAATATCGTCCGCCTTATGAAAAATTACAGTCATCTTGGTTTCCATATTGTTGTTTCTGGAACAAATAATGAGCTGACTAAGGGCTATGATCCGTTGACGCTTGAGCTGAAACAGGTTCGCCAGGCACTTGTCCTTATGAAGAAGTCAGAGCAGACACTGTTCACACTTACCTATGAAAGACAGGAACAGGAAGTGCAGCCAGGGTTTGGTTACTATGTGGAAAATGGCAGAGAAAAGAGAATCCAAATTCCGTTGATGTTAGTGGAAAGGAAGGTGAGCCTATAGTGAAGGGCTTTCCTATATGGAAGATAATTATTGCGCTAGTCTTCATTATCGGTGCTCCATTGCTGTTCTTTAAGGCAATTGGAGAGAATCCGTTAAAGGAGAAGGAAAATGCAACAAAGTCAATTGCAATCGTAAATGAAGATGTTGGCTTAGAAGGGGAAGAAGAAATTCATTTAGGTGAAAGTGCTGCAAGCATATTAGCGAAGGATTCTTCTTATAATTGGAGTGTTGTCGCAAGAAGTGCCGGAGAAAGCGGGCTGCGCAGCAATAAGTATGATGCGGTCATTTATATTCCATCTGACTTTTCCAAAAAAGTGATGGATTATGAGAGTACTAATCCAAGCAAGGTAACCTTCGACTATAAATTACAATCACAATTAAATGCTGTTAATACAGAGAAAGTGAAGCTGGAGGTAGAAAAAGCAACAAAGCGGACAAATCAGCGGCTTTCCTCTCTTTATTGGAGCTATGTTGCAACAGACATGAATTCAGTGAAAAAGGAATTTGACCAGATTTTGCAAAAGGAGGTTGATTTCCAAGGGACCATGCTTGCCTTCTATAAGCCGAGCTCAAAGGATTTGGCAGATCAAATTAAAGAACAGCAAGCGATGCTCGAGAATATTAAAACCTCCTTCGGCCAAGTTGCTGACCAAGGAACAGATCAGGAGGCTTCGGCTGACTCCTTTTCAGAGGACTTAACTGGCTTTGTTGATAATATGCAAGAATATGAACAATACCAGCAGGAGCAGCAGAAGCTTTTTGCAAGCATTCAAGAGGATGCCGTAACAAATATAAGCACAGCAACGGAGAATCAGAAATCACCTTATCTGCAGACACAAAGCTTGTTAAATGAAAATGAACAAACAGTACTACAGCAAATGACCGACTTAAACAGCCAGCTGCAGACAAATGAACGTCTGCTTCTGCAAACAAAGCAGGAGCGGGTTGATACTGCCGAAAATCAACTGCTATCTTACAACCAGTATCAAAGCAATCTCTTAGATTACTATCAGCAACTAGTTGATACGAAGTCTCTAAACTCCTTGCAAGGTAAGCTTATAGCTGCTAAGCAAGGCTTGTCAGAAGGAGATGAAGTACTGCTGCCAGAAGATCCACCAGAGAATCCGGAAGTGCCTGCTGAAATGTCTGAGGAAGAAGGTGTGGATAATCCAGGAACAGGAGAGGAAGGTTCAGATAGTGAGAAGCCGGTTGGTGGTGACGGCAACGAAGTGCTTGCGGCTGTAAGCGAACAAGCAGGAGCTAGCGAATCCCAGCAATCTGGCGAGGGGCAGGAACAGCAGTCTGGAAACTCTAATGCAGAAGCTGATGAGCACAAGGAATTAGAGGGAATACAAGCTGCTTTACAAGATCTTGAAGGCAAGCTGGCAGGGATGGCAGGAAGCACTTCTAGTGAAGAAATAGCTCAAGCTGTTGAACAGCTGAAGGCTATTAATGAACGTGTATTTAAAGTGAACGAAAGCTTGAAAGCAAGTGGAGATAACCAGCAAGGTTATGTTAAAGGACTGCTTGCTCAAATTGAAGATTTAACAAGTCAGCTCGACAATAATACAACAAGCCTGTCAGAGTTGGAAATGAAAAATGAAGACTTGAATAAACAGCTTGATGAACTGACGAAGCAAAAAGAAAGATTAATAGATTATACAGAGGATTTAACAGCAGTCAATAATGAGCTGAGGGAGCAGCTGTCCCAATATGCTAATAATATGACAGCAATATTGGATGTAATTGAAGAAAAGGAACAGTCTATTTTAGCCTCCAACGCCCTTTCAGCAGACCGAAAGCAGGAGCTGGAGAATTGGTTTGATAAGGATATTGCAACAGGTAAGGTAGTAGATCTTCTTTACTATTATGCATATCTAAATGAGTATGAAGGTACATTATCGAGCATGCTTGGCCAAAATCCAGCAAAAGAGGAAGTTATGGCAAATGACAAGTTTCTTCAGCAAATCCAAGCGATTTTCCAAGTGAGTGATGAGGAAAACAACTATTGGAATCAAATCGAAGAGGAAACGCCGACAATGCGTGACGGATTATCGGCTTTAAACGACAGATTCACAGTGTTTATGGCAGATTACAAAAAATCAGTGGAGGATAATCAAGGTAAGCTCTTAGAAAGCTTTACTTCAATAGAAGCTGATGCGAATCAATTGCTCGAACAAATCCAGCAGCCATCGCAAAATGAAGCTGGTAACTTAAGTGCAGAGGCAAGCGGCGCCGGTGTTGCCACGAGTTATAAGCTTATTCAAGAGCAAATGAATTCCTTCCATAATGGTCTTGAGGATGCAAGTGAGAGCCAAGAGACAATTATTGAATACACAAATGGCCTGCATCAAGAAGTATCTGCTGTCCAGACAGATGCAGATGTGTTGAACAATAAATGGTCAACAAATGTTAAATCAACAGAGCTAATAAGAGATGACGTCTTTTCCGTGCTTGGCAATGCCTTTGTTGACGACCAATCCAATGGCGTTGTTTATGACTTCCTTTCAAGTCCGCTGCAGCTTACTGCAGGAACTTCTGAAAAGGCTGAAACAAATACGGTTCCGCCAGTGGTTGTATTGTTTATCGTTTTATTAAGCAGCTTGTTGATAGGCTATACAACTTATTATTTCAGCAGCCTGCCATATTGGGTGCGTGCAGCATTGTTCTTCATTGTGAATACGCTCGTCGGCTTTATCATCAGCCTATACGGCTTGAAAATATATCAGCTGGCAGAGCAGGCAACAATGGAATGGACTGTGTTCACTATTTTGCTTCTAATGGTCAGCTCAGGCCTAATTACAGCTGCGTTTTCACTGCATCGCCTTGTCGGCTTATTTGTGACAGCAGGTGTAATTGCCCTGTACGTTACACCATTGCTAGCGTTAGGCACACCTAACTTTAAATTTGCAGATCCGATGAGCAATGTTTATATTTCCATCCAGTACAGCACGGAATCTTTATTTGCCCCGGCTGCTATCGTTTTAGTGTTTACATTGCTTCTTCTTGTAATTCTGCAAGTGCTGATTGAGCGCTATAAAGGTACTAGCAGCATGGAGCATGAGGTGGGAGCAAATGAGACGATGTAAATGGATTATGTATCTAGCAGTTTGCTTTATGGGAATAACTGTTTATTTCTCTCATGGAAATATAAAATGCGCATATGCAGAAACAAAATCTAATATTGATGAATTGGAACCAAATGAATATGAAGGGAAATCAACAGACAAGAATACTGATTTGCTCGATGAAGATGGTTCTTCAACGAGCAAGTCTGAAATTCCTGAAGAACAGAAGCAGCTGACATTTGAAGGTGAAAAGACCTTTTCTGCTGCTGATGTTAAAGACAAACTTTTCCAAAAGGCGGCAACAAATAAAATTGAACAGAATGCAGAACAGCTTGGCTTATTTACAGGGGATGATGAGACTGGGCAAATAGGGAAAACAGAAGACATACAGTCTGATGCCAATTCCTCATTATCTTTATTTCTAGGCATTCTTATTGCTGTTTGTATTGTTCTTCTAGGCATCATTTTAACTGTGTTCTATCGGACTGCCAAACAAGGGGAAAGGGTGCGTGATAATTAATGAGTCTTTCAAGTATGCTCGCAAGCCTAAAAGGTGATGTAGACGGCAAAATAGACGATATTGAGCGTAAAATACAAAGATTAAAATCAGCCAAACAAAAAGTGGAAAATGAACAGGATACAATGCTTGATGAAATTAGGCAGCTAAAAATCCCTGATTTAAACAATAATTGGGTTGGTCAAAGAGCAGATGAGTTTAACGGGAAGCGAGACGATGTGTATCTGGCAATGAGCTATATTGGCAACTTAGAATATGCACAATATCAAAGCTCAATCCAAGGCAAGATCAATCTCCTGCAAATAGAAAAAACCAGCCTTCATGGCATTGGCGGCCTTGTTGGCGAAGCATCAAGACTATTTGAGCTTGGCGAGGATATGTATGACGATGTCACAAATAAGATATCTGAAATTAAAAGGATGTTGTGATTATGGCTACAATTAAGTTAAACCATGCAAATGCAATCAGCAAATTGAGCACTGCAGAACAGGCGGTGCACAACCTTGTCATGAGCAAAGCACCGACAGGCAAATTGAAGGACAACAAGCTCGATTTCACATCTGAATGGAAAGAAAGAGAAGAACGAATTGAGAGCTTAATAGAAGAATATAAAAAGATTGTTTTAAAGAATATAGCAGATACAAAGGACAATATTGATGCATTAAAGGAACAGGATGAAGCGATAACTAGGTAAAGGGGGAGGTTCTAGATGGTGAATGCTTACGCGATACAATGAAAGCAAGAGCAAGCATTCTCCGTTAAGCCTTACGTGATATCGTCGACTTAAGCTGGTTTGAAGGTAGGGAATTTTATTAATAGTTTTTCAAGCATAATTTCACTAGAAGTTATGCTTTTTTCATTTGGGGTAGTAATTAGTAAAGCAAATATAAACGATCTTGGCAGCCCGGCGGCCATAATAGTTGCTGCTCCTCTTAGGTCCGTGACTTTGCGTCTTTTACTTTCGTAAAATTTGCCTTTTGACAAGATATTCATATATGTTAGTTTTCTTCTTCAGAGAAGCTGTTCTGTTGTTGTTTATCGTAGATGGAAATGGCTTCTTTTAATAGGTGAATGTCTTTTTCGATTACCTTTTTGATAAGGTAATCAGGGCATCTGTTGTGATCATCTAATAAGCGCGCAAGCTCCCTTTTTACTAGCTGCAAACAAGACCACTTCCTTAATTTGGAGTTGCATGAATTCATTATGACTTATTATGACCATCTTGAAAAGTATTCATTCGTATTTTGGTGAAAATAGTAAAATTAGTGTTCGTTGTTTCGTACTGTATAAACATCATTCCATTCAGGAAATCTAATAAAATCGATAAACTTTAATAGAAGGAGTCTGTGATGATGAAAATATTGGATTGTGTAATCATCGGCGGAGGAATCGCCGGCCTGCAGGCAGCTATCCAGCTCGGCAGGTATAAACATCATGTATTGGTTATAGATTCGGAAGTAGGCAGGTCTATTCTTTGCAAGAGCTATCATAACATACTTGGCTATCCAGACGGGATAAGCGGTACTGAACTACGCCAAAAAGGGAAGCAGCAGGCAGAAAGCCTTGGCGTTGAGTTTCTATCTACAACTGCAACTAATGTAGAAAATGAGGATGGTTATTTTATGATTGCTACAGAAGCAGGAAAATATAAAGCGAAGAGATTGCTGCTTGCAACGGGTATTATTGACAATATCCCGCCATTTGCCGAGCTATATCCTTGTTTAGGTATCAGTGTGTATTTATGTCCAGATTGTGATGGGTATGAGGTCAAGAATAAAAGGACCATTGTTATCGGCAATGGAAAAGTTGGGGCAAATATGGCGTTAACCTTGACGTATTGGACGAAGGAGCTTATTTATGTTAACCACGGCGGAGAAGCAATCGATGAGGAACTTCAGAAGAAGCTTGCTGAACAAAACATCCCTGTTATCGATAAGAAAATCAACAAAGTGGAAGCAGATGGGTCAAGCTTGAAGGGCTTCACTTTAGATGATGGGGAGTTTTTGGAAGGGGAGCATGGGTTTATTGCGTTTGGGGGCAATATCGTCAAATCAGAGCTTGCCAAACAGCTCGGTGTTGAGATATTAGAGAATAACCATATTCCTGTTAACGGCAGAACGAAAATGACAAGTGTAGAAAATGTGTGGGCGGCAGGTGATATTGTTGCCCATTCAGAGCAAGTGACAATTGCCATGGGCGACGGCTCACAGGCTGCCATATGGATTCATAAATCGTTGTTAAACTAATGAAGAAACCCTCCTGATGTAGAGATGTGACTCTACATCAGGAGGGTTTCTTATTAAAGGGTTGCTCTGTAAACGCGGTATCCAATAATATTTCCATAAGTATAAAGAATGTGAGCATGCTCAGTCAGTTTATTTTCCATCTCTAAATTCCTTGTAACATGAACATCCATTTCTTCTTCTTCGCCTTCAATGTTTGCAAACATATGGGAATAGACGGTGTGTGACAGCTTGATTTCCACATTCGTAAAGCCAGCAGCAGCTAAGTTTTGCACCCATTCTCCTTCAGAATATACCTTCTCTATTCCATAAACTGATCTCATATTATTTTGTTCTAATGGTGTTAGCTCTCTTTCAGAAGTCATTTCCAAGGCAAGTACGACACCGTTAGGCTTCAGGACACGCTTAAGCTCGTTTAAGGAATGGCGAATATCTGTAAAAATAAGCACAGATTCTACAAGGATGATGTCAAAGCTTCCATCAGGAAAAGGCAGTTTCTCAATACTACCTTGCACTAGATTAATGGGCAGATTTTCTCTGTGAAAACGGTTTGCGGCCCTTTTTACCATTGTTGGATGGAGGTCAATGCTTGTGACTGAACAAGGGTAATGCTTTTTAATAAAAGCTGAGGTTTGCCCTGTCCCGCATCCAGCATCTAACAGGCTTGTTGCTGATGTGATTTTTTCCTGCTGCAGCAAGTATCTAGTTAAGGAAAGCCCGCCAGGATGGGCTCCATTAACTCCGTAATAAGCAAGTGCATCTTGATAAGATGGTTTCATCTTTATTCCTCCAATAGTCAGGAATCGCATTCGCTCCCTTTGATTAAGGCAGCTTTCCAATACTATATGGCATATCGGCAAATTGGTTCTGATTATTGCACCAAAGGTCTATAAGGTTACGTTATAATGAGAAAAAGAGTGAAGAGTCAGACAGGAGCTGAAATGCAATGGCAAAAGGAAAAACGAATGCAATGCGCATTCTCGACGGTCTCCACATCTCCTATACCACCCATTCCTATGAAAATAAGGATGGAAAAATTGACGGCATTTCTGTAGCTGAAAAAATAGGTGTCGACAAAAGGCAGGTATTTAAAACACTTGTATTACAAGATGGGGGAAAGGAGCCGTATGTATTCATTATCCCAGTCCAAGATGAGCTTGATTTGAAAAAGGCGGCAAAAGCAGTGCAAGCAAAAAAAGTCGAGATGGCGCCTGTTAAGGATATCCAAAAGCTAACAGGTTATATAAGAGGTGGCTGCTCACCGATCGGCATGAAGAAAAAATATCAAACAATTCTTGATGACAGTGCAGAGGGGTTGCCATCTATTGTTGTGAGCGGCGGTAAGATTGGCTTACAGATGGAACTGGAAGTAAGTGACCTTATTCAAGCAACAGACGCAGCAATAGAGAATGTTCTTTCATAAAAAGCACAACTTTTCCTTCTGGGCATAGCATATGGAAAGATAAATGCCCAGAAGGAGTGCAAAATCCATGTATCCAGAATATCCGTATTATAATCACAAGCAAGAAACTAAGAATACGCCAATTGCTTTTCCGCCACAGCATCAGAATAGAATGCCAGGCTTTGAATATGAAATGAATCCACGGCCAATTTCCGAGAATCCTAACTATAAAGGCAGCGGCAAGCTAAAGGGAAAAGTAGCGATAATAACTGGCGGGGACAGCGGTATTGGCAGGGCAGCGGCATATGCCTTCGTAAAGGAAGGTGCAAAGGTCGTTATTGTTTACTTAAATGAACACAGAGATGCCCAAGAAACAGAGCAGAGAATCAGCCAGCTTGGTGGAGAGAGCCTGTTCATCGCGGCAGATCTCAGAGTCGAGGAAAATGCTGCAGTTGTCGCACAGCAAGCAATCCAGCGCTTTGGAAAAATTGATATATTAGTCAATAATCACGCTGTCCAATTTGTACAAAAAAGCATTCTTGATATAACGAAGGAACAATTAACCAATACCTTTGAAACAAATATATTCTCATTTTTTTACTTAATAAAAGCAGTTCTGCCTCATTTAAAGGAAGGAAGCTCGATCATTAATACGACCTCTGTTACGGCATATGAGGGGAATAAGGATTTAATCGATTATTCGGCAACAAAGGGAGCTATTCTTACATTGACGAGATCATTGTCGATGTCATTGGCAAAAAAGAAAATCAGAGTGAATGCCATTGCGCCAGGACCGATTTGGACACCGCTAATTCCAGCCAGCTTTTCTGAAAAGAATGTTATGACATTCGGGACAGATACGCCATGGAAAAGGGCAGGCCAGCCTTTTGAGCTCGCACCTGCTTATGTTTATTTAGCGTCAGATGACTCTGGCTACACTACAGGTGAAGTAATTCATATAAATGGCGGTCAGATGATAACGACATAATATTAGCAGCAAAAAAAGATGAGGAGGTTTATGCCTCATCTTTTTTTAATAGAAAATCTGGATGATCCAGTTCATAAAACTGTCTATAACGTTCGTTTCCAAGCAGCTCTTGATGTGTACCTCTCATTACAATGTCGCCTACTTCCATAAATATGATTTCGTCCATCTGTTCCACCCCAACTAAGTGGTGGGTAATCCAGATGATTGATTTTCCTGTTAAGGAGGCAAAAATGGTCTGAAGCAGCTCCTTTTCTGTCCGTGGGTCCAAGCTTGCATTTGGTTCATCTAAGATGACAACAGGTGTGTCTTTTAAGAGAATTCTAGCTAAAGCAACACGCTGTCTTTCACCACCAGAAAAGCGCTGGCCTGTTTCCTGCATAAAGGTATCAAGTCCTTCTGGCAGTTTGTTCACTAAGTCTTGCAGCTGTGCTAGTTTAATTGCCTCATTCAACTCAGTTTCCCCAGCACTATCTGAGCCTAACAGCAAATTATTTCTTAGTGTTGTATCGAATAGATGGGGACTTTGATTTAACACAGAAATAATGGCTGAAGTATCCACCTGAAGAAGACCAGCATCTTTCCCGTTGTAGGTTACCTTTCCATCCTTTGTGGCAATAACCCCCTGGATAAGCTTTAGCAATGTTGATTTTCCTGCACCACTTCTGCCAATTACAGCAATTCTTTTTCCTTGAGGGATATCTATATTAACTTTTTGGACAGAGGGGGTATGCTCTTTCTCATAGGTATAAGAGACATTTTCCAGTTTAATATGGATAGAGTTTTCCTTTGGCATCAATTTGTGCGGAGTAGCTTTATTTTCAGAGCCTTCCAACCCCTTTAGCCTATTTAATGAATCTTGATATCCTGGTATTCTCTCAAACGCTTCGGAAACAACTAGAAAGGCGTCCAGTATTGGCAGTGCAACTAAAACAATGGCAGCAATCATCGCAACAGGTATATGTCCCTTTGCATATTGTTCTGCCGCCCAAAATAGCAATGAGGTAATTACTAATGCTGAAACTGCCTGCTGGGCAAAATTGCGCCATCTTGAAAAGCTGGTCAGTTTGTTGTTTACATCTGCTGCTAAGGCTTCATCTCTTTCATAGGAAGAGATAAAGCTGTTTGAACGGCCGCTGATAACCCAGTCTGTTATACCTAGAATACTGTCCGTCAGCTTTTGGTAAAGGCCGTTTCTGCGCTGTTTATATTCTGTTTGATTTTTCTTCATTAACAGCAGGGAGAAAACTGGAAATGCAATAAGTAACAGCGCTAAATAAAATGCCATAAGTATGGCAAAAGGGATATCAAGGATACCGATAGCACAAATTGTCATGATATATAAAACACATGCAGCTATTGTCGGGAAAATCGTCCTTAAATAAATATACTGAAGCTGTTCGATATCCTCGGCAAGAATGCCAAGCATATCACCCATTTTGAAGCGGCTCTTAATGAAAAGTGCCTGTGGCTCCAAGATTCCATATAGCTTTATACGCATTTTCGATAGTATTCTTAAAACAGCATCATGGCCTGCGAGTCTTTCTAAATAGCTGAACACAGCACGGCTGATTCCAAATGCTCTTACACCTACAATTGGAATGTACACCATAAGAATGTTTTCAATCGGCATGGCAGACCTGCTGATTAAATAGCCTGAAGTAAAGGTGAGCATCGCTCCTGTGCCCAGTGCTAATATGCTTAATAGGAGAATGAGGATAATTCGTCCAGCATTCTCTTTCATAAATGGCAATATCCATTTGTCTTCTCTCATGATTAGCAGCTCCTTTATTGAATCAGCAGCCTGTAATAGCAGCCTTTTGCCGCTACAAGCTCTTCGTGTGTGCCGGTTTCAACTATTTTTCCGTTATCCAGTACTAGGATTTGATCCATATTCTTCATCCAGTGAAGGCGATGTGTTGCAAGGAAAACAAGTCTATTCTCAAACAATGGCAGCATCGTCTCTTTTAACTCAAATTCTGTTTCAATATCTAAGTGTGACGTTGGTTCGTCCAACAGCATCACTTTTCGGTCTGTCAGAAAGGCTCTAGCCAAGGCAATTCGCTGTTCTTGTCCGCCGCTAAGTGTTCTGCCGCCATCACCAAGCATTTCATCAAGGCCGTTCGGAAGGGATAGATATACTGTTTCCAAGCCTGTTGCTCTCAATGCAGCCTCAATTTCATCATCCTCTGCTCCAGGCTGGTAAAAGGCAATATTCTCTCTGAGTGTCATGCTAAATATATATGGAGATTGTGGTATATAGACTGTTTTTTGTCGCCATTCCTCAGTCATAAGACTTGGTATTTCCTTGTTGTTTATAAGAATCTCACCTTCTGTATTACTCGTAAAGCCGCTGAGTAAATCAATTAGGGTTGATTTCCCTGCGCCGCTTTCGCCGACAATACCGACCTTTTTACAGCCTGAAATTTGAAAGGATAGACTCTCGAGAGTGAGATTTTCCGCAGTACTGTGACGATATCCTACTTGATTAAAGGTAATATTCGAAATGTCTTGCATAGCTGATACAGTAGTATTTGACATGCTATTGCTTTCTTCGCGAAGGATTGCCAAAATGGATTCGCCTGCTTCTTTTCCGTTTAAAGTGGCATGATAGTCTGCGCCGACCATCCTTACTGGAAGAAAATATTCTGGTGCCATAATTAAAATCATTAATGCAGGCAGCAGCAGCAAGTCACCGCCAATAAGGCGTACACCTAAATTAACTGCTACAGAAGCAACAGATAATGACGTGAAAAAGTCCAGTGAAAAGGAGGATAAAAAGGCGACACGAAGTGTTTTCATCGTGGCAGTCCGATATTGCTCACTTACTTTTTCAATATTGTCACTGTGTTTTTTACTTTTTCCTAGAAATTTAAGTGTTTCCAATCCTCGCAATGAATCAAGGAAGTGATTGGAAAGAATTCGGTAAGTAGCAAGCTGCTTGTTCATTTGTCCCTTTGCGGCCAATCCGACGAGAATGAGGAAACCAATTAGTATCGGCATGGTGATTGTCAGGATGATGCCTGCAATCCAATCCAACCAATATACATAAAGCAATATCATTGGAGGAATGACGGAAGTTCCAACCATCCTCGGAAGAATAAGCTCAACATACGCTTTGTATTGGGAAATTCCTTCTAAAACAAGTGTCGATATGTTCCCGCTGCCTTGTTTCTTTGTATATTTCGGTCCAAGCTCAAACAGTTTTTTTGTTAGGCGAGATCTAAGTTCTTTGCTTGTTTTTTCGGCAAAACGGGCAGAGATGCTTTGCTGGAATAATTGAAGGAGGTGGCGTGCCAGAAATGCCAACAAGAACAATATGATGGTCTCATATTGTTCTTGAATTCCTTCTCCATTGAATAGGGAGGTGATGGCCTCTGCAAGCCATTTAGCTTGCAGAATGATGGCGACACCTTGAAAAATTGTTGCGAAAGTTAGCAATACAAGAATCGGCTTGATTCCTTTTGACTTCATTAAGTTTTTGTCCATCAGTACTCCAGATGGGACTTTTCTGTAACGCGTTTACGGAATACAATATAGCTCCAGATTTGATACCCTAGCACAAAAGGCAGCAAGGTAAGTGCGACAATGGTCATCACCGTTAAGGAGTAATGCCCGGAGGCTGCATTGGAGACCGTTAAGCTGAATGAGCTGCTGATTGAGCTAATCATCAGTCTTGGGAATAAGCCGATAAAAATAGATATAAAGGAGAGGGCGATGACAGCACCTGTCATTCCGAATGCCCAACCATCCTTTTTCCTAGATATGAAATATCCGCTAAGGACAAAAGCAATTACTCCTATTCCGAACAAGAAGGACAGGATAGTGCCTTGTCTTTCAAAGATATCCGTTTTGATATATGTCATTACAGTAAATGCGGTTAATAATATGCCTAATGGCGGCAGCAATTTTTGGCCAAGATTGCGGGCGCGGTCCTGCAAATCGCCAACAGTCCGTATTGTTGTAAACATAAGCCCGTGCACTAGACAAAGCATAAGAACTGTAAGGCCGCCTGTTAATGTATAAACATTAACGATATCGAAAAAGCCTGCATTAAGCTCCATGTTTTTGTCAATCGGCAGTCCTTGTATGAAGCAAGCAAACACAACCCCAAACAAAAGGGGAGGAAGCAGACTTCCTAAAAAAATACAGATGTCCCAACTCTTTTTCCAGATAGGGTGAC
Source organism: Niallia circulans (assembly GCF_007273535.1). NCBI lineage: Bacteria > Bacillati > Bacillota > Bacilli > Caryophanales > Bacillaceae > Niallia > Niallia circulans. The sequence goes on from NZ_RIBP01000004.1 coordinate 1,217,704, forward strand.
TGCTCTTTGCTCGGAACTCAAAACCTGTCGCACGAATAATCAAAGCAAGCAGTACGACGACAAGCGGTGTATAAAATCCGCTGAACAGTGTCGCGTACCAATGAGGAAAGGCAGCGAATAATGCTCCTCCTGCTGTTATCAGCCAAACCTCATTTGCGTCCCAGAATGGGCCGATTGTATTAATAAGAATGCGTCTTTCCATATCATTTCTAGCAATTAATTGTGTGGACATGCCCACACCGAAATCAAATCCTTCCAGAAAGAAGAATCCAATGAATAAGACAGCAACTAATATAAACCAAAGTACACCTAGATCAAACATGGAAACCCTCCTTTGCAAATGGGTCGTTGTTGATTTTTTGTTCTTCTGCATCCATTTTATACGGCCCCTTTTTGATTACCTTCACATAAAGGAAAATCATGATTACAGCCAGAATCGCATAGACAGTGCAGAACGTTATGATGGAAAATAAGACTTGACCGGCACTGACGCTTGGGCTAATACTGTCTGCTGTTTGCATAAGCCCAAAAACTGTCCAAGGCTGTCTTCCTATTTCTGTCATAATCCATCCTGAAGTATTGGCTATAAATGGCAAGGATATACCTGCCACCATAAAACGATAGAACCACTTATTTGGTTTAGTAACGAGTTTCTTTTTCCAAGCTAAGAAAACACCGTAAATACCAAGAACAAACATGGCAACACCAGCAGCAACCATGATGCGGAAGCTCCAAAATGTCGTTTTAACAGGCGGGATATAATTCCCTTCACCATATTTTTGCTCATATTCTGCTTGTAGCTCATTCATGCCTTTTACGCTGCCATCCAACGTATTATAGGAAAGAATACTGAGCAGATAAGGTATTTTAATTTCACCAGTATTTTCTTTTTTGTCGACATTAATAAAAGCAGAAACAGTCCAAGCTGCGGGATCATCACTATGCTCCCAAAGCCCTTCACTTGCGGCCATTTTCATTGGCTGTGTTTCCACAAGATATTGAGCCTGTGCATGACCTGCCACCATTGTTAAAAATGTTGAAATTAACGCAACTGTAATACCAATTTGGAACGATTTTTTAAAGAAAGAAACATCTTGTTTTTTCAATAATTTAATTGCACTTATCCCTGTAACAAGGAATGCTCCTGTTGCTAAAGCTCCGAGAACTGTGTGGGGAATTTCAACAAGTGCCTGCCCATTTGTCAGCAGTGCTAAAAAGTCATTCATTTCCGCTCTGCCGTTGTTGATTTCATAACCGACAGGATGCTGCATAAAGCTGTTTGCAACAAGAATAAAGAAGGCAGACATGATTGTACCGAAAGATGTCAGCCAAATGCAGGCAAGGTGAACCTTTTTGGATAACCGATCCCAGCCGAAAATCCAGAGTCCAATAAAGGTGGATTCCAAAAAGAAGGCAAGCAATGCTTCAATCGCAAGAGGAGCACCGAAAACATCTCCTACAAAACGAGAGTAGTTTGACCAGTTCATGCCGAATTGGAATTCTTGCAGAATTCCTGTAACAATTCCGATGACAAAGTTAATAAGAAATAATTTCCCCCAAAATTTTGCCATTCTTTTATATTCTTCATTTCCGCTTCGAACGTACATTGTTTCCATAATAGCGATCATGAAAACTAAGCCGATAGAAATAGGCACGAAGAAGAAATGAAAGATGGTGGTGGAAGCAAACTGTAATCTTGATAGAAACACCATATCCATGTGTTTTCCTCCTTGTTTAAGATGATTTTGTGAAGATGTGAACATGATAATTAAAATTGCGACAAATATCGTTGACTAACCATGTGAAAAATAAATAAACTTGTCAGATTGATGACCAAATTGATGTAGTCATCCGTTAACGCTAGCCTTCTCAATAATGAATAAAAGCTGGTATAAACATGTTTGTGCTTTTATCGTCTCCCTTTTCGAAATGATAGCTATATCATAATGAAAAAGGTTTATTCTGCGTTATAAATCACAAAGTGTTTGAAAAATGTTCACATTTATAGTTCACAATTATGACAAAAATAACCTTCTGTGTTGGAGCATGGTGAGAGAGGCGAGGAGTTATTAAAATAGGCGAATCCATGTTATCATAGAGATATTGGCTGATTGTTAAAGCTTTTTTTTAAGTAAGGTTGGAAGCGCTGCATATGAATAGACCTTCCTCCCACAAATAAATAAAAAGGATGTTTTCTAAATGGTGAAATGTATTGCTATTGATATGGATGGTACGCTGTTGACATCTGCTCAGGAAATTACTGCAGAAAACCGCGAAGCGATAAAACTTGCTCAAGAGAGCGGGGTTGAGGTTGTGATTGCAACAGGCCGTGCTTATGAAGAGGCAGGGGACTTGTTGAAGGATGCTGGCATCATTACACCGATGATTTGTGCAAATGGGGCAGAAATCCGCACTAGCACTCATGAAGTAATCCAAACAAATCCATTAAGCAAGGACCTTGCAAAGGAAGTTGCTGAAATTTTGCATAGTCATCAAGTTTATTATGAAGTGTATACAAATAAAGGAACATATACTTTAGATAAGACAATGGCGAGATCATTGATTATGGATATCTTTACTGTTAATGGTCATGTAAAGGATATGGATATGGACGAAATTAAGAAGGCTGCTGAGGAGCGTCTGCAGGAGGTTAACCAGCTGGACAGCTATGCTGTTTTGTTTGAGGATGAGTCCCAAGTTATTTATAAGCTGCTGGCATTCCACTTTGAACCAGTCACATTAAATGAGGTAAGAGAGAAGCTGAAGAGCTTTGCGAAGCTTGCAGTCAGTGCATCAGGCAAGGAAAATATTGAAATTACTGCTGTTGAAGCTCAAAAGGGTATCGCGTTAGAGGAGTTTGTTGAAGCAAGAGGCATTTCCTTACAAGACACGATGGCAATTGGCGACAATTATAACGATCTTTCTATGATGCTAAAGGTAGGAAGAGCAGTTGCAATGGGAAATGCTGATGAAGAGATCAAAAGACAGTGTCACTTTGTCACAGCAACGAACGAGGAAAGTGGCGTTGGCAAGGCAATTAAGCTTGCACTTGAGGTATAAGTTACAAATACATATAAAGAAAAACCCTTTTTAGTCTGCAGGCAAAAAGGGTTTTTCATTTTTAGCTTTTAGGTGCAAGACCGGCCAAGATAAACTGAATCGTTCTTTCTATTTCAGCCTCATCATCCCAGTGTATGTCAGGGAGAATGAGGTGCCTTGCAATAAAGTAGCCAAAGATGGAGGTAACTGCCAAACGTACTGCCGACATGCTGGGAATGTCTAGTACTTCTCCTTTTTCCTTATAAAAATCCATTATTTCATTTAAGCGCTTAAAGACCTTAGAGGCAATTTGATCAATGAATATCTCCCTCAAATCCTGATGGAAAGGGATTTCCTGTATGAGAATTTTAAATAGAGCCTCGTTTTTTTGAAGAAATTCCATGCGGTTTTTAACGACCGCTCGCAAAAATCCCTCAAAGCTGTGATGCTCGGCATCGAGTACCTTGTTAAAATCCTTGAGCACAATGGGGGCAATCAGCTTTGACACCATCGGAGAAAGAAGCTTAAGCAGCAAGTCTTTTTTCGTCTTGTAATGGCGGAAAATTGTTCCTTCGGCAACACCAGCCTTCTTGGCAATTTCACTCGTTGAGGTCGCTGCAAACCCCTTCTCGGAAAATGCTTCAATGGCAGCAGCAATTATCTTTTTCTGTTTTTCAGTCACATTATCTTCATCCTTTAAGATGAAGTCTAATATGTTTTCTTGGTCACTCATGAGACGCTCCTTTTACTTCAGGATCTTTCCTCTATTGTACAACGAAGTATAGAGAAAACCTATCCAGAAATACCAACGCCCAATTTGTTATATTTTACGATATCTCTTTAATGCCGCTATATTAATAAAAATAAACAGCAGAGAAAAACAGAGCAGTATCAGGAGTGGTTCTGCGATATTTCCTAGCCCTTTTCCTCTTATCATGACGTCCTTTAGTGCATGACCAGCATAATACAACGGGGTGATAGTAGAAATCCAGCTGATGGAGCGAGATATCGTTTCTAATGGGAATAGTCCTGAAAAGAACACCTGTGGTACGACAATAATCGGAATAAATTGGATCATCTGCAGTTCATTTTTAGCGAAAGTCGATAACAGAATGCCAAGTGTCAGTGCTGTTAAAGACAGAATTAACGTTGTCAAAAGCACTAACAGGATGGATCCTTCATTCATCATGCCAAGTATATAAACGGCATAGAAAACAATGATGGCAGATTGAATCATTGTAAATAACCCAAATCCTATCACATAGGAGAGCACAAGCTCCCATCTCCTGACGGGACTAGATAGAAGTCTTTCCAATGTACCAGATGTTCTTTCTCTTAAAAAGGAAACACCTGCAACAAGGAACACAAAGAAAAAAGCAAAAAAACCAAGCAGAATAGGGCCGAAGGAGTCGAATTGGCTCATATCTGTTTCCCCATATAAGGCATCTACCTTAGCTGCATCTGTTGATGGAAATGCTGTTCGGAGTGTTTCTACTACCGCTTTGCTGACGCTTGGATCGCTGCCTTCCACCATGATGTGTATCGTACTGTCGACTTTGAGATAACCGTCAATTTTACCTGCAGCTAAGTCTTTTTTTGCGGCTGCTTCTGTTTTATAAATGCTTGTTGCATTATCAGGAAGTGCTTCTTGAAGCTTGCTTGGGGCATCAATAAGACCAATTTCAGGTTCGTAGCTGTCGCTGTTAAAAACGAGATGAACCATTGTCAAAATAAAGATTGGGGCAAGTATCATCATTGCGACTGTTCGTTTATCCCGGTAAACCTGCTGCAAAATCCGAATAACTAATGCTCTAATTCTCATTTTCGACCCCTCCATAAAATAAGAATGCTTCCTCCATTGTTTGCGTATTACTACGCTTTATCAATTGCTGGGGGGAATCTATTGCAATAATTTTGCCATTGCGAATCATCGCGAGCCTGTCGCATTTTTCCGCTTCATCCATAACATGCGTTGTGACGATAATGGAGGTTCCTGACTCTTTAAGCTGACGGAATGTTTTCCAAATACCTTTGCGAAGAACAGGGTCAATTCCAACAGTAGGCTCATCTAAAATAAGCAGCTTTGGTTTATTTAACAGAGCAATGCAAATAGATAATCTTCGTTTCATGCCACCTGAATATTGCGCTATTGGTTTATGAAGCTGGTCAGAAAGATTTACAAGCTGTGCGGCCTCTTCTATCCTAACCTTTCGTTGCCCCTTGCTTAGACCATACAAGCGGGCGAAAAACTGGAGGTTTTCTAATGCCGTTAAATCATGATAAAGGGCATCTGCTTGAGCCATATAGCCAATTTGCTCGATGATTTCTAAATCAGGCATGGTTGTTCCAAGTACAGACACATTGCCACTATCAGGTGATTCGAGCCCAATAATTGCTTTTACAAGTGTTGTTTTACCAGCTCCAGATGGACCAAGCAATCCTAATATCTCGCCTTGTTGGACCTCCATAGCGATATTTTCTAATACAGGACGTATGCCAAAGGCTTTGGAGAGATGATGTACAGATACAACCGGATTAACATCCATATTAACTCCTCCTGTTAGTAAAAGTGAGTAATTACTCACTTTAATCATAAAATCAATTCCTTTGGATGTAAAGTGAGTAATCACTCATTTTTTAAAAAGTTAAAATAAGCTTAACCTAGCCCTTTTCTTTTTTAGAAATATACATGATAAGAAAATAGAGTCTTTTATAAAAATCGGTTATACTTATAAAAAGCATTTAAGAAGAGATAAATAGATAGAAAATATATTAGAGGTGGAAAAAATGGCAGACTTTCGTGCAAGTGTCATTATAACAGAACCCGTAGATGTTGTTTTTGCCTACTTTGCCAATATGAGCTATGCGCCAGAGTACATGAGCAATGTCGAGGAAACAGAAAAGCTCACAGATGGACCTGTCGGGGTTGGAACTAAATATAGGGAATTACGAAAAGTGCGTGGAAAAAAAGCAACAGCTGAAATAGAATATCTTGCTTATGAAAAAAACGTTGCAATTAAGCGAAGAAGCAATTCAAATGGGCTTCTTGTTGACTATGATTATCGCTTTGCTGAGATTCAAGAGGGTACTCAGGTTGAGTTTGAAGGAAAGGTACATGTGAAGGGCTTAATGATGAGACTGACAAAAAGGGTGCTTGTCAATATCATTAAGACAGAGGATGGCGACCATGTCCAAAAAGCGAAGGAACTACTTGAAAGTGAAGAATCCAGCCTGGAGATTAATAGAGAATATTAAAAAAAAGGATGCGTATGCATCCTTTTTTAGTTGAACTTGTAAGTCCATAGTCTTTCTGTATACAGTCGTTCAAGTATTTCTGGGTCTTGGTTTTTTAAACCTTCTTGTAACGATAAAGCATAAAGCTGTGTCTGTGAACGATGTGCCGCAATTGTAGCAATTTTCTTTTCTGCGAAGTTTTGGACATCAATGTGAACATCCGGCTCACCTAAGTCCTCTATGCAGTTACGGGAAAAGGCAAGACAAAGCAGCTTTGGTCTTTGCGATGGGTCCATTTTCTCTAACGTTCTAACTACAGCCTCTGCTGTTGCATCATGATCTGGATGAACAGAGTATCCAGGATAGAAAGAAATAATCAAGGATGGGTTCAATTCTTCAATCAAACCTGTGAATTCATTGACAAGAACGGATTCTTCTAAGAATTCGATTGTCTTATCTCTATAGCCTAACATTCTTAAGTCTTCAAGGCCAAGCACTCTAGCTGCCTCCATAAGTTCCTCTCTGCGAACATCTGGCAGCGTTTCTCTTGTTGCAAATGGAGGACTTCCAAGATTCCTGCCCATTTGTCCCAGTGTCAAGCAAGCATATGTGACAGGCGTTCCGTCATGTATATACTTTGCAATAGTTCCAGAAACACTAAAAGCTTCATCATCTGGATGGGGAAAGATGACTAAAACATGTCTTTCTTTTTCCAATGTTATTTCCTCCTGTCTTTATTTAATTAATCAAACGGTTTATCACTAATTTGCAAAGCTACAGCAAGCTTTCCTGTAAAATCAAGACCAGCCAATAGCAGGCGTCCTTTATCATCTACCTCATAATGGTTGATTCCCTCTGCATAAATCCAGCCAAGCTCTGTTTTTAGTCCTACTCGATATGGTCCTTCACCTGTGATTTTTCCATATTCATAAACAAGCTTTGCATTGCGGATGTAGGCACCTGAATTAAAGAAGGTTTCATCATTATGATTTGCATAAGCACCATTTGTTGTTTCTAAATGAATATAAACTTCCTTATTTGCTTTATCATTAATTTGCTCTTGAACCTTATCTGCTTGAACAAACTCCATGCTATCCCTCCTTAGGTTTTACTTAACAGTAACACCGTTTTTTTCGTTGCGGTAAGCACCATGCATTGTTGGGCCGACATATTCATTCAGCTTAAAGCCATTGCTGATTGCAGCTGTAATGAAATCCTTAGCTACTTGAACAGCTTCTTCCACTGATTTGCCCTTTGCAAGCTCTGCTGTTATAGCAGCAGAATTTGTGCAGCCAGCACCATGTGTATATGTTGTATCGACAAGTTCGCTTTCAAGAATGGTGAAATCTTTTCCATCATAAAGAACATCTACAGCTTTGTCATGATTTAATTTGCTGCCGCCTTTAATCAACACATATTTTGGTCCTAAAGCATGGATTTTAACGGCAGCTTCCTTCATATCATCGACTGTTCTAATCGGATGATCGGTTTTAGCCAATTGCCACGCCTCGAACAGGTTAGGTGTTACAACAGTAGCTCTTGGAACTAGCAGTTCTCTTAAAGCGTCAGCAGTTTCCGGGTGAAGTACTTCGTCTTCGCCTTTACAAACCATAACAGGGTCAATGACAACATGTTTCACTTTATTCTCATCAATCATTTTTGCAGCTTCTTCAATGATTTCCACAGAACCAAGCATGCCTGTTTTCATTGCATCAATTCCAACAGAAAGAACAGTTTCCAATTGAGATTTAACCGTATCAATATTTTGTGGGAAAACATTATGATGCCAATGGTTTTTAGGGTCCATCGTAACAATTGTTGTCAAAGCAGTCATTCCATAAACTCCAAGTTCTTGGAATGTCTTTAAATCAGCTTGAATACCTGCGCCTCCACTCGTGTCAGATCCAGCTAAAGTTAATACTTTTTTCATGTTTATAAGCCCTCCTATGTAATCTCATTAATGAATCATTAATGAATCATTAATGATCGATGGAATCATGGTAGTTCGTAATAGACTAATGATACTACTATTTACTTTTTTTTTCATTAAGTTCGCATTAATAGACATATCCTTTAAGATGCCACTGATTGTCAAGTGTATGCGAGCGCCCATAAGAAAAAAGAAAAAATAATCAAAAAACTGTCATAAAGCCGTCACTTCTGCGCGGTAAAAAAGGTTGAAATAAGTAAAAAAGTTCGGTTTAATTAAAAATAAAACGTTAATAGTGGATTTACAGTAGAAATTTTAAAAGACAATTTTCTTTAAGGAATGGTTAGTTTTATTAGGGATTTACAGTGAAGAAATGTCAGAATATAGCCATTTTTATCTGGTATTTTAAAAGAATGAAAGTAAAGGAGCCGGCTATGAACTATCGAATTGTCCATACACCTATAGTTATCCAAGATGCGATTGATCTTGTCACAAGCAGAAATGCAGGAGCCATTACCACCTTTATCGGAACTGTAAGAGAAATAACAGGAAATAAAAAGACAGTGTGGCTTTCCTATGAAGCGTATGAGCCAATGGCTATTAAAAAACTTGAGGAAATCGGTAATGAAATAAAAGAGAAATGGCAGGAAGCAAAGGTAGCCATATTTCATCGGGTTGGTGAGCTGGAAATAACAGATATAGCAGTTGTTATCGCAGTCTCGACACCACACAGAAATGATGCATATGAGGCAAACCGCTATGCGATTGAGAGAATTAAAGAAATAGTGCCAATCTGGAAAAAGGAACACTGGGAAGATGGAGAAGAATGGATAGGTGATCAAAAGCAGACAAAGGCCTATCCGAGCGGCAAGCCGGAAGGAGTCGATATAAATGAATAAACTGCTTTTTTTCGCAGGCTTGAAGGAGATTATTAAAGCTGATTATTTAGAGATGGATTTGACTGGAAAAACGGTAAGAGAAGTAAAGGCTGAGCTTTTGACGCGTTACAGTGATCTGTCATTAGATTCAGTTATGACAGCAATTAATGAAGAATTTGCTCTAGATGATGACATTATTGAAAGAAATGACATTATTGCATTTATACCGCCTGTAAGCGGTGGGTGAAAGGGGCAGGGAAATGGAAGCTAATCGTTATTCGAGACAAACGCTGTTTCCGCAAATAGGAGCTGGTGGGCAAGCGAAAATTCAAAAGAAGCATGTTCTTATTATTGGGGCAGGCGCACTGGGGTCAGGTTCTGCGGAAATGCTAGTCAGAGCTGGTATAGGCAAGCTGACAATCATAGATAGGGATTATGTGGAGCTAAGCAATTTGCAGCGGCAGCAGCTATATACAGAAGAAGATGCAAATGAAAAAGTACCAAAGGCAATTGCGGCTGAAAAAAGGCTGAAAGCTATTAATGCAGAAACCGTTATTACCCCGATAGTGGCAGAGGCAACAAAGGAATTATTGGAAGAATATGTGGAAGCTGCAGATCTTTTAATAGATGCTACTGATAATTTTGAGACGAGAATGCTTTTGAATGATTTGGCGATATTACATCAAACTCCTTGGATATATGGTGCTTGTGTGGGAAGTTCCGGCATGTGCTTCACTATTATTCCAGAAGAGACTCCATGTCTCCATTGCCTGCTTCACACCCTTCCTGTGCAAGGGATGACCTGTGATACTGTTGGAATTATTGCCCCAGCTGTTCAGATGGTCGTGTCACATCAAGTTACAGAGGCGCTGAAAATTCTAGTGGAAGACAAACAGTCTTTAAGAGGGAGTTTATTTCACTTTGATCTCTGGACAAATGAATATGCAAATATGAAGGTTTCTCGCGCCAAAAATCCTTCCTGCCAAACATGCGGAACGAACCGGGTCTATCCGTTTCTAAGGAGCGAAAATCTAACAAAAACAGCTGTTTTATGTGGGCGAGATACAGTCCAAATAAGACCGCCAAAACAAAAGAAGCTCTCATTAAATAAACTGACAGCTAGCTTAAAACAGAACGGTTATCCTGTTAAAGCCAATCCATTTTTGCTGTCTGTCGAAATCGGTGGAAACAGAGTTGTTCTCTTTGAGGATGGCAGAGCACTCGTGCATAATACTAAAGACACGGTGTTTGCAAGGTCCTTATACGATAAACTGCTTGGTTAAACATAAAGAGGTCAGCCCGTACTATGGGCTGACCTCTGCTTTTATTGCTGGTGGCCGACGATAACTAGTTTGCCTGTGTCCAGCACTTCCTCATATTTCTCTGCTTCCATTTCAGTCAATCCAACAGATTGCATTTTAGAACGAAGCTCGTCTCCTCTTTTTCGGAAGACATTTCCGATTGTGTCCATTAAGCCTTGTTCCTTCATACTAACATCGCCAGTATCTGTGGCAGCTGTCAAATCCTCTGAACGGTCTTTGTCATGGGCGAAAATATAAATATTATCCTTTGTATACCCTTGGTTTTCCAATTGGTTAATTACGTTAGTTGCTTGTACACCATTTTCAACTACTTCTACTTTATACATATCTAATTCCTCCTTAGAGTTTGTATAGAGCATCTGTCGCTCTGTCTAGTTATTATTTATCCGCTTTTGTCAATAGTGAAACCTGTTTTTTTTGAAAACTATTAAATTGGTAAAATGATACAAGCATCAAAAACGCCACTTTCGACAAATTTCCCTATATAATGGATACTATAAAATACGTATATAAAGGGGAGAAGTAATGAAAAGAAAAGATTGGAAACAAGCAAATCGTGAACAGGCAGCAGCTGTTATGGAAGCAGAAAGACGCTCTTATTTTCCGAGAATAGGATTTTTTAATAAAACTAAACGACAAATCAAACGGTCATTTTTTCTAATAGTTATCCTGTTTCTCCTAGCAGCAGCTGTCATTGTTTGGTGGAAAACAGCGATAACAAATGAGCCAGCAATAAAGCAGGGAAGCTTTGTTGAGCAGATGAAGGATTTATCCTCATTAGCTACATCCCAAGCATTCGTGAAGGTTATTTTAGAGAAGGAGGACAATGAGATATTTGGGAAAGAAATCAGTGCAAACCTGCCTGGAACGCAACGAAAAATCCTTCTTGTTGTCCCTGGCTCTGTAACTGCGGGTGTTGATTTAGAAGGGCTTCAATCTGACCGTATAATGATTGATGAGGACAATAAAGAGATTAGCCTAAAGCTTCCGCATGCTGAATTTTTGCAAGAGCCTTCTATAGACTTTGATCAAGTAGAAACGTATTCTATTTCGGGTTTATTTAGAGGAGATGTTGATTGGGAAGAAGGTTATCAACTTGCTGCAGAGGCTAAAGAAGAAATAACAAAAGAAGCAGAGTCCCAAGGGGTTTTAGCAAAGGCTGAGGCAAATGCGGAAAAGTCACTAAAGGAATTTTATAGCCAACTAGGATATAGTGTTAAAGTAGAATATACAGAAGACTAAAGGAATGGTAAACCATGTTGGATTTCATTAATAATGACTGGCAGCAGTTGTTAGAGCGCGAACGGAAAAAAGAGTATTTTGCTAGACTAGAAGACTTTTTGTTAGAGGAGTATAGCCAGCATACGATTTATCCTGCACAGGAAGACATTTATAATAGCTTAAAATATACTCCGTATAATGAAGTGAAGGTAGTGTTTTTAGGGCAAGATCCCTATCATGGTCCTCACCAGGCCCACGGGTTGAGCTTTTCAGTTAAACCAGGTGTTAAGAAGCCTCCTTCTCTCGTAAATATCTTTAAAGAGCTGCAAGCGGATATTGGCTGTCCGATTCCGGAAACCGGCTATTTAAAGGAATGGGCAACACAAGGTGTCCTTATGCTCAACACGGTTCTTACAGTAAGAGACGGTTTGGCTAATTCTCACCGCGGAAAAGGCTGGGAAGTATTCACAAATGAGATAATTAAAGAGTTAAATAAAAGACAGGAACCAGTAGTATTTGTTTTATGGGGAAAACCGGCACAAGAGAAAATGAAGCTTATTGATACAAACAGACATCGGATTATTACTTCGAGTCATCCGAGTCCATTATCAGCTTACAGGGGCTTCTTTGGAAGCAAGCCCTTCTCCCAAATTAACGCCATATTAGAAGAGTTGGGGACGAAACCAATAAATTGGTGTGCAGATGATTGTTTTGATAAGGAATAATATAATAAAATAAGAGGTGGACTAAATAGTCCGGCCTTTTTGATGGGGAGAGTAAGATGACGGAGCAAAAAAGGATAGATTGCTTTAAATGCAAGCATTTTTATGTAACATGGGATTCAAGATTCCCAAAAGGATGCAAAGCCTTTGAATTTAAAGGCAGGGCGCTTCCATCCGTTGAAGTGAAGAGGGCATCAGGACAAGACTGTCTCCGCTTCACGAACAAATAAACGCGGCAGCAAAAGAAGGAAGGATAAAATATGAACATTTCTGTCCAAAAACTATTGGCGAAAATAGAAGACCAGCTCAAGGAAGCGAAAGCAAGCGGAAGTGAGGCAACTATTCGTGAGCGAGTATATGCCATTAAATCATTATGCGAGCTTGTTTTGGAGCAGGAGGGTGGCAACTCAAACGTCACTTACAGCCAGCCGGTACAGCAGCCAGTAGTAATTCAGCCTTCCCCTGTTTCAATGCAGCAGATGCAGCCAGTTCAGCAAATGCAACAAATGCAACAAATGCAACAAATGCAGACGCCAAAATTGAATACAGACGAAGGTAATGGAGATTCTTTATTTGATTTCTAGGAAACGAGGAGAATGTATGAAAATTTTTATCATTATTGGTGCAATTAGTGCGTTATTATCTGTCGCAATAGGTGCTTTCGGGTCACATGGACTTGAAGGGAAAATTCCCGAAAAGTATTTGGAGATTTGGAAGACAGGTGTCCAATATCAAATGTTTCATAGTATGGGTCTGCTTATTGTCGGTATCCTTATGAGTAAATTCCCTGAAAACAGTCTTTTGCCTTGGGCAGGCTGGCTGATGCTTGCTGGAATTGTCTTTTTTGCAGGAAGCCTTTATGTATTGGCTATCACGCAAGTAGGAATTTTGGGAGCAATCACGCCAATTGGAGGCGTGGCATTTATTGCTGCTTGGCTTCTTATCGTGATTGCTGCTGTGAAGTATTTATAATTTAGCCTTCAAATGTTTAAAAGCCGCCCAAATTGAGCGGCTTTTAATTATGTTTCTTTATCTTGGCGGATACGAAGTCAAGTTTTGCGCACCTACCGCATATGGATATTCATACTCAATTTCTTCATCGAATGTTACATAATCAAGGTAAATCATTGGAATAAGGTAGCGCTGACCTGTTTGTGGGTCACTTAAGATAAGATGGTCGCGTCCAGCTGCTTCAATAAGTCCTTTGAAAATTTTCGCATTCCACTCGCGGTTGTTCTCAAACGTTGTGTAGACAGTGGCAAGCTTCCCTTTGTTCAATCGCAAAATGTTTTCTATATAAGAGGCTTCTAAAGGAAGTTGGCCTGGCAGGGAAGGTACTGTTGGCTGAGCATTGGGTTGAGGCTGTATGTACGGTGCCTGTGTTCCATAGCCAGGCTGTGGTGCCGTACCAAAAAGCTGTCCAGAAGCTGCTCCTTGACTGCCAGGCAATGCTTGACCTTGCTGCCCTGTTCCATAGCCTTGTGGGAAACCATAACCTTGGTTTCGCCCGTCTTGATAAGGGTAATAATTAGACTGACTCATTTTCATCCCTCCATCTTTTAAAAAAACAACATTTCTTATTTACAAACTCATGAACATCCATAATTTAAACTGCTTGCTCACTATTCCATCCTATGAGAGTGTGAAGGAAGATATTCCTCGGCAGCTAAAGAAAATTAATAAGAAAAAACCCCACCTGTCTTTAAAAGATAAGTAGGGTTTATCAATTATAAATTTCGGATTATACTTCCAAGAATGCTGGTATATCTGTAAGGATATTGCCGACGAAGAACGAACCGAATTCGCCATAGCGAGCGCTCACTTCATCGAAACGCATTTCGTAAACAAGCTTTTTGAATTGAAGGACATCATCAGCGAATAAAGTAACTCCCCACTCATAATCGTCAAAGCCGACAGATCCAGTAATGATTTGCTTCACTTTACCTGCATATTGGCGACCAATCATACCATGACTTCTCATCAGGCTCTTACGATCATCCATCGGAAGCATGTACCAGTTGTCATTTCCTTGACGGCGTTTATCCATTGGGTAGAAGCAGACATATTTAGATTCTGGAAGAATCGGATAAAGTCTAGCTTTTACATGAGGATTCTCATATGGGTCCTCATCTGAATCAGATGGAAGATAATTGCTTAACTCTACTACAGAAACATAGGAATGAGCTGGGACAGTAAATTCTGCCAGCTTTGTTTTATTGAATTCTGTTTCGATGTGCTGTAATTCCTCCATTGTTGGGCGTAAAATCATCATCATGAAATCTGCCTTTTGGCCAACAATATTATAAATAGCATGGCTACCTTGTTTATCAGTTTGGACAGCAGTCCATTTCTCTAATAAACCTAGAAATTCGTTAATTGCTGCTTGTCTTTCTTCAGCAGGCACCATTTTCCATGTTGTCCAATCCATTGTACGGAAATCATGAAGGCAATACCAGCCATCAAGTGTTTTTGCTGCTTCGCTCATTGCTACCACTCCTTGATAATAATTCTCATATAAATTTACTATATCATAGTTTCTCCATATTAGTTGTGAATAAAACTTGAACATTTCTCATTCAATAGCTCAAAGTAAAATATTGTATGAAATGAGAGCAGGAGGGGAAAATATATCAGGGCGTTATGCTATATAACAGAATTAAAGCTTTTTAACCCTATTAGAACACAAAATAGCGTCTATTTTAGCAAATGGCATTGTTTTTTAAAATATTGGTATAATTCCTTGAATTTTTAGCGAGGAAGAGTATCCTATAGTATGTATACATAAAGGAGGAATTCAATAATGAGCGACCTATTTACTGGCCTTAAGGAAAAAGTGAAGGGCCAAAATCTTAAAATTGTCTTTCCAGAAGGATTGGACGAAAGAATTTTAAAAGCTGCTGGCCGTTTGGCAGAAGAGAATATATTAACACCAATTTTGATCGGTGATTTACAAGAAGTTCAAACAAAAGCTGACAACTTAGGTGTTTCTTTAGAAAACGCAGAAATCTATGACCCGAAAAGTTATGCACAATTCGATGCATTAGTAGCTTCTTTTGTTGAAAGAAGAAAAGGAAAAGCAACAGAAGAGGATGCTCGTAAAGCACTTCTTGATGAAAATTACTTCGGAACAATGCTTGTTTATGCTAACCAAGCAGATGGTTTAGTTAGCGGTGCGATTCATTCAACTGCTGACACGGTTCGTCCTGCATTACAAATCATTAAAACTAAAGAAGGCGTTAAGAAAACTTCTGGCGTATTCATCATGGTTCGTGAAGACGAGAAATATGTATTTGCAGACTGTGCAATCAATATTAATCCTGATAGTTCAGACCTTGCTGAAATTGCAGTTGAAAGTGCAAAAACTGCAAGAATGTTCGATATCGACCCTCGTGTTGCAATGTTGAGCTTCTCTACTAAAGGTTCTGCAAAATCTCCAGAAACAGAAAAAGTTGAAGGTGCACTTGCTGAAGCGAAGCTAAAAGATCCTTTACTTGTAATCGACGGAGAATTCCAATTTGATGCTGCTTTCGTTCCATCTGTTGCGAAGCAAAAAGCTCCTGATTCTCCTATCCAAGGTGATGCAAATGTATTTGTATTCCCAAGCTTGGAAGCAGGTAATATCGGCTATAAAATTGCTCAAAGACTTGGTAATTTCGAGGCAGTTGGACCAATCCTACAAGGATTAAACCGCCCTGTAAACGACCTTTCTCGCGGTTGTAATGAAGAAGATGTGTACAAGCTTGCATTGATTACAGCAGGACAAAGCATCAGCCATTAATCTTAAACAAAACTATTCATCTTTGGTTATTTTATGCCTGCAGATGAATAGTTTTTTCTTGTGTGCATTTGCTATATAATAAAATTGATAAATGCAGGTTTAGTACTACTAGCATTATTTTTTCCTTATGAAGGAGCTTTACAATGATGGAAAACAACAGTTTGTTAATGCAGAAGAAATGGAGAATCATTGACCAGTCCAGCACCGGCTTGCATGTTTCTCCACTGCACTCTTTTGGTATGGATGATACACTATGTGCCTCAGTCGGCAGCGGTATGACTCCAGCAACAGCGCGGACATGGGTGCATGGAAAATCAATTATATTAGGAATCCAGGATACGAGACTGCCCCATTTAAAGGATGCCTTGTCCTACCTAGAAAAGGAGGGCTATCATTATATCGTCAGAAACTCTGGCGGCCTTGCAGTCGTTCTTGATGAAGGAGTACTCAATATTTCTCTTATCCTGCCAGAGCAAGAAAAGGGCATCGACATTAATAGTGGCTATGATACGATGTGGGAATTGATCAAGTATATGTTCTCAGATTTTCATAAAAACATTGAAGCAAAGGAAATTATTGGATCCTATTGTCCTGGTAGCTATGATTTAAGTATAGATGGAAAGAAATTCGCAGGGATTTCACAAAGAAGGCTAAGAAGCGGGGTTGCTGTTCAAATCTATCTTTGTGTTTCTGGAAGCGGACAAAAACGAGCAGAAATCATCAAGAAGTTCTACGAGATAGGAAAGCAAGGCGAGGAAACAAAGTTTATTTATCCTGAGCTAAAGCCTGAGGTGATGGCATCTCTATCTGAATTATTTGGGACGGAGCTTACAGTAGATCAAGTGCTGACAAGGCTTCTTTATTCCTTAAAAGACCATGCAGAATTTCTGTTCGCAGATCAGCTTCAAGGAGAAGAGCTACCTTCGTTTGATGCTTATTATGAGCGTGTTGTAGAACGTAATGAAAAATTTCTTGCTCCTTTTAGAGATTGAAAAAGAGGATTATAGATGGATAGTACGCCCCTTTCGTTCGGGGGTTTTTATCGATCTATAATCCTCTTTTATGTTTAACGAGAATGGTTGCCAAACCTGACTTTAAGGCATAGTTAGAATGAAACTACTCAGCAAGCTTTTCGAGGTTTCCGTTCCGGTCCATCTTGAATTTCGTTGCAGGGCGTTCATCTTCTTCTAAAACGACCAGCTTTCTTGCTCTGTTCATGATTTTAAGCAATGTTTCATAATCTTCCTGAATTGTTTCTGAATTGCTCTCCAGCTTATCCAATTTCCCTTCCAATTCCTGATTGCGGCTTTTCAGCATCGCCATTTCTCTTTTTAATCTTTCATTCTCGCTTTTTAGTACATCTACGTGCAGCTGAGATTGACGGAAATTTTGCAAGTAAGAAATCACTGTGTCAAAATCAAGACTGTTAGTGTTTGCAGGAATACTTTTATAAATAGGTGTTTGTGGTTCCTGCGGAGCAGCAAGCAGCATTTGTTCTGGAATGGTTGCTTCGAAGCTTGGAGCAGCTTCCGTTTCTTCCATCTCTATATCTTGTATTTCAAATGAAGCAAATTCCATGCTAGTAGACGCTGTTAAAGCCTCTAAGTCGTCAACAGTAGGCACAGGTGGTGAATATAAAAGCTTCTTCTTCCCGCCTTGATCCTTGCCGAGAATTCTTTGCCGCTGTTTACGCTGCTTTTTTGCTAATTGTAGTGCTTTTTCGTATTGATGGCGAACTACTGCGTTCCAGCGGAATCCGCAAGCTGCCGATGTGCGATTAAGCTTATCCCCAACTTCTTCAAAAGCATTTAATTGTGTGCTTCCTTCTCTGACATGACGTAAAACTGTTTCTGCTAGTAATAAATCATTTTCTTCTGACCAAGCATCTTGGCGTATTTTCATATCACTCAACTCCCGATTTCTTTCGATAAATAAGTATTTCTAGTTACATCATTGCCACCAAGACGCTTATTTATACAAACGAAATACAAGGATAGTAGATTTTTTTATAGAGCGAAAGAAAAGTCGTTATAATGCTTTAGTTGCTTTTCTCTAGTGAACTTTCATTCTGGATAAAAAACGCAGTTACAAGTGCTAATATACTTGTAATAAATCCATAAAGGAAAAGGTGATGAATGCCTGTCATGAAGATTGCCTGACTAGTGAGCAGCGCCCCCATTATTGTTACACCGATGGAAGTCCCCATATTGCGGCAGAACATAAAGAACGATGTAGAAATGCCTTTTTCATGAGGTCCAACTAAAGCTTGTGAACCAATGACACCAACTGTTGACAGCAGGCCAAATGCTAGTCCTTGAATAAGCATGATGCTGAATGTGTACACAAAGCCATGCGTACTATTTAGCAGTACAAGCATTAACCCTGATAACACAAGCAGTGCATTGCCGATGATTAGTAGAATACGATAGCCGTATTTTAGTATCCATTTTCCTGCAGGCACAGAGACAAGCATCCAGCCAATTGCTACACCTAATAAGGCAATTCCACTCATGAAGGGAGAAAGACCAGCTTCGTCCTGAAGGAAAAGGGGAATATAGCTTGAAGTGCCAAATAGTGCCAATGTCCCAATGAAACCATTAATATAAATCCATGTAATTGTCTTCTTCTTAAAGATAGATAGCGGGACAATCGGAGATTTTTGCTTTCTTTCAAACAAGTAGAAAGCAATTAATAAAAGTACTCCAGCAAGGCCGTAGAAGACCTGTCCATTTTCCACCAATGTGATTAACAGGAGGGAAGTGATTGCTGCCCCAAACAAGATTGCGCCAATATAATCGATACTTGCCTTTTTTGGCTGATAGTCCTCTTTATAAGGAAGCAATGTCAAAAAGGCCACGATGCAAACTGGCAGATTAACGAAGAATATCCATCTCCATGTCAAAAATTCTACAAAAAGAGAACCAAGCAGTGGTGCAAGTATTGCAGATAATCCCCACATTGCTGTGAATAACGCTTGAATCTTCCCTCGTTTTTCAATCGGAAACAAATCGCCAGCGATGATAGCAGGAAATGGCATCATAAAGCCTGCACCCATACCTTGAAGTGCTCTGAACAAGATAAGCTGGACCATATCATCGGCAATCCCGCATAATAACGAGCCTACTAAAAATAGCAGAATTCCGAATCCAAACACCTTTTTTCTACCAAATATATCCGAAAGCCTTCCTGCAATAGGAGAGAGAATAGTGCTAGTAATCATATAAGAGGCAAACGACCATGCGTATAAGTCGAATCTTCCAAGTTCTTTAGCAATGATAGGCATTGTCGTATTCATTATCGTTGTATCTATAGAAGCAACGAGCATGGCAAGGACAATGCTGACCATGACTAATGTTCTGCTTTTTGTCATATTTATTCCTCCTTAAATTTCAGATGAATTATACAGTAATTTACCGTGGAAACATAGGTGTTTGCTCAATATATAAAAATCACAGGGAGCGGGCGCCACAGTGAGCTTTATCTCTTCTATGACTACAGAATTAAGGAGAGTTGAAAAGAATGCAATAACTGCCTTTTTCGAGTAGTTTTGACAATTGTTTGCATCTTGCATTGATGTAGAAGAAGGGGTAAAATACCATATAGCAATATAACGAACTTATGAATATCTTAACTAGCAAAGAGATGTTTTAAATAGAAAGGGTTGTCAAGATGGCAAACGAATTTAGAGTTTGCGACGATTGTCAGGCAGTGAACTTGAAAACGCTAATACCGCGTCTGAAGGAAATTGATCCCGATGCAAAGATAGACATTGGCTGCCAATCCTATTGTGGACCAGGTCGCAAAAAAACATTTGCTTTTGTCAATAATCGTCCGCTTGCAGCATTAACGGAAGAGGAATTGATGGATAAAGTAAATACTAAGCTAAAGAAATAATTCTATAATGGCTTAACAGAAAGAGGAGTTTCTAAAAAGTGTTAACATCAGCCCAGGGGCAAAGCCTGAACCGCAGATAACCTTTTTAAACAGAAATCCCTCTTTTTATATTCTTCTTAAGAGATGCATTGCCTAACAAAAAAAGACAAACACAGAAAAGAGGGAAGACTAGAAGCATGGCATATTCTACGGAAAAATTAAATGAAGAAAAGGTTTTTAAAGATCCTGTTCATCGTTATATTCATGTCAGAGACCGCGCTATTTGGGATTTGATTGGCACAAAGGAATTCCAGCGCCTGCGGAGAATTAAGCAGCTTGGCACGACCTATTTAACCTTCCATGGGGCAGAGCATAGCAGATTCAACCATTCTCTTGGCGTGTACGAAATTGTCAGAAGAATTATAGATGATGTTTTTAAGGACAGGAAGGAATGGAATAACAGCCAGAGGCTTTTGTCTTTATGTGCCGCGCTTTTACATGATTTAGGCCATGGTCCTTTTTCTCATTCCTTTGAAAAGGTATTTGATCTTGATCATGAACAATTCACGCAAGATATTATCCTCGGTGATACAGAGGTTAACCAGGTTTTATCAAGAGTAGCAGAGGATTTTCCGAAAAGAGTAGCAGAGGTAATTGGTAAAACATCAAAGGAAAAGCTGGTTGTTAGCCTTATTTCCAGTCAAATTGATGCTGATCGTATGGATTATCTGCTTCGTGACGCTTACTTTACAGGAGTTAGCTACGGCAACTTTGATATGGAAAGAATTCTTCGTGTTATGCGTCCTCGTGAAGATCAGGCTGTTATTAAGCAAAGCGGGATGCATGCAGTAGAGGACTATATCATGAGTCGCTATCAAATGTACTGGCAAGTTTATTTTCACCCTGTGTCAAGAAGTGCAGAAGTCATTTTGACTAAAATTCTACATAGAGCGAAGCATTTACATGAGCAATTTTACTCCTTTATTCATCATCCGACACATTTTTACTCCATCTTCGAAGATGAAACTTCGTTAGAAGACTACTTAAAGCTTGATGAGTCTATCATTCTTTATTATTTCCAAATGTGGCAAGAAGAAGAGGATGAGATTTTAAGGGATTTATGCCGACGTTTTATGAACAGAAACTTATTTAAGTATGTGGAGTTTGATCCAGCAAAAGAGTATAAGATGCTTGCTGAATTGTCAAAAGCATTTACAGAGATTGGTTTAGATCCGGAATATTATTTGGTTGTAGACTCTTCCTCCGACCTTCCCTATGATTTTTACCGTCCAGGGGAGGAAGAAGAGCGGCTACCGATTCATCTCTTAATGAAAAATAATGAGATCAGGGAGCTATCAAGAGAATCTGAGATTGTTGATAGTATTTCCGGTAAAAGAAGGACAGATCATAAGCTTTATTTTCCTAAAGACATCTTAAAGGACGATAGTGAACACAAATATGCGAAGCTGCGGATAAGGCAGTTATTAGATATTAATTAGTATTTGAGGATTATTCGGAGTAGGAGATGACCAATTTTGTTAAAAGATCATGCGAAAATTATGAACGCGATTGCTGCTTCAGGTGAGATTATCGGAAGAAAAAAATTGCAGAAGATGATTTACATCGCAAAGAAGCTGGATTTCCCTTTCCATGAGAAATATCAATTTCATTTTTTTGGACCGTACTCAGAGGAGTTGACATTGAGGATAGAAGAGCTATGCAATATGGGCTTCCTCAATGAATTAAAGGAGAAAAAGGGCGGATACTACCAATATAGATACACACTGACAGAAAATGGTCAGGAATTTCTGGAACAGAATAAGGTGGAAATGCCGGCACTGCCAAGCTGTCTTGAAGAAATGAACAGTCAAAGCTCCCGATTCCTGGAACTTGTCTCTACAGTCCTCTTTTTTGACAGCTTGGAAAAAGAGGAAGTGCAAGAAAAGGTTTTTACGCTGAAAAGCAAGCAGAAGTATACTGTTGAAGAAGTAGAAACTGCTTATCAATATATTGATGCTTTAAAGGGTATGGCAAAACAATAAAAAGAGGCTGAGACATAGGTATGTGAACCAGCGTAAAGACCGAACTATTTAATCATTAATCATCTATTGATTAAATAGTTCGGTTTTTTGTTTTTAGTTTAAATACAAAAAATTAGAAATTTTAGTGGAATGGAGCGGAGGCCACTCGACTCCTTCGGAAAGCGAGTGGGTGCAGCGCAATGAAACGAACTAACTTTAACTCAAAATTCTATTTAGACACAACCTTCATTTTTCAAATTTAGTTGTAATTTTATGATTCGTGTTTAGAAAGGTTATCTTTTGTTTTGTCCCAGCCTCTTTTTCTATTCATCGCTTTTACGTACGCCTGCAACGCCATAATGGTTTGGGGACATTTCTTCAATGAAGATAACGACATTCTCTTTCGGAGCACCAGTTGTCTCAGCAACTGCTTCTGTCACCTTTTCTACGAGATTTTTCTTTTGTTCCTCCGTTCGGCCTTCCAGCATTTTAACAGTAATATATGGCATTATTACCCCTCCAGTCTAATTTGATATCAGTTTTTCATATTTTCAGAAAAATAGCAAGCTTGAGTAAACAATGCTCCCCTGTGCAGTATGAAAGATTTATTTTCTATTTTATATCATGTATAATTTTATGGTGTACGACTAACTAATAGAAAAAAGTTAAGCCTATATAGAAAATAATCTGTAATTTGAGGGGAGAATAGCATTTTGTTATTTACACAGACTTTGGCGGATTTGCCATACATTATCATCTCCATCATTATTGCTTTTACGGTCCATGAATTTGCCCATGCATATGTGGCCTATAAGTTTGGAGATCCGACCGCCCAAAAGCAAGGGAGACTCACCTTTAATCCGATTGCCCATATTGATCCAATCGGGGCCATTTTCATCTTGATTGCCGGTTTCGGTTGGGCGCGGCCAGTGCCAGTCAACCGCCACTATTTCAAACGGCCAAAATTGGCAGGTGTGTTAGTTTCGTTTGCAGGACCTTTCAGCAATCTTGTATTAGCCTTCTTAGGGTTTGGTGGACTTGTATTGTTGGAACGTTTAGGTATTCCGACAGGTACAGCTTTTGATTTATATCCGTTTCTGTCTATGTTTGTATCGATTAACCTTATGCTTTTTGCGTTTAACCTGTTGCCGCTTCCTCCATTGGACGGCTATCGAATCATTGAGGACTTAGTTACATCCAGAGTGCGGGCCATGATGTCTAAATACGAAGTGTACGGCTCGATTATCTTTATCGTTCTGCTCGTAACAGGATTGTCTAGCCAGACTATTTCCCCATGGATACGCAATATATCCGCATTTTTTTATAGAATCTTTATTTCCATATTTTATTAATCGTAATAAGGAGTGTATACGTTGGAAGAGAAAAAGAAAAAAACAATCGGCTTCAATATCATTAAAAATGCTCCGACAGATGGACATAAAGGCTTCGGTATCGGCGCTTTGAGCTTGGAGAATGTTTCTCCGGTTATTATTGATGTAGAAGCTGGCGAGACTGTTGTTGATGTCGGTGCGATGCACGCAAGAAGTGTTGTTGAAAAAGGAATTAAGTTTTTGAAAGAAAAGGAAGAGGTTCCAAATGGAAAGCTGTACTGGCTTGTGTGGGTGACAATTGACCGCAAGCTGGAGGGTGCTTATTACGCAGGGGTTACTGCTTGTGAAATGACTGTTGACCGTTCGATTCGCAGAGGCTATAAGTCACTGCCAGAGCATGTGAACAAAATGGATAAATCAATGAAACGACATATCATGGTAGATCATATGGATGACAAATCAAAAAAATTGCTTGCAGATTTTTTAATCAAACATGACGAGTCACTTTGGAACAATTCAACAGATCAGCTGAAAAACGATTTACTTGGATAAAATTCAAAAACCCCAGCCTTCAAACGTGAAGGCTGGGGTTTTTTTATTACCAATGGAAAATTCGTTTATACCATGGTAGCTTCTCGACTTGTTTTTGGCCGCTGTCATCGGTCGGCTTCGACGACTCATTTTTAGGAAGGTCGTCGCAATATTGGGTTGGAACCTTATCCTTAGTGAAATACATTAATCTTTTTGGTGAACAAGCCTCTGTCGCAAGCTTGCCGCTTTTCGGGTCAATATAAGCAGCGGCAGTTCCCTTCGTTGGTTTAAAGCCAACTATTGGTTGATTCTTGAGGCTGTTTTCCATAAATTTAACCCAAACCTTTTTGGCATAAGTTTTATCGGCCGAGATGGTAATAGGACTACCATCATCGTAGCCTGTCCATACAGCAGAAACGAGCTGAGGAGTATAGCCAATCATCCAGCTGTCAGATTCAGTTGTTCCCGATTTTCCAGCGTAAATTCTCGTAATATTATTTAAGATGGTACTGCCAGTCACGCTTGCATAGCCATTTAGATTTTTGTCAAACATGCCTGTCATCATAGAATTCATGATGAATGCTAAATCTTCATTCAAAACCTGTTCTTTTTCTTGTTTATTTCTATAAACCACTTGCCCGTCTGCTGTCTCAATTTTCGTAATGAACACTGGTGAAGTGTTCTGGCCACCATTTGCGAGCATGCTGTATGCGTTAGCCATTTCGACTACCTTCACATTGGAAGTTCCTAATGCCAAGGAAGGAACGACCTGCATCGGTGTTGACAGTCCAAACCTTTTAGCTGTGTCTGCCAACACATCCATTCCAAGAAATAAATGTGTCTTAACTGCGTATACATTATCTGATAAAGCGAGTGCTTGGGCCATCGTGATGTTTCCATCCGCATACTTATTGTTAAAATTATGAGGTATATATGGATCACGGCCATCATCAAACCGGAAGGTCGTTTTTTCACTGCTCATCAACGTCACAGGCGTAAATCCATGCTCTAAAGCTGCATAGTAAAGAAGCGGCTTAATGGTAGATCCAGGCTGACGCGCAGCCTGTGTCGCCCTGTTGAAGGAACTTTCGCTGTAATCCCGACCACCAACCAGCGCTTTAACATAACCGTTGCTTGGATCCATTGCAACAAAGCCAACTTGGATATTACTCGTGTCACTTATTTCACTTTTGACTGTATCTTCTGCAGTTTTTTGCTGCTTTGTATTTAAGGTTGTATATACACGCAACCCGCCAAGCTGAATGGCCCGATCGTCCATATTCAGCTCTGTTTTTAAGATGTTTTTCACGGCATCCTGAAAGTAAGGTGCTGTTTCTGCACTTGATATAGGGAATTCTCCTGTAAACTCAAGCTTTGCTGCTTCTGCTGCCTGCATATCCTTTTCACTGATATAGCCGTTTTCCATTAAGGAATGAAGAATAATACCTTGTCTCTTCTTGGCATTCTCAGGTGATACTAGTGGAGAGTAAACACTCGGCCCTTTCGGTATACCTGCGAGCATTGCTGCCTCACCTAACGTTAGATCTGCTGCAGGCTTACCAAAATAAAACTGGCTTGCGGCTTCAGCACCATAAGCGCCATGACCATAATAGATGGTATTAATATAACCCTCAAGGATTTCCTGCTTTGTGTAGAACATCTCGAGCCTGATTGTATAAAAGGCTTCAGAAAGCTTTCTTTTCCACGTCTTTTCATGCTCTAAAAAAAGATTTCTAGCATACTGCTGTGTGATAGTACTTGCACCCTGTACCTTTGCCATTGCCTTTATGTCAGCAAGCATCGCTGCTGCTATGCGTTTATAATCAAAGCCATGATGGTCATAGAAACCCTTGTCCTCTATGGATACAGTTGCATTGATTAAATCTGGACTTATTTCCTCAATCGGAACCCAGTATCTCTTTTGCCCACTGTTGCTCTCACCGATAATCGTTCCATCGTCAGAATAGTAAATGGTTGACTGGGAAACAGTTAAAGGCGGTGCACCCAAAACCTTCGCATAGATAAGGACCCCTGCAAAACCAATGCTGAAAATAAACGCGGCCAGTATTGCCAGAATGATAATCAGCCTGATATATTTGGCTGAATTCTTCAGGCGATCCTTTGCAATGACTTCCATTTACAATCCACCTCCAAGTGGTCCTGTCGTATTTATGATTGATGTCATATTTTTGAACTCCTATATTGAAGTATTTCGGAATAATAGATAGCACTAGTATGTGGATAAGATTGGAATTTTAAACCTTTTATAACGGAGCTAGTAAATTTTTCTTGCATTTTAGCGAATATACTCTATACTTTTTTTCGTGTTTGTTATTTATTTGTTTGGGAAGTATATAGGGTAAATGGGTAATGAAGCCTTGTAAATATATGCTTTTTGCGTATGTGCCTGTCCCAATTGATTAGGATTACTCTATCAATATGGTCGAAGCTATCAATAGTCAAAGCAGATTTCACACCCTTCTACATAAGGGCAATTAAGAATGGAGGAAGCAAAGATGGGATTATGGTTTACAGAAAAACAAACAGATAACTTCGGAATTACGATGAAAATTAAACAAACATTACATACAGAACAAACAGATTTTCAAAAGCTTGATATGGTCGAAACAGAGGAATGGGGCAATATGCTCCTGCTAGATGATATGGTCATGACCTCTGTCAAGGACGAATTCGTATATCATGAAATGGTCGCACATATACCTTTGTTCACACATCCGAATCCGGAGAATGTGTTAGTAGTGGGCGGCGGAGATGGCGGTGTCATTAGGGAAGTGTTAAAGCATCCTAGTGTGAAAAAGGCTACTTTAGTAGATATTGACGGAAAGGTCATTGAATATAGTAAAAAATTTCTGCCAGAAATAGCTGGGAAATTGGATGATCCTCGGGTTGAAGTGAAGGTCGGCGATGGTTTCATGCATATTGCAGAGAGCGAAAATGATTATGATGTCATTATGGTCGATTCTACAGAGCCTGTTGGACCTGCAGTCAATTTATTCACTAAGGGCTTCTACGATGGAATTGCAAAGGCATTAAAGGAGGATGGCTTATTTGTAGCCCAGTCCGATAATCCTTGGTTTAAAGCAGATCTTATCCGTGCGGTTCAGAAGGATGTTAAAGAGATATTCCCAATTACGAGATTGTACATCGCTAATATTCCAACATATCCAAGCGGCATGTGGGCATTCACAATCGGTTCGAAAAAGCATGATCCACTTGAAGTGAAGGATGACCGTTTTCATGAATTAGAGACAAAATATTATACGAAGGAATTACACAAGGCTGCTTTTGTGCTGCCGAAATTCGTAAAAGATTTAACAGAGTAGAAGGCGCTGCAAGAAGCTGTAATTCTAGCAGAGCTTAATATAAAAAAGAAGTAATAGGGAATATCCCTAAAAGGAGTGGACAGATTTTGCGTTTTGATGAAGCATATCAAGGTAATGTTTTTATAAAAAGTCACCAAAATTTTGAGGAAAGTAAGGCAGTTCTTTATGGAATGCCAATGGATTGGACAGTATCCTTCCGTCCAGGCTCACGCTTTGGCCCAACAAGAATTCGTGAGGTATCAGTTGGTCTTGAAGAGTACAGCCCGTACTTAGACCGTGACTTGGCAGATGTAAAATACTTTGACGCTGGAGATATTCCATTGCCATTCGGAAACCCACAAAAAAGCTTAGACATGATTGAAGAATTCGTGGATAAAGTATTGGCTGAAGATAAGTTTCCACTTGGAATGGGTGGCGAGCATTTAGTTTCTTGGGGTGTATTCCAAGCGATGTACAAAAAATATCCTGACTTGGCCATCATCCATATGGACGCACATACAGATTTACGGGACGAATATGAGGGAGAGCCCCTATCTCACTCTACACCGATTAAAAAGGTTGCAAACCTTATCGGTCCAAAAAACGTCTATTCCTTTGGAATCCGTTCAGGTATGAAGGAAGAATTCGAATGGGCAAAAGAAGCTGGCATGCATATCTCAAAATTTGAAGTGCTAGAGCCACTTAAAGAAATCCTGCCAACATTAGCAGGCAGACCAGTATACGTTACAATCGATATCGACGTATTAGACCCAGCACACGCACCAGGAACAGGAACAGTAGACGCAGGCGGAATCACATCAAAAGAACTGCTTGCATCCATACACGAAATAGCACGCTCAGAAGTAAACGTTGTAGGAGCAGACTTAGTAGAAGTAGCCCCAATTTACGACCCATCTGAACAAACAGCAAATACAGCAAGCAAACTAATCAGAGAAATGATTCTTGGTTGGGTGAAATAATCTAAGGCTAGAAGCTTTTGGTTATAGATTAAGTAAAGAGTTTTCTCTAATAAATTTGTATTTTTAAACTCAAAAACCCGTTATTTATACGGGTTTTTTCTTTTCAACAAAAATGAAAAGCAGATAACTTCATCTATATCCATACATCATCTTGCACTTCCCATTTAAAAAATTTATACTTATTAAGTTATAGTTTAGAGGAAAAGGAAGTGTTACCGTTGTCTAACGGGCAAGCACCTATAAAAATACATGTGACCACCAACATATACAACGGCAGCTCGAAAGATAGTATCGAGTGGGTTGGATTTGGACAATACTTAGAAAAAGACGGAAGCAGCTATATTAAATACGAAGAAGAAATAGAGGAAGGCACCATTAAGACAGTTGTTAAAGTATCTGGAAATGAAGGATTAATACTTCGCAGCGGAGCAGTGAAAATGCGACTAGCCTTTTTGTTGAACAAAAAGCGAAATGGCAGCTATGAAACTCCTTATGGTACTTTTCTTATGGTGACAGATACAAAGCGGTTAGGCATGGAAAAAGAAGCAAATAGTCCATCAGGGCTTATTGATATATTGTATGATTTAAATACGAATGGCAGTAAAAATGGAACCTATCATATGACAATCAATTTTAAGGAGGAGACAGTACAAGCATGAATATCGTAGATCAAATAAAAGAAAAACTGAAGGATGAAATTAAAGCAAGTGTTGTGAAGGCAGGTCTTGCTGAAGAGGCACAAATTCCAGAAGTGATCCTAGAATTACCTAAGGACAAGGCACACGGAGATTACTCGACAAATATGGCGATGCAGCTGGCAAGAATCGCAAAAAAAGCACCTCGAGCAATTGCGGAAGCAATTATTGCCAACTTTGACCAAACAAAAGCATCCATTGAGAAGGTTGAAATTGCTGGTCCTGGATTTATCAATTTCTATATGAATAACAGCTATCTTTCCGACTTAATTCCGACAATCCTTAAAGCAGGCGATGCTTACGGAGAAACTAGCTTCGGAAATAAGGAAAAGGTGCAAGTTGAGTTTGTATCAGCAAACCCTACTGGAGATCTTCATTTAGGGCATGCCAGAGGCGCGGCAGTTGGTGACTCTTTGTGCAATATTCTTGATAAAGCAGGTTATGATGTATCGAGAGAATATTATATCAATGATGCTGGAAACCAGATCAATAACTTGGCACTATCTGTAGAAGCTCGTTATTTCCAAGCTCTTGGTCAAGAAAAGGAAATGCCTGCAGACGGCTATCATGGTGAGGATATCATCGGAATCGGTAAGAAGCTTGCTGAAGAGTTTGGCGATAAATATGTGCATGTTGATGAAAAGGAACGTTTTGATTTCTTCCGCGCATACGGACTTAAATACGAAATGGGCAAGTTAAAGCAAGACCTTGAAGATTTCCGTGTTCCGTTTGATGTTTGGTATTCAGAAACGTCTCTTTATGAAAATGGAAAAATTGATGTGGCATTGAACTCTTTAAGAGAAAATGGCTATATTTATGAAGAGGATGGCGCAACATGGCTTCGTTCAATGGATTTCGGTGATGATAAAAACCGTGTTCTTATTAAAAATGACGGGTCTTACACATATTTGACTCCAGATATCGCCTATCATAAAGATAAATTAGAAAGAGGCTTTACAAAGCTTATCAACGTTTGGGGTGCTGACCACCACGGCTATATTCCACGTATGAGAGCAGCTATTCAAGCATTAGGCTATGATAAGGATGCTTTAGAAGTGGAAATCATCCAGCTTGTTCATCTATACAAAGATGGCGAAAAGATGAAAATGAGCAAACGTACAGGTAAAGCAGTTACAATGAGAGACTTAGTGGATGAAGTAGGATTGGACGCAACACGCTACTTCTTTGCGATGAGAAGTGCCGATACACATCTTGATTTTGACCTTGATTTGGCAGTATCTCAATCTAACGAAAACCCTGTTTACTATGCGCAATATGCACACGCACGTATTGCGAGCATTTTAAGACAAGGGAAAGAACAAGGGATTGAGCTTGATAATAATCTTGATGTTTCCCATATTACTGCAGAAAAAGAGTTCGACTTATTAAAGAAATTAGGGGAATTCCCACAAGCAGTAACAGAAGCAGCAGCAAAAAGAATGCCTCACCGCATCACAAATTATATCTATGATTTAGCATCAACATTCCATAGCTTCTATAATGCAGAAAAAGTATTGGACGCAGACAATTTAGAAAGAACAAAAGCAAGATTGGCACTAATCCAATCAGCAAAAATCACGCTGAAAAACGCAATGCACCTTATCGGTGTTTCTGCACCAGAGAAAATGTAATAAAAAAAGGATGGAAGCAATTCCATCCTTTTTTCTATTAATTCATCACCCATTTGTCCTTCAAAAACA
Organism: Niallia circulans; assembly: GCF_007273535.1. Taxonomy (NCBI): domain Bacteria; kingdom Bacillati; phylum Bacillota; class Bacilli; order Caryophanales; family Bacillaceae; genus Niallia; species Niallia circulans. The sequence goes on from NZ_RIBP01000004.1 coordinate 1,248,282, forward strand.
TGATTCTGCCGATAAAGAAAACAATTACTAATACAATAAGATTGCTGCCAATTGTGATAAAGAAATGTTCAAAGTTGGTTATGCCAAAGATCAATTCTTTAAGCAGGGAATAAATGTTCATAACAGGTATGGCGAAATGCTTGAACTCTAATTCGTTTATACCAACATTTGACATGAACATTAAAGGCAATATCGTAACCATCATAATAGGGGCACTATAGCTTTGTGATTCCTTAATTGTTTTACCGATGATACTAGTCAGCATAAGCAGGGAAGCGATAAACATGGAGTAAACAATTGTTAGCACAAGTGCCAAGATAACACTTAACCCAAAATTATCGCCAATCTCAATAGCATTTTTTAGATTTTCTGTTAAGAAGGCGATTTCCAAAACGACAACAAGCAATGTAATGATTCCTGTGACTGTGCCTATAGTTGAGATTGTCAGCCATTTTGCAAACACTAGAGTTGAGCGGTTGACTGGAGTCATCAGCAGTGCCTCCATTGTTTTCTTTTCTTTTTCCCCTGAAAAGAAATCAGCAGCAGAAGGTCCTGCTCCAACACTGATTGCGACAGCAAGAATAAGGGGAATAAGCATCGCTACAAGATTAATAGTCGGGTCCTCACTCAATTCTTCCTGTGTGATTGAAAATGGCTTAATTGTATCAGCTTCAACGCCAAGAGCTTCTAATCTTTCTGAAACTATAATGCTCTCATATTGGGACAGGGCAGCTTGTGTTAAGGACATGAGTGTTGAGGAGCTTTGACTGAATGAATCACCGATAATCGTTAATTCTGCATTCTGCTCATCAGCAACAAGGCTGGCAAAGTTATCATCTGTCATTAGGGCAGCCTGTGCTTCCCCATTTTGTAACGCTTCTTCTGGGTTCTTCGCTTCAACTAGCTCAATGCTGCTGTTGGCAAGCAAGGACGTTTTAATTTCTTCAGGAAGCGTGGCAGCTATAGCAAGCTGATAGGATTCACCTTCGCCTTCTGAAACCAACTTCTCATAAAATAAAGTAAGTAATGTCATGATGATAATAGGTAGAAACACTGTCAATAATAATGTCCGTTTATCTCGAAAGGAATCCTTTAATTCTTTTAAATATATATTAAGAAACATGGGCATTTCCTCCTCTAACAAGTCTGCTCATAAAGATATAGTTCAAATCATTGCTTCCTTCTGCTTTATATAAGCTCTCAAGGCTGCCATGGTGAACAAGCTCTCCTTTGTGCATCATAGCAACACTGTCACACAAAAGGGACACCTCCTCCATAATATGGCTCGAGAAAATAATCGTTTTGCCATCCTGCTTTAGCTGATGGACAAGCTGACGAAACACATTGGAAGAAGTAATATCAAGACCTGTCGTTGGTTCATCAAAAAGTATAATTTCTGGATTGTGAATAAGCGTTCTAGCTATAGCTACTTTTTGGCGCATGCCTTTCGAGAAGTTGCCGACTTTTCGGTCAAGATAATCTCTCATTCCAAACATCCTTGCTAATTCATCAATTCGTACTCTTGTTTCATGCTTGCTGAGTCCGTAAAGGCGGGCAAAGTATTCTAGATTTTCCCTTGCTGTTAAGCGATCGTACAAGCCTGTTTCTCCACCGAATAATACTCCAATCTTTTGCTTTATTTCATTTGGATTTGTCTTTGTATCGAAACCAGAGACAGTAATAGAGCCTTCTGTTGGCTGCAGCAAAGTAGCAATTGACCGGAGTAATGTTGTTTTTCCGGCTCCATTTTCTCCTAATAAGCCGACTGTTTCTCCTTTTTCTATATGGAAAGACACATGTTTTAATGCTGCTATATAAGTCTTTTTATCTTTAAATGTTTTCGATACCTTTTGTACTGTTATCATGGTTACCACTTCCTTCTTGTTATCTTTGTTTTTATCATACAGACAAAGGAAATGAGCGTCTGTACATATGTCGCGAAAAGTCCATTTCCTGTCGCGAAAATGCTGTACAAGGGTGGGAAAGTCTAGTTTGTTTTAAGGAACACCTTATATTTCCAATTTATAAACAATAAGAGGTGAAACCATGATAAAATAAGGAAGTAAAGAAAATATCTGACAAAGGAAATGGGCAGATGAGATGAAAATCGGGTTAGTTGATGATAGGGCAATTGATTTAGATAAACTAGAAGGTATCGTTTCTGCCATCCCAGAGGTAGAAATTGTGTTTGCGACTGCATCAGCAGAAGAGGCATATGAACAAATAAAAAAGGAAGCTATCTCTCTTCTTATCGCAGATATAGAGATGCCGAATCTGTCAGGGTATGAGCTAGCTGACATTATTCACTCACATGCATTGAATATAAACGTTATTTTTGTAACGGGGAATAGTGGCTATGCCGTTCATGCTTTTGAATTGAATGTTCATGACTATATTATGAAGCCTTATTCAAAAGACCGGCTTGTTCAGTCTGTTAAGAGACTGATTGAAAAATCTCAGTCTGCAGAAATAGCCGGAAGAATTTATATAAAACAAAAGAATGATATACATATTATTTTAAAGAAGGACATTATTTTCATTGAGAGATCTGGAAGGTCCACAACAATCCATACGAAAACGGAAGCGATTAAAACATATCAGACACTTAATGAACTAGAAGGTGAATTAAGAGAGAGAGACTTCGTCAGATCCCACCGCTCCTTTATTATTAATATCCACTGCATTAAAAGCTTTTCCTTGTATGCCAAAAATTCCTATACGGTGACATTTGAAGGGACAGAAGCAAAAGCAATGATAACAAAGGAAAAGGTCGAATTCATTCAAAATAATTATTTCTAAGGAGCAAAGAATTGTGAGGGCAGAACAACTTTATTGGATTATATTATTTACAGTTTCCGCCGTTCATATAGGCTTGTTTTATTACGTCTTTAACTGGCATTTTTCCATATGGATAATGGCTCTTATACTGATAGCAGGAGTATGTTTGTTTTATAAACGTGGAAAAGCTCTAATAACTGAATTGGGATGGAGGCTTCATGCTTTATTCTGGGTTGTGCAAGCAATTATTGCGGCAGTAGCACTAACTTTGAAGGCGGAATGGCTTTGGCTCGTTTCTTTCCTGCTGTTCTGGGGTATTGAATTCATTAGAAATATGGTAACAGTGGAATTGTCAGAAGTGAGAAGAGAATTAGCAGAAACTGACAGGGAACGAGAAAAAATGAATGAGACGTTTCGAACAGTTAGAAGTGAACGTCATGATTTCCTGAAGCATATAGCTGCCATTCATTATATGGTCGAGAAAAATGAATTTAAAGAAGCCGCTGCTTATTTGAATGTACTTGTTGATGGCTATAAGGAAACAAATCTCTCTATTAAGGGTGAAAGTGGAGCAGTTGCTGCTGTTCTGCATCAACATTATATGAAAGCGCAAAAAGAAAGTATAGAAGTAATTTACGATTTAGATGTACCGATTTCTGTCATGCCGGTGCCAGATAAAGAGCTTGTCGCTCTTGTTGGAAACTTGCTTGAAAATAGTCTTGAAGCCTGCCTTGAATGGCAAAAAGCCTATCAGCAGCAAGCCTTTATCACATTGAATTTAGTGAAACGAAGTGGATTATATATATTAACCTTAAGAAATCGCACAATGCCCATCCCTGCAAAAATATTGGATCGGCTCTATATTCAATTTGGGAATTCAACAAAGGCAGGAAGCGATAGGGGTATCGGAACAAAGGTAATATATGAAATTGTTAAAAAGCATCAAGGTGTTTTGGATTTTGTTTATAAGGAAGAAGAGTTTACGGTCAAGATTAAACTGCCAGCTATCCGCTGATTTAATTTATTTATGAGGTTTAAAGCTGCCTTCTTTTCAAATAATAAGAGCATTATATGAAAAAGGAAGGTGTTTATGAAGTTACTTCTATTAGCACTTATAACCGGGTTTTTGACAGGTTTCATCTTCGCTTTACTCAAGCTGCCAATACCAGCACCAGGGGCATTACCAGGGATAATCGGAATTGTTGGCATTTATGCAGGGTTTAAAGTATATGTTGGCTTAGAGCCATGGATCTCAAGCCTGTTCTCGAAGCATTGATAAAAGGGATAGGCTGGGATAGAAGTAAGTGAACCAGCGTAATGACCGAACTACTTAATCAACTATGATTAAATGGTTCGGTTTTTTGTTTTTAGTTTTAATACAAAAAATTAGAAATTTTGGTGGAATGGAGCGGAGACCACTCGACTCCTGCGGGAAATAGGGGACGCTTTAGACCTCGCAGAAAACGAGTGGACGAGCGCGCAATGAAACGAACTAATTTTAACTCCCTATTTTATTTAGACACAACCTTCATTTTTCAAATTTAGTTGTAATTCTATTATTCATGTTTAGAAAGGTGATCTTTTGTTTTGTCCCAGCCTCTTCTTTTTCTATAGAGAACCAATCATCAATCACAAATTGCGGGAATATTCCTGTTAATATTGACAATATTCGTAACATTTAGTGTAAAGTATTTTCATTTAATCCTTTACTTGTTATGGTGTACTTGGTGGAGGATTTATTGGCTGCTAAGGTTGCAATGGTTACATTTTGTTCTATCATTTAATGTCTTTTTTCTATAAGTGTTAATTACCGTTGAGGAATAAAACTTTCATCCTGCTAACACGTTTGTTTACTAAACTGTCACTGGTTTATCTAATTTTAACGAAACAGATTTCCTTAAAAGGAAACTAATCTTAGAAAATGAGGAATTAACCAGAAAGGAGTTTGAAGGGATTGAAGCTTGTTCAATATTATAATTATACAAACCTAGCCTTATTTAAAACAAAAGCGCAATTTAATCAGTCTGTTAGTGCCTATAAACAATATATAACCGTTATGTCATTAAGACACGATATTCGTTACAAGCTTTATAGAGTATTTAATTATTTAGCAAGTCAAGCTAGGCCGAATTTAGGTGTTTTGTCAAAGGACAATAAACAAATATCCGTAGATTTAGAAATCAGTACAAGAACCCTTTTAAAATATTATGAACGTTTAGTTGACCTTGGAATGGTAGAGCTAATTAATCTTAAAGATACGACAACGTATATATTTATTATTAACCCAATTACATTAAATAAGGCTGCAGATTTTACAATAAAAACTTTGTAACGATGATATATAAATAAGTTAAATGAGGACTAAAATTTAATCATTGTATATTTTTAAATTTTTATGTCTCAGCTGTACTAAATTTGTTAGAAAGAAAGCTATCTTTCTCCAAGAACTAAGGAGGGAGACAGCATCCTTGCTGTCTCCTTCTTTGAGGATTAATTCCATTCTAATGTTGCTCCGCCGATTCTTTTAACTCCGCGAATCTTGCTTAAGTCCTCAACAAGCTGTAAACAAGCTTGATCCTTCAGCTTTGCCTCAATCATGAAATCGACGTCCATCTGAAGAGGACGCAATAGCTGGATGAGTGGTTTGACAAACTCTGCGTTAACAAAATCTGCGTGTGAGCGGAATGTCTTCTCAGACTTGGGAGAAGACAAATGGATTTTCGGAGTAAGTCCGCGGTGTTTCCAAGTTTCAAATATTGGCAATAAAAGCTCATCTAACGGTTTATCACATAAGTTTGCCATATGATGATGATAGTCAAAGACAAGCGGAATTGTTTCGTTTTGACATACTGTTAATGTTTCCTCTGTGTTATATGTCTTGTCGTCATTTTCTAATGTCATTACCTTTTTGATATGTGATGGCAATGTCTTGATATTTTCATAAAAGCGGATAAGTGTTTGCTCCTTGTCACCGTATGTGCCGCCAATATGAATATTAATAACACTTCTATCCTCTACTCCCATTGCTTCTAACATTTTGTAATGATATTCCATATCTATGACAGCATTCTTTGTTACTTCCGGTCTTGGCGAAGTGAATAACGTATATTGATTAGGATGAAAGCTGACTCGCAGTCCATGCTCCTTTACGAGTTGTCCAATTTCTGCAAACTCCTCCTTAAATGGCGTGAGATAATCCCACATAACATCAGGGTGGGTTGCTAGTGGAACAATGGAGCTCGACATGCGGTACAGCATGATTTCGTGCCCAATATTGTAATGCAATGCTCTTTTTGTGTTGGTAAGATTTGTTTTTGTTATTTCCAGCAGCCTTTGTTTCCGTTCTTCCTCAGGCAGTTCTTTGTAACGTGCAAAGGTCATTGTTTTGGAGGGCGAAGCGTCCCAAAGGTTCGTCGCTGTGGAAACATATCCAAATCTGAATTTCATCTTCGTTCTCCTTTCCCTTTTCAAAAATTTACAGCAGAGGAGCAAATATTCTGGCGATCCATTCTAGCAATACTGTTTTCGGTTTAGGCTTTTCTAAGTATTGAAGCGTGTATTCTTCTGATACGGCAATATCCTTATCAACAAAGCTGTTCATTTCTGTAATAAAGCTAGGTTCAAAAATACTGCAAACCAGTTCGTGGTTCAAGAAAATGCTTCTCTTATCAAAATTAGGTGTGCCGACAAGACAAATTTCGTCATCTGCTGTAACAATCTTACCATGAAAAAAACCATGTTTATAATGATAAGCCTTTGCACCACCCTTTAACAGGGTACGTAAGTAGGGGAAGGAGGCTTCCTTTACTAAAATATGATCAGGCTTTGTTGGCAATAGCAGGGTGATTGTGACGTTTCTGTCTTGAGCCATGCTAAGCTCTTTCATTATCCTTTTGCTAGGGATGAAATAGGGAGTTCCAATAAATAGAGTTTTCCGTGTATTGCGGATAAGTCCGCAAAGAACATCCTCTAAATAGACTCCTTGGGTTGGAATAATCTGATGTCTGGCATTACCTTTAGGCTGTTTGGGAAAGTAAATAGGGTTTTGAAGCAGATTTGTTTTTGTGGCATCGGTCCAGTCTAGTAAAAATTCACGCTGCAGGTCATCAACACCCTGACCTGTCATTTTAAAATGGTAGTCCCTCCACGGACTTAATTTTAAATTGGCGTGAATATAATCTTTACCAATATTAAAACCGCCAACATAGCTTGTTTTTCCATCAATTATGGAAATCTTCCGGTGATTTCTAACCTGCAAAGAATAGAAAAATGGCAGTGTTGGTTTATTGCAATATGCAAACTCTACTCCTGCCTCCTTTAACTTATTGCGGATTTTTTTTCTGACCTGAAAGCTTCCGAGCCAATCCAGCAACAGTCTTACCTCAATCCCATCTTGTGCTTTCCTTTCAAGAATTTCTAAAAACTGTGTGCTAATTGTATCTGCTTTTACCGTGTAAAATAATATATGTATATGCTTTTCGGCATTTTCCAGCTCTTGAAATAAGTCTGGAAAGAGGTCCTTACCGTCGTTGAAGATTTGAAAGTTACTTTCCCGAAACGGATAATTTCTTCTCGTAACCTTTCGCTTAGTGATAGCTTTGCCGACAATGAAATCTATATAAAGTAAAAAAATGAGCATTAACAAAACACAAATGATGATTAAAAAAGTATACATAGAAGTTCCCCCTTGGATATGTATTGTTTCCCGTTTTCACCTATTCTATAAGAGAGGGAAAGAAGACTTGTGGAACTTTCCGTAATACCGTAGGCAATAAAGAAAAGAAAAGCTAAATAAACCTTAGCTAGAACTAGCATATTCGCTAGAAATTTGTTTATAATGGAGAATATGTATTTTTTCTCTTTACTATGAAATGGAAACTGTATAAAATGAAACTCCATGAGGAAATAAATGTTAAGACAAAAAGATTTCCGCCTACATGCAAATGAAGAAAATGTCTTTAATAAATGTGGTATAACTACATACAATCCAATTCGGATAAAGAGCAGATAGCGAAGGGAAGTGCCAAAATGAGTGTTGATAAGTTTACAAAAGAAGAATTAAATGAAATGTCATTAATTGAAATTGCATATGAACTATTAAATGGTGCAAAAACACCATATTCTTTCAATGAAATTGTGAAGGAAGTAAGCAGGCTAGTGGATTTGTCTGAAGATCAAATCAATGATAGACTTGCACAATTCTATACAGATATTAATATTGACGGACGCTTTCTGTCATTAGGAGATAATCGTTGGGGATTACGTACATGGTATCCTGTTGATAAGTCAGAGGAAGATGTCGTTACGGTAACGAAGCCGAAGAAGAAAAAAGCGAAAAAAGCTGCTGAAGATGATTTCGACGATTATGATGACAGTGTAGAAGAAGATTATGAAGAGTTTGATGAGGACGATGATGTCGAAGATGAGGACGATTTGCTAGATGACGACCTAGCAGATGACGAAGAAGAAGACGATGACAGCTTTGACGAAGATGCAGAAGATAGTTTTGAAATCGACGAAGATGAGCTGGATGAGGATTTAGACGAAGAAGATGATGAAGAAGATGAGGATGAGTTTGAAGACGAGGATGAGGAAGATAAATAAGACCCTTGACTTTTAGATGCCTTGCTTGTAAAATCATTTTTGGGCTCCTTAAAAAAGGAACGAACTGATATTTGCTTAAATAGCGCTCCCCTTACTTGAAAAAGTAAGCGGAGCTTTTTTGTTTTTATAAAATGATTTTCAGGCCGCAGAACCTGTTTTAAATGATTAGGGCAGGGCGCTGAAAGGCTTTTTTATAAAAGTGGCTTTACAGCAATTGTTTCACTCCCCTCGAAAAAAATATTCGAATATTTTTCTTTAAATAAAGACAAATATGCACAAACTTTAACTAAGGGGGATTATAAAAATGACAAAATATATTTTTGTTACAGGTGGGGTTGTTTCATCACTTGGAAAAGGAATTACTGCAGCTTCATTAGGAAGACTGCTAAAAAACCGTGGAGTGAGCGTAACCATTCAAAAATTCGATCCATATATTAACGTGGACCCAGGTACAATGAGTCCATATCAGCATGGTGAGGTTTTTGTTACAGATGATGGTGCGGAAACAGATCTTGACCTAGGACATTATGAGCGTTTTATTGACATTAACCTAACGAAGTACAATAATGTCACAACAGGAAAAATCTACTCAACTGTACTACGAAAAGAGCGCAGAGGAGACTATTTGGGAGGAACTGTTCAAGTTATCCCTCATATTACGAATGAGATTAAAGAAAGAGTATTCCGAGCAGGCCGTGAAACAAATGCTGATGTTGTTATAACGGAAATCGGGGGAACTGTCGGTGATATCGAGTCATTGCCATTCTTAGAGGCAATCCGCCAAATTAAAAATGATATCGGCAGAGAAAATGTAATGTATATTCACTGTACATTAGTGCCTTATATCAAAGCAGCTGGCGAAATGAAAACAAAGCCAACACAGCACAGTGTTAAAGAGCTTCGCAGCTTAGGTATTCAGCCAAATGTAATTGTAGTGAGAACAGAAAAGCCAATTTCACAAGATATGAAGGATAAGATTGCTTTATTCTGTGACATTGACACAAATTCTGTTATTGAATGTCAGGATGCAGATACATTGTATACAATTCCATTAGCACTTCAAGAACAAAACTTAGATCAAATCGTATGTGACCACCTGCATCTTAAATGTGGGGAAGCGGATATGGAAGAATGGATTGAGCTTGTTGATAAAGTCCGCAACTTATCGAAAACAGTTAAGATTGCTCTTGTCGGAAAGTATGTTGAGCTTCAAGATGCTTACATTTCTGTTGTGGAAGCATTAAAGCATGCAGGATATGCATTTGACGCAGATATCGAAATTGACTGGATCAATGCAGAGCATGTTACTGCTGAAAATGCGAAAGAATTGTTGCAGCATGCAGATGGAATCCTTGTACCAGGAGGATTTGGTGACCGTGGTGTTGAAGGGAAAATCATTACAACACAATATGCGCGTGAAAATAAAGTTCCGTTCTTCGGAATTTGTCTTGGAATGCAAGTAGCGTCCATTGAGTTTGCTCGCAATGTTTTAGGCTGGAATGGAGCTAATTCTTCTGAGTTGGATGAAAAAACTTCATACCCTGTTATCGATTTGCTGCCAGAGCAAAAGGATATCGAGGATCTTGGAGGAACTCTTCGTTTAGGTCTATATCCATGTAAATTAAAAGAAAACACAAAAGCATATGAAGCATACCAAGATGAAGTTATCTATGAAAGACATCGTCATCGTTATGAGTTCAATAACCAATATCGCCAAGAGATGGAAGACGCTGGTTTCGTGTTCTCAGGAACAAGTCCTGACGGCCGTCTAGTGGAAATTGTCGAGCTTAAGGATCACCCTTGGTTTGTAGCATCACAATTCCATCCAGAATTCATCTCAAGACCAACAAGACCACAACCACTATTCCGTGAATTTGTAGGATCTTCCTTGCGTTTCTCTGAGAAATAAGTGATTAAAAAAGCTAACCTTTTTAAAAAGGTTAGCTTTTTTGTTTACAGTTCAAATTCCTTAATAAATTCATCCAACGTAAACTTGATGCCATAATAGACAAATAAAGCAGCGACAGAAGCGGGATAACCGAAGCGATTGCCTTCTTCATCAGGCAGCAGGCCTTTCGTCAACTTAAGGTCAATATGAACATCTGCAATGTCTTGTAGTCCTTCTAAATCAGCAGACATTATGGTGCTAACTGAGACAAAAGGAATAAATTCTTCGGCAAGCTTCTTGGCAAAAGGTAGAAGCTCCGGATCATCTGACGTTCGTGAGAACATTAAGAAGCGGTCATTTGGGTTAACATTATCAATCGAGTGCTCCTCTGTCCATTCTTCTGCCCCTTGTAGTGGTTCAGCACTATACAAGCTTTCAGAAACAACTGCCTTCATTTCATTAGTGGCATAAATGAAGATTTTTCCATCACCGCCAAGAGCTTGGGCAAGTATTCTGGCACTATCCTCAATTGATTCTTCTTCCTTTTCGTGAAGTCTTTTAAATAAACCACTTAATTGAGTGGAGAACATTTTTAGCAATGTGAGGCACCCCCATAGTTATTTTTCATCATCATATCCATTGATAGGGAAAGTTTGACTGATTCAATAGTATTATAAGGAAAGTGCAAGAAAAGGCAAAATTTATGCCTGTCAGCAGGAAAATGTCAATAAAAAGTAGAAAGTTATTTATAGAGAAAAACTTTGTTATATAATGGATGTAATTGGGTCTATTGTCTAAAATAGTCTTTTTTGCTGTGTCGAATATCAGCAGCCGGTTGTCAGATATAGGGGAACATCTTTTTCATTTTCAAAAATAGAGAACAATTAGGAAGGGTAGGGTCTAAAATGAAAGGGAAAATATTAATCGTGGATGACCAGTTCGGTATCAGAATTTTATTAAATGAAGTGTTTCAAAAAGAAGGCTACAAAACATTTCAGGCTGCAAATGGAGTGCAGGCGCTAGAAATAGTGACACAAGAGGTTCCTGATTTGGTACTTCTTGATATGAAAATCCCTGGAATGGATGGCATTGAAATATTAAAACGGATGAAAAAGCTTTACAAGGATATTCGTGTAATTATCATGACGGCATATGGTGAGCTTGATATGATTCAGGAAGCAAAGGATCTTGGAGCATTGACACATTTTGCAAAGCCATTCGACATTGATGATTTGCGTGCGGCAGTTAAGGAATATATCGTCAGCTAAAGCATTGAACTAACTGGAGCCTTTCTAAGGCAATTATACCAGGTAATTTTTACGAATACATATTAACCAAAAAATTGATAGAGCAATTAATTTGCTCTATCAATTTTTTGGATAAAACTAATTTTTTTATGACATTTTATAAAAAATGGTTGGATAGATAGCATTTCTCTACTTATTTTGGTATGATTACCTATGGAATTTAAAAGCTAATTGATTCGTTTTATTTTACTAGGGGTAATGTATACATATTCACAATTCTCTTTGGAGAATTTAATAAAGGTTACCTTGTAAAAAGGACGATCATAATAAGGAGGAAGAAATATGCCTTTAGTTTCAATGAAAGACATGTTAAACAAAGCAAAAGCAGAAGGCTATGCTGTTGGTCAATTTAACTTAAATAACCTTGAGTTCACTCAAGCAATTCTTCAAGCTGCAGAAGAAGAAAAATCTCCAGTTATCCTTGGGGTATCTGAAGGTGCTGCTCGTTACATGGGTGGTTTCACAACTGTAGTTAAAATGGTAGAAGGTTTACTTGTAGACTATAAAATCACTGTTCCAGTTGCTATTCACTTGGATCACGGTTCAAGCTTCGAAAAATGTAAAGAAGCTATCGACGCTGGATTCACTTCAGTTATGATCGATGCTTCTCACCACCCATTTGAAGAAAACGTTGAAACAACTAAAAAAGTTGTTGATTACGCTCATTCAAAAGGTGTTTCAGTTGAAGCTGAGCTTGGAACTGTTGGCGGACAAGAAGATGATGTTGTTGCTGAAGGCGTAATCTACGCTAATGCACAAGAGTGTGTTGAGCTTGTTAAACGCACTGGCATCGATACTCTAGCTCCAGCACTTGGTTCTGTTCATGGACCATACAAAGGTGAACCAAACCTTGGTTTCAAAGAAATGGAAGAAATCGGTAACCTTACTGGTCTTCCACTAGTATTACACGGAGGAACTGGTATCCCAACAAAAGATATCCAAAAATCTGTTTCTCTTGGTACAGCTAAAATCAATGTTAACACAGAAAACCAAATCGCTTCTGCTAAAGCTGTTCGCGAAACATTGGCTGCTAAACCTGAAGAGTACGATCCACGTAAATACTTAGGACCAGCTCGTGACGCTATTAAAGCAACTGTTATTGGCAAAATCAAAGAATTCGGTTCTTCAAACAAAGCGTAATATAACATAAATGATCGAAACCGCCCTTAATGGGCGGTTTCCGTTCATTTACTGTATTTTAGAAAGTCAGTCGAATAAACAGACATATTGTCGGTTATGATGTATAAAGAATGATAATTCCCCATTTGAAGACTGGCTGAAGCTGCTTAAAGGAACAAGACAAGCAGTCCCCATCTGGACTAGACTAAAAGCACCTTTATGTTCAACACATCCAGTATTCTAGTTATCAAGCTTCTATTGAAAAAACACCCAGATTTTATTAATTATTAATTTCACCGTTCGTAAATTAGACTTGGCGATATTAATTTTGATGCTACTTGAGATTTATTAGCCCAAATTAGGAAAGGCCTAACTGTCCTTAAAGGATACCTGGACAAGTTTTTGCCCTCCTTAACATTGTGCATGTGCTAGCACTTTTCCTATCTTCTTTAAATTTTGGTATAATAATTGAATCAGTAGGAACTCATAATTGATATTACTTTCAAGACTTAATTCAATTTTTATATTCCTGTAAACAGGGAAGTTGGCAAAGCAGTACTTGCCCAAAGGGAAAGGGGCCGCAAAACGGCTAAGTAATTTCGGATAATACGAAAATTACATAATTAAGTACACGCATTGCTTGGCTTAGAAGGGAGTTAGAAATGGAAAAACTTATGATTGCAGGTGGATCACCATTAAAAGGCACGGTACGCATTAGCGGTGCAAAAAACAGTGCAGTTGCACTGATACCAGCCACTATTTTAGCAGAATCTCCAGTGACCATTGAGGGATTGCCTGACATTTCTGATGTACACATATTGAAAGGGATAATGGAGGAATTAGGAGGAAGTGTTTCATTCTCTGATTCTGATATGACGATTGACCCGACTTCTATGATTTCCATGCCTATGCCAAATGGTAAGGTCAAAAAGCTGCGTGCTTCCTATTACTTAATGGGAGCAATGCTTGGCAGATTTAAAAAAGCTGTAATTGGATTGCCTGGAGGCTGCCACTTAGGTCCAAGGCCGATTGATCAGCATATAAAAGGATTCGAAGCATTAGGAGCTCAAGTGACAAATGAACAGGGAGCTATATATCTAAGAGCTGATGAGCTGAGGGGAGCCAGAATCTATCTCGATGTAGTGAGTGTAGGGGCAACTATTAATATCATGCTTGCGGCTGTTAGAGCAAAAGGCAGAACAATTATTGAGAATGCCGCTAAAGAACCAGAAATCATTGATGTTGCTACATTGTTGACTAATATGGGTGCTAAAATTAAAGGTGCAGGAACAGATGTCATTCGAATCGATGGTGTTGATCGTTTAGATGGCTGTCGTCATACCATTATTCCTGACCGAATTGAGGCCGGAACTTATATAATTATTGGTGCAGCGGTTGGTGATGGAATACTGATTGATAATGTAATACCACAGCATTTAGAATCTCTTATCGCTAAATTAAGGGAAATGGGTGTGCATATAGAATCAAGTGGTGATCAAGTATTTGTCAGCTCCAATCCTGATTTGAAGCCAGTGGATATTAAAACCCTTGTTTACCCGGGATTCCCAACAGATTTACAGCAGCCGTTCACATCGCTTTTAACGAAAACAAACGGTACAAGCATGGTAACGGATACAATATACAGTGCCCGCTTCAAGCATATTGATGAACTGAGAAGGATGAATGCCACGATTAAAGTAGAAGGAAGATCGGCAATTATCAATGGACCGGTCCATTTGCAAGGAGCACGTGTTAAGGCAAGTGATTTAAGAGCTGGAGCAGCATTGGTAATTGCAGGATTGATGGCAGATGGCATCACTGAAGTTACTGGTATTGAGCATATTGACAGAGGATATGGACAGCTTGTAGAGAAGCTGAAAGGCTTAGGAGCTTCTATCTGGCGTGAGGGCATGACCCAGGAAGAGTATGAACAAATAAAGAATGGTTGACAGTGATAAAAAGGTGGAATGATGGGTGCTGCTTATCTTTAATGGACCCTTTCTGTAAGTGGAGGACCTATAAAGCGAGGTCAGCCTCATTCTGCCTATTTTTATCTTATGTTGGTGTTCCAAGAAAACGGATTCTTTCCCTATTAAATTGTAGTTGCATATCAACGATTAGATTAGGTAAAATAGAGATTGCTTTTATGCAAAAAACTTCTTAACTTACGGGAGTGCGGGAATTAATACTATACTTCATTAACTATATACATCTTATAGTTTTTTTCTTCTTCAAAAACGTAACGCCTCAAAAAAATAAATACATTCCTTTCCAAATACAATCTTTCGCTAAATGGTAGGAATAACTGAAAATGAAAAAGAGTGGTGGCAAAATGGGATTGAACATATCTAGTTTGGAAAATATGAAATTAAAAGAGCTTTACGAATTGGCTCGTGAATATAAAGTAGCTTATTACAGCAAGCTGACAAAAAAAGAGCTTATATTCTCTATTTTGAAAGCGAGAGCCGAGCAGGAAGGGTATTTCTTCATGGAAGGTGTTCTCGAGATTATCCAATCAGAGGGCTTTGGTTTCTTGAGACCGATTAACTATTCGCCAAGTTCACAGGATATCTACATATCAGCTTCCCAAATCAGAAAGTTTGATTTGCGAAATGGGGATAAGGTTTCAGGTAAAGTGCGTCCCCCTAAAGAAAATGAGCGATACTTCGGCTTGCTGCAAGTAGAAGCAGTAAATGGCGATGATCCGGCAACGGCAAAGGAAAGGGTTCATTTTCCAGCGCTAACGCCATTATATCCAGACAGACAGATGAAGCTGGAGACAACCCAAAAGTATGCTTCAACACGTATTATGGATGTACTTGCACCTGTCGGCTTTGGGCAGCGTGGATTAATTGTTGCGCCTCCAAAAGCTGGTAAAACAATGCTCATCAAGGAGATTGCCAACAGCATCACGACGAATCATCCGGATGCAGAGCTAATTGTCCTTTTAATTGATGAACGGCCAGAGGAAGTAACTGACATCGAAAGATCTGTAAGCGGGGATGTTGTTAGCTCCACTTTTGATGAGGTTCCAGAAAACCATATTAAAGTTGCTGAGCTTGTTTTGGAAAGAGCAATGCGTCTTGTGGAGCATAAGCGTGATGTTGTTATCCTGATGGACAGTATAACAAGACTTGCGAGAGCATATAATCTTGTCATTCCTCCAAGTGGAAGAACATTATCAGGAGGGATAGACCCTGCTGCTTTCCATCGTCCAAAACGCTTCTTCGGTGCAGCGCGTAATATTGAAGAAGGCGGTTCTTTAACAATCCTTGCAACTGCATTGGTTGATACAGGTTCTCGTATGGATGATGTTATTTATGAGGAATTTAAGGGTACAGGTAATATGGAGCTTCATTTAGACCGCTCTCTTGCAGAAAGAAGAATTTTCCCTGCGATTGATATTCGCCGTTCTGGTACGCGTAAAGAGGAACTTCTTATACCGAAGGAACACTTGGATAAATTATGGGCCATTCGCAAGTCCATGTCTGATGCTCCTGACTTTGCGGAACGTTTCTTACGTAAGCTAAGACAAACAAAGTCTAACGAAGAATTTTTTGCGGTATTGTCTGATCAAATGAAGGCAGGAACTGCTGCGAAGCGTTCTTAATTGCTGTTATAGGAAATCATAACCTGGGAAAAATTTCATGATTCAAGACGAGGAAATGAAGTTGCAAAAAGCCCATGTACTTGTTATAATGATGACAGTGTGTTTTTGAAATAATAATGCATGGGAAAAAGCAATGTCCAAGCATTATTCTATAACTCTGTTTCGAAAGTTGCAGGGCGGAAGGAGATGAAAAGGAATGAAAGCAGGAATTCATCCAACTTATAATGAAATTACGGTAAAATGCGCATGTGGAAATGAGTTCACAACTGGATCTGTTGCAAAAGAGATGAAAGTTGAAACTTGCTCTGAGTGCCATCCGTTCTATACTGGACGTCAAAAATTCGCTGAAGCTGGCGGACGTGTTGACCGTTTCAACAAAAAATACGGCATCAAATCGCAACAACAATAATCAACCCAAAGAACAGGCAAGAATGTTTCATACCTTGCCTGTTCTTTCTTTATGATAATCCTACGGACTAAGAGGGTGTTTAAGAATACAAGAAAATGAAATATGGATTTTTTGTATTCTTAAGCGTCTTCTATGAGTACATGAACGCTACAGTCGCTTTGCTGATTTAGTGAAGGACATGTTTTTGGAGGAAGGAAGGAGAGGTTTCATGTATGTGATGAAACATCATGGATGGGTAGAGGTTATTTGCGGAAGTATGTTTTCCGGTAAATCTGAAGAGCTTATCCGACGAGTTAGAAGAGCCCAATTTGCTAAACAGAACATTGTTGTGTTTAAGCCTAAAATAGATAATCGTTACAGTGAGGAAGCTGTAGTTTCACATAATGGTTCTACAACAGTTGCTGTCCCAATTAGCAACTCCTCAGAAATCTTTGAATATGTGAAACCAGATGTTGAAGTGGTTGCTATTGACGAAGTTCAGTTTTTTGATCCGGAGATTGTGGCAGTTGTCCAGCATTTAGCCAATAGCGGCTATAGAGTTATTTGTGCAGGATTGGATCAGGACTTCCGTGGTGAGCCATTTGGAAGAATGCCTGAACTTATGGCAATCGCAGAGTTAGTAACAAAGCTGCAGGCAGTCTGTGCTGTATGTGGTTCACCGGCAAGCCGTACTCAGCGATTAATTGACGGAGCGCCAGCATCATATGATGATCCAATCATACTTGTCGGTGCTTCTGAATCGTATGAGCCAAGATGCCGTCATCATCATGAAGTACCTAAATCACCTTCATTGAAAGAAATTAACAGTACTTCAATAAAGTGACTGTATGCAAAGTGACTGTATGCAAAAAAAAATCCCCATTAGAATGCTCTAATGGGGATTTTAATTAGGAAGATACAGATAGACCAAGCTTTGAAAGTGCCTGCTTGAGTGTGCTATATGTTGGGATATCCTCAAGGCTAATCCCTAAATTATAGATGACTTGAGCTATATCGGGTCTTAGCCCAGATATACTAGATTCCATACCGGTGTATTTCAGAATCTTTACTAAGCTTAGCAGCTTTTGCAGCACCATTGTATCAATGGTAGATACTCCAGAAAGATCGATAAGAAGATGTCTAATTTGCTTAGCTTTGCAGCTTGCAGGTACATTTTCTAAGATTAAATTTCCTCTTGTTATGTCAATGGCTCCAATAATAGGCAGAACTCCAATATGATTAATAATGGGGATAATCGGGTTGCTTAATTCATTGATTGTTTCTTGCTGTGCCTGCATTCTTTTAAGAGTGTATTCGTGGTACATTTCAGTAAATTCATTGTTCAATTTGTCAAACGTGAGATGGAAGACCGAACTCCAATGCAATATGGTTGCCTGTGGAACATCTCCTAGTTCTTCAATGAATGTAGTAATCATTTCCCAAACGGTTTGCCTTGTCAGACTTAAAGCATGCAGTACTTGGTGAACTGGGACGCCAAGTTTTACTCTGCTTTTGGCAATTTCATTCGCCCATTTCGATAAATTGGCGGAGAAGACAGCCTCATCATCTAAAAAAGAACTGATGACAGTTTCAATTGTGAATGCATGTTGGGACCTGAGTAGATTATTAACAGAGTCAGTTGAATCTTTACTGTAAATGGATCCCTCTTCGCCGTCTTTTATGGCGAACCATTTTTCCGTAATTATTGGAGCCTTTTCCATTATATAGTGATAAACAGAGCCGTTAGATAGAGACATTATTTGTCCTCTCTTTCTATGAATATCTTTATTATAAAGCAAAACGTTACAAGAAAAGCATTATATCCTCGTAATTGCTGTTTTTACATGTTAATTTGGTTTTGACGGGGATAATAGCCTATAATATAATTAAAATGTTATGGAAAAAAATTGAGGTGAATATTCGTGTTTGATCGTCTGCAAGCTGTAGAGGATCGTTATGACAGGCTTAATGAGCTATTGAGCGATCCGGAAATTGTCAATGATACAAAAAAATTGCGTGATTATTCTAAAGAGCAATCAGATATACAAGAAACGGTTGAAGTTTACCGGGAATATAAAGAAGTAAAAGCTCAAAATCAAGACGCTAGATCAATGCTGGAGGAAAAGCTTGATTCAGAAATGCGTGCAATGGTTAAAGAAGAGTTAGATGAAACAGCAGCGAAAATTGAGGAATTGGAAGGGCGTCTAAGAATACTGCTGATCCCTAAAGACCCTAATGATGATAAGAACGTTATCATGGAAGTTCGCGGAGCAGCAGGTGGAGACGAAGCGGCATTATTTGCTGGAGACTTGTTCCGTATGTACAGCCGCTATGCAGAATCCCAAGGCTGGAAGATGGAAGTAATTGATGCGAGTTCAACAGGTGTTGGAGGATATAAGGAAATCATTTTCATGATAAACGGAAAAGGTGCCTACTCAAAGCTTAAGTTCGAAAATGGAGCACACAGGGTGCAACGTGTGCCTGAAACAGAATCTGGCGGAAGAATTCATACTTCAACTGCAACTGTTGCATGTCTGCCTGAAGCAGAAGAGGTTGAAATTGAAATCCACGATAAGGATATCCGTGTTGATACATTTACTTCAAGCGGGCCTGGTGGACAAAGTGTTAACACTACAATGTCAGCAGTAAGATTGACGCATTTACCGACAGGAACAGTTGTATCCTGTCAGGACGAAAAATCGCAAATCAAAAACAAAGAAAAAGCAATGAAAGTTTTACGTGCTCGTGTTTATGACAAGTTCCAACAAGAAGCACAAGCGGAGTATGACCAGCAGCGTAAGTCTGCGGTTGGTACAGGAGATCGTTCCGAGCGTATCAGAACATATAACTTCCCGCAAAACCGTGTAACAGATCACCGAATTGGACTAACTATTCAGAAGCTTGATCAAATCCTGCAAGGGAAAATGGAAGATATTATAGATGCTTTGATTCTTGAAGAGCAATCAAGCCGTTTAGAAAGTGCGTCAGATGTCTGATTCAGGACAAATGAAAGTATTTGAAGCCCTTAAATGGGCTTCTTCTTATTTGGCTGTGCACGGTCGTGAGGAGTACGCTGGAGAATTGCTAATGCGTCATGTGTTAGGGGCGTCTCGTTCTGAGATGCTGATGAAATTCAGAGAAGAGATGGACGAGGAAGCCTTTCAGAAGTTCCAAAAGTATGTCCATCTTCATGGTGAAGGAAAACCGATACAATATTTAATGGGGTATGAGGACTTTTACGGACGGACATTTACAGTCAATGAGGAGGTTCTAATACCAAGACCTGAAACAGAAGAGCTTGTTTATAATATGTTAGAGCGAATTAAGGTGTTATATGGAAGTGAGACTGTTGATTTGGTGGATATCGGGACAGGTAGCGGGGCTATTGCAATAACGATGAAACTAGAATATCCACAGCTTCACGTGACTGCAACAGACCTATACGAAGAATCCTTGAAGGTTGCAAGGCAAAATGCAAAAGCACTTGAAGCAGAATTGGAATTTGTCCAAGGAGATTTGTTTGAACCGTTTTTTAAAGATCAAAGAAAATTTGATGTGATTTTGTCAAATCCTCCTTATATACCAGATCAAGATGCTGCTGAAATGTCTGTTGTCGTCACAGAGCATGAGCCTCATCGAGCATTATTTGCAGGAGCAGAAGGCTTGGATATTTACAGAAGAATATGCGAGCAGCTTCCTTCCGTGTTAAAGACTAAAGGCATTGTCGGCTTTGAAGTCGGCATGGGTCAAAGTGAAGCAGTCTCAACACTGATTGTGAATGCTTTTCCATCAGCAAAGGTGAATGTTGTATATGATATCAACAAGAAAGATCGAATGGTATTTGCCGAAATAGGGTTTGAGTAACATTTTAAGATTAGTTTTAACCGCGGATAATCCGCGGTTTTTTATTTTTAAAAAAAATCAAAACTTGCTAGTTTAAGAATCTATTAATCTGTCCACACTGTTTTTATGAGGGGGCGAATTAATATGAAAAGAAAATCAATGGCAACAATTTATATATTTGTACTTATCCTATCAACTATTATGAGTTTATATATACCGAAAAATGAAGTGACAGCAAATGACGAAGTGGTAATTCCAAGTGATGCTATTAGACTAAGAATATTGGCAAATAGCGATAGTGAAGAGGACCAAGCTTTAAAGAGAAAAGTAAGGGACGCAGTCAATGCAGAAATAACAAATTGGGTAGCAGATTTAACTTCTAAAGAAGCGGCAAAACAGCTTTTAAAGGATAAACAGCCGGAAATTCAAAAGATAGCAGAAAAGGTAGTTATGGAAGAAAGCTCAGATCAGACAGTTAAGGTGAAATTCGGTAAAGTAGATTTTCCTACAAAGCTATACGGAGAGTTTTTATATCCTGCTGGTGAATACGAAGCGATTTTAATTACATTAGGAGCAGGAGAAGGCGCAAATTGGTGGTGTGTACTGTTTCCACCATTATGTTTTCTTGATTTTTCTAACAGTGTTGCTGTAAGTGATGGCTTTGAAGAGGATAAGAAGGAAGAAGATAGCAAGAAGAACGAAGAAGCAGTAGCAGAAAAGAAAGACAAAGCAGACGAAGAAGCAAAGAAAGCTAAGGAAGACAAAAAAACAGAAGTGAAAGAAGTAGCAAAAGACAGTAAAGAAGATCCTGTTTATGTGGATGAAGAAAAAGAGAGTGACGTAGAAGTAAAGTTCTTCCTGGTTGAGTTATGGGATAAAATCTTTGGATGATATAAAGCCATCTGCTTGCGGCGGATGGCTTTATTCATGAAAAATATGGATTAGGACTGCTTTACACATATACTGTAAAACTATACATGCCATAATCCTAATGGTAGAGAGGATTAATAAAAATTCTATCATTTTTTTCAAATCCCTTTCATAGTAATAGAATTAACAACTAATTCAATTTATGATAAAGGAGACTTATAATATGGAGCATACTGTTAGAAAAGCAGCTAGTGGAGATATAGAGGGTCTTAAAAGCTTTCTAGGGAGAACGGAAGTCGAATTGCAGGGTTTAGAGAATTGGATGGACTTCTGCCTAGTTGCGGAGGATACGCATTCAGGGGAATTAATGGGGACAATTGGCATTCAGCCCTACGCTGACGCTGGGTTGTTAAGAGCGCTCGTCCTTAAAAATGGATCAGCTGAAGACATTTTGTACTTGCTTCAACAGGCCATAAGGTTGGCTAAAGAACAAAAATTAGGTATGCTATATTGCGTGGTGAATAATAAGAATGCAAGGAATCTCTTTCTTTTGCTCGGGTTTAAGGAGATAAATGTCGAAGATTTGCCTATGGATGTTAGAGAATCATCAACAGTTAAGACAGCGGAAGCTGTTAATAACTCGAAAATCATGTATTATTCGATAAATAATGTGGATAATTAGGAAGAGTTATCCACCGTTATCATCTTTTTATTCACAATTTGTGGACAAGTCAGATAAAACACAAAAATATTGACTGGATTCGGTCAAATACTAATTGTCGAAAATTGAAGAACGACAGGCAATTTCAATGTATTTATACAAGTTTTGATTAAAGGTGGATAAGTATGAAGACAAAATTATGGTCAGTGGATAAGTATGTGGATATAGGTAGTGGTTATCCACAAATTGAACAGGCTGCAGACCTTTTAAACAAAAATGAAGTAATCGCCTTTCCAACAGAAACAGTTTATGGACTTGGAGGGAACGCAAAAAATGATGAAGCAATTGCGAAGATATTTGCCGCAAAAGGCAGACCATCTGATAACCCGCTCATCATCCATATAGCAAAAAAAGAGCAGTTGGCAGAACTCGTGAAGGAAGTGCCAGAGAAGGCAGAGCAGTTAATGGAAGCCTTCTGGCCGGGGGCGCTTACGATTATTTTCCAGCTTAAAGAAGGTGCATTGTCGAAGCTGGCAAGTGCCGGACTGAATACTGTTGGCATAAGAATGCCTGATCATCCGGTTGCATTAAAATTATTGGAGCTTGCCAATTTACCGATTGCAGCGCCAAGTGCTAATACATCTGGAAAGCCAAGCCCTACTACTGCGCTTCATGTAAAGGAGGATTTAGATGCAGTTATTGCCGGGATTGTGGATGGCGGTCCGACGGGTGTTGGTGTGGAATCGACGGTTATTGATTGTACGGATAGCATCCCTGTAATACTTCGTCCAGGAGGTGTGTCCCAGGAGGACATTGAAAAGGTAATTGGGGAAGTGCAGCTAGATAAAGCCCTTATCAATAAAGATTCCGCTCCAAAAGCACCCGGTATGAAGTATACACATTATGCACCGAATGCACCGTTGTTTTTAGTGCAAGCACCAAGGGAAAGAATTCAAGAATTGGTTGCAGAACAGCACCGCAACGGCAAAAAGGCAGGAATACTCACAACAGAAGAAAACAAAGATTATTATCAAGCAGATTATATTTTTGTATGCGGACAAAGAGCTGACTTATCCACAGTTGCTGCAAATCTATATGATGGTTTAAGAAGTTTTAACCATAGTGATGTTGATATTATTTTCGCAGAGGTATTTCCATATGAAGGAGTGGGGCATGCCATCATGAATCGTTTAATGAAAGCAGCCTCTCACCAAGTTATTGATTGACATACCGATTGTGTAAATTATTATTTTAACCTTCATTTAAATTGCTTCTAAAAAAACTTGGACGTGCATATTCTCTAATTAGCAAGTCCAAGGAGGAAGGTAATGTCTACACTAATCGGAGAAATATTTACACTTGTTCTAATGGCATTCGCTTTAGGAATGGACGCATTTTCTGTTGGGCTAGGAATGGGAATGTACAGGCTCAGGCTAAGGCAAATAATGAAAATTGGAATTGTTATTGGAGTATTTCATGTCATCATGCCGTTGTTGGGGATTCTTGCAGGGAGATTTCTGTCTGATAATTTTGGAGGGATTGCTGGGATTATCGGTGGAGTACTCCTGCTTATTTTAGGTGTGCAAATGATATGGGCAGGCTTTAAGGAAGAGGATGCCTACAAAATTACACCAGTTGGCTTTGGTCTTATTGTGTTTGCGGTCAGCGTTAGTTTGGATAGCTTTTCCGTAGGGCTAAGCTTAGGTATTTATAAGGCCAAAACATGGCTTGTTCTGCTTGCCTTCGGCTTAAGTGCAACATTGTTAACATGGCTTGGTTTAATTATTGGCAGAAAAGCTCAGGGCCTTCTTGGGAATTATGGGGAGGTTTTAGGTGGAGGGATACTGCTTGCCTTTGGCATTAAGCTGCTTTTACACCTATAGAGTCTGAAGATTCAACCTAGAGTAATCATTGGCAGCTTATAAGTAAGCTGCTTTTTTATTTGGAAAAAACAGCTAAAACTCTACGCGGAAAGTGTAAAATCTATAAATTCTGTCGATAGATATAGTAGTGAATCCAAATGGTGAAATCGAACGGCAATAAATTTATAATAACGTTAAAAGGGAGGTGGGAAAAATGGTGCGAGTATTGTTTGTTTGTACGGGAAACACTTGTCGAAGCCCAATGGCAGAAGCCATCCTTAAAAACAGGGGAAAAGGGAATATGGAAGTAAAGTCTGCTGGAGTTTATGCAATAGATGGTTCAGAAGCTTCCTATCAAGTAAAGGAAGTGTTGACAGAAAAGGGGATAAAGCATAATCACCTTTCCACAATGCTGAATGCTGATTTAATTGATTGGGCAACACATGTGTTTACAATGACAGTTGGACATAAGAATGCAATTGTCAGCCAATTTCCCCATGCAATTGAAAAAACATTTACATTAAAGGAATTTGTAAATGATGATAAGTATGGTGATATTGTTGATCCATTTGGAGGTTCGGTCGAGCTTTACAGAAAAACATATCAGGAATTGGATGGCTTGATCCAGTCACTTATCAAAAAATTACAAGAGGAATTCTAGGGGAGAAAAACATGGAAAAGATTGCTTCATATAAGTTCAGCTTGAGAAAAAAACTTGCATTATTTATTACCATTCTAGCGCTTATTACGTATTCAACAAGTGCATTTTTCATCTACGTCCTATATCCTTTGCTTCCAGGAATCGGAATCAGCGCCTTTGTATTCAATCTTATTACATTGACATTGGGTGTGCTATGGTCTGGTTTTTTGGCATTTTTAGCAGCCGGCTTTATTATTAAACCACTGCAAAGATTAGAGAAAAGTGCTATTAAAGCAGCACATGGCAATCTTAGTGATGATGTGAAATTGTCAAGCTCAGATGATGAGATTCGATCACTTGGCATGGCTTATAATGATATGCTTTCTAATTTAAGAGAAATGGTTAAAAGTATTGAAAAAAACTTCAATAGTACGAATGCGACTGTTAAGGCAATTACCGGCAAATCGCAGGAAGCTCAAGAACAGACTGATTCTATTACAAGGGCAGTAGAAGAAATTGCAGGCGGATCAGAGGTAGCGGCTAATTCTGTGCAAGCGACGGCTGAAGCGGTGGAGCAATCAATGAATATCGCCCAAACAGTTCAAGAAACGGCAGATCATACTCAAGCAATCTCAAATGAAATGCTTTCAAACCTTGATGAGACAAATAAAGTAGTTCATTCACTTGTGGCAGGGCTTAAGCAATTGGCAGAAGAGAATAGCCGCTCCTTATCTTCTGTGAAAAGCTTGGAGGAAAATGCAGCGAAAATTGGTGATATTCTTAAGCTTGTTGGAACGATTGCAACGCAAACGAATCTCCTTGCTTTAAATGCATCTATAGAAGCTGCAAGAGCAGGGGAACATGGTAAAGGCTTTGCAGTTGTTGCTGAAGAGGTTCGAGTACTTGCAGATGAAAGTGCAAAAGCAGTTGATGGAGTAGCAGAGCTTATCGACAATATGCAATCAGAAGTTAGGAATGTTGCCGTGCAAATTAAGAAGCAGGTACAAAGCGCTAATGCAGAGGCAGAGCAAGGAGTAAAAACAAATGCTACGCTTCAGGAAATGACCGCTATTGTGAAACAAATGGCAGATTCCACAAAACATATAACACAGCAGGTTCATCAGCAGATGGAGCAGATTGAGCACACCTCTAGACAGTCGCAGGAAGTGGCGGCAATAGCGGAGGAGACATCTGCGGGAACACAGCAGGTTATGGTTATCGCAGAAAACCAAGCGAAGATTATTAATGAGGTTGATGTGCTGACACTTGAGCTGCAACAGCAGGCTGAACAGCTGAAAGAAACAATTACTAGATTTAAGGTTTAGTCATGCTCCGTTTTGCTTAGGTTATTATACATTTTAGTTAATCTTTAAGGAGAGGCTGGCATTTCTAAAAAGAATGTAAACAGCCTTTCTATTTGCTCCTTTTTATGTGAAAATAATAGAGGAATATGAGGAGGTTAACAGGATGAAAGTTGCCATTGCTTCAGATCATGGTGGTTTAACCATTAGAGAAGAATTAAAAAGTTTATTAGAAGAATTAAAAATAGAATATGTTGATTTTGGCTGTGACTGTAATGCTTCAGTCGATTACCCTGACTATGCACTGCCTGTAGCGGAAAAGGTCGCTAATGGGGAGTTTGACCGTGGAATACTTATTTGTGGAACTGGCATCGGTATGAGCATTGCTGCTAATAAAGTTAAAGGTGTTAGATGTGCCCTTGTACATGATGTATACAGTGCAAGATTGACAAGAGAGCATAATGACAGCAATGTCATTGCAATGGGTGAAAGAGTTATCGGTCCAGGACTTGCCCGGGAAATAACGAAGGTTTGGCTGCTTTCAGAATTTAGTGGCAGCAGACATCAAACAAGACTAGACAAAATAGCACAATACGAATTAGAAACATCCTCCTAAGCATATGCTAAAGTGGAAAGGCTGTGTTGTTTATGGATATAAATATATCAGCTCTGGAAGAACAGCTTCAGAGCATTATTTCTGAATATCAAGAACAAGCAAAATTGACAGATCGCCATATATTTGTCATTGGCTGTAGCACAAGTGAAGTAATTGGCCAGAAAATTGGTACAGCAGGAGCAATCGACGTTGCAGGTTTCATCTTTCAACAACTTTTAGAGTACAAGGAAGAGGCAGGGGTAGAGCTAGCTTTTCAATGCTGTGAACATCTTAACAGAGCTTTAGTCGTTGAGAGAAAGCTGCAAGAGGAAAAGAATCTATCTGAAGTATCTGTTATTCCTGTGCGTCAAGCTGGAGGTGCAATGGCAGCATATGCCTATCAGCATATGAAAGATCCGGTAGTTGTTGAACATATCACTGCAGATGGCGGCATAGATATCGGGGATACTTTAATTGGCATGCATATCAAGCATGTTGCCGTGCCAATAAGGGTTTCGCACAAGCAGCTTGGCGAAGCTCATGTCACACTTGCTAAAACAAGGCCGAAATTGATTGGCGGCCAAAGGGCTGTTTATGAAAAAACACAAGATAATGAATCTTGCTAACAGAAAAAGATATCCCGAAAGTAGTCGGGATATCTTTTTTGTTTGCATAAATAGAATAAAACTTGATTTGTATGTGCTGGAATACTAGTGAAAATAGCGACAGATTGGTTTTTTTATTATTTTAAGAAAATAATAACGTGTATTTATGCTGTTTTCTTGTTAAAACACGAACATTTATTTTTAAATATAAAATAATAATTCGTATTTTTTAGCTTCTTTTTGAAATTGTTCCATGTTAGAATATAAGAAGATTTTACGTAGATTAAAAGATTTTTAAATTATCCGTTACAGGGAGGATTCAAATGAAGCATTTAGCGCAAAACGACCAGCAAGTATATCAAGCTATCCAGCAGGAACTAGGCCGCCAAAGAGCGAAAATTGAGTTAATCGCATCAGAGAATTTCGTGAGTGAAGCAGTTATGGAGGCACAAGGTTCTGTACTGACAAATAAATATGCAGAAGGCTATCCAGCAAAACGCTACTATGGCGGCTGCGAATACGTTGATATTGTGGAAGATATCGCTCGCGACCGTGCGAAAGAGATTTTTGGAGCAGAGCATGTCAATGTTCAACCACACTCTGGCGCGCAAGCAAACATGGCTGTATATTTCACTATACTTGAGCAAGGAGATACTGTGCTCGGGATGAATCTTTCCCATGGTGGACATTTAACACATGGAAGTCCTGTTAACTTCAGCGGAGTCCAATATAATTTTATAGAGTATGGCGTAGATAAAGAAACAGAGCAAATCGACTATGAGGACGTGCTGGCAAAAGCGCGCGCAAATAAGCCGAAATTGATTGTAGCTGGTGCGAGTGCATATCCTCGTGCGATTGACTTCAAAAAATTCCGTGAGATTGCTGACGAAGTTGGAGCATATTTAATGGTTGATATGGCTCATATTGCCGGTCTTGTGGCTGCAGGGTTACATCAAAATCCAGTTCCTTATGCAGATTTTGTTACAACAACAACACATAAAACACTAAGAGGTCCTCGCGGCGGAATGATTCTTTGTAAAGAGGAATTCGGCAAAAAAATTGATAAATCCATCTTCCCTGGTATTCAAGGCGGACCGCTTATGCACGTTATTTCTGCTAAGGCTGTTGCTTTTGGAGAAACACTTCAGGATGACTTTAAAGTATATGCTGAAAACATCATTGCAAATGCAAAGCGTTTAGCTGAAGGTCTACAAAAAGAAGGATTAAGACTTGTTTCAAACGGAACGGATAATCACTTATTGCTAGTTGATTTGCAAACTCTTGGTTTGACAGGGAAAGTGGCAGAGCACGTACTTGATGAAGTTGGAATTACTGTAAACAAAAACACTATTCCATTCGATCCAGCAAGTCCATTCGTGACAAGTGGAATCCGTATTGGTACAGCAGCTGTTACTTCTCGTGGATTCGATTTAGAAGACATGGACGAAATCGCTTCTATCATCGGCTTCACATTGAAAAATCATGAAGACCAAGAAAAATTAGCTGAAGCAGCTAAAAGAGTAGAAGCATTAACTAGTAAATTTGTATTGTATAAAGAACTATAAGAAACACAAAGCCAGCCTATCATAAGCATAGGCTGGCACTTTTTTGGGTAAAAATAATGGTAGTAAAGAAAAAATTTCAGTTGATTTGAAAGCCTTTTTTCTGTAGAATTACAAGAAGTGTGTTTACGATAAAGAAGGAAACGGAGTGAAAGATGTGGCAAAAGTATACGTATTTGATCACCCACTTATTCAACATAAACTTACATACATTCGTGAGAAGCAAACAGGAACAAAAGAATTCAGAGAGTTAGTAGACGAAGTGGCAACATTGATGGCTTTTGAAATCACTCGTGATATGCCTTTAGAAGAAATCGAAATTGATACACCAGTTAGCAGAACGAAATCAAACGTGCTTTCTGGTAAGAAAATAGGGATTATTCCTATCCTGCGCGCAGGTATCGGTATGGTTGACGGTATCTTAAAGCTTATTCCAGCTGCAAAAGTTGGACATATTGGACTATACCGCGATCCAAAAACGCTTAAGCCTGTAGAATATTATGTGAAGCTTCCATCTGATGTGGAAGAAAGAGACTTCATCGTTGTTGATCCAATGCTTGCAACAGGCGGTTCTGCAATTGAAGCGATTAACTCCTTGAAGACTAGAGGCGGAAAAAACATCAAGTTCATGTGCTTAATTGCTGCACCTGAAGGCGTAGAGCTTTTAAAAGAAGCTCATCCAGATGTAGATATTTATATCGCTGCACTCGATGAAAAACTTAACGAAAAAGGTTACATTGTTCCAGGTCTTGGGGATGCTGGTGACCGTTTATTCGGAACTAAATAATGCTAATGTTGGGCTGGCCTATTAGGTCAGTCTTTTATTTTGTATTCAGACAATCCAGAAATGCCCAGACATAATTTATCCTCAACTGCAAACTATAACTGCAACTATACCCCTCTATGCTTAAAGGAGAATACATATGAAGAAAATAATCCTTCTGTTCTTTGCTTTGATCCTCTCTTGTGAACATTACACTTTTGCAGCTGTGCACGAGCTTCCGGAACTTCCGGCTGAAAGCAAACAAGAAAAAAGGGTTGCCATTGTAAAGTTAAAAGGCAGCTATTCAGATAATAAAGTAAATGAAATAATGGCTAAATTGAAAAGTGGTCAAAAGAGAACGGTCTTTTGTGAAATTTTTTCAGGTTTTTCTGTACGTGCAAATGTGGAGGATTTGAACATGCTGACAAGTTATCAAGATGTGGAGCTTGTATCTCAAGTCAAAACATATACAGCAGAAAGCGAAGGACCTGCTAAGATTATCGGCGCAGACTGGATTCAAGGAGTGACGAGAAGCCAATCGTCTGCTTTGACAGGGGAAGGTGTGAAGGTAGGTGTCATTGATACTGGCATTGATTATAATCACCCTGACTTAAGGAGGAATTATAAAAAGGGCTGGGACTTTGTTGATCGGGATAAAGACCCAATGGAAACTGTCGGGCATGGGCTAAGGGATACGCTTCATGGCACACATGTTGCAGGAATAATCGCTGCAAAGGGAAAGCTTAAGGGAATTGCCCCGAATGCAGAAGTATATGCTTACAGAGCTTTAGGTCCTGGAGGATCTGGAACAACAGAACAAATATTGAGTGCCATTGAAAGAGCGATAAAGGATAAAGTGGATGTGCTTAACCTCTCACTTGGCAGTGAGGTAAATGGTCCAGATTTGCCGATAAGCATCGCCTTAAATAAGGCTGTCGATAAGGGAATTGTTGCTGTTGCAGCTGCTGGAAATGCAGGACCTGCTGATTGGACTGTTGGTTCTCCTGGTACTGCGGCAAAGGCGATTTCTGTCGGTGCAACGACACCAAACATGAAGGTGCCTTTTTTAGAGGTGGACGGAGAAAAGATCATTTTAAATAAGATGGATAAGAGTAAAGCGTGGAGTTCTGAAAATGCCTTGGAAATTGTCGAAGGAAAGCTGGGCTATCTGAAGGATTTGCAAAATGTGAAAGGCAAGATAGTGATTATTAAACGGGGTGAGCTCACATTTGGAGAGAAGGCTGAAAATGCTTATAAGGCAGGTGCAAAGGCTGTTCTCATCGCTAATGATATGGATGGACCACTGCTCGGCATGCTTGAAAGAGAGATTCCGATTCCGGTCGCAGGTGTTTCTAAAAAGGAAGGCAGCCAACTGCAAAGTAAGCTTGGGAAAAAGAAAACTATCTATGCAAAAATCAACAGCTACTGGGAACAGGATATACTTGCAGATTTCAGTTCAAGAGGACCTGTAACAAGTACTTGGGATATCAAGCCTGACGTCGTCGCACCAGGTGTAGTGATAAATAGCACAGTCCCAGGTGGATATCTTGCCCTGCAGGGAACAAGTATGGCAGCGCCTCATGTCGCGGGCGCAGCTGCTCTTTTGCTCGAGGCTCATCCTGATTGGAGCCCGGAGGAAGTGAAGGCAGCGTTGATGAATACTGCTCTTCCTCTTAACGACAGGGATGGCAAGCAATACAAGGTGTATGAACAAGGTGCTGGCAGAATTCAAGTCGATAAAGCGGTGAAAGCAAGTGTATTAGTTATGCCTGGAAGCATGCGCTTCGGAAAGTTTAAGCTAGCAGATCATCTACATGAACATACAGCTTATATTACGATTAGTAACAAAGGAAAGTCATCTGAGTGGATTACGTTTAATCAGCCAAGTATACAACGTGGTGTTACCTGGCAATTGCCGCTGTCCTTAACGCTAGCGGCAGGTGAAACAAAAAAACTGCCCGTTAAGATGATGATAGACAGTGAACTCTTTAAAGATAAGCTTCAAAATGGTGCGATTGAGGTGAACGCAGGCAAGCAGAAGGTGACAGTACCATACTTGTATGTGCTTGAGGAGCCGGAATATCCGCGCTTAATGGGATTCAATATGGTGCAGGAGGATAACGGAGGCTTCAGCTATGAGGCATATTTACCTACTGGAGCAGAAGAATTTGGCATTGCAGTCTTTGATAAGGAAACATTGAAGTTCGTGAAGTTTCTGGATTGGAAAAAAGAAGTAAAAAGAGGTCAAATAAAGGGGGAAATTAAAAAAGAGATTCTGCCACAGCAAGGCATCTATGAAGTTGTCGCATTTGCAAAAAAAGCAGGAAAAGAAGATGCGGTTAGTGGTCAACTAAGTGTGATAGGAAGTCAGGCAATATATAATAGTGAAGAAAATCATAATGACAAAGAAGATTTGTAAAAATATCCCTAATATAAAATTAATAGGAAATAATTTGAAAGATATGTGAATTTACTCCTTTTCCGATATAAAATTTTTTGATTCATGATAGAATAAAAAAGAAAAATTTTACCGGGAAAGGAGAGTTAGTAGAAGACCGTATCAACGCGGTTTGCAACTGGATACAAGATTTTTGGAGATACATGATTTTAACGTTTTTATGTTGTTAATTACAATTGACATTTGACATAACCTTATTGTATGCTTACAAAGTAGATGATAGGGTTTTCAGGGCCTTTTCAAAAAAATATCTCTTTTTTGTTCTGCAAAAAAGACTATTTTTTGTTCCCTGATAAGCTGTCTGAAAGAAAGTCTGTTGTCAGGAGATTTGGCTAAATTATGTTTGAAATAAAACAGATGCTTACAAAACAATTTAAGTACATATCTATACTGCTTTCACTTTACCTTATTGGGTGGGCTGCAACTCCTTATAAGCCTGTATTTATGGGTTTGTTATTGGGTACTGCCTTAAGCCTTTATAATATTTGGCTCTTAGTAAGAAAAATGGGGAAATTCAGCAGAAATATAGATGAAGGTAAAAAGACGCAATCGTTAGGGATGCTGTCAAGAATGGCGGCTGCAGTACTCGGGGTTGCAATAGCCATGGAATTTCCTGAGCAGATACACCTTATCAGCGTTGTCATTGGATTAATGACGGCTTACATAGTCATTATGATAGATTACTTATTTAGTACTGTTTTTAAAAATAGTATTAGAAAAGAGAGGTGAGAATTGCTTGGATCACAAAGAGAAAGTGTATTACCTTTTCGGTTCGGAATACTTGAGAGTAGATGTATCCAGTGTCTTGATGATAGCTATAACTAGTTTGATCGTATTCATTATCGCTGTTGCTGCAACACGTCGACTTGCTTTAAAGCCAACAGGGATGCAGAACATGATAGAATGGGTAATGGACTTCGTGAAAAACATTATCAAAAGCAACATGGATTGGAAAGATGGCGGGAAGTTCCACATGTTAGGGATGACAATCATCTTTTACGTGTTAATTTCCAACCTGCTTGGTTTACCATTTTCTATAGTGGTTGACGGTGTTCTTTGGTGGAAATCACCAACGGCCGATCCGATTATCACATTAACATTAGCTTCCATGATCATTGCTTTGACACATTATTATGGTGTTAAGCAAAAAGGAGTTAAAGGATATTTCAAAGGTTATGTACAGCCGATGAAGTTCTTGCTTCCTTTAAAGATAATCGAAGAATTTTCCAATACATTGACGCTTGGTTTGCGTCTATACGGAAATATCTATGCAGGGGAACTGCTTTTATCCTTATTAGTAGGTTCGTTAGCATGGACAGGCTGGGCAGGCTTTATAGCTGCAATTCCTTTAACATTGGCATGGCAAGGTTTTTCAATCTTCATAGGCTTTATACAAGCTTACATCTTTACAATGTTAACGTTCGTTTACATGTCACATAAAGTAAGTGACGAGCATTAATCAATTCCCTTATCTTTAAAAGGTGAAACTATAAAATACACATATTTATATATTTAGGAGGAAAATAAATAATGAATCTATTAGCAGCAGCAATCGCAATTGGTCTATCAGCATTGGGAGCAAGTATTGGTAACGGTTTGATCGTAGGACGTACAGTTGAAGGGATCGCTCGTCAACCAGAAGCACGCGGTTTCTTACAAACAACAATGTTCATCGGGGTAGCATTAGTTGAGGCATTACCGATTATCGGAGTTGTAATTGCATTCATGGTACTTAACCGTTAATAATAGCTTAAAAATGGCGAAGACTTTTTCAAAAACTTCGCCTTTGCTTTATGCAAAAAAAAGAAAGTTGAAGGTAAACAGTTGGAAGGGAGTGAACCGTTGTGTTATTAAATAGCTTCGTATTGGGAGCTGCTGGGGCAGCATCTCATGATGGTATAAATGGTGGAACAGCCATATTTCAATTAGTAATATTCCTAGTTCTTCTTATGCTTTTAAAGAAATTCGCATGGGGTCCGATTATGGGCATCATGAAGCAAAGGGAAGAATTTGTAGCAAATGAAATAGACAGCGCGGAGAAAAATCGCATCGAGTCTGCTAAGCTTTTAGAGGAACAGCGGGAATTGCTTAAAGAGGCGCGCACGGAAGCAAAAGAGTTAATCGATAATGCAAAATCTCAAGGAGAGCTGCAAAGAGAAACTATTATTGCTGACGCTAGAAAAGATGCGGAAAGATTAAAGAATTCAGCATTGCTTGAAATTGAACAGCAGAAGGAAAAAGCTGTTACTGCAATCAGAGAGCAAGTTAGTTCCCTATCTGTATTGATCGCTTCTAAAGTAATTGAAAAAGAGCTTAGTGAGCAGGACCAGGAAAAACTGATCAATGATTACATACAAGAGGTAGGCGAAAATCGATGATGGATACAGGAGTTTCAAAGCGCTATGCTTTAGCCCTTTTCCAAATCGCGAAAGAAAATGGCAGTGTGGAGCAGTTGGAAGAGGAAATGCGCGTTGTTAAAGCAGTTGTTGCCAACTCACCGGATTTGCAGCAAGTTTTCAAGTCTCCCAATATTTCATTGGAGCAGAAGAAAGAAATAGTAAAAAATGCGTTTGCTACAGCGAGCGTTAGTGTGCAAAACATGTTGATGCTTCTGATGGACAGACATCGTGAAGATTATATTGTGAGCATTTGCGATTACTTTTTGCAATTCGTTAATGATGAAAAAGGGATTGCAGAAGCGAAAGTCTACTCTGTGAGACAGCTTACAGACAGTGAAAAATCGACGATTTCTGCAGCGTTCGCCGCTAAAGTGGGAAAACAGTCGTTAAATATCGAAAATATTGTTGATTCCAACCTTTTGGGCGGAATTAAAGTTCGCATAGGTAATAAAATATTCGACGGCAGCTTACAAGGCAAGCTTGCTCGTCTGCAACGTACATTATTAGGATAAGATTTCGAGATAGGGGTGAAACGCATGAGCATCAAAGCGGAAGAAATCAGTGCTCTTATAAAAAGGCAAATTGAAAATTACCAATCAGAAGTTCAAGTGAGTGAAGTAGGTACGGTTATCAGTATTGGTGATGGTATTGCACGCGTTCATGGATTGGACAACTGTATGGCAGGAGAACTTGTTGAGTTTTCCAACGGAGTAATGGGTCTTGCTCAAAACTTAGAAGAAAGCAATGTCGGGATTATTATCCTTGGCCCTTACACAGACATTCGTGAAGGCGACGAAGTTCGTCGTACAGGAAGAATTATGGAGGTTCCTGTTGGCGAAGAATTGATCGGACGTGTTGTTAACTCATTAGGTCAGCCAGTTGATGGAATGGGCCCGATTAATTCAAGCAAAACAAGACCGATTGAGTTCTTGGCACCAGGTGTTATGGACCGTAAATCAGTTAGTGAACCGCTTCAAACAGGGATTAAAGCAATCGATGCACTTGTTCCAATCGGACGTGGACAGCGTGAGCTTATCATCGGTGACCGCCAAACAGGTAAAACATCTGTAGCAATCGATACAATCCTTAACCAAAAAGACCAAGATATGATTTGTATCTATGTAGCAATCGGACAAAAGGAGTCTACTGTTCGTAACGCTGTTGAGACACTTCGCAAACACGGTGCGTTGGAATACTCCATCGTCGTGACTGCATCTGCTTCCCAACCAGCTCCATTGCTTTACCTTGCTCCATATGCAGGTGTAGCGATGGGTGAAGAATTTATGTATAACGGCAAGCACGTTTTAATCGTGTATGATGATCTTTCTAAACAAGCATCAGCATACCGTGAGCTTTCCTTGCTGCTTCGTCGTCCTCCAGGCCGTGAAGCATATCCAGGGGATGTATTCTACTTGCATTCTCGTTTGCTTGAGCGCGCAGCGAAGCTTAGCGACGCAAAAGGCGGCGGTTCTATTACTGCATTGCCTTTCATTGAAACACAAGCAGGAGACGTATCTGCATATATTCCAACAAACGTAATTTCTATTACAGATGGACAAATATTCCTGCAGTCAGATTTATTCTTCTCAGGTGTTCGTCCTGCAATCAATGCAGGTCTATCCGTTTCCCGTGTTGGTGGTTCTGCACAAATTAAAGCGATGAAAAAGGTTGCAGGTACACTGCGTCTTGACTTAGCATCATTCCGTGAGCTTGAGTCTTTCGCACAGTTCGGATCAGACCTTGATAAGGCAACACAAGATAAATTAAATCGCGGTGCTCGTACTGTTGAAGTACTAAAGCAAGATTTGAATAAGCCGTTAAAAGTAGAAAAACAAGTAGCAATTCTTTATGCATTGACTCGTGGATTCCTTGATGATATTCCAGTACATGACATCAGAAGATTTGAAGATGAGTACTTGAACTGGCTTGATCATAACCGCAAAGAATTGCTTAATCATATTGTGTCAACGAAAGAGCTTCCTTCTGACGACGAAATGACGCTTGCGATCAACGACTTCAAAAAAACGTTCGCTGCAACTGAGTAACAAAAGGAAAATCTGATGAATGGTGGTGAAAACGTTTGGCATCATTACGCGATATAAAGTCACGTATTAACTCAACGAAAAAGACAAGCCAAATCACAAAAGCTATGCAAATGGTCTCTGCTGCCAAGATGAACAAAGCAGAAGCAAATGCAAAGTCTTTTGTTCCTTATATGGAAAAGATAGAAGAAGTGACACATTCAGTAGCGGCAGGGAGCAAAGGAAGCTCCCACCCAATGCTGGTAGCCCGTCCTGTAAAAAAGACAGGCTATATTATCATCACTTCGGACCGTGGACTAGCTGGTGCTTATAACAGTAATGTTCTCAGAAAACTGAACCAGATTGTGAAGGAAAGGCATCAGTCGAAAGATGAGTATGCAGTTATAGCAATTGGTAAAGTCGGTAGAGATTTCCTTGTTAAGCAAGGTACAAACGTCATTCTCGATATCGTCGGAATTGCAGACCAGCCTGATTTCCTCGATATTAAGGATATTACAAATAAATCTGTCGGTATGTTCAGTGATGGTACTTTCGATGAAGTACACATCATTTACAGTCATTATGTGAGCGCAATTCAACAGGATGTTATGGAGAAGAAGATTTTGCCTCTTACAGAGCTTGCAAATAATTCTGCTGCCCTTACTTCCTATGAATTTGAACCTTCAGCTGAAGAAATCCTAGATGTGTTGCTGCCGCAATATGCGGAAAGCTTAATTTACGGCGCATTGCTTGACAGTAAGGCAAGTGAACACTCTGCTAGGATGACAGCAATGAAGAACTCTACTGATAATGCGAAAGATATTATTGATGATTTGAGTTTAGTATATAACCGAGCTCGTCAGGCTGCTATTACGCAAGAAATTACGGAAATAGTTGGCGGCGCTGCTGCGTTGGAATAGTTTAAGAAATAGAATTGCCTGCACGCAATTCTATGATGAGAAGTATAGGAGGGAAAAACATGAGCTTAGGACAAGTTCTTCAGGTAATGGGTCCAGTTGTTGACGTAAAGTTCGACGGACATTTGCCTGACATAAATAATGCTTTGAAAGTGGTCCGTAATTCAGGAGACTCAGGCTCTAACAGCGTTGAAGTTACTCTTGAAGTGGCCCTTCACTTAGGTGACAACACAGTCCGCACGATTGCAATGTCTTCCACTGATGGTATCACTAGAGGTACACAGGTTGCAGATACAGGCAAGTCCATTTCTGTTCCTGTTGGTGATGTTACATTAGGACGTGTATTTAACGTATTAGGAGAAACAATTGACCTTGATCAAGAAATCGCTAGCGATGCTAGAAGAGATTCTATTCATAGAGAAGCTCCGAAATTTGAACAGCTTTCTACACAAGTTGAAATATTAGAAACTGGAATCAAAGTAGTAGATTTGCTTGCACCATACATTAAAGGTGGAAAAATCGGTCTATTCGGAGGAGCAGGTGTAGGTAAAACGGTTCTTATCCAAGAACTTATCAACAACATCGCACAAGAGCATGGCGGTATTTCCGTATTTGCTGGTGTTGGTGAGCGTACACGTGAAGGAAATGACCTATATCATGAGATGACAGATTCTGGCGTTATCAAGAAAACGGCAATGGTATTCGGACAAATGAACGAGCCACCTGGTGCACGTATGCGTGTAGCATTAACTGGTTTGACAATGGCTGAATATTTCCGTGATGAGCAAGGACAGGACGTTCTGTTCTTCATCGATAACATCTTCCGTTTCACGCAAGCAGGTTCTGAGGTTTCTGCATTGCTTGGCCGTATGCCATCAGCAGTAGGTTACCAGCCGACACTTGCAACAGAGATGGGTAGATTGCAAGAGCGTATCACTTCTACAAACGTAGGATCAGTAACATCTATCCAAGCTATTTATGTTCCAGCGGATGACTATACAGATCCAGCTCCTGCTACAACATTTGC
Source organism: Niallia circulans (assembly GCF_007273535.1). NCBI lineage: Bacteria > Bacillati > Bacillota > Bacilli > Caryophanales > Bacillaceae > Niallia > Niallia circulans. The sequence goes on from NZ_RIBP01000004.1 coordinate 1,286,500, forward strand.
TCACTTGGATGCAACAACAAACCTTGAGCGTAAATTGACAGAGATGGGTATTTACCCAGCAGTAGATCCATTGGCATCAACATCACGCGCTTTGTCTCCTGAAATCGTAGGAGATGAGCACTATAATGTGGCTCGTCAAGTACAGTCCACTTTACAGCGCTATAGAGAGCTTCAAGACATCATCAGTATCCTTGGTATGGATGAGTTGAATGATGAAGATAAAATGGTTGTACACCGTGCAAGAAGAGTACAGTTCTTCTTATCACAAAACTTCCACGTTGCCGAGCAGTTTACAGGTCAAAAAGGATCTTATGTCCCTGTAAAAGAAACTGTAAAAGGCTTTAAAGATATTCTTGACGGTAAATATGATCATCTTCCTGAAGATGCATTCCGCCTTGTAGGAAGAATCGAAGAAGCTATCGAAAATGCTAAAAAAATGGGTGTGGAAGTATAATCCTAATCAGGAGGGGTAGAAATGAAGACGATTAAAGTCCATGTAGTAACTCCTGATGGCCCGGTGCATGATTCAGACGTTGAGACGGTTATTGCAAAAGCAGAAAGCGGAGAGCTGGGAATTATGGCAGGCCATGTTCCTATGGTTGCTCCCCTTAAAATAGGTGTCATACACTTAAAAAATGGAAAGACTTCTGAGTATTTGGCAGTTAATGGCGGAATCTTAGAGGTACGGCCTGATAAAGTAACGGTGCTTGCTCAATCTGCGGAAACCGCTGAACATATCGATTATGATCGTGCTTTACGAGCTAAGGAGCGTGCAGAGCAAAGATTGCATACTCAAAGCAATGAACATGTAGATTTCAAACGTGCGGAGCTTGCTCTTAAGCGTGCAATGAATCGTATATCTATTGTTGAAAAGAAATATTAATAACCAAAAATGCCTCCCTTTGTTAAAATACAAATTGGGGGGCATTTTTACGTTCTAAAAGAGTATGAATAAGGAATGTAGGCTAAAAAGAAATCAAATTGAAAAGAAAATGAAAAATAGTGAAACCTTTTATGATGATGAATCGTCAAATAGTAGTTAGCAAGGAAGCTAAAGAAGTGGAGGTAACGCATTGATAGAAGATTTTGGCCAACAGGCATTGTTGAGCATCTTAACAAATGTGGTATTTATTGCCCTCGCTTGGTGGGCGTTGCAATCATTGAACATTGAAAAGTTCATCCGTGCAAACAAGGTAGTTCAAGCAAGAGTATTATATGTATTATTATCGATAATAATTGGGTTGCTTGTCAGTGAATTCTTCCTTAATTATCTTCTTTGGTCACAACAATTGCCATTAATTATGCAATAAGATACATTAGAAGAAACAATTACCAACGAAATAGGTCTTCATACATGTTTTCTTTTGCTCACTTTTTCAGTACAATTCAATTTGCGTGTTGCTAAAAAATAGTTTGTACGCAAGTCAGAAAAATATTCATGTCAAAAAGTGACGACTATTCGCGAGTATTTCATTCCCCTACTAAGGAAACAATGCTAGTAAGGGAGAGGAATAAGACATGAATAAAAAAAGAACAGCATTTTATCTTGTATTAATGATCTTAGTTGGTTTGGCAGCAGTTACAATTGGGAATAAACCAATTATCGCGAAAAAACAGCTAGACCTATTTATTATAAATGGAATAATAAACAAGGAACAGAACATTAACGTTACTGAATGGTCTCTGCATGCAAGAGAAAAAATGGATAATGTGAAAAGCTTATCAGATGCAAAAGCCGTTAAAGCCGATTTGCAGAAAAAGTTTCCAGATGCGAAATGGACGGAAACGAAAACTGTCAGCGCTTGGCAAGCTAAGGCTGTTCTGGCAGCTGATGGCAACAAAGAAGAGAGTTTAACTGTCACTGCTTCATTAACAACTCAAACATCCCAATCATATGTTATATATGAAGTGAAAGGGAAGGAGTTGAGTGACCAGTTCAGCAAAAAGCTGGAAAAGGATATAGAAGATAAAGTTTCAGCTATATTTCGAGGAAAACCAACAATTTTCTCTTGTATAAAAGGCGAATTCAATGATAAGATGAGTAAGAGTCTGCCTTATTATGTAAACCATTTATTGGATGCTTTTCAAGCGAAACAAATAGAGGCGTTAGAGGAAGCTGATTTTGTATCAACTTCAGCCATGACGTCTATCTTTGATGAGAAAATTCAGGAAAATGACAAGGTAATGAACTTGCAATTGGGAATCAGGACACAAGGAATGGGCGGTAAAACTACCTTTGTAGTTGGCACACCCATCATAACGATTGAATATTAATATAGAGACATTGGACGCGGAGGGGAATACACTTTGGATAAAATCATCGTCCGCGGCGGAAAAAGGTTAAATGGAACGGTTAAAGTAGAAGGCGCAAAGAATGCCGTTTTGCCTGTAATCGCCGCTACATTATTAGCAAGTGACGGAAAAAGCATAATTAAATCAGTCCCAACTCTTTCGGATGTATATACAATAAATGAGGTTTTACGTTTTCTTAATGCTGACGTATCATTTGCCAACAACGAAGTTACAGTAGATGCATCAAAAGAGTTGAGTGTGGAGGCGCCATTTGAATATGTGCGCAAAATGAGAGCTTCAGTTTTAGTAATGGGTTCATTATTGGCTAGAAATGGCCATGCAAGAGTAGCTTTGCCAGGAGGCTGTGCAATCGGGTCTAGACCTATTGATCAGCATCTTAAAGGCTTTGAAGCAATGGGAGCTAAAGTTCAGGTTGGAAATGGCTTTATTGAAGCATCAGTTGAAGATCGTTTGCAAGGAGCAAAAATCTATCTTGACTTCCCAAGTGTTGGAGCTACAGAGAACATCATGATGGCTGCAACTTTAGCAGAAGGTACAACAATCATTGAAAATGTAGCAAAAGAACCTGAAATTGTTGATCTAGCTAACTTCCTTAATGCGATGGGAGCGAAAGTCAAAGGAGCAGGAACTGGTACACTTCACATTGAAGGTGTAGAAAAGCTATACGGTGCAGAACACACAATTATTCCTGACAGAATTGAAGCAGGTACATTTTTAGTTGCTGCAGCTATTACAGGCGGAAACGTCCTTGTACAAGGTGCAGTGCCAGAACATCTATCATCTTTAATTGCAAAGATGGAAGAGATGGGTGTAGTCTTCAAAGAAGAAGAAGACGGACTTCGTGTAATTAGTGCTGAAAACTTAAAAGCAGTTGATATTAAGACAATGCCTCATCCAGGATTCCCAACGGATATGCAGTCTCAAATGATGGCATTGCTGCTTCGTGCTCAAGGAACAAGCATGATAACGGAAACTGTATTTGAAAACCGTTTTATGCATGTTGAAGAGTTCAGACGCATGAATGGCGATGTTAAGATTGAAGGACGTTCTGTTATTATGAATGGACCAACAAACCTACAAGGTGCTGAAGTAGCAGCTACAGATCTTCGTGCAGCAGCAGCATTAATATTGTCAGGACTTGTTGCTGAAGGCATTACAAGAGTTACTGAGCTGAAGCACTTGGATCGCGGATACGTGAATTTCCATCAGAAGCTGGCAGCTATTGGTGCCGACATTGAAAGAGTAACAGAAGAAGAGCAAGTAACTTTGAGTGCAACTTATGTTGCAGATTTAAATGCATAATAAGTAATAAGCAGCTTTATTCATTTCCTTTTGAGATGGATATAGCTGTTTTTTTATGCCGTTTTTTGTGTAGATGACTGGTATTGGTTATGCGAGAGATAGAAGGGGAAGGTAGAGAAGGGTAGTAGATATTATTCAAATACTATGCAAAGAATAAAGATATAGAACAAATCTTAGGTGATTTTTGTTATCTTTTTCCCCATAAATACAGTCATAAATGCTTGTCCAAATCCATAAGAATGTTTTGTAAGGCATTTTTGCAAGGCAAATCTACATCGTTCTTATGGAGGCTACAGATGATTAAATTCAAACCCTTTATCGCACTAGGAGCCATTCTGTTCAGCATCACCTTATTGCTTCCAGCAATTTTAGTACTACCTTTTATTTCAGAACGGGGAAATGACACACATGCCCCACCTGCAGAGGAAACTCCAGCAGAAAGTACAGGACCAGCTGTGGAGGTTTCCATCTATAGGGAACAACAAAAAAAGATAGAAAAAGTTGATTTAGAGGATTATGTTGCCGGCGTTGTGGCAAATGAAATGAATGCAAGCTTTGAACCTGAAGCACTAAAGGCACAGGCTTTGGCAGCAAGAACCTATATCGTCCGGAGAATGATTTCTGAGACAGAATCAGGACTGCCAGATGGAGCAGTGGTTGGTGACTCCATTACCTACCAAGTATATAAAAATAAAGAGGAATTAAAAACGACTTGGCAAAGCAAAGATTATGATTGGAAAATGAAAAAGATTGAGGATGCCGTCCAAGCTACAACAGGACAGATTCTGACATATGATGGACAGCCGATTGATGCTTTGTTTTTTTCAACAAGCAATGGCTATACAGAGAATTCTAATGACGTATGGGCAAACTCGGTTGCTTATTTAAAAAGCGTCGAAAGCCCTTGGGATAAAAATTCACCGAAGTTCAATGGCGTAGAAGAGATTAGCATTCAAGATTTTGAAAGCAAGCTTGGCGTCTCTGTAGGAAGCAGTGCCAGCATTATGACAAGTGTCGAGTATACTTCAGGCAAACGTGTTGCGAAGGCTAATATAAGCGGTAAAGAGCTCACAGGGACTGATATTCGCGATAAGCTTGGATTGAAGTCAACAGACTTTACAATGACTAGAAGTGGTCAGAGTATTATTGTGACTACAAAGGGCTATGGACATGGTGTAGGGATGAGTCAGTACGGTGCCAATGGGATGGCAGCAGAAGGCAAGAATTACAAGGATATCGTAAAGTACTATTATAAAGATATAGCTGTGACGAACTCAGAGAGCCTCCTGACGGCTTATATGGCGAAAAAGTAATAATGATGTATGGTTAAGCTCCCTTGGACACCAAGGGAGCTTACTATTGCTTTACGGAGGCAGTCACACAACAAAAATAATATTTGAAAAAAAGTTTTTATTTTCATGCATAAAAGAATTCAGATTGTCGAAAAATAAGTTTTAAAAAAAGTTTTTTGAGAATGTATATATTTATCATTATCTGTTCAGAATGATTGCTGAGGTGATGATAAAATGAGAGAGGAAGAAAACAAACGTACTTCTCCAAAATCAAAAGTAAAGAATTTCTTTAAAAAGCGTTGGGCATTTCCAGCTGTTTATATCGCGAGTGCAGCTATTATTCTAACAGGTGTCCTTTGGTATCAAAACAGTGCAAATGAGACAGACAAGTTTAAGTATGATGCATCAAATCCATCAACACAGCTTGATGACGAACCAGCAGTACCAGTTACAAATGATGTGGAAAACTTCGCATGGCCAGTTAATGATCCAGATAATGTAATAACGCAAAAAGGTTTTTATGACAATAGCCAAAGTAAAGAAGAGCAAGTAAACTCTCTTGTGTTCTATGATAATGTGTACCAGCCAAATACTGGTGTAGATTTAAAAATGGAAGATAACAGTGAATTTGAAGTTCTAGCTTCTTTGAGTGGAACAGTTACTAAAGTATCTGAAGATTCTGTCCTTGGTAATACTATTGAAATTGAACATGCAGATGGAATTAAAACATTCTATCAATCTGTGAAGGATATTCAGGTTAAAGAGGGAGACGAAGTGAAAAAAGGTCAATCTCTAGCTACATCTGGACAAAGCCTATATAACAAAGATGGCGGTGTACACGTCCACTTTGAAATCCGCAAAGCAGATGTTGCTGTTAATCCTATCGACTATTTCAATAAATCCTTAGCTTCATTAGAAAAAGCTGATACATCTGAAGCAAGCCAAGCTACAGAAGAAAATGAAGTGACACAGGAAAATGCAACAGAAGAAGATGCTGTATCAGATGATGCAACACAAAATGAGTCCAAAAAAGAAGTAAGTGATGAGTCAACAGATACAACAAATACAGATGCTTCTGATGAATCAACAGATTCTTCAAGTGATGACGCTGCAGATGAAAGTACTTCAGCAGATCCAAATGCATAATGCTTATGCTGAGAAGTCCAATTCTTTCGACAGAATTGGACTTCTTTTTTATTATTTTGAAGACAAATTTCTCGGGAAATAATAGCAAACGGAAAAAGGCATGATGTCTGGAAGGAACATCATGCTTTCTTTGCAATAACCTGCTTCTTTTTTAATTGAGTGGCTTGGACGATGCGGAGAATGGTCAGGATGAGGACAGATGATCCTGTGAAGATATAGATGATAAGCATCCATATTGTCTGACTGTCTGTACCCATAAGAAATCCGTGAAAGAGAGCTGCATAAAATGTTGGGAATGCAAGAAAATGAATGGCTTTCCACACTCTTTTTCCAAGCTTCTTCAGGAAGTCTGTTGACAACACCAAAAGCAGGAAGCCGTAAAAAGCGAAAATGCCCAATGAAAGGGAGATGACATTATGTTCAACGGTAAATGGTATAAGAATATTAAAGATGGTATAAGAGGTGTAATCTGTATCGAATACTAAAACGAGACCATGAACCATACCGAACAGCAGGCCGAACCAGCCAGTTGCCTCGTGAGTATTTAAGATTATTTTTTGAGCTTTTTTTGGAAATATCGGTAGTTTAAAGGTTAAACCTGTCAGCATAGAGATAAACAGTAGTAAATAGGAAGTTATCGCTGCTGCTCTTGTTACATTCCATATGCTGAATAAGTCACTAACATTGGAAACAAAATCATTCATACTGTTTCACTCCTTTGTTTGTATATAGGTGTAAATTACCTCCTGACAGACATCGATCATCCTCAGTCAGGACGATAAAAGCAATATTTTTATTATCATTAAATCTTTTTAATCCTTCCTCCCATCCAAGAATAAGCAGGCACTTTGCGATTGCCTCTGCTTCTGTGAGTGTTGGGGCTATGACAGTGACTTGGATTAAATTAGAGGCGCTTGGCATACCTGTCCTTGGATCGACGATATGATGATGCCTGCACCCTCCTTCAGTTACCCAATTCCTTTTAACGATAGAGCTTGTCGCAATTCCTGCATTTCTTAGTAATTCAATAGAGGCGATTGTTTCTTTCGTGCGATATGGATGATCAATCTTTACGACACGCTTTTTATATTCTAATCCCCATGCGCAAATATCTCCTCCTGCAGATATCGCACCTGTCCTTATTCCATCCTCCTGCAGCAGCTCTGCAATGCACTGTGCTGTCCAGCCTTTCGCAATGCCGCCTAAATCGATTTTGATGTCCTGCTTTAGAGTTATACTCTTCATACCGGCATCGATTGATAGAGGGCGAATATTTGCGTTTAATGGTGGTAATGCCTTTTTATCAGGATTTGCTTCTAGCAGTTCAAAGCTTCGGTCATAGCCGAGAGCGATAAGCTGTTTTCCTAAATAAGGATTATAGACGCCCTTTGTGACTGTATAGTAGAAGTCAGCTATCCTAATAGCCTCAAATAGAATAGAACTGCATAGAAAAGGGACATTTTTTGTATTGTTTAATTGAGACAGTTCACTTGCCTGATCGAAACGGGATAATGTCCTCTCCGATTTCTTAAACAAGTGAGTGATTTTTCTTACAGATTCTGCTGGCACATCGAATGTGCGAATCGTTGTATTCATGCATGTGAAGGCTGTTTGCTGCATATAATTATCCCCTTAAGATGAATGACTGCGTAGGTCTCCGCTATCTGCTGTACTACCGTTAGATGGAGGCGCCTGGAAGCCTGAACCGCCGCTGAAATTATTTGTCCCACTGTCAGGAACTGTGGCATCCTCAGTGCTGCCACCTAGCGTTGAATCAGAGGAACTGTCACTGTCTCCTTGATAATCTCCTGCCCAAGAGTCGCTGCTTCCAGAGGAATTGCTATTCCCGGAAGAGTAATTGTTCCCGGATGATGAGTCACTGCTGCCAGATCCGCCATCAGGTGTTGTATAGCTGCCGCTGCTGCCATCCTCCTGTGCAAATGGGTTTTGGCTGCTTGGTGTCTCGCTTTGTTGCCCATTTGTATTTGGTTGATTATTATATGCTGTTTGCTGGCTTGCTCCAGTTGAATTTGTTCCGTTTAAAAAACCAATAAATCCTGTAAAAGCTGCAACGCTGGATAGACCTATGATCCACTTTGATTTTTTAGGTGCCATATGCAATTTCCCTCGTTTCTTTTGTCATTATTTGCTTATAAGGATTGTACGAAAGTTTCCTTAATTATTTCTTAAGCGGTAAATAGATTTTTTAGGTAAGTAAGAGAAAAAAGAAGTAAACCTTGTTCCTATTCAAAATTTTCTGCATAAACTTTGACCCAAGCTAATAAACTGTTACAAACCTTACAAAGTTGAAGTTTGGAGTGAGGGATCGTTATAGATAAATGGATATGTAGTCGAGGACATGTTTAATCACGATAAGATCAGAAAGCGTTAAGCTGTCTGCCGCATGAGAGTTAGAGAGTTATCCATGAAAGGAAACGTGCGGGATGAAGAATTTCGATGAAGCGAAGAGCGAGTCTCATTTCACACTTCTCACATCCAATTTAGGGAGGGCGAGTGGTGTGCACGATTACATCAAAGAGAGAACTATCAAGATTGGAAAGTATATCGTGGAGACGAGGAAAACAGTTCGCGTTATTGCGAAGGAGTTTGGCGTATCCAAAAGTACAGTCCATAAGGATTTAACAGAAAGGCTTCCTGAAATAAACCCGGATTTGGCAAACGAAGTAAAGGAAATTCTTGATTATCATAAATCAATCAGACATCTTCGCGGTGGGGAAGCAACAAAAATGAAGTACAAGAAGGAAGAGTTGGAAGGGGAAACAGTACAATAAGACAGAAAATAAACAGACATCAAAAGGCAAGCAAACTTTAGCTATCGATGGAGGACAATAACCAACCTCCATCGGTAGAAGAAATAAATATTGTAATTTCCGGACTTAGCAGGCTAAGTCTTTTTTATATGTACATACTTATAGGTATCTAACACAGATTTGTTTCCTGTGCAGTTATATAACAGATAGCTAATAAAAAAAAAGGCTAATCGTTTAAACGAACAAATATGAAAAAATTACATATAAAAATAAGAAAAAATACGCATATTTTTGACAAAAAGTTACTTCTTTCGTCAACGGTATGATAGAATAGAAAATTAGAGTAGGGCTAATACAAATCTTGTTTTAATAAGGTTAGAAGGCTTGTGAAGTGTTAGACATACGCTTATCATAAACGAAATTTAGGAAGTTTGTAGCAGTTGTATTTTATATCGAACAACTGTTCTTCTTTCTGTCATAGTATTGCTCCAGAATGGTTAAAATAATCCGCTTATTGAATGCTTACATAATTTTAATGAAACTCGGTTCGCTTTTTTGCGTTTAAAATAATGGGAGAATATTAACTTTTCATGTAAAGGTCTGTTTATAAAAACAACAAATTGAAAAAACTGAATAATAGCTATAAGGAGGAAGTGTAAAAAATGTTCGCTAGAGATATTGGTATTGACTTAGGAACAGCAAATGTATTGATTCATGTTAAAGGGAAGGGTATTGTTTTAAACGAGCCATCTGTTGTCGCTTTAGATAAAAACTCAGGCAGAGTGCTTGCAGTCGGAGAAGAAGCGCGCCGCATGGTTGGTCGTACGCCAGGTAATATTGTAGCGATCCGCCCGTTAAAGGATGGGGTTATTGCAGATTTCGACGTAACAGAGTCCATGCTTAAGCATTTTATTAATAAGCTGAATGTTAAAGGATTTTTGTCAAAGCCTCGTATTCTTATTTGCTGTCCAACAAACATTACAAGTGTTGAGCAAAAAGCAATTAAAGAAGCGGCGGAAAAAAGCGGCGGTAAAAAGATTTACTTAGAAGAAGAACCAAAGGTTGCTGCTATCGGAGCGGGAATGGATATCTTCCAGCCAAGCGGTAATATGGTAGTAGATATCGGTGGAGGAACAACAGATGTAGCAGTTCTTTCAATGGGTGATATCGTAACTTCTTCCAGCATTAAGATGGCAGGGGATAAGTTCGACAGTGAAATCCTGCAGTATGTTAAAAGAGAGTATAAGCTGTTAATTGGCGAAAGAACAGCTGAAAACATCAAGATTAATATTGGAACTGTTTTCCCTGGTGCACGTAAAGAAGAAATGGAAATCCGCGGACGTGACATGGTTTCTGGTCTTCCAAGAACGATTACGGTTCATTCAGAGGAAATTGAACAAGCATTAAGAGAGTCTGTAACAGTTATTGTACAAGCTGCTAAGAGTGTTCTTGAAAGAACTCCTCCTGAGCTTTCAGCTGATATTATTGACAGAGGCGTTATTTTGACAGGAGGCGGCGCTCTTCTTCATGGAATTGACATGCTGCTTGCTGAAGAATTGAAGGTTCCTGTTTTAGTTGCAGAAAATCCAATGGATTGTGTTGCGATTGGAACAGGCATCATGCTTGATAATATTGACCGTTTGCCAAAAAGAAAGCTAGGATAAGCTGCTTTTCTACTGGTATAGATAATAAAAAAGTCGGCTGTCCATTTTGGAAGCCGACTTTTTTTATTAAATTTTACATTTTGCATTAAATTCCATTAGATATTTGCAAATAACTTCCGATATAATAAAGGATGAAGTTTATATGCAAGATATGACGTTATTCAACAAATTAATACAAAGATATTAGGAACTTATTTTATAATATATATAGTCTTACTAAAAAAGCGCACAAAGATATGAAAGAAATGGGGATAGTATATGTTTAAAGGATTTTATACTGCGGCATCGGGTATGTTGGCACAGCAAAGAAGAACAGAAATGCTGACAAATAATATGGCAAACAGTAATACACCGGGATACAAGGCAGATCAATCTGCAGTCCGCACCTTCCCAGACTTGCTGCAGCAAACCGTTGACACATATTCACAAAACGGGAAAACTACTAAGTCAACGATTGGCTCATTAGGGACTGGAGTGTATATGCAAGAAGCTATCCCAACATTTACTCAGGGTGATATTACACAAACAGACTTGAAAACAGATATAGCCTTGGTGAATATAAATGTTCCTGGAGATGACAATAATACAGCAGGCTCTATTTTCTTTAATATCCAAGATGCGAATGGTGAAACAAAATATACGCGCAACGGAAATTTCACTCTTGATGGCCAAGGGTATTTAACAACAGGAAGCGGTTTGTATGTTTTAGATGAAAATAACGAACGAATTCAGCTGCCAGATGATAATTTTACTGTGTCAAATGAGGGTATTTTAACATCAAGTGCTGGGGATTATCGTCTTGGTGTAAGCTATACAGCTGATCCTAAATCGCTTGTAAAAGAAGGGGACGGCCTATTTCGGGCTGAAGATGGCCAAGCGCTTGAAAGTGCGTATACAGCAGGTGGCGTTTCATTTCAATTGAAACAAAACTTCTTGGAAAGCTCTAATGTTGATGCGAGCAGGACGATGACAGACATGATGTCTGCATACCGGTCCTTTGAAGCAAATCAGAAAATTCTTCAAGCATATGACAAAAGCATGGATAAAGCCGCAAATGAAATAGGGAAAGTATAATAGCAGTCCACTTTAGGAGAAGCAGCCCAATAAGGGGGAGAGAATGATATGAACAGAACAATGCTTATTGCTACAAATACAATGACACAATTACAAAAACAAATGGATACAATCAGCAATAATATTGCTAATGTCGATACGAATGGCTATAAGAAAAAAAATGCCACATTTACTGATTTGCTTGTACAACAGGTTAATAACCAAACGGATACAACACAAGAGGTTAATCGCCAGACACCAAACGGTATAAGACAAGGTAACGGAGCAAAGGTAGCACAAACCCAAACGGTTATGACACAAGGGACATTAAAAACAACAAACCGCCAATTGGATACTGCATTTACGTCAGAAGGACAGCTTTATCGTGTACTTGTTCAAAATGGCCAGACGTCAGAAGTACAGTACACAAGAGATGGTGCCTTCTACTTGACGCCAGTATCAAATACAGAAAACATGCTTGTCACAAAACAGGGATATGCAGTGCTTGATGAAAATAATAATCCGATCATGCTGAATAAAGATGTGAATGAATACTCCTTATCTAAAACAGGGACACTTCTTGCTAAGCTTAACAATGGCCAGACTCAAACCGTTGATCTTGGTGTGACTGCTGTCAATTATCCTCAATTCCTCGAAAAAAAAGGCGATAACCTGTTTGGATTGCCTGCTAACTTAGATGAGCTTAACATGACAAGAGACCAAGTGCTGACTGATTTGGATGGAGCACTTCGAGGTGAGGTTGCTGTTTCACAGAATGTGCTTGAGCAGTCAAATGTTGATTTGAGCAAGGAAATGGTTAATTTGATGTCGACACAGCGCTCCTATCAATTCCAATCAAAAGCTATCACTATGGCTGACCAGATGATGGGGCTAGTGAATGAGATACGCTAAGAGGGTGATTATGTATGTCAGCTAATACAAGCAGTCAAGAATTGATAAAAACACGAGAGCAGTTAAGGGAAGAACGCCAAGACAATAATCAACAAGAGAAACCTTCTTCCAAAAGGCTTGGCAGAATCCGGATGATTCCGATTTGGCTTCGTTTGATCATCATTATTGCCTTGATAGTTGTAAGCCTGACTGCAGGAGCTGTAATTGGTTACAGTGTAATTGGGAACGGAAAAGCAGGCGACACATTCAATAAAGACACATGGACACATATAATTGATCTTGTTGATAAAGAATAGGCATATAAATATTTTTAAAAAGGAAGGGGATTTCCCTTCCTTTTTTATAAGATAATTTAGTACAATTATACATAACCACATATTAGTAGGAGGTCATAATAATGTTAGATATAAATCAAATTAAAGAAATCATTCCTCATCGTTACCCATTTTTGCTGGTCGATCGTATTTTAGAGGTTGAGGAAGGCAAGCGTGCAGTCGGAATTAAAAATGTTTCTGCAAATGAAGAGTATTTCAATGGACATTTTCCAGAATTCCCTGTAATGCCAGGTGTGCTTATTGTGGAGGCTTTAGCACAAGTAGGTGCTGTGGCAATGCTAATTAAAGAGGAAAACAAAGGAAGACTTGCTTTCTTCGCAGGTGTTGATAACTGCCGTTTTAAAAAGCAAGTATCACCTGGTGATCAGCTTCGTCTTGAAGTGGAAATGACAAGAGTGCGGGGGAACTTCGGCAAAGGGAAATGTGTTGCTACAGTTGACGGTGAAATCGCTTGTGAAGCTGAAATTATGTTCGCGTTAGGCGATAAGAAGGAATAATAAAAAGGCATTAGACATTAGCTAGAAGCTGGTGTTTAATGCCTTTTATTATAAAATTCTGGGAAAGTACAATATCATGTAAGTTGTTCTTTTTCTTGGACAAAATATTTATTGACCGTAAGTGGTCATTAAATATATAAGGAAAAGGGGACAATACAAATGAGTAAATGGGTGAAGTTGTTAGGTGTTTCTGCAATGTCTGCAATGCTTCTTACTGGTTGTGGAGATAATGATGATCAAAGTCCGGCACCGGAAGATGATACAACTGTTGAAGACACAGATTCGACGGATAACAATATCATTCCGGACAATAACATTATTCCAGATGGTGATGGAAATGACCGTCTCAACAATGATGACGGACTTAACAACAGAAATGGCGATAATGACAACAATATAGATAATGGCGATGACGGCTTTATTGATGATGACAACAATAACAATAATGACCGTAACACAGACAACGATCTTGACGCCGCAGATGATGACAATGATCCGGGCGAAGACATGATCGAGGACAAAAAAGATAGAAATGACAAGGATGATAAAGATAGCTAATCCTTTTTTAGGCGCAGTCTACTTATGTAGACTGCTTTTTTTATTGTGGTTTCTTTTCAAGGAAAAGCTGTTGTTTGCTGTGCATCAATTCCTTAAACCTTTCAGACAGTGCTTTGCCCTCATAGCCGCTCTCCAGGAGATGATCAAGCAGCATCTCTGCATAATCCTTGCGATTTCTTTTAAGGCTTCCCTGGAGCAACACACTGATTGTGTCAGTAAATTTACTGATAGAATGTACAATAACTTCAAACGGTGCGGGGTCATTTTCCTTTTTGGAAATTACAGCATGTACTAGCAGTTTCTGTCCATCGTTTAGAGCATTTTCAAAAAAAGAGTAATCAGGATGATCCATATATAATTCAATTAGCCAATTATGATGGTCATCCTCTTTATTGATAATTAATCCATCCAATATTGGTATTACTGTTGCATTTTCACCCTGTAATAATTGTATGGAGATAAGTTTGAATGTCTTCACTAGAAATGCCTCCCCCTCAAGTCAAAAGCCTACTACTATTATAACTCAGTTTATCGCTCACTCCAAAGGACCCCTATTTTTCTTTTATCAGATTTTGGGAATTAAATGATTAGCAATTATTTATACCTAACAGTCAGGGGCTGAATATTTGTGTCATTACTATATTGATAAATTATCTAACATTTATACCAATATAATTGCAGGAGCAGTTGGTAAAAAACTGTCATCCTGTCATGCCTTCCGTAGATATATGTCGAATGGCAGGGAATACTGCGATAAATTACAACTTTCATACCAGTATAATCAGGGGTACAAAAGGACTTTAGCCCCTTAATCAAGTGGGGTAACTGTGATAATTTTATATGGTGTCAATATATTCAGAAAATAATGAAATATCGGGAGGGGAACCTTGATATGCAAAAAGGAAAAATATTAGTTTTTGTCATCATGCTATTTATGTTATTTTCCAATAGCGTCTTAGCTGCTGGCATACCGAACAAGGTAGAAAGTACGAAAGGAAAGGATAATCAGCTAACTGTAAAAAAAATCAACGGCAGTGAAGTGAAAGAGACATATAAAGATACTGATACTGTACGGGTTGTCGTTGAGATGACTACAGAGCCAACAGTTGATTATGCCCAAAAGCAGGCCAAGCAGGTGAAGGAGCTGCCAAAAGCAACAAAGAAAAAATTGAAAGAGGAGAAGCTGGCTGAGCAAAAGCAAGTTAAGCAAAAGGTAAAAAAGGAAAAAGTGAAATTCACAGAAAGAGAAAGCTTCACAACTGTCTTCAACGGGTTTAGTGGTGAAATGCAATATGGTGACATTAAAACAGTGGAGAAGCTGCCAGAAGTAGCTAAAGTACATATCGTCAACAAATATGAAAGACCAGAAGAAGAGACAGATATGGTATACAGCAAGGAGCTTGTGCAAGCACAAGAGGCTTGGCGTGATTATGGTTTTAAAGGAGAGGGAATGATTGTTGGTGTTATTGACACTGGCATTGATCCAAAGCATAAAGATATGATTCTCTCAGATGCTACAGAAGGAGAGCTGACAGAATCTGAAGTGAGCAAAGCAAAAACAGATAATGGATTGCTTGGAGATTATTACACAGAAAAAGTGCCATATGGTTACAATTATATGGACGAAAACAACGTTATTCAGGATATTGCAGAGGGAGCGAGCATGCATGGAATGCATGTTTCTGGAACTGTCGGTGCAAATGGCGATGAAGAAAATGGCGGCATAAAGGGAATTGCTCCAGAAGCACAGCTTCTTGCTCTTAAAGTATTTGGCAACGATCCAAATATGCAGTCTACATGGGGAGATATTTATATTAAGGCAATCGATGATGCGATTATCCTCGGAGCAGATGTTATTAACATGAGCTTAGGCTCAACAGCAGGTTTTGTGTCAGAGGATTCACCAGAGCAGCAGGCAATCAGTAAAGCGGTTGATAACGGTATCCTCATGTCAATTTCAGCAGGTAACTCTGCACATTTAGGAAGCGGCTTCGCTAATCCACTCAGCTCTAATCCAGACATCGGTGTTTCCGGTTCACCTGGCTTAAGCTATGACAGCCTTCAAGTAGCTTCTGTAGAAAACAGCTTCATGAAATTGGACGGCTTTAATTTCAAGGCTGGAGATGAAAATGGACAGGCTGCTTTTTTATCTGCAGGCAGTGTTCATCCTAATGATGTAAAACAGAAGGATTTTGAGCTTTACTATGCAGGGCTTGGGAAGCCTGAAAACTTTAACAGTGATGCGAAAGGAAAGTACGCCCTTGTCCAACGGGGAGAAATAGGGTTTGTGGATAAAGCTATAAATGCCCAGAATGCTGGTGCTGCTGGGGTAATCATCTATAACAATACAGATGGATTTATCAGCATGGCAAGTGATCCAGCAATCAAAATTTCACAGCTGTTCCTTCAGAAAACGGATGGTGATAAACTAGCAGCTGTGTTACAGCAAAAGCAAGCTGTATCCATTAATTTTGATGGCAGTCAAGTGACAGCAGCTAATCCAGAGTCAGGTAAGATGAGTGCATTTACATCTTGGGGCTTAACGCCAAACCTAGATTTTAAACCAGAAATCACAGCACCTGGTGGGCAGATATATTCTACGTTAGAGAATAACCAATATGGCATGATGAGCGGAACTTCAATGGCTGCACCTCATGTATCTGGCGGATCTGCATTAGTATTGGAAAGAGTAGACAATGAATTTGGTGTCACTGGCTTTGAACGTGTCCGAATCGCGAAGAACCTGCTAATGAATACAGCAGAGCCTGTTAAGGATATCGGCACGGTAAACAGTGCGTTAGAATGGGATAATCCTTATTCACCACGCAGACAGGGAGCTGGACTAATGCAGCTGCATTCTGCCCTTCAATCCCCTGTAATGATTACTGAAAATAAAACAAAAGAGGCGAAGGTATCGCTGAAAGAGGTTGGTAACAAGTTCAACTTTACATTAACTGTAGAGAACTTTAGCGATAGGGCTGTGAAATATGATGTGACAGCTAATCTGCAAACAGATTTTGCTGCATATGGCGAGCTTGGATATAATGCAGATGAATTAGAGGCACAAAACATTATTGATGGAAGCATCCTAATTGACGGAAAGAAAGAAAAAACAGTAAAAATCGGCGCGAACAAAAGCAAAAAAATCAAGGTGACCGTAGATTTGAGTAGCGCAAAAGTGGTAGAGCCATCATTGACAGGAAATTTTGAGACGCCTGTTGATATTGATGACGTTTTTGAGAATGGTTATTTTGCTGAAGGCTTTGTGACATTCACAGACCCGACAGATACAAATGCAGACTTGCATGTTCCTTATGTAGGCTTTAATGGTGATTGGAACAAAGCGCCTATTCTTGATGGAATGAAATACGATACAGAATCATTCTATGGTATGGGTGGAGCTGTATCTACAGATGGAGAAGATTTCTCTTACTTAGGATATGACCCTATTAATGACAAGTTCACCAAGGATGGAATTGCGATTTCTCCAAATGCAGACGGTACGCATGATGATGTCATTCCAGTGCTTTCCTTCCTGCGAAATGCGAAAATCGCAGAGTTTTCAATTGTCGATAAAAACAAAAAAACAGTGCGCACCCTTCTCACAGAGGAAGAAGTGACAAAGGATTACTATGATGGCGGCAATGGAACATCATACAAGCTAGATAGTGATTGGGCATGGGACGGCAAAGTGAACAATAAGCTTACTGACGGTCAATACTACTATCGTATAAGTGCTACTATTGATTATCCTGGTGCTAAGCCGCAGGTTGTCGATATTCCAGTGAAGGTTGACACGAAAGCTCCTTCTGTTAAAGCAGAGCTGACAGAAGGCAATAAAGTGCTTGAAGTGGCAGCGGCCGATGAGAAAAACGGTTCTGGTATTGCTTATGTCGACATTCAAAAGGATGGAAAAACGATATTAGCAAAACCGTTAAGCGCTGATACAGCAAGCTATACGTTACCAGAGGCATTGAATCCTGGTGAAAAGCTAACAGTAATTGCATATGATTATGCAGGAAATACTGCAGATACAGAATTAGAAGCAGCTGACACGAAAAAGGATACAACAATTCCTGTTATTTTTTTAAATGCCCCAGAAGCACTTGGTGTCTTTAATACATCAAAGGTACCATTCTCTGGAACAATTAAAGATGAATCGGCTATCAAGGAATTCACGATTGCAGGTAAAAAAGTAGAAACAACGTTGAATCAGGAGAAGGGCTTGTACGAATTTAGCAGTACAATGTCATTCAAAAGTGGTGTACACTCTTTTGAAGTGAAAGCAATTGATGCAGCAGATAATACGGCAGTCTTCAAAAGAACCATTATGGTTGATAATGAAAAGGCATCCCTGCAATTGAGTGGCTTGCCATTAAACCGCATCGTTAAAGCAAACAAGAAAAGCGTATCGGTTGATGTTACAGTTAGGGATAACTTTGATGAGCTGAAGCTAACATTAAACGGCAGTCAGCTGTATGCACAAAAATTCAAAGAGCCATATGCGATGAGAAGTGTGCAAAAAAAGCTCAAAAAAGTTAAGCTTGAGCTTGAGCCAGGTTTAAATGAATTCACGTTTGAAGCAACAGACCTTGGCGGCAATAAAACAGCCAAAACCGTTTATTTCTACAAGCTAGAAAAAACAGAAAAGCAATCAAATAAAACAGTCGTACCAGCAGATAAAGAATAATATAACAAACCCCGGAGTAGCGTATTCTCCGGGGTTGTTTTTGTTAATAAATCGGGTTGGCCGACTATTGATATGTTTTTTAGTTAAGAGAAACAAGATCCTTCAAATCATCTGTTGAAAGCTCTGTCAGCCAATTTTCATTTTGAATGATTTGATCATTTAATGTTTGTTTTTTCTCAAGCATAGCATCTATCTTTTCTTCCAATGTCCCGGTGCAAATCATCTTATGAACATGAACAAACTTTGTTTGACCGATTCTGTATGCACGGTCTGTTGCCTGGTTTTCTACAGCGGGATTCCACCAGCGGTCATAATGAATAACATGGTTTGCTGCAGTTAGGTTCAGTCCTGTTCCGCCTGCCTTTAAGGAAAGGAGGAAGATTGGAAATTCATTGTTTTGGAATTGCTGTATAAGTGTATCCCTCGTGTTTTTCGGCACACTGCCGTTCAAGAAAGGCACATCTACATTATATTTCTTTTTAATCATAGCCTGAATCATATGACCCATCTCAATATATTGAGTGAAAATCAGACAGCTTTCCTTTTGCTCAAGAATAGCATCAACGAGTTCAGACAGCTTCTCCATTTTAGTGGAGCGATCAACTAACTGAGCAGGGTTCTCTTCCTTCAAGTAAAGGGCTGGATGGTTGCAAAGCTGCTTCAGCCTGCTCAGCATTTGCAGGACAAGCCCTTTTCGTTCAAAGCCTGTCAGCTGCTCTATTTTCACGAATGTATCGGAAACAAGCTGTTCGTATAATGCAGCCTGTTCGGGTGTTAAGCCACAATATTCCTTTTGCTCAAGCTTATCAGGCAGGTTAAGCGCAACCTCCTCATCCTTTTTCGTTCTTCTAAGAAGGAATGGGCGAATGAGCGATTGCAGCCGTTCAATTCGTTCTTTTTTATTATCCTTTTCAATCGGGATAACAAAACGCTTTTGAAATTGTCCGATGCTGCCAAGATAGCCATGGTTCGTAAAGTCAAAAAGAGACCATAATTCATTTAATCTATTCTCCATTGGCGTACCGGAGAGGGCAATATAATGCTTAGCCTTTAATTTACGGACAGCACGAGATTGCTTTGTCTGTGAGTTTTTAATGTTTTGCGCTTCATCAATGGAAATCGAGCTCCACGTGACCTGTTCAAATTGCTCAAAGTCAATATGAGATAGACCATATGATGTTAAAACAACATCGTAATGCTGCAGCTTCTCAAGGAACTCCTCATCCTTCAAGCGATTCGATCCGTAATGCAAATAGACTTTTAAGGACGGAGCAAATCGTTCAATTTCCTTTTGCCAATTTCCCAAAACAGAAGTTGGACAGATAATCAATGCAGGGGCATGCTCTTCTGTTTCTGTTTCCTTAACCTTCAGCAAGTAGGAAATGAGCTGAACGGTTTTTCCAAGTCCCATGTCATCTGCAAGAATCGCCCCGAATCCGTACTTACGCAAAAATAGGAGCCAGCTCATCCCGAGAGTCTGGTAATTTCTTAATTCACCAAGAAACTTTCCTGGCACTTGTTCAAGGGGCAGGTTTTTAACTTCCTTTAATTGGTGAATCATCGTTCGCCATTGTCTATTTAGTTCAATTTGGATTTTGGCAAATGCTTTCGGATTATCCAGCTCATCAACTGCGTCGTCATCCTGTTGATTCAGCTCCTGCTCAATCAAGTCTCGTACATGAAGGCCTTCCTGCTCAGCCTTCTTCATAAGATCTTGAATTTGTCTTATGAAGGAAGGGTCAAGCTTAATCCAGCGGCCACGTACGAAGACAAGTCTGCGCTTTTCCTCGACCATTTGCTTGAATTCCTCTTCAGACAGGGTCACACCATTCATTGAAAAGCGCCAGTTATAATCGAGCATTGCCTGAAGTCCGACAAAGGAAGGACGGTGATTTGTCGTTGCAACCTTTGCCTTTACCTTCATGCTGGCACTTTTCATTGCTTGCCACCAAGATGGAAGAAGAATGTCAACACCAAGAGCAAGTAGTGTTTCACTGGCATCTGTCAGAAAGAGCCATGCTTCCTCTTCTGTGAGCTGATTTGTCATCCTGTTCTTCCCTGCAAGCCACGGGAAAAGAGAAATCCATCGAGCCTGCTCTTCTGCTATATAGCCTTCATATTCAAGCCATTTAGCTGGAATGCCCTGTTCTTCCATATCAATAACAGTATCAGGGTTGCTTTTGGCCTTTAAAAATATATCGATATTCCACGTCTCATTTAGATCAGCAGGCTCCACGAGCTTTATTCCTAATGTAAATGGATAAGGAGTACTTTTAAGCCCCATCCATTCCTGCCAAGTTTCCTCCGTGAAATAGCGAGACAAACTGGCAGGAGATATATTTGCATTCCGCAAGGCATTTATTTTCTCGCCAAATGCCTGCTTGCTTTCTTCGTTTGCATTTAAGTATTCATCTAAGGAGTCATGGAACCATTTTTTAATAAATGTTAGGTTGCTGACTCCTTCTAATTCCTCCTGCAGCGTTTCTTCCCAGAAGGAATCAGTGAATTCTTCTGTAACACGATTAGGCAGTGCCCATTGAAAGGTGTCATTTTCCCAAGATTGGAAGTCAGGAATCCACTCTTTATTATAAATCGATTCAAACAGGCTGGGTGCGGCAGATAGACAAACCTGCGCGGTGTCATTCCAATCCCATTCCAAATACCTGTTAAACCGTTCGTTTGCAAAAAGTGTGACAAGCTGCCACGAATCAAGAGCGATTCCTTCAACACCTTCGACAGTAACTGTGTTTAAAAATGTGCCATAAAAGCTTTCTTCATGATGTTGGAAAAGAAGGTTTTTCCAGTAGCTTGGATATAGGTATTCGTGATCGGCCTCCCCAGTTAAGAAAAAACCGTTGGCTTTATAATAATGAACATTGATTTTTAAATAATTATTCTTCAGCATGGATCAGTTTACCCTTTCTGCATTCTTCATGAAAGGCTCTTAAACGCTTTGTCCGATCAAGCGTCATTGTTAAGAACAGCTCAAATTGCTGTTGTTTTTTCAGCTTTTTATAGATAGTTCGCAATTTTTTCATCTGGCGGACAGCAATGCGGTAATGATCTCTGCTCTTTTGTTCAATATGCTCCTGAATCGAACGGTGATAAAGGGAGAGAAGCAGCTGCTGATCATGTTCCTGCAATGTTTTTATTTGCTCCTTTGATAGCATGTCGATACCAAGGCCCATATATGTGTATAAATCGATCCATTTATCAAACTGCTTTTGTTCATACAGAAAGTCCTCGTACTTTCTGTAACTGTAAGGCAATGCTTGCATAAAAAGGCGTTCTAAAATGTCCAACCTGTTTTTGGCATGACAAAATGGAGTGGCTGCCCTTATGCTCATACTTGTGAACTCATGGCAAAACTCAAATTCATTTTCCTGCTGCAAATAGCTTTTTAGATGCTGGATAAATGGAGTTAAATACAGCTCCAGCCTGTTCCATTCCCGTTTATTGTTTAATATGTCGAGCCAGTACAGCATGTATGGCATGATTTCCACTTGCAGCTCCTGAATACTATGTCCAGCTTTAGCATCTTCCCTAAGCAATACTTGCAAATGGACAGCAGCAACCTTTTCGGTGAAAATGGGGGACGTGATTCCCTCCAGTTTACGCAGTTCATCCAGTCGCCATTGTTTTTTTGTAAACAGATTTGTCCATAATACCCGATAAATTTGAATACTTTCAAACGAAATTGTTTCGTGAATATATAGAATTTCTGTACTGTCATCCTTTAGTTTTTCCAAAAACAGATCGAAGGAAAAGGGAAAGGTGAAATTGGCCAGCCTATTCAAATATTCCTGCACTCCTTGCAGAAGATCCTGGAATATATGACGATAATACCGGTTGATGACTCCATCCGCATGATTTTTGTCCTTGCTCATGGAAAGAAACAGTTTAAATGTGATAACATGGCCAACTAAAAGGTATAAATATTTCCACTCAGTCTGCTGAGGAGCGGCGTTTTTTAGTTTACGCATATATATATAGTACATTTCAGAAATGCCAGCAGGCTTATTATTGTTTTCTTCCATTAAGGTTTGGAAGGTATCTGTGAAGAATTCAACCCAATCTTGATAATCCGGTTCTTTGTTGGCTGGGTTCTTTAATAGGTCACTTGCACGCATGAGCGGAAGTGCACTCAAATCAACTGGCGCTTTTTTTGGCGGTTGTCGCCAATCAGACAGCCATGTAGACACTTTTCCTGCCTGCCCAAGTACAGAAAAGAATAAAGCAAGCTGATGCCGGCAGTATCCTTCAGCGAAGCATGTACAGGTGCTCATAGAAATATCGTGAATGTTCAGCATGGCTTTCGCAGGGTTAACATCTTGAATAATCCCTGTTACTGTCTCATCGTCCAGCTTTACCTGTGACACGTAATTTTGCCGATATAGAAGCAGCCCTTTTTCTACAATTTTTTGTGTTAAGGGATCACTTGAATCAAGAGCTTCTTGAAAGTTCTTGGCACAATGGTTTAAATGCTCTAAATATTGTTCGTGCAGCAAAAGTAAATCCCTCCAGAAAATCAGCGCAACGGGTTACATGAAAAGCTGATTCATATTTATATTAATCAAGAACTTGGCGTTCGATTCTAAAAAAAGTCCATTTAATAATTATAGCGTTTTTTTGAAGCAGATGGTAGGGAGGAGGCTGGAGAAAAAATGTATAAAAACAGACCAGCCTATCAGAAGGCTGGTCTTAAGGATTTTAAAATTAGTATAGGCGCTTAAAGCTGACAAAGTGTTTCTTATAATAGGTATTGTCCAAGCTTGTTTTTCTTACACCGTCAGAGTCAGCATGTACAAACTGGTTATTGCCGATGTAGACACCGACATGAGAAATTCCTTCTTTATATGTCCCCTCGAAGAAGACTAAATCCCCAACTGCAGGTACATTCACATAAAAGCTGCGATCATAATATCCTTGTGCAGATAGACGGCTGATTGAATCACCAGTTTGATTAAACAAATAGTAAATTAGTCCGCTGCAATCAAAACCAGCTGTTGTTGAGCCACCCCAGGCATATGGTATGCCTATTAAGCTGTTGGCTACAGATAGAAGGCTCTTGTTAGAGTTGCTGTTGTCCGAAATAAATTCTGGTTTGCTCGCATCCCCTTTATCGACAGAGCTGCTTGTTTCAGTTAAGTTCCCTGTAACCTTTAATTTTTGACCAGGGAAAATAAGATCTGATGACAAATTATTCAACTGCTTTAGTTTTGCAACGGAAAGATTGTAAGATGAAGCTATTTTACCCAAAGTATCTCCGCTTTTAATCGTGTATGTACCAGTAGATACAGTTGTCGTGTTATCTTTAGTAGAAGAACTGCCTGAGTTTGCTGAATTATTGTTGTTACTGTTTGAACCAGAGGAAGATGGTTTAGAAACAATAAGTACATCACCAGGATAAATGATAGTTGAACTAATGTTGTTCCATTGCTTTAATTCCCCTAAAGTAATCGAGAACTTGTTTGCAATTTTTATCAATGAATCTCCTGATACGATTTTATACGTTTTTGCACTTGTACTTGCTGTCTGTTTGCTTGTAGTATTCTTGGATGATGTATCTGTACCTGTTACATTAAGTTTTTGGTTAACAAAGATTAAATCGGATGACAAATTATTATCTGACTTCAATTGCTTTACAGTCGTGTTATACTTGCCAGCAATTTTGCCAAGCGTATCGCCTTTCTTTACTACATAACTACTAGCCGAGGCGTGGACAGAAAAAGCAGTCGATAAAATAGCAGCAGTAGCAAAGACTGTGACTTTTTTCTTCATTTTTTTACACTCACTCCCAAATATTATGTTTATATAAAACTATCTTATCATAACGAATCAGCCTATAGTACCCATTTTCATAGAAAAGTAGGCGGTTTCAAGTAAAAATAGGTAATTACTCATGGTATTTTAGAAGGTTACAGGGGAGGTTAAATGCAGATGTTCGTAATAGGGTGTGGTGGTGTTTTATATAAAGAAATATTAGGCCGGGATTATGCCGAAACACAAATAATATATAATTTCATCCACATTGGAGACAATGAAGCTCTAGTATATAAATAGTTCGTTTCATTGCGCTGCACACACTCACTTTCCGCAAGGTCTTCACCCTTCCTCTATGTACCTTAGTAATAGAGTGTCCTCTTTTATGTTCTACCATTATTTATAATTATTGTAATTAAATAGAAAAAAGTAAATAAAAAAACTGAACTATTGATCGATAACCGATAAAATAGTTCAGTTATAACTTATACGTAAATAAATTTTTCTCAACCTCATTAGGAATGCTCTTTCCAACTGTCTATCTTCTCTTGAATATATTCGGTATATCGGGTATCCTTTACTAATTGAAAAATAAGAAGAGCTTCTTTCATATAATTGCTGGCAAGGTTATATTTCTCCTGCATTTCGTAGTTAAATCCGATATGATAGTGAAAATGGGCAAGAAGATAAAGGTTGTCCTTTTTGATCGCCCAATCGATTCCCTTTTTACAATAAGTTATAGAGGATTCATATTTATTTAAGTCTGTCAGTGATTTAGCAATGTTGAAGAAAAGTCTGCTTTTAATGGTGGCATCCTGCAGGTGAGGAATTTTTTGCAACTGAGACAATGCCTTGCAATATATTTGCAACGCTTCCTCATTAAAACCTTCTTCATAATAAAAAATGCCTCTGCTGACGAAGATTTCTATTTCCTTTTCCGTAAAGACCTTGTCGTATGTCAAAGCAATAGCTTCATCGATAAGCTTAAGTGCCTTTTGAAAATCATGATCTACTTCATAAACATAGATGGCTTTGTGCCAAAGAAGAATTTGATAGTGTTTCTTATTGCGGGTAAATAACGGGTTTTTCTCTTCAGCTTCGACAATCTGTTTAATCGTCTCGTAATCAGTATTTCGCCTTGCAGCTTTTAATTGTTCGCTTGTTTCAATAACATAATCTAGTCTTGGAGTTGTGCCGATATCAAAGAAGTAGTTTACGTCTATACCTAATCTTTGCGAGATTAAGTATAATGTGGAAGATAGCGGAAGAACCTCGCCTTTCTCTATTTTACTGATTTGCGCTTGTGTGCAGATGTTATGTGAAAGTTCCTTTTGTGAAAGGCCTACTTGTTTTCGCAATTCCTTTATTTTCTCTCCGACAGCTGAAAAATCCAATTCATCACTCCCTAAAAAATATTCCTAAAGTTATATTTTTGTGCATCTACATGTAAAAAAGCCTAAAAAAGGGGCTATATCACTTAAAATCAGTCATAATCGCGAATACACCTATTTATATAATATGTTTTAATAGATTATATCGCAATATATTAAGAATATTTTGCTTTTTAAAGAAGTGCCCACCTACGCCTTCTTTAAGCAAGGAGCACTATATGCCTTAATTGAGCACTTTTAATAGAAGCTATTGTTTCTATTAAACCCCATTTATCTGTTTTACGAGTAGTCCTTTTATCTCCAATTTTCTGCCGTTTTCTTTCTGAGAGCGGTCTTTTTTTTGTTTATTAATGAAAAACCCACCCCTAATCAACAGCTAACCCAATAATAACTACTCCCGCAATTGGTATGAATACTTAAGGCAATTTAATCCTCGCTGTTCTATCTGCTATAATAGGGAAAAAACTGTTGGGAGCAAAACCATATGAGAAAAAGATGGAGCCTGTTCGCTACCATTATGACACTTATCAGTGCTGTCGTCATTTTCTCTCTACTAATGACAGATATATTGATAAGCAATCTGCTGAATGATCATACCAAAAACAGCCTTGAGGAAAAGGCGTTAATGATAGCCAGAGTTATGGCAAAAACAGAGCTTGTGACAGATGCTCTTGAAGGAGATGAAGCTGCTCTTAATAAGATACAAGCTTATACAAGTGACATACAGGAGCAAAATGGAGTAGAATTTATCGTAATTCTAAATATGGACGGAATTCGCTTAACACATCCAGATGTCCGAAAAATAGGAAAGAAGTTTCAGGGCGGTGACGAGACTGAAGCAATGTCAGGAGAAGAGCACACAAGCACTTCAGAAGGAACATTAGGGAAGTCCTTGCGGGCCCTTACCCCGATTTATTCAGATGATGGAACACAGATTGGTGTAGCGGCAGTTGGGATTTCGCTTGCTAAGGTCAATGAAGTATTGTCTGAAGGCAAATGGATTATTGTATATGGATCATTACTGGGGTTAATTGCAGGCATTGTTGGTGCTTACATTCTGGCGAGCTATATTAAAAGAGTGATGTTTAACCTTGAACCAGCCGCTATCGCTAAACTGCTCCAAGAGAGAAGCGCGGTCATCAATTCTGTCAGAGAGGGCATTATAGCAGTAGATATGCAAGGGAATATTACGCTTGTGAACCAGTCGGCCATCGATTATTTACAAAAGCTTGGATTGAACACAAACCCAATCGGCTTACCAATAAGCAGCTATATTCCTTCCAAAGGACTTGATCGTGTTTTGGCAAAAGGAGAGGAGCAGCTTGATGAGGAGCTGACTATAAATGGCACAACAATCCTTGTTAACAGGGTGCCAGTTAAAGTCGATAAAACAATAGTCGGCGCATTGTCCACCTTTAGAGACAAGACTGAAATAAAGCAATTATCCGATCAGCTTTCAGGTGTAAAAACATATGCAGAAGCATTACGGGCACAATCCCATGAATTTATGAATCGTATGCAAGTTATCATCGGCATGCTTCATATGAAAAATTACGACAGGCTCAAGGAATATCTTGATGATATAGTCGATCAGCAAAGCGGAGATATTTCTGCGATTACAAGTAATATTAAAGATCCTGTTATAGCAGGACTTCTTCTCGGAAAGCTAAGTTATGCAAGAGAAAAAGGAGCAGTTTTGAATATTAGTATTATGACAGTTGTTCCTGAATTAACGGCAGCAGTTTCATACGAAATTATAACGATACTAGGGAATTTACTGGATAATGCTTTAGATGCAGTCGAAAACAGTTCAACAAAGGAAATTGAATTAAAGTTTGCTAAGACCGGTGGAATGATTGAAATGATAGTGAAGGATACAGGTAAAGGGATAACAATAGAGGAAGAGGCTTATATCTTTGAAAAGGGCATTTCCTCAAAGGGAGAGAACCGCGGCTTCGGTCTTTATTTGGTCAGTGAGAGCTTGCGAAAGCTGAACGGAAAGATAGAGTTGGAAAGTGTTCCTGATAAAGGGACAACATTTAAAGCAAGTATCCCATATGTAAAGGAGGAAAACGGAAGGTGATTTCGGTATTAATTGTAGAAGATGATCCAATGGTGGCTGAATTTAACAAGCAGTTCCTGCAAGAGCTGAATGGCTTTAAAATCGGCGGTGTTGCCAATAATGTGGATGATGCGATAGAGATAATAAAGAGGGAAAGCATCGATTTAGTACTACTTGATGTGTTTATGCCTGGAAAAAGCGGACTGGAGTTTCTTTCCTACATACGGGAACTGAACGAAAACATGGATGTCATCCTTATAACAGCCGCATCTGACATGGACCATATCCAAACAGCGCTTCGCTTAGGAGCAATCGATTATATCATTAAACCATTTAAATTTGAGCGTTTTAAGGAATCATTGATGAATTACGTCCAAAAGAAGGAGTTTATGAAAGAGCAAACGAAGGTCAGCCAAAGTATATTAGATGAGCAAATTCTGAACCGTGACCAAAAAGGTGCAAGAGCAGAATTGCCGAAAGGGTTGACAAAAGAAACATTGAAGATTGTCTGGGCGGCAATAGAACTACAGCAGGAGCAAGAGTTCACGACAGATATCATCGCAGACGAAACAAAGATATCAAGAGTTTCAGTAAGAAAATACCTCAATTTTCTTAACGAGCAGGATATCATTAAAGTAAGACTGACATACGGAAGCATCGGCAGACCAGTTAACGTTTATTATACGAACCCAAAAAGGATTGGCTGGCTTGAGCAGTTTTTGTGATTAGTAGGTGAAAGCAGTCTTGGTTGTCTGCTGGTAAGGAAAGGGGATATTGATTTCCGCTTTAGTGCTACGTTGCGCCCGAGGAAGTACAGGAAAGTTTGCTTTTAGTCTCGGCTGTTTTCCTAATGTAAGTAGACGTTTCTTCTATCCGTTCCAATCTATTTATTGTTTAAATGGAGTTCATTCTTATTGAATAGATTAGAGGCTGCAATTAGTTTGCAGTATAAGAGAAGAGGCTGGGACATAAGTAAGTGAATCTGTATAAAATCCGAACTATTTAATCATCAATCAACGATTAAATAGTTCGGCTTTTTTGTGTTTTTAAGTTTTGATACACTGATTAGAAAACTTAGTGGAATGGAGCGGAGGTCACTCGACTCCTGCGGGAAATAGAGGACGCTTTAGACCCCGCAGGCGAAGACGAGCGCGCAATGAAACGAACTAATTTTAAACCCAAATTCTATTTAGTCACGTGTTTCATTTTTTAAATTTAGATGTAATTTTATTATTCGTGTTTAGAAAGGTTATCTTTTGTTTTGTCCCAGCCTCTTTTCTATTTACTGTTGTCGGTTTAAAGACATTGATTAAAAACCTGTACTATTTTACAAAAACCGCTTTCTCGTATCCTTCGTCGGCAGCATACAATGCTCCCTTTTGCCAAACCATTTATATCTATTTTTAGCGACATAATTATAGAGCGGATCTCTTAGAAATGCAGGGATGATTTTAAAGACATAAAGAAGCTTCCAGGCTCCACGTAAATGGCGACAGATTTGCAGAGCGGCAGCTGACTTTTCATAAAGTCTGCCATTTTCAATAAGAATAACACTATTCATCGATAATTCCTGATTGAATGGACGGAGAAGCTGCTGACCCTTTTCCTCCTGCAGCGGAGCAAAGGAAAAATAAGCTTCAGGATCCCTTTTTATAATAAATTGGACAGCGCCATTGCAAAGATTGCAGACACCATCAAATAATATGACTGCTTTCACTTTACCACCTGCGTTTCTAGCTTTTTATATTACTCTAACATGTGCTTTATAAGATTTCATTTCTTTTCCTAATATAAGGGCTAAATATTACAAGAAAATGACAGATTGTCTTATAATATTATTGAAGCATAGCAAGTGTCAGTTCACAAAACATCGTGGTAAACTGTTAATTTTTTGTGGACTGTTGTAATATTCTTTTAATTTAAGTGTAAAAAATGGTACGCTAATGTTAGGAGGGGAAAAGGAGAATGAAGAAACTATTTTGGCTATTGCCGATGATTCTAATTGCGATATTGGCTGGATGTAATAATGATGAGCCTACCCCAGATGAGAGGCTTTCCCAATACATAAAGCTTTGGAATGATCAGAAGTTTGATGAGATGTATAACTACCTGTCTTCCGATGCGAAGAAGTCAGTTTCTAAGGAAGAGTATGTATCCCGCTATGAGAAACTATACAGTGATTTGGAGATTTCAGACTTAGATGTTTCCTATAAAAAGCTGTCAGACGACCAAAAGGATGACAATAAGAAAAAAGAGACTGCAGAAATTCCGTTCACTGCAAAGATGAACAGCGTCGCAGGCGAGATTAACTTTGACAAAGATGCGAAGCTTGTCAAAGAGGAACGAGACAAGGAAGACAACTGGTATATTCATTGGGATACAACGTATATCTTTGCCGATTTAGGCGCAGATGACAAAGTATCTTTAGAGACGGTTCCTGCAGAGCGCGGGGCTATTATGGATGTTCATGAAAATCCATTGGCGATGAATGGCATCATTTATCAAATCGGCCTTGTACCAGAGCAAATGGAGAATGAAACAACAGAAGTTGAGAATTTAGCGAAGTTGCTTGATATTAAAAAAGAGACTATAGAAAAGGCGTTAAGTGCAGATTGGGTACAACCTAACCTGTTTGTGCCAATTAAGAAATTAGCGACAGGCGATCAAGCATATCTTGAAAAGCTGTTTGCTCTTCCAGGTGTACAGAAACAGGATGTTGCTGGAAGGATTTATCCTTATGGTGAGGCAGCGGCCCACTTAATTGGTTATATTGGCAACATTACGGCTGAAGAGCTGGAAAAGCAAAAGGGCAAAGGATATACTGGCTCTGACGTTATCGGAAAAAGAGGCTTGGAGCAAGTCTATGAAGAAAAACTAAGAGGCACAAATGGTGCGACGATAGCTATTAAGAAATCAGATGGCACGACAGTAACCTTGGCAGATAAAGAAGTTAAAAATGGAGAAAACATCATGCTGACAATTGATGGAGATCTTCAAAAGAAAATATATGATGAAATGGATGGAGAGGCAGGATCAGCAGCTGCCATAAATCCGACAACTGGTGAAACGATGGCTCTTGTCAGCAGCCCGTCCTATGATCCAAACAAGGTTGTCGCAGGTTTAACGACATCAGAGCAAGAGGACTATAACAACAATAAACTGGAGCCCTTCACAAATCGCTTTAAGAATACTTATGCTCCAGGCTCTGTGCTGAAGCCGATTGTCGCAGCGGCAGCATTGACAGAAGGTGTTATCACACCAGAGCAACAGCGGAAGATTACGACAAAGCAATGGCAAAAGGATAAATCTTGGGGCAATTATTATGTAACTAGAGTGCATACTAGCAGTGCACCAGTTAATCTGGCAGATGCCCTGCTTTACAGTGATAACATTTACTTTGCGCAGACAGCATTAGATTTGGGCAAGGATAAATATACAACAGAGCTGAAGAAATTCGGTTTTGAAGAGGATTTCGATTTTGCTTACCCTATCACGAAAGCAACAATTGGCAAGCTTGACAGTGATATTCTCTTAGCTGATTCAGGCTATGGCCAAGGTCAAGTTCAAACAAGTGTTATTCAGCTTGCGACAGCGTATACACCATTTGTTAACGACGGCAATCTGATTAAACCTGTTCTTCTCCAAGATGACAAGAAGGGGACTGTTTGGAAAGAGGGAGTTATGAGCAGCAGTACTGCTAATACCATTTCCGATGATTTGCAGCAGGTCATTGACAATCCAAGCGGAACAGCTCGTGCCGGCAAAATTAGCGGCATGACATTTGCTGGAAAAACAGGCACAGCAGAGCTGAAGGCAAAGCAAGGTGAAAAAGGTACAGAAAACGGCTGGTATGTAACATATGATAAGAAGGATAAAGATATCCTTATTGCCATGATGATTGAAGGTGTGCAAGACAAGGGTGGCTCAAGCCATGTCGTGAAAAAAGTAAAAAATATTCTCGAAGACTAGTCAAAAGCCTGTAAGGGATTCACTCCTTTACAGGCTTTTTTAACTAGAACAGCAAAAAATAATGGTATTGTTTTTCCTTATGAAATTTTTTCCACTATTTTAAAGCGGTAAAAAAATCATCATTCCGTCATTTCGCTCATACATTAATTTAAGACGGTGAAGGGAGAGAACGGAATGAATGAAGTAGAGCAGAAAGAACTTCAATACGCCATCGAAGAAATCACAGAAATCGCTACTGGCTTTGGATTGGACTTCTACCCGATGAGGTATGAAATTTGTCCTGCAGATATCATTTACACATTCGGCGCCTACGGCATGCCTACACGTTATTCCCATTGGAGCTTTGGCAAGCAATTTCATAAGATGAAGCTGCATTATGATTTAGGCTTGTCTAAAATATATGAGCTTGTCATCAATTCAAATCCTTGCTATGCTTTTTTGCTCGACAGCAATTCACTTATCAACAATAAGCTGATTGTTGCCCATGTATTGGCCCATTGTGATTTTTTCAAAAATAACGTCCGCTTCCAAAATACAAAAAGAGAAATGGTAGAAAGTATGGCGGCCACTGCCGACCGTATCCGTCAATATGAGATTTTATATGGCAAGCATGAAGTGGAAACATTTCTAGATGCGGTTCTTGCCATTGACGAGCACATTGACCCGAGCTTAATGAGACCAAAGCTTGCTTGGACGATGGATGATGTGGAATATGAGGAAGTGGAAGAAACCATCGGAACACCGTATGATGATTTATGGGGCTTAGATTCCCGCAATAAACCGAAGCAGGAAAAAAAGAAAGTCATAAAAAAATTCCCGCCGCAGCCGGAAAAGGACCTGTTGCTGTTTATTGAGAGCTTCAGCAGAGAGCTGAAAGAATGGCAGCGTGATATCTTAACAATGATGAGAGAAGAAATGCTGTACTTCTGGCCGCAGCTTGAAACAAAAATCATGAACGAGGGCTGGGCATCCTATTGGCATCAGCGAATAGTCAGGGAGCTTGATTTGACGAGTTCTGAGGCAATTGAATTTGCCAAGCTGAACGCAGGTGTTGTACAGCCATCCAAAACAGGCATCAACCCTTATTATCTTGGTCTGAAGATATTTGAAGACATCGAGGACCGTTATAATAATCCGACAGATGAGATGAAAAAACGCGGCATTAAGCCAAACTCTGGCAGAGAGAAAATGTTTGAGGTCAGAGAAATCGAATCAGATATCTCCTTTTTAAGGAACTATTTGACGAAGGATTTAGTAACAAGAGAAGATATGTACTTATTCCAAAAGCAAGGCAGAGAATATAAAGTTGTCGATAAAGGCTGGGAGCAGGTAAGGGATCAGCTTGTCAGCATGAGGGTTAACGGAGGCTTCCCATATATTACTGTTAACGACGGCGACTATTTAAAAAACGGCGAGCTGTACTTAAAGCATGGCTTTGAAGGCATTGAACTTGATTTGAAGTATTTAGAGAAAGTACTTCCGTATGTTCACCAGCTTTGGGGCAGAAATGTTCATATGGAAACAGTAGTTGAAGATAAGAACATCCTGTATACGTATGACGGCAAAGCATTGCATCGTAAATATTTGTGAAAAAAAGTAAGAGGTGAGGTTCGCAAGCGCGAGCTTCTTTTTTTATGTGAAAATCATCTACAGACAAAAGGAAGGAAAAATGCTGTTTCATCAAGAATTAAGTAACAAATGCATGTATGGAGTGAGGGAGATTTGCAAATGGGTGAGACATATACAAAACGGAAAATTATGATTACAGGCTACGGAACTGTAGCAAAAGAGTTTGTGAAAATGATAATGGAACAGCAGGAGCAATATCTGGAGTCATACAGTTTTTATGGACAGATAGTTGGGATAATAGGCTCAAAGGGCATGATTTATGAAGAAAATGGCATAGATTTAGTAACATTGCTTTCCTTCGGCAAAGGGTCACTGGCTCTGCAGCAATATGCACAGCAAAAGCAAATCTCCATTCAAGCACCAGAGTTAAAGGGAGATGTGCTAATCGAATGCTCTCCAACCAACTTAGAAACAGGTGAACCGGCATTGTCCTATATGAAAGCTGCCATCACAGAGAACATGGATATTATTTCTGTCAGTAAAGGAGCGCTTGTACAGGCACTGCCAGAGCTTAAGAAGCTGGCTGATAGCAACGGCTGCCGCATTAAATACAGCGGAGCGACGGCAGCAGCACTTCCAACACTTGATATTGGTGAATATAGTTTGGCAGGCAGCCGTATAACTGGAATTGAAGGCATATTGAACGGAACCTCCAACTTCATTTTGACAAGTATGTCGGAGGATAATCTCTCCTTTGATGAAGCACTTAAGCTTGCCCAAGAACGAGGAATTGCAGAAGCCAACCCAGCACTGGATGTACAAGGATATGATAGTGCCTGCAAAATCCTGTTACTGGCAAACGGCCTGTTCCATAAAACATGGACCTTGAACGATATAAGTATTGAAGGCATTGAAAAGGTCTCGAAGGCAGATATGCAATTTGCAAAAATTAACGGGAATGACATTAAGCTTGTGGCAAGTGCAAGATCTATTAACGGCACAGTGACACTTCAAGTAAAACCTGAAATTATTACAGCAGATAATCCACTGATTAATGTGAAAGGAACAAACAAAGGAATTTTGTTTCATACAGAGGAAATGGGGACAATTTGCTGTATAGGCGGGGCATCTCACCCAAGAGGAGCTGCAGCTGCAGCGATTAAGGATATGCTGAATTTGTACCGTTAATAAGTTTACATCAAAACCGGCCCCCAAATAGGAGGCCGGTTTTATTATCGAGATAACGTAAAAGCTACAAGGAGGCATATGATTACTTTCCGCTAACATTGCAGGCGAATGCATGCCGGAAAAGTTTCAATCAGATACGTGATGCTTATATATTTTCGGCATTGCAAACTTACAGGGCGGATTTTTGGGCAGCCAATCTCTGATATCTGACAATGTAAGTATCAAGCTGTTCACTGATTTGAAGTGTACCAGGATCATTAAGACCTCTATCGCTTCCTGCTTTAATCAGTTCTAGCTTTAAAGATTCAATATCTTGCAGCAGCTCGCTCATACTCTCCTTATTATCTTTTTTCGCTATCATAATGATTACTCCTAGGTATCAATCTTTGTACTTATTCTAACAAAATAATTTGGAAAAATTAAGTGTTTTTATAAGGAAATTTACATAAATTGAAAACAATTATTAAAGATGGGAGGAAAACATGCTTTAATTTTAAGGAGGCACAATCATTTCCGTTGGGCAAAGGAAAAACATTATGTGTTCATGTAAGCGCTTTTACATTAAGATAAGGACATAAGGTAATACAGCAACAAACGGAATGCAAAAGCATATACGACAAGAAATACAAAACATAAATGACTTAATATAGTGTATGCGCTAAGCATTCTAAAAACTTTTTTCATCATACAATTTTAATTTCTAGGAGGAATTATATTATGAATATCTTATTATGCTGTGCTGCAGGAATGTCTACGAGTCTATTAGTAACAAAAATGGAAACTGCTGCAAAGGAACAAGGAATTGAATGCAAAATCTGGGCTGAAAGTGCAGATGCAGTAAAAAGCCACATCGATAACGCAGATGTATTATTGCTTGGACCACAAGTTCGCTATTTGCTTCCACAAATGAAAAAACTTGGTGCAGAAAAAGGAATTCCAGTAGATTCTATCAACATGATGCATTATGGAACTTGCAACGGTGCAGAAGTATTGAAATCAGCTATTAACCTAGTTAACAACTAAAATAGGATAAGGTGATAAATATGAATAAGTTCTTAGCCTTCTTAGAAGAAAAATTTATGCCTTTTGCAGCCAAATTGGCTGCTCAAAGGCACTTAGGCGCATTAAAAGACGGTATCATCTTGGCAATGCCGATGATCATCATCGGTTCAGTATTCTTAATTCTAGGTTATCTGCCAATTCCGGGCTATGCAGACTTTATGGCAAGAGTATTCGGAGATGCTTGGCTAACAAAAATCTCTTATCCAGTTGACGCTACATTCAATATGATGGGTCTGATTGCAGCATTCGGTATTGCTTACAGACTAGCTGAAAGATATTCACTAGACGCTATAACAGCAGGGGTTATCTCACTATGTGCTTTCCTTTTAGCAACACCATTTAATGTTCCCTTCTTAGCAGAAGGTGCAACAGAATCAGTAGCAGTAACAGGCGCTATCCCAGTAGCAATGATGGGAAGTAAAGGATTGTTCGTAGCAATCTTAATCGCATTGTTCTCAACAGAGGTTTACCGCTTTATCATCAACAAAAACATGGTAATTAAAATGCCTGACGGAGTTCCGCCAGCAGTAAGTAAATCATTTGTCGCTTTAATTCCGGGCTTTATTGTAATCGCTATCATTTGGGTAATTCGTTTAGTTGTAGAATATTTCGGTATCAACAGTATACATGATATTGTAACACTATTACTTGGCAAACCGCTTGGCTTATTAGGTGGATCACTTATCGGTTCTATCATCGCATATGGATTGGTAATGCTGTTATGGTCTGCAGGTCTTCACGGTACAAACATCGTTGGTGGGGTTATGAACCCAATCTGGCTGTCAAACACAGATGCTAACAAAGCTGCTTTCCAAGCAGGAAAAGAGCTTCCAGAGATTTTCACAGCACAATTCTTTGAAGTATTCATCAATATCGGTGGATCTGGAGCAACATTCGCATTCGTTCTTATGATGGTACTGTTTGCACGAAGCAGACAAATGAAGGATTTGGGTCGATTATCAATCGGACCGGGAGCATTTATGATTAACGAACCAGTTATTTTCGGTACACCAGTCGTAATGAACCCATTATTGATCATCCCGTTCTTCTTAACACCAATTATAACAATCACAGTGACATATTATGCAATGAAACTTGGCTTTGTGGCAAAACCAGCAGGAATCGCAATCCCTTGGACAACGCCGCCGCTAATCGGTGGATACTTGGCAACAGGCGGAAAGCTATCCGGTGCAATTATGCAGCTTGTTAACATCGGAATTGCGTTTGTACTTTACTTCCCATTCTTCAGAACTTGGGATAAGCAAAAACTAGCAGAAGAAAAAGGTACAGAATTCACAAAAGTAAGCTAATAATTAGTTGCGAATTAATGTGCGAGTATTTTTGGAAACGCTTCAAAAATACTCGCACACCATACTTAATAAT
Organism: Niallia circulans; assembly: GCF_007273535.1. Classification (NCBI taxonomy): domain Bacteria; kingdom Bacillati; phylum Bacillota; class Bacilli; order Caryophanales; family Bacillaceae; genus Niallia; species Niallia circulans. Next base: position 1,323,420 of record NZ_RIBP01000004.1, read on the forward strand.
TTTTACATTCTAAAATAGAAGGGTTGATTATACAATGGCTAATATGGAAGAAACAGTATTCCAGATTATCCTCCACGGGGGAAACGGAAAAAGCTGCGCAATGGAAGCAATTGCTGCTGCTAAAGAAGGAAACTTCGAGCTTGCTAAACAAAAGATGGAAGAAGCTGCAGAAGCACTTAATGATGCCCATCATATCCAAACATCCCTTATTCAAAATGAAGTAAGAGGAAACAAAATTGAGGTATCCCTGTTAATGGTGCATGCACAGGATCACTTAATGAACGCAATAACGCTTAAAGATTTAGCACAAGAAATTATTGATTTATATGAACTTGTTAAAACTCCTGGAGGTGTCCAAAAATGACAAACGGAATTAAAATTGCCACTATTGGCGGAGGATCAAGCTATACACCAGAACTAGTAGAAGGTTTCATTAAACGTTACGAGGAATTACCTATCAGAGAACTATGGCTTGTTGATATTGAAGCAGGTAAGGAAAAGCTTGAAATCGTTGGTAACCTGGCAAAACGTATGATTGAAAAAGCAGGCTTGCCAATTGAGGTGCATTTGACACTTGACCGCAGAGAAGCACTTAAGGATGCAGACTTTGTTACAACACAATTCCGTGTCGGCCTACTTGATGCTCGTGCGAAAGATGAAAGAATTCCGTTAAAATATGGCGTGCTTGGCCAAGAAACAAACGGACCTGGCGGATTGTTCAAAGGCTTGCGAACAATTCCTGTTATTTTAGATATTTGTAAGGATATCGAGGAGCTATGCCCGAACGCTTGGCTGATTAACTTCACAAACCCAGCTGGTATGGTAACAGAAGCAGTTCTGCGCTATTCAAACATCAAAAAAGTAGTCGGTCTGTGCAATGTTCCAATCGGTATGGAAATGGGTATCGCGAAGCTTCTAGATGTTGATCATTCAAGAGTCCGCATTGACTTCGCTGGATTAAACCATATGGTATACGGCTTAGATGTGTATGTCGATGGAGAAAGCGTGAAGGATAAAGTAATCAACCTTCTAACAGATCCAAATAACAGTTCATTTGTTAAAAATATCGAAGGTCTTGGCTGGGAGCCAGAATTCATTAAAGCATTAAATGTGCTTACATGTCCTTACCATATGTACTACTATAAAACGAGTGAAATGATTGCTAAAGATCAAAAGAACTCGAAAAGTGAAGGAACTCGTGCAGAAGTCGTGCAAGCACTTGAAAAAGAATTGTTTGAGCTTTACAAAGATCCAAACCTTGCTATTAAGCCACCACAATTGGAAAAACGCGGAGGAGCATACTATTCTGATGCGGCAGTACGTTTGATCAATTCTATATACAATGACAAACGCGATATTCAGCCTGTTAATACAATCAATAACGGAGCTATCGCTGGCATTCCGAATGACTCTGCAGTTGAAGTTTCCAGCATCATTACAAAGGATGGTCCAAAACCAATCGTAATGGGTGAGCTTCCAGTAGCGGTAAGAGGACTTGTACAACAAATTAAATCCTTTGAAAGAGTTGCAGCAGAAGCAGCAGTAACAGGTGACTATGACAAAGCAATCCTGGCTCTTACAATCAACCCGCTATCTCCATCAGATACGGTTGCGAAGGAAATTGTTGACGAAATGCTTGAAGCACATAAAGAGCATTTACCACAGTTCTTCAACAAGGTTGAAGCATAATATTACGAAAAGGACGGGAAACCGTCCTTTTTTTGTTGTCCTAGATTGAGATAGTAATAGAACTTGTTAGCCAGGCTAAGGCAACAAAGAAGGCAAAGGAAATTTCCTTCCCTTGCCTTTGCGATAAAAAATATATAATAGCAATTAAACAGCGGCTTCCTCTGTATTGTCTTTTTGTGTAAATAAATAAGCTAAGTAGGAGTGAAGCTCAAACTTTTCATTAATGATAAAATCCTTTACATCTAATTTCGTCATCTTATTCATCGTCAATTCCTCCTTTGTAATACCATTCTTTCCAAACTAGCAAACTGTTATACATATAAATAGAAAAAAGTTTACTAGATGATAAAAATAGAAAGGTCGAGTATGCTTCGCTCCATTTCACTAAGTTTTTAATTATTGCCTTTAGATCAATAACATAAAAAAGTGGCTGGGATAAAACAAAAGATAACCTTTCAATACGCGAATAATAAAATTATAACTAAATTTAAAAAATGAAGGTTGTGTCTAAATAGAATAGGGAGTTAAAATTAGTTCGTTTCATTGCACGCGCGTCCTCGCCTGCGGGGTCTTATCCTTTCCTCTATTTCCCTTAGTAGTCGAGTGGCCTCCGCTCCATTCCACTAAGATTTCTAATTATTGTATTAAAACTAAAAATAAAAAGACCGAACTACTTAATCTGATTAAGTAGTTCGGTCTTTGCGCTGATTCACATACTTATGTCCCAGCCTCTTGAATTAGAGTTACATATTTGTGTTGACCTCGTAAGCATCAGTTGTTATTGTAGCAAACGCAGAAACTGTTCTTCGTTAACAACCTCAATATCCTGGCCCTTTTCTTTTAGCTCGTAAGCTTTCTTTTCCTTTGTGCTGATGCCTGTGGCACCGACAAGCTGTTTGTCTTGAACACCAACGACAAGATAGTTCGTTTTCCCGCTAACACCGCTTTTGACAAGACCGCCTGCATCCACTACCTTTTGCATCGCTTCTTTTCTGTCCAATGTTGCTAAATCTCCTGTGAAAACAACATTTTTGCCAAACAATGCATGTGACTCATCAAAGGTTTCGGTAGTTGCGGCAATTTCAGAAATTGACACAGAATTGAACTTTTTCGTTGGTTTTGGTGCTGGTCTTTTTTTGCTGAAGGAAATCTGCGGCTTTAATTCTGTAAATGGCTTAACAGCAATGCGCTTATTTGTCTTAAAATAATCCGCAAGACAAGCTTCGTCCATCGCCTTAATACTTGCGATAACTAATTCAGCACAAGCTATCGCATCTGCTCCAGCATGGTGGTGATCCTCCAATTTAACACCAAATCTAGCAGTGCGAGCCTTTAAGGATTGTCGTATCCCTTCCCCTCTACAGGCTGCCGTGCTTATTGAAATGCTGTCAGCATAACGAAGCGTTGGTATTGGAAGACCGTATTTCATCAAACAGCTATGCAAGACACTCATATCAAATTGTGCATTATGTGCAATCAGGAGCTGATTTTCCAACTTGTCCTTCAGCTTTTCCCAAACTTGATCAAAGGTTGGTTCCTCCTGTACATCAGCTGCTGTTATCCCGTGAACAGCGACAAATCTTTCGTTAAATCTTAACACAGGCGGCTTAATAAGATAATAATCTGTCTTTACCACCTGATTGTTTTCAACATAAGCAAGTCCGATCGAGCAGGCACTGTCCATTTCTTCATTCGCAATCTCAAAATCTATTGCAATAAAATCCATCGTATCACTCCTCACAAAAACTTCTCTTTATAATAATATACCACGTATGTTTGATAGATTGATATTCCTGAACTGGTGCAAATAATTCCAACATGCAATATATCTTCATAAAAGAGAACTACTTATATGAATTTCCAATTTGCAATCATATATTATTATTCTTGAATAATAATATATGATTGCATGGTGGCGCTTCCAGGTGGAGTTATTACTTTTTCTGTACATTCAGTCATATAATGGATATGCTTTGTACAACCCCTTAATTTAAAGGGTGAAATTTACCTCTAAAAGGAGAATCAAGGATGACAATTTTAATAAATAGGAAAAGGTTATTTCAACTGGATTTTACTGTTACCTAGTGATGGATGCAGCGGTGGTATATGGATTATTTGGAGGAGAGAGGCAGGATGAAGCATTTACAGAATAATGGTTTGGAGCTAAAGTTCGACTGGCTTGCCAACTTTCGGGATGTTGGCGGGCGAAGCGGTTATGACGGTGAAAGGATGGGGTTTGGTCTCGTTTTTCGGTCTGAGGAATTATCTAAGCTGTCGAAGGAAGATATAAACAAAATAAAGCGTTTAGGAATAAAAACCATCTGTGACTTCAGAACGGATGCAGAGCGGAAGTCGAAGGTAAGCAGGCTTAATGAAAAGCATGGAATAAAAGTGATCGCACTTTCCATGAACGACAAAAGCAGGGAGTTTACCCGCAAAGAGTTTTTTAGATTTCTCGTTATGGGAACAAAGGAAATTAACTTTGAGGATATTATGCATGACATGTATAAATATATGGCCTTTCAATGTAATCAGGAGCTCAAGCAAATGATTGAGCTGTTAGCACATCGTGAAAACTATCCGATATTAATTCATTGCACTGGCGGAAAGGACCGTACTGGCTTTATGTCAGCAATACTGCAGCTGGCAATTGGCATAAATTATGAAGAGGTAATGGCTGATTATCTCCATTCCAATAACCTGATTGGTCCAAAGATGAAAAAACTGGAGAATGTATTACGGTGGATCAGCCTTTTTAGAGTGTCATCTGCACGCCTCAGACCAGTTCTTGAGGTGCGGCGTGAATATTTACAGCCTGTATATGAAGCAATTATTCAAGAATATGGGACAATAGAAAATTATCTGCAGACAGCATGCGGCATCTCCACACAAACGCTTAAAAGCATGAGAGCGCTGCTGTTAGTGAGTGATGATAAGATAATTAAGGAGGAGCCTTATGCAAGAATTGTTCTTCGTTAAAGATTATAAACAGAATGACAGTTTGCGGAAAAGCTTTTCAGAACTTGCGGTTAATATTTTTGGAATAAGCTTTGAAGACTGGTATGTAAAAGGCTTTTGGAATGAACGTTATATTCCCTATTCCTTTTGCGATAATGGAAAGGTCGTTGCGAATGTATCAGTTAATCTCGTTGATTTAATTGTGGCAGGACAGCTAAAAAAGGCTGTGCAAATCGGTACGGTCATGACACATCCAGACTATAGAGACAGAGGGCTTTCACGCTTTCTTTTGGAAAAGGTACTTGCTGAATTCGAGAACGAAGTAGACCTGTTTTATCTTTTTGCCAATCATGAGGTGTTGGAGTTTTATCCTAAGTTTGGATTCAATAGAGTAGAGGAGGCAGAGTACTTTATTGAAATTGATAATGCATGCGCGTTGCCTGTCGAGATGCGAAAGCTGGATGGCAAAGGCTTGGAAGATCTACAATTTATTCGGGATTTTGCAATAAAGCGTAAATCCTTGTCACAAGTCTTTTCAACAGAGCAAACGAGTGGGATTTTGCTTTTTTATTGTTTAAATGTATTTCATGACCAGATATACCTTTTAGAAGAGGAGAAAGTGATTATCATCTGTGAGAAGGATGGAAACAAGCTTCATCTGTATGATGTAATTGCAAGCTATGCTGTGGATATGGAAGAGCTCCTTGTGAAAATAACTGCTTTGGGAACGACAGAGGTTATCCTTCATTTTACTCCAGAGAATTTAAGTGGCTTATTAAGCAGGAAGGCTGTTGAAACGGAGGATGTACTTTTTGTGAAAGTGACTGGGGAAGGTATCTACCCAGAAGGTGTTAAGCATCCTGTTATGGCGAAAGCATAAATCTATTTTAATATAATGAAATGTTAAAGATGTCTGGAAGATATAATGATAGAGGTGGTGCTGTAGTGGCAAAGGAAGGACTATCCTTAGAGAGAATTATCTTTATCGGCAGAACTTTTAAAGAATACATGGATATGTTCTCATTAAAGCTAGACGATTTGAAGGGTAAAAAAATTTTAGATTGTCCTGCAGGTGCTTGTTCCTTTACAGCAGAAGGGGCAATGCATGGTCTTAATATCATGGCGGCAGACATTGCCTACTATCATCAGAATCAAGACCTGTATGAAAAAGGACTTGAAGACATAAAGCATACTGTTGATTCCCTTGAAAAGGTCAAGGACCACTATGTTTGGAACTACTTTCAAGATATTTGCGGCTTGAAAGCAAGTCGAAAAGAGGCGCTGACTGCTTGTTATAAGGACAGAGCAAATAATCCTGCAAGATATTTAGCGTGTACCTTGCCCTCACTACCATTTGCAGCAGAGGAATTTGATATTGTGCTGTCAGCTCACTTTTTATTTACCTATGCAGACAGGCTCGACAAGGATTTTCATTTTGCTGTAATTGACGAACTCCTCAGAGTCGCTAAAACAGAAATTCGCATCTTCCCGACAGTTGATTTAGATGGAAACAGATATGCCTATTTAGATGAAGTGATTAGTCGCTTAGCAGCAAAGGGTCATAAAGCAGAAGAGCGGAAGGTTGGGTATGAATTTCAGAGAAATGCTGATACGATGCTGAGAATTGTGAAGGTATGAGGCTTTTAAATAAGCGATTTAGAAGGGAATCCAGAAATAAGATGAAAGCTACTAAAATGACAAAGGCATGGGCGGAGGAAATTCTCGACTGGAATTACGAGCCACCGTATGACTTTTACAACGATAATAATAAAGAAGAATCAATGAAGGAGCTGCTTGAAGCACCTTATTTTGCCGTTTTAAATGATAGTGGAAACTTGGCCGGCTTCTATTGCATTGGTTATGCTGCACAAGTGCCTTTAGGCTATCTTTTCGGCGCTTATCAGGAGGACTGCGTAGACATTGGTTTAGGCATGAAGCCTGAGCTGACTGGTAAAGGAAATGGTGGAAGCTTTATTCGGTTTGTTTTGGAGCAGGTTAAAGGGAGTAAGTCTATCCGATTAACGGTTGCTGACTTTAATGAGCGGGCAATTACTCTTTATGAAAAGGTAGGCTTCCAAAAGACATATATGTTTGCTGGGGAAGAGCTGAATTTTATTGTTATGAAAAAAGGTCCATTTAACTGAAAATTGAACGATTGTAACGGCAGGAAGAGTTTATCCATATAAACCCAATAATAAACTAGTGAAATAGAAAAAATTGGAACAAATCCCTGCTCTTCTGTTAAAATATAGGTATTGTAGCAGAGGAGGATCATAATGGAAACCGTTCATGGTAAACGAAGAAGGGCTTTCTTGCTTAGTGATATTGCTGGTGCGGGTTTTTTAGTTGTTGTTTATATGGGGTTAATCCTGTTTTTGGACAGAAATATGTATGCGTTTACTACTAATTTAGCTTATTGGGTTGTTTTTTGGTGCTGCGGGGCTCTTTGTTCCTTGTTGATTGGTCAGGTTATTTCGAGCCGTCCGAGCTGGAAGCTGCCTGTATATATAGCTGTATTCGCTGTGTTTTTTCTGCTTCTCCAGCAAACACATTCCATTGCTCTTACGGGGCTGTATGGTGCGATTTGTACCTTGCTCCTTTATTTTGGAAAATATTTAGCTAAGAACATCAAGACTTTTAAAATAAGCTTTTGTGTTATTCCGCTGGTTTTGCTGCTTTTTCTATTCCTTCTTCCAGATACAACAGTAAAAAAAGAATGGAATGAAGTTGTTGGCCAAAATTCCTATTCTGCTTATTTTTTATATTTTAATGGAGAAAAGGAAATACCAGTTGAAGCAAAGGCAGGAGAGGAGCTGCGTGTGAAAGTACAGGTGCAAAATGAAAATGGCGGTGGCTACAGCTATTATATTGTTGATGGTCAAAACAGAACCCTTTCACAATTACAGGAAGAAAGTAGGGAGCTGAAGCTTAATATCGAGAAGACTGGAACATATACAATCGTATTGAAAGGGAACGGTTTACGCGGCGGTTTTGATGTAGAATGGCAGCAGCGCCAGCAAGATACGTAATGAACAAAAGGAAACTGTTGATCATAACTCTCCTTCTGCTTTGCGTCGTGGTATTTTCCTATTATCAAAATAACAGGCTGTCGATAAGCAGCTTTACCATTACATCAGAAGAATTAACTGGTAATGGCTTAAAAATCATTCAACTATCTGATTTGCACAGCAAGGAATTCGGAAAAAATCAGCATCGGCTAGTTACTAAAGTAAAAGCATTAAGTCCTGATATCATTGCCTTTACCGGTGATATTATTGATAAGGATAAATATGATGAAAAGACAGTGCTATCCTTGCTTAAGCAGCTTGAGGAAATAGCGCCAACCTATTATGTCACAGGCAATCATGAATATTGGTCAGGAAAATATGACCAATTGGAAAAGGTTATCAAGTCAACTGGTGTTATCATTTTACATAATCAGAAGGAGAAGCTTGAGTTGAACGGAACAACGTTTTTCCTCGCAGGTATTGATGACCCAGCCATAAGCAGTGAAGCAACGGCAGTAACTGTTGAGACAGAGCTGGCAAAAACCTTAGAGAGTGTGAAAGAGCAGGAATTTGTTGTGCTGCTGTCACATCGGCCTGAGCTTTTTTCCGTCTATGCTAAACATAATATTGATCTTGTTCTTTCAGGGCATGCTCACGGCGGCCAGATTAGAATTCCATTTGTGGGTGGTTTGGTTGCACCTGACCAAGGCTTTTTACCAGAGTTCTCAGCAGGTAAATATGAACAAGACGGTACAGCAATGATTGTCAATCGCGGACTTGGGAACAGTATTATTCCGCAGAGGGTGTTCAATACTCCAGAAATTGTTGAGATTACTATTAAAGGGAAAAAATAGACAGAAGGATGCGGATAGCCGCATTCTTTTTTTATGCCGTTGACATTTTACACATAATTACATAGAATAAAAACAAACAAATTTAAGTTTTGTTTATAAAAATACAAACTTTTAATCGGAGTGTTTGTTATGAACGAGGATATTTTTAGTAATGCATCACTTGAGGAATTGAAAAAAGGCTATAAAGAGGATACGGATGCCTTTGTGTGCCTGTTATGTGGTGAAGTAATTGAAAAAGGAATTATTTATCCTTATCAAGAGGTGTTATACGAGGCAGAAAGATATATGAAGCTTCATATGGAAAGAAACCATCAATCTGTGTTTGATTATTTAATCGGTCTTGATAAGAAAATTACTGGTTTGACCGAGCATCAAAGCAATCTGTTGGGCTTGTTTTATCAAGGGAAAAGCGATGTGGAGGTACAAAAGGAACTGGAAATTGGCAGTGCCTCGACGATTCGTCATCATCGGTTTGTGTTAAAGGAAAAGGAAAGACAGGCAAAAACGTTTCTTGCTTTAATGGAGCTGTTAAAGGAAAAGGATAATCATGCACCAAGCTTCATACCAGTCCATAAGACGGCAAAAATGGTAGATGACCGTTATAACATTACAGAGGAAGAGCAGGAGAAAACAGTCCGCAAGTATTTTGAGGACCAGCTGGAAGCCAGGCTGAAGAAATTCCCGTTAAAGGAAAAGCAGCGCCTTATTATTTTGCGAGAAATTATTAAACATATAGACAATGACAAGACCTACAGCGAAAAGGCATTAAATGATATTTTGAAGCCAATTTATGAAGATTATGTTCTAATCCGCAGATTAATGATCGAGTACGGTTTTATCGACAGAAAAGATGACGGAAGCGAGTATTGGGTTAAAAAATAAATAAGCAGGTGAATGAAATGGACAGAAAAAAGGAATTGAAGCAGCTTTATAAGGAAACGCCGATTGAGGCAGGTATTTACCTTATTAAAAATACTGTAAACGGCAAGCTGTTTGTCGGCAGCACCCGGAATCTCAAAACATTAAATGGGGTGAAATTCAGCTTGGAAAACGGTGGGCACATGAACAAAGAGCTCATTGCAGAGTGGAAGCAGTTTGGAAAGGACATATTCACTTTTGAGGTATTGGAGGTTTTAAAGAAAAAGGACGATCCTTATTTTAATGAAAAAGAAGAATTAGGAAAGCTTGAGGAAAAGTGGCTCGAGGAGCTGCAGCCATTTGGTGAACGAGGCTATAATTAAGAAGGATAGGTATCAAATCTATCCTTCTTAATGTTGCGATAGTATGTAGGGAACAGAATGTTGTACTGGCAATGCTCCCCGCTGTTCCGCAGTCATAAATAGATATTGCTCTGCTGCTTGAACATCCATCCAAGTAATTGCGTCGATTTCATCAGGCTGCTGAATCTCCATTTTTCCACCGATGATGTTGCCGTTAAAGGTGAAAAAGACTGTATGATGGCCTCTGTCTGGAAAGAATTTCTCTGTTATGGTGGTGATGCCACAAGTCTCTATTTCTAATCCTGTTTCTTCCTTCACCTCACGGATTGCTGCAGCGGCAAGTGTTTCGCCCTGTTCAACCGCCCCTCCAGGCAGTGTCCAATAGGAACCATTACTGCCAATGTTTCGAACCATAACAATACGCTTCTTCTCTTCATCAAACAGCTGCACATACACAACATCGACTCGCTTCATTTATAAAAACCTCCTTAACTAATTTATTATCACTCTTTCAGATTACGATACATACGGCAAAAGAGAAAGGTGGAATGATACAATATATGGTAACGGAGCTGTTGTATTTGTCCCCAGAAATATCTATCAAACGATAGGAGCATTTTTTGTACTTTGTTTCTATCACATTAATCCTTCGTTTGCTGCCCTTAGTGGAGAGCTTTATTGCTAATATTCTCGCTAAAATAATAATTGGACTGCTGCTCGTTTTTATTATTTTGCAAGTATTAGCTAGAAATCAAAACTGGACGATAAAGCTCAAAGCATGGTGTGAAAGGTATAAAATCAGCTTGCCAGTTTTATATATTGTTTATATTGGCATCTATTTTGTAATTAGTGTCTTTATTTAAACGATAGTCAGGAAGGGAAAAACGGAAAAAAGCAGAATCAAATAAGAGAGATGAAAAAAGGAGTGACAGGAATGAAACCAGCAATTACCGATTACCCAGAGTACTATCAAAATTACGTTAGTCTAGTGCCTAAAGGAGATATTATTCAAATCATAGAAAGTCAGCTTGAGGAAACAAAGAGTCTACTTGCCGGCATAACCAAAGAGCAGGCTGACTTTCGATATGCGGAAGGGAAATGGAGTGTTTTAGAGGTTGTCGGCCATGTGATGGATACGGAAAGAATTATGAACTATCGCATTTTACGAATGGCAAGAGGCGATCAAACACCGCTTTCCGGGTATGATGATGAAATGTATGTGGAAGCGTCCCTCTTTTCAAGCAGAACAATTGCAGACCTTTTGGCAGAATGGACGATTGTGAGAGCTGCAACTGTTGCCTTGCTTAAAGGGTTACCTAAGGATGCTTGGGAAAGAACAGGATTTGCCAATAATGGTGAATTTACCGTCAACTCTATCGCCTATATTATTGCAGGCCATGAGCGCCACCATGCAGGGCTATTGAAGTCGAGATATTTGCTTGAAGCTTAAATAATGGGTTATTGAAACAGCACAGGGACTGGAGTCAATTCAGTCCTTTTTTAATTTCTAAATCGAAGCTGCCGATGATTGCCATAGAAATATTCCGCTTTTGTGATGGATGTGGACATAATAAAATAAAAGGAGCAAGAGAAGGAGGTTTTTATAATGAAGGCATTATGCTTTATGCAATTTGGACCGAAGGAAGTGTTAAAGCTGATGGAGGTGCCAGATCCAATCGTCCAAGAACACGAGATAATAGTTCGAACAAAAGCAATAGGCGTTAATTATGCAGATATATACAGAAGGAAAGGCAATTATCATCTTGAAGGAGAGCCGCCGTACATTCTTGGTTATGAAGGGGCCGGAGTTGTGGAAGCAGTTGGTGCTGGAGTAAAGGATATTAGCGTTGGTGACCGGATTGCTTTTGCAGATGTTCCTTATGCCAATGCTGAATTAGTAGCAGTTCCTGCCGATAAAGCGATTCCTGTTCCTGCTGATATTACTTTTGAAGAAGCGGCAGCAGTTTTGCTCCAAGGGTTAACAGCACAGTATTTGTCTGCAGACAGCTTTACTGTGAAACAAGGAGACTTCGTGGTTGTTCATTCAGCCGCTGGCGGTGTTGGACAGCTGCTTGTGCAATTGGCAAAGCTTAAAGGCGCGGTAGTTATTGCGATTGCTTCGACATCAGAGAAGGCGGCAGCAGCAAAAGCGGCAGGAGCAGACCACACATTAACATATGAAGGAGACTGGATTGCTGCAGTTAAGAAGCTGACAGAAAAAACAGGCGCAGATGTTGTTTATGATGCTGTTGGGGCAACATTAATGCAGAGCTTTGAGGCAGCAAAAACAGGCGGGACGGTCGTATTTTACGGGATGGCTGGAGGAGATCCGCCATTGATTGATCCGCGTATGCTCATGGATACAAGCAAAACGCTAACAGGTGGAGATTTGTGGAATGTTCTTCAAACAAGAGCAGACAGAATCAGCCGTTCTGGCGAACTGTTTCAGCTAATGGCAGCAAATCGGCTCCTGCTCCCGCATATAACTACTTTTCCGTTAAGCGAGGGACAAGCTGCTCATGGTCTATTGGAAAGCAGACAAAACATCGGAAAAATAATCCTCCTGCCGTAAGGGCTGGAGGATAACGATTAGCTATTAATCCAAATAAAGCACACCACCAGCTGACACAGTAAATCCAGTTGTTCTGTAAAAGTTGGCATTATGCTCATCAAAGGAAACAGTCAAAATACCTAATCCAAAGCTTTTTGCCTCTTCAATCAAAGTCTTCACGAGCTCTACGCCAATTCCTTGTTTTTGCCTGCTTGGGTGAACGATAATATCCTCTAAATATCCATGCTCAAGTCCCATTCCACAAACATAGCCGAAAGCGATTAGCTTGCCAGCTTCATCCCTGGCTCCTGCCCAGAAATTACATCTTTCAAACAGGGCAGGGTAATCCTTGTCCCGTCTGCCCCAGCCGACAGCCTCCCGTAAATCTGGGACTTCATTATCTTGAATCGGAAGATTGACCATTATTCGCACGAGCAATTCCCTCCATAATGTTTATAAATAACTGCTATAAAGCTATTATAAAGGAATAAATATAGGCAACCGACTATTTTTTTGCAAAAAAAGAATCTTTATGAAGGTACATTCGTATAGTTACATCATGAGAGTGGGGTGATAAGTATGGGAAAAACAAAAACAGTTATGACAGGCATTTTATCAACGGCTGTCCTAATTGGGATTACAGGCTGCAGCAGCAGCGGGACAGCGACAGGCAATTCAAACAGCAATAGTGATATCCCGCCAGTTCCAGATGATACGAACTGTACAAATTGGGAATGGGATGATGATGATGGCGTTTGGGAATGTGAGGACAGCAATTCCCGCTACTACGGCCATTATTTTTATGGCGGCAAATATTATAATTCCAAGTCCTCCTTGTTGAAGAATACAAGCTACAAGAAGCAACAGCAATCAAGCAGCCCCAGTTCGAGTGTGAGCGGCGGCAGTGACTCAACAAACAAAAGCAGCGGCTTCGGCAGCGGGAAGAAGAGCTACGGAGGCTAATAAATGTTAGGAAGGAAGTGTAAAAGTGAACTTATATCTTAATTTCGGTTCTTATTTAGGAGTAGCAATCTTGCTGCTTGTCATCGGTATTCTGTTATTTATGTTAAGTACGCCAAAAATAAACGAAATGAGGCTTATCGCTGAAAAAAACGTCAGTGCAGCACTTTTGCTTGGCGGTAAGGTGATTGGACTTGCGATTGTATTAGGAGCGGCAGCTGAATATTCTGTTTCACTTATAGATATGGCAATCTGGGGAGCAATCGGAATTGTTTCGCAAATTATCGTATTTGTGTTGGCAGAGGTGGTGACAATCCGCTTTAGCATCAGCAATGCTATTAAAGAAGATAACCGGGCAGTTGGTGTGATGCTGTTTTCGTTGTCACTTGCGATCGGCTGGATTGTGGCAAAATGTCTGTCCTATTAATGAGGGAGATGTAGAATGAAGAAACTGACGTATTTTATAGACAAAGGGAATGGCCAATATGATCCATTTTATGAATATGATGTTCGGGATGTCGGTGTTGATGAGCTGTATGCACGGCAATTATGCACATACCTCATCCTAAGAGGACAGCAATATGAGCTTGTTTCCAATGAGATGGATGGCAATGAAGAGATACTCGTTATCGAGGATAGAGGCAGAAATGTATCGGTTCTTGATGAAAAGAGCTACAGAGGCCAAGGTATTCATATAGAGTTCAGGAACCATCGTGAAACAGATAACTACAAGCTATTATCTCATATCCCGATTGCAAGCCACTTTGAGGTAATCCGCTATTTATTGAAGGATATCATTGATGTGCCTGCTGTTGGCCAAATGGAGGTAACATCAACAGAAATTGATGAGGACAGAGGCGTTTATGTCCTGTACGTAAAGGACTTGGAGGAGGAGTAAGGATGGATCGCCATATAATAGACAGAAGGCGCTTCTATTCACAGATAGACAGCTTTTGGGCAGACCTTTACGGGGAGGAGTATGCCCTTTACGATGTGCACTTGTTAGAAAGAGGAGAGGTCGAAAAGATTCGTCTTATCAGTGAAAGGGTTGGCTATATTTTCTTCAAGGCTTGGAGGCTTTTGAAGGAGGTACCAGACAGGACATTCCGGGAAATGGGCTTCCCAGAAGAGGTGTTTTCCTTCCTGCGCCTTGACACGATGGAACAGGCCAGCGTCATTTCAAGGCTGGATTTAATTCCTTATAACGGCAGCTATAAATGCATTGAAATCAATGCAGATACGCCAACCTTTATCAAGGAGCTGTTTTCCATTAATGCCAAGGTTTGTGCTGAGTTCAAGGTGGAAAATCCAAATGCAGGTATGGAGGAGGCGCTAAGGAATGCTGTGCGCACTGCGATAAAAGCAGCAGCGAAAATAAGTGGCAAGGCAAGCCCGACTGTTGCCTTTACTGCTCATGATGACAATATTGAAGACAAGGAAACGATTCTTTATTTACAGGAATTATCAGAGACGCTTGGAACATACATACCGCTGCATATGCTGCAAATTGAAAGAGGCAAAGGGCTGTTTGATGTGGCTGGAAATCAGATTGATATACTGTACAGACAAACCTTTCCGATTGAAAACCTTATCCTTGATGAGGATGAGGAGGAAAATAAAATCGGTATGTGGCTGTTAGAGTTAGTTGAGGAAGGAAAGCTGTCCATTATCAATCCTCCGTCTGCATTTCTCCTGCAAAACAAGGCAGTTCAAGCAGTGATTTGGAGCCTTCATGAGCAACAGCACGCCTTCTTTACAGAAGCTGAGCATCAGTGGATAGAAAATTACTTGTTACCAACCTATTTAGAACCTGATCCATTTATAGAACAAAACACAGCTTATGTGAAAAAACCGGCATTTGGCAGAGAAGGAGACACTGTTGAAATCTACAAAGGAAGCGGCAAGCTATCAGCCGCAGACCCGCAGCAATCATATACCGACTTCCTGCCAGTCTACCAACAATACGTCGAGCATCCAAAAGCACCAATCCAAACAGAAAAAGGCAAGCAAGAAGCAAATCTCCTCGTCGGCAGCTTCCTACTCAATGGAAAACCATCAGCCATCGGACTCCGAGCTGGAGGGACAATAACGAATAACTTGTCTTATTATTTGCCTGTTGGAGTACGTTGATTAAGTGGAATACTGGATAATAAGGAAAGAGAATGTGACATAAATTTATAACATTGATTGAAACCAAACTATTTAGTGTTTATGGATTAATAGTTTGGTTTTTGTGTTTTTACGGTTTATATACAATAATTAAAAACCTTAGTGGAATGGAGCGGAGAACACTCGACTCCAGCTTCCTCCCCGCGGAAAGCGCGAGGACGAGCGCGCAATGAAACGAACTAATTTTGTAACCATATTCTATTTATATCCCGAAGCTCCATTGTTTCAAAGTTAGCTGTAATTATTATTTATTATTCGGATTTATAAAAACTATCATTTGTTTTGTCCCATTGTCATTACTAATGTTATTTTAAATAAAAAATAATATTATCCTTATCTTGTTGGCTAAGATCAGAAACTGTATCTATATAGGACAGCCATTCCTCCTCCAGCTCTGTCAAAGACTTATGTAACACAGAAGATACAGAAGCTTCCAAGTCCTCCGTATTATAAATTTTGAACAGCTCTTCAAAAGAGTATTGATTAATGATGAATTGTACAAAGGAACCTGCTTCTACATAACTAATCCAAGTTTTATAACTCGTTTGAGTGTTACCTTCAATACTGAAATAATTCATGGCCGTTTCGGGATTACCCAGTTTACTTAGACTAATGACCTCTTGTTTCCCCATAAGATATTTGACAATTTTATCAGGATTAACAGAGTTATTGGGAAAAACACTTTTATCTGGTTCTAAATAAAACTGCAAAAAAACAGCCAAACCCTCTTGTGTAAGAAAACCATAATTACCATAAAACTCATTGTTATTGCTGTTTCCAAACCCAAATAACGTATGTGAAAGCTCATGTACTAATAAATAATTATCACTATACATGTTGTATAATACAACTTTGTTCTTTTGAGCATAGCTAATTAAATTACTTTTATTAAGCTCAATCAGTATTTTCTTTGGTGGAGTATAAGTCGGGGAGTCATTTAACTCCATCATTTTTTTATAGACTATTTTTAATTCATCTGTAAGTTTATTGATTTTATTAGAGCTTAATCCACTGTTAATGATTACAAACTTCCTGTTTTCATCATTCACGCTTATGTTCAGCTCTCTTTGTTCAATTAGTCCATCTTCATTATATGTATCGCTTACAGCTTCCGTTTGTCTATTAACAAGTAATAAGGCGGTCATTATTAATGAAATAAGTAATATAATGACTAAACTTCTTTTAAATATGCTGTTCTTCATCTTCAACAATTTAATCCTTACCTCTTATGTTTATTTTGATATATATAATCATTTGATTTTGCAGAATAATAGTTAGTTATTCCTCCAATAATTAATATGGCAAAAGACCCTATTCCAAAACCAATTTGATATTTACCAACAATAATAAATCCAACCGTACTAATGATTAATAATGTAATCAAAATAATGAAAAAAACCTTAAGTTTATTCAAGCGAATTCCCTCTCAACAAGTTATTTTGACAATCAATATATATAATATTAACATAAATGTCAAAAAATTAGAAATTAACGAAAAATAATCTCTGCTGATAATGATTGAATAATTAATATTTTGAAATAGTAAATAGGTAGAATGCTTTATTTTGTGATTTTGAATACTATTATTAGAAATCTAAGTGGAATGGAGCGGATATTTCTTTATAGTTGACTTAATACTTTTACTTGAAATAGTTTTTCATCTACAGGTAATTGTTAGTGAAACTACCACTCTTTATTAATAATAATATTGTCCTATATTGTTGTGGAAAATTAGAAATTGATATCTATATAGTATAACCAATCCTATCTAACTCTGATAAAAACTTGTTTAGTATATAGTAAATAGAAAATTTCAATTTTAAATGAATTAGGTGAATATGTTTAGGTTATGAAACAATGTGACTTTTTCTACATTTATGACACACAATTGTACCATTGTCTAAATTTGTCGAAATAACTAAATAATTGACTAAATATTGTATAGTAGGAATTAAACAAATATGTAAGGGGTGGTTATAAAAAAGTTACAAAGTATGAATTAGAAACACAAGAGATGAATGTTGTTCAGTCTGTGTATGTTGTTGAAAAAAATAATATTAAGCACAATTTCTTACCCTAAATATTACAAGGAAGTGATATTTTGAAAAGAACGAGTTTCTTAAAGAAAGTGACAATATTAACCGTGTCTACATTAATCTTCACCTCAATATCTCCAATTAGCAGTTTAGCAAGTACCCCATCCTATGTTGAATCAGAACTAACAGACGTAAAATTTAACACTGAGTTAAATCAAGATATGCTGAATGAACAAGAGAAAAAAGAGATTGTAGAAGAAAATCCTTTAGATAATAAAGTTTTATCTGATGAGTTTGATCTTGTAAAAGAAACTGAAAATACTCCGTCTTTACAAGAAATGACCAGTGAAGAAGAGAAATTGTTTTATGAAATAGTAGATGAGCAAGTTCAACTAGCAGGAATAACTAATCCAAATGATCAAACAATATTTAAAGATACTTTGATTAACTTTTTTAATGAAGACTCCGAAAGCTATAATAATTTGGAGAAAGCTCAGTTGCAATTAGAAGAGAGTATTATAAAAAGTGTTGATGAAAATGAGAAATCTAATCTGGTTTCTTTCTTACAAAATGCTACAATTTCAACTTTTGGAGTAGAAACAGCAAGTGCTTTATCTAATCCTTTTAAAGGAAAAATTAAAGTAAGTGTCAAACTTGCAGGAGCTACCTTTAATACTATTCTTGGGATTGCTATCGGAGGAGGCGCGGGGCTTATACAATCATATATTATTAAAAAGGGGAAAAATGAGGCTAAGAAGCTGTTTACCAAAACAGTTGTTAGCCGATTAAAAGCTTGGGGTGCACCTAAACTAGCGACTGTAGTAGGTGTTTCTGTAATAACTGCTTTAAATTATTTAGATGTTGGGACTGCTATTGCTAAGGAAATAGATAAAAGAGATTCTAAGAAGAAAAGTGGATATATCGAAATTTATTAATATATATGGAGGTGTAATTTACTAATGAAAAAAATGATTGGTGTATTCATTGTAATAGTATGGATTACAATATTCTATTACCTTTTCAACATGATAATGCCTAAAGGTATATTATACGTTATTATTGCATTTCCGACTGTATTATTCACCTCCATCTATATACTAAGAAAATTTCAAATAAAAATTTAGAACCAAGTCTAATACTTTTTACTAAAGGTTACTGCATTTACTTAAGAGTTTTATAGATATGGAATAGAACTAAGAGGAAAAGACTCAAATGATTAATTACAACAGGAGATTAGGACAACATTTAAGTGTAGGTTAAAACTGAACTATTTTATCGATTATCGATTAATAGTTCAGTTTTTTTGTGTTCGACTTTAATACATTAATTAAAAACCTTAGTGGAATGGAGCGGAGAACACTCGACTCCAGCGGGAAATAGAGGAAAGGATGAGACCCCGCAGGCGAAGACGGGGAGGCTCATCTTCCTTCCCGCGGAAAGCGAGTGGGCGAGCGCAATGAAACCGAACTAATTTAAAGCCATACCTATGAATAATTCCAAGGTCCACTGTTATAAAGTTAGATAAAATCATTTAAAGTTCATATCTAGATAGATTATATTTTGTCTCAGCCTTTTAGTACTTACTTAACAGACCAATTATTTCCATACTAATTAATACTTAATTAGCTTTTAGAAAATTAGCTCCCTTACTAAAGATTCAAGAGAATAAATACAAAAAACTCCAAATAAATCGTTTACATTTTTGTTGACAAACAGTGAAAACGTTTTATAATGGTAAACAAAGGTAACTTAGTATACAAGTAGACAAGTGTACAGGTTAAATTCAATTCCATGGGGTGATTAATATGAATGGGAACATTATTGAAGAGTTAAAGCAAAACGCAGTTGATCTTAGAAAAACAGCACTAACAATGATTCATAAGGCACAATCTGGTCATCCTGGAGGTTCGTTTTCGGCAGCGGATATTATTGCAGCACTGTACTTTAAGGAAATGAACATCGATCCACAAAATCCTAACTGGGAGGATAGAGACCGTTTCGTTTTATCCAAAGGGCATGTTTGTCCGATTCAATACTCTGCCTTAGCGTTAAGAGGGTTCGTTGAGTATGAAACCATTTATACACTTCGCCAATTTGGCTCTCCATTTCAAGGACATCCTGATATGAAGAAGTGTCCAGGAATTGATATTTCGACAGGCTCTTTAGGTCAAGGTCTTTCCTGTGCAGTCGGCATGGCGTTGGCTGGGAAAAGAGACGAAAAAGACTACAGAGTATTTGCGATGGTTGGAGATGGCGAATGTCAGGAAGGGCAAATCTGGGAAGCTGCTCAAAGCGCTGTTAAATATGAATTAGATAACTTAGTAGTTTTTGTCGATGATAACGGCCTGCAAATTGATGGTCCGACAGAAGAAATTATGCCGAACCAAGATTTAGAGATAAAGTTTAAGTCCTTTGGATTTGAAACAACAAGAATAGACGGACACTCAATGGAGGAAATCGTTGCAGCACTCGACAGCACAAGAAATTCTAAAAATAACAAACCAAAATGTATTGTTTGTAACACAGTAAAGGGAAAAGGTGTTTCCTTTATGGAACATTCAGTTACTTGGCACGGAATTGCTCCTAATGATGAAGAATACCGAAAAGCATTGGCAGAATTAGAGGGAGGGCTAAACTAATGGGTGAAAACAAGGTGTTACAAAAGAAGGCAACAAGAGAAGCATTTGGTGATGAAATTGTCCGTCTTGGTGGATTAAATAAAGATATATATGTTGTAGATATTGATATCGGTAAGTCTTGTAAAACAACAGAATTTGCTAATAAATTTCCAAAACAGCATGTTAATGTCGGGATCGCCGAACAAAATGCCGCAGGTCTAGCAGCAGGTCTTGCGACAACAGGCAAAATTCCTTTTGTAAGCACTTACGCTGTGTTTGGCTCGATGAGAATGGCAGAACAAATTAGACAGGAAATTTGTTACCCGAACTTGAACGTGAAGATAGCTTGTTCACATGGCGGTCTGACACCAGCAAACGACGGTGCGAGCCATCAAGCAATTGAAGATATGGGTGTGTTGCGAACAATCCCTAACATGACAGTTGTGATGGGTGCCGATTATCATTCGACAAGAAAATTGGTGGCGCAGGCTGCTGAGAAATATGGTCCTGTGTATCTTCGTTTTACAAGAGATACAATGCCGTTTATTTATGATGAGAATGAAGAGTTTATAATCGGCAAGGCGAAGAAATTAAAAGAAGGCAATGACATCGCCATTATTGCTAATGGAGATACTGTCTATCTTGCATTGGAGGCTGCGAAGCAATTAGAAAATAAAGGTGTGTCTGTAAAACTACTAGATATGCATACTATCAAGCCCTTAGACAGAGAGGCAGTCGTTGAATGCTTGGATACTGGCAAGATAATCACTGTGGAAGATCACAATATCCTCAATGGTTTGGGCAGCGCTGTATGTGAAGTCGTTGCAGAAGAAGGACGAGGAAAGGTGCGCAGAATCGGTGTTCAAGATCAGTTTGGACAGTCAGCTCCATACGAAAAGCTATTAGAGCTTAACGGTATTACGATTGAAAATATTGTAAACACAGCTAATGAAATGCTTCAGTAATCTATAACTAATAAAGGGGAGAAATCACTATGTTTAAGTTAGATAATAGAGTTGCCATTGTAACAGGAAGCGGTTCAAAAAAAGGAATTGGCCGTACTATTGCATTAACGCTTGCAAAGCAAGGTGCGATTATTGTAGTGGCAGATTTAAATGAAGAAGGTATTGAAGACACTGTTCATGCGATTAAATCAGAAGGTGGAGAGGCATTTGGCGTTCTGTTGAATGTCACAAGCCAGCAATCTAATGATGAAATGGTACAAAAAATCCTTGATAAATATGGCAGAATTGATATTCTAGTAAACAATGCAGGTATCTCTCAAAAAGTATCTGTTCAAGATATGACAATTGAGGATATTACGAAAGTATTTAACGTAAATATGTTCGGACTGTTCCTATGTACACAAGCAGTATTGGAAACAATGAAAAAACAAAACTTCGGCAGAGTAATCAGCCTGTCCTCTGTTTCTGCAAAGCGTGGCGGCGGTGTTTTCGGTGGAGCCCATTATTCGGCATCAAAAGCAGCAGTTCTTGGCTTCTCTAAAAATCTAGCTCGTGAGGTAGCGCAAAATGGGATTACGGTTAACTGTGTAGCTCCTGGACTTGTGAATACAGATATTTGGAAGTCTTTACCTAAGGAACAAGCAGCTAAAGTTATTGATGGCATTCCAATGGGAAGACCTGGGGAAACAGAGGAAGTAGCAGCAGCGATTGCATTTTTAGCATCTGAAGAGGCTTCTTATATTACTGGAGAAGAAATAGACATTAATGGCGGATCACATATGGATTAATAGTAAAAGCAAATCATAGCCAAAGCACTTGTGGCTTTGGCTATGATTTAAATTAGTTTTATTGCGCTTACATATTTTAATTTTATATAATAACCTTATAGTATATTAGGTTGTCTAATAATATTAACGCAGAGAGAAGTGGTTATTATTAATTTTAATCCTGTATCCAGCAAGAAATTGTATATGCAAATATATCAGCAAATACTATCGCAAATTGAGTCAGGTACATTTAAAGTGGGCGATAAGCTGCCTGCAGAAAGAGAATTATGTGAGCAATTCGGTGTTAGCCGTGCTCCAATTCGTCAGGCACTAAGCGCGCTTGAATTAAATGGATTTATTTATTCCCGTCAAGGTGAGGGCGTATATGTAAAAAGCAATCAAAGTCTTGCAAGCAGTACTCAAGATCCCATTTCCTTTGATTCTGTCTCACCAGAGGAAATAGTGGAAGTGAGAATGAATATTGAACCGTTAATTATTAAGTTTGCTGTACAGCGTGCTACAGATGAAGAAATAGCCGTGCTACGAGCAACAATTGATAAAATGGAACAAGAAACAAAGTCAGGTGTTTATGTTCCAGAAACGGATGAAGCACTTCATTATAATATTGCGAAGGCTTCGCACAATGAATTGTTTATCAATATTATGTCAGCCATTATTAATGCCATGAAAAAACAAGAGATGTGGCAGTTCATTCGAGATCGTACTGTGACAAGACCAGATTATTTGGAAGTTAATTTAAATGAACATAAACAAATTATCGAGGCTATAGAAAAACGAGATGAGAAAAAAGCAACGGACATCATGAGTAAGCATATGCAAAATTTATATGACCGCTATTGGAAATGATGAACTGCTTTTTATTACATAATTTGTTGAGATAGCCTAAAGACGATAGAGAAAATGCTTAGGCGCTCTCAACATATTATTTAATAACGGCTTTTATTTTTTAGTATACTTAGAATACAAGATGATAAGTATACAACTATCATCAGAAAAGTAAGCGTATACAAGTTTGATGGATTACTAGATTCATCACTAAATGATTTTCGTACCAATAAAAAGGCTGGGGTGAATAATATGCCATTACTTTACGTTTCTGTTGGGGTATTAATATTAATCTTTTTAATTATGAAGCTAAAGTTAAATACTTTCTTCTCATTGATTATTGTTTCATTTATCGTCGCTCTTCTTTTAGGTATACCGTTAGAGGATATCGGACTTATTGTTGAAAATGGATTGGGCAGTACATTAGGACATATAGCTCTGATTTTTGGACTTGGTGCTATGTTAGGAAAATTAATCGCCGATGCTGGCGGGGCAAACCGAATTGCGATGACACTTATTAATAAATTTGGTAAAGAAAAGATTCATTGGGCAGTCGTAATTGCGTCCTTTATTGTCGGAATCGCTTTGTTTTATGAAGTAGCATTTGTATTGATAGTACCTATCATTTTCACCATTGCAAAAGAAGTGAAAATCTCGATTGTTAAATTGATTTTGCATATGAGTGCAGCTTTGCTGATTACGCATAGCTTCCTTCCACCACACCCAGGGATTACAACAGTGGCCAACGGACTTGGTGCAGATGTTGGAACAGTTCTTTTATACGGACTTATTATTTCCATTCCTTGTGTCATTATCGCTGGTGTTATTTATCCGAATATTGCTAAAAGAATCGTGCCAAGTGCCTTTGAAAAGGTTACACCAGATGGGGTTTTTAAAGAGGAAAAGACATTTAAAATAGAGGAAACACCAGGCTTTGGTATCAGTGTTTTTACAGCAATGCTGCCTGTGATTTTGCTGGCAATAGCTGCTGTTATAAAAATTATTGAGGAAGCCTTAAATTATCACGATGGCTTTATTTTCATGGTATTGCGATTTATTGGCGAGCCTTCGACGGCAATGATTATTTCGCTGTTAGTCGCAATTTATACAATGGGTATAAAAAGAAATATTGCCATGGTAGATTTAATGAAATCCTGTACGAAATCAATCAATTCAATTGGTATGATGCTGCTTATTATCGGTGGAGGTGGCGCCTTTAAACAAGTAATCATTGAAGGTGGTGTCGGCGAATATATCGCCGAGCTATTTGAAGGATCTGCTTTATCACCAGTTTTATTTGCTTGGATTTTGGCTGCTATATTAAGAATAGCGTTAGGGTCGGGAACAGTTGCCGCTATTTCAACTGTAGGTTTAGTAACACCAATGCTTGCGATGAATCCAGATGTGAATTTGGCACTAGTTACGTTAGCAATAGGCTGCGGCAGTACAATATGCTCTCATGTAAATGACGCTGCATTTTGGATTGTAAAGGAATATTCTGGCATGACATTAAAAGAAACATTCGGAACATATACCGTTCTTTCGACGATTTCTTCTGTCATTGGTCTGGTTTGCACACTGATATTAGACTTATTTGTATAACATATTATTGGAGGGATTACGATGAAAATAGCAATTGGATGTGACCATGGCGGAGATAATTTAAGACCAAGCATTGCGGAATATTTACAGGAATTAGGGCATGATGTAATAGAGTATTTACCTAAGTCAGGGGAAAGTACAGACTATCCTCAATATGGAAAAATGGTAGCAGAAGATGTTGTTGCAAACAAAGTAGACGCAGGTATCTTAATTTGTGGAACTGGTGTCGGCATATCAATCGCTGCTAATAAGGTTAAAGGAATCCGAGCAGTTGTCTGCAGTGAGCCTGCAACAGCAAGACTATCGAAACAGCATAATAATACGAATATTTTAGCCTTTGGCGGCAGAATAGTCGGCAGTGTATTAGCAAAGGAAATCGTGAAGGCATGGTTAGATGCTGAGTTCGAGGGAGGCAGGCATGCAAGAAGAATTAGCATGATTGCAGATATGGAAGAAGAATCTCTATGCTAACAAGGATCGGAGGAATAGAGAATGAAGAAGCTCGCAGTCATTACGAGCGGTGGTGACGCACCGGGAATGAATGCTGCCCTTTTTGGAGTCGTGAAGGCAGCAGCCAGACATGATATGGAGGTTTACGGTTGTGTAAATGGCTATATTGGCATTATTAAAGAAGAATTTATACTGTTAACAGAAGCAGAGCTATTTAAGGTCATTGATGTTGGCGGAACCATTCTCGGCACCCAACGATTTCCCGAATTTGCAGAAAAGGAAATCCAGATAAAAGCAGTAGATATCTTAAAGAAGCATGAAATAGAGGGCTTAGCTGTAATCGGCGGGGACGGCAGTTATCACGGAGCAAGAGCTTTATCGCAATTAGGCTTTCCTGTTGCCGCCATTCCTGGCACGATAGATAATGATATCGCCTTGACTGATATCACACTCGGCTTTCACACAGCCGTAGAAAATGCAGTGGATGCCATTGATAAAATAAAAACATCAGCAGCAAGCCATAAACATATTTTCGGGATAGAAGTGATGGGGCGGCAAGCCTCTGATATTGCGATCTGGGCAGGACTGGCAACAACCGCTGACGGCATTATCGGAACGAACAACGACTGGAATTTAGAGAAAGTGCTAGAGGGAATAAAAATGTCTGCTGGAAAAAGCCAAATATATATATTAGCAGAGGGAGCCATTAGCGCGGAGCAATTTAAAGCCGAAATTGAAAGTCACTCTGAATATAAAGTCCACCCATTAGTACTTGGTCATATTCAACGAGGCGGCAAACCATCTGTTACAGACCGGATTATGGGGATAAAATTTGGAGAGCAAAGTGTAAAAACGCTGCTTGAAGGCAGGACGGGTGTTTGCCTTGCTGTTCAAAACAATCAGATTGTGGAGTTAGAATTGGATAAGGTGCTTAAAACTTCTAATAACGAACCGTTTCTTCCTTATTAAATGAACAGAGATAATAGTATCTGAGGGAAAGCTGCTGATGGCAGCTTTTTTTATTTACGCACATTTTGGCAATCAACCCTTCCTTTCTTTATACTTTCTTTATACTTTTCTAGATAAATTATTTAAACCTGTCATTTATTCTAAGTTCATTATAGCGGAAAGGGCGATTAACAATGGCAGAAACAATTCTTAAAGCCACGAATATTACAAAATTATATGGCAAGCATAAAGCGCTTGATAAGGTTTCAATTGAAATTAAACGTGGGATGATTTATGGGCTTATCGGGGAGAACGGTGCTGGTAAATCGACATTTATGCGGATTATTATGGGGTTAATCACGATTAACGAGGGCGACATGGAGCTGTTTGGTGAAACTGGGATGAAGGGCTTGCAGCGGGCAAGACGGAAAATGGGGCAATCCATTGAAACGCCTGCACTTTATCC
The DNA here is from genome assembly GCF_007273535.1 of Niallia circulans. NCBI lineage: Bacteria > Bacillati > Bacillota > Bacilli > Caryophanales > Bacillaceae > Niallia > Niallia circulans. The sequence goes on from NZ_RIBP01000004.1 coordinate 1,349,527, forward strand.
GGAATTAACGGCTCGTGATAATTTGAAGGTACAAGCGGCAAATGGTGGTGTCAGTGAACGGGAGGTCGAGGATTTACTGCGGTTAATGAACTTAAGTCATACTGGCAAAAAGAAGGCGAAGAATTTCTCTTTAGGCATGCGCCAGCGGTTAGCCATTGCGTCTACACTTATAACAAATCCAGAATTTCTTATTTTAGATGAGCCAACAAACGGGCTTGATCCGTCGGGTATAGTGGAAATGCGTGAAATTATTCAGCGTTTAGTGACAGAACGGGGCATTACTGTGTTACTTTCAAGTCACTTGCTTGATGAACTCTCCCAAATCGCAACACATTATGGTATTTTGCATGACGGCAAGCTTATCAGTGAGTTTTCCCGTGAGGAGCTTGCAGCGAAAACCCGCCAATATATTGAGCTTGAAACTACAGAGGTTCACAAGGCTGTTGTCGTATTAGACGAATCAGGAATAAACGATTATGAAGTCATTAATGGAACTGAAATTAATATTTATGAACAATTAGAGAAGGTTGCGAGCATTAATCGCTCATTAGTATTAGCTGATATAAATGTTTTGCGCATTGGTGTGACTAGACAAAAACTCGAGGATTATTTCTTGCAATTAACAGGAGGTGGCACGAATGCTTAATCTTTTAACAGCGGAAAGAATCAAGCTGCTTCACAGTAAAAAGTTATGGGTGGTTTTAGCTATTTTCACGGCACTTCCAATCCTGCAAGTTATAAATACGAATTGGAATGTTAGTAATGGGGCGAAGCTTGTTCAAGCTATTGATACAGTCGTTAATGGAGCAACAAGCATTTTGATGATGGAGAAAAATGCCTTGACGATTTTACTCATCCTTAGCGCCTTTATTAGCTTTTTTATTGGCGAAGAATTCCAAAATGGAACGGTTCGCAACGCCTTATCACTTGGCCGCAGCCGCACACATTATTATCTGTCGAAATTGATCATTGCCGCAGTTCTTTCTCTTATTGGTATGATCATCATGACCTGTCTTGGCATGGCAGGCTTCTCAACTATTTTTGGCTTTGGTAACATTGCACATATCAGTGATTACACTTCGTTCGCGATGAAATCATTTAGTACCTTATATCTGCTTATATTGGCGAACGTTTCTATTTATATTTTGATTACCTTTTTAACAAAAAGCATAGGAATTTCCCTTATTTGGAGCTTTCTTTATACGATGGGAACAGGCTTTGGCGCAGGCATCTTTCAGCAAACCGAGCATTTTCAGCAGCTTACATTTTGGTTCACGGAATCGTTCTTGTTCTATTCTGATTTTGCCGCACCAATAGATATTGCAAAATATCCTAATATGGTATTAGTAAGTGTGATTACAATCGTGGTATCATCAACGTTAGGAATCCTTCTGTTTAAACGAACAGACATAAAGTAGGGTGATAGAGATGGCAGCGATATTAATCATGGAAGATGATTTGGCGATTCATTCACTTATAAAAGAAGCATTAGCTTTGCATAAGCTTGAAACACTCAGTGCCTATTCTGGTACGGAGGGGAAACTGCTTTTTGAACAAAAGCAAATAGATTTAGTACTGCTTGACTTAATGCTTCCGGGGATGAATGGACAAGAATTTCTGCAAGGAATCCGCCAGAGCTCAAGCGTTCCCGTCATTGTCATCACCGCCATAAATGAGCAGCATACAAAACTAGATTTATTAACGAGCGGGGCAGATGATTATATCACAAAGCCTTTTGACATAACGGAGCTGCTTGCACGGATTCACATTCAATTACGACATGCGGCGCAGGCTTCTGTCAGCACTAGGAAGGACATTCATTACGAGGAAATCAGCTTGAATTTAGACACTCGCGAAGTGAAGATAAAGGAGCAAGCCATTCACCTCACTGGCCGGGAATATGCAATCCTGCTGCTTTTTTTAGAAAATCCGCAGAAAGTATTCAGCCGTGCCAATATATACGAAAGTGTGTGGAATGAACCGTTTTTTGACAGTGATAAAACGATAAATATGCATATCAGCAATTTACGCAATAAGTTAAATAGAGAAGATACAAATTATATAAAGACAGTATGGGGCATTGGCTTCAAATTTGATTAACAGAAGGGCTTGTTGGGGCGATGTGGGAATGGGTATTAGTATTCCTGGTTTTGGCACTTATCCTCTATCTTTATTTCTTAAAGCGAGAGCTGCGAAAACTGAAAGTTAGTGTTAAAGGGCTTTCTGCGCGGGCCAAGTTTGGCAGCAGATTATTTCTTGATTTTCGTGACAGAACATTGCTCAATTTAGTGGACGAGTTAAATCAGATGATTGCGGAGTTTGAGGGGAATAATCACCAAGCAAAACAAATGGAAGAGAATGTGAAGCTGACAATTGCTGGACTATCTCATGATTTGCGAACACCGCTCACCTCCATCCATGGCTATGTCCAACTTTTAAACACAACAGAGGATGAAGCAAAGCGGACCCATTACTTAACTATTATCGAACAATCTGTCAGAAACCTGATTGAAATGACCGATAACTTCTATGATTTAACCCGAGTTGAAACAAATCAGAAGGAAATAAACTTATCTTCGCTTTCCCTTGCTAACCTGGTGGAAGAAGTCTTCCTGTCCTTTTATGAGCAATTTGCGGAAAATAAAATTGACCTGCAATTTCCTGAACAAATAAAGGACAGTCAAATTATTGCAGATCGTTTACTGCTGATGCGAGTTATCCAAAATATCGTTCAGAATATCCTGCGCTATGCAAACAGCAATGCGATTATCAGCTATGAAGCTGACAGCAGCTATGTTATTTTTACTGTAAGAAATGATATTAAACCAGAAAGTAAAGTAGCGATAGAGAAGGTTTTTACCCTTTTTTATACAGAAGTCACCAGCAGAACGAACACAGAAACAAGCGGCTTAGGATTATATCTTTCCAAAAAGCTAATAGAGAAGATGAATGGGAAAATGCATGCAGAGCTTGAAGAAAATTGGTTTGTCCTAAAAATTTATCTCCCGAAAATACAATTGCAGTGATTTTGAGGTTTTCACTAAACAAAGAGGTAGAAAAATTGAATGAATTTCAACATGAAGTCAGAAGAACAGCCAAAATCCACAACATATATATAGTGCTATTTATCATTGCTGGTATTGTAAACAGCAGCCTGATATTAATAGAAGGGCAGATTGCACGTGGTTTATTTAGTCTGATATTCTTTTTGGTTCTTCTGCATTTCGGCAGAAGGAAGAAAATATGGGCGCTATTTATTATTAAATTTATGTGTGGTTGCATATCATACTGCTTTTTATTTTTGCGATTACTATTTTTATGTAGAATTTGAGCTAAGCTGCGTATTGCAGCTTTTTTTATTTGTGTTAAGTGAGTCGATATAAACATTCTGAAAAAATAATACCTTGCATTATAAGGTATTCTAATTTACTATTATTCACAGAGGTGAAAAAAATGGAAATTAATAAAGAGGTTCTTAAAGGCCATATAGATACATTAATCCTCTCACTCCTTAATAATCGAGATATGTATGGATATGAAATAGCAAAGATCGTACGAGAAACAAGTAAGGAACAATTTGAACTAAAGGAAGCGACTCTTTACCTTTCTTTAAAAAGATTAGCAAAGCAGGAATGGATCACTTCTTATTGGGGTGATGAGCAAGGGCCTGGGGGCAGACGGAAATATTATAAGATTACAACATTAGGCGAGGATGGCTATGCAGAAAAGCGGTTAGAGTGGCAGCTTGTTAAAACAATCATGGATTCATTTTTGAAAGGAGAATAAATATGAAACAAATTGAAGCTTTCGTTAATGAAGCCTATCACAGTGTTGGTGGGAATAAACAAGAGATAGCAGAATTAAAGGCAGAAATGAAAAATCACTTACTAGAGGCTGTTTATGAATTAAAAGAGGAAGGCAAAAGTGAAGAGGAAGCAATCGAGATTGCTATTACCCGGTTTGGCGGCGAAAAGGAAATGCGTTCGATTGTAAGACAGTTATTTCAGGCCCAAAAAACATTCGCAAAATGGGTGCTTTGGCTAGCCGTAATTGTCCTTTTTAGTAGTTTCGCTTTATTTGAAGCTAGTAAGCTTTATCAACAAAAAAACGATACCCAAAATACTAATGCAGCCACAAATATGTATACGATTTTACAAAAGGATAAAACCATCTCTGAAGCTACAAAACAGAAAATCGTTGCAATTGTTCAGAGCACAGACCATATTGCACAGGTGAAAATCTTTAATGTTCATGATTTAGAAGCGGAATATGGTTCCCCGTCCATATGGGCAAATGGAAAAAAAGCTGATCCGAATTATACAATAGAAAGACATGTTTGGGCTCCTCAATGGTTAATGAATGACGATTATATGTATGTGACATCTGATTGGTACATAAAAATGGAAACGATCCATATGGAGAGCTTTATGTATATAGCATTATTTGCTGGATTAGCAGTTTATATTGTTCTATTCACGATCTGGGCAACTGTTAATGCATATCATCATAGAAGACTACATATCGGTTGGGTAATAGCATTTGCTTTATTTAATGTTATCGGTTATCTAGCATACTTCATAACAGATAAAGCATTTCACAAAAAAACAACACAAAATGCTCTAACATAAAAAAGGAAGGAAGAACCTATGCGTCTTCCTTCCTTTTTTTATGTGGGGTTCTTCCTCATTAGCGCCATAACATTCATACAAATAAATACTGCTGCAATCAATACCCCTGCCATACTAAACGCTTGATGGTCGATGAGTTTGTACATAATTGCTGCTAAGAATAGTAGTAGGGAAATAACATTTAACCATTTTATATTCATTATTCGCTCCTCATTTATCGTAAAACACAAGGTTTACATTTTTATCCATAAATGTATATTAACATAAATGTGTATTTATGTATGTTAATATATGTAAAGTTTGCTTATAAATGGGGGGCCTCACCTCTTTCGATATCAAAATGCTGACGTTAAGGGAAAGGGGTTACTGGGGTAATAAGTTAATCGAAGAATTTTTTTGGAATGTGTTTTGAGTTGGACATTATATGGCTATAAACATATACAGACCAAAAAACTATTGGAGCAAAATAGGGAAGAAAGTCTGCATAAATCTTTTGTTTTCATAAGACCTACCGTGTAATGTATAAAAGCAGCCATTAGGGCTGCTCAAGTTGTTATTATACGCTTGTCTTTTGGTGCTTTAGCTTGTAAACGATGGATGCCATTATATTAGCAAGGAAAAACAACGCACTTCCTTGGATATTGCTGTGCAGCGCTTGTTCTCCTGCATTCATTTCGTCATACATATCTCCCTGTGTTTTGCCTTTTGCTTTGAATTGGGCTTCTTCTTGCTTCAATGCTACTAAAAAGCGGTATTGGAATGGAAGCATTACAATAGAAAGCATTATATACAGGCTGATCACTGTTATGAAAATGGTAGAATACATTCTATTCACCTTCCTTTGACAAAAATTATAAGTATTCTGTCATTTTATATTAATTATACCACTTATTGTCATTAATTTCCTCGTGTAAGCTGATTATTCATTTCACAATAGTTTGTTGTGCTAACATAAAAGTGACATACATGACAAAAACTATGCCAAATTTCATTTTTAAGGGAGAATGCCATGGATTTACTGATTACGATTATATTGCTGTTATTATCCTTACTGATATCAAATATCATTAGTCATTACATACCCTCCATACCAACGGCGCTGACGCAAATTGCTTTTGGAATGCTGTTAGCCTTTGTCTTTGAAGACATCTCCTTTGAGATTGATACAGAATGGTTCCTTCTATTGTTTGTAGCACCGCTTTTGTATAATGACGGTCGCTATTTTCCACGAGAGGAGCTATGGAAGATGAGGGCGCCTATATTCGGGAACGCAATCGTTCTTGTTATTTTGACGGCAATTGGCGGCGGTTATTTCATCAATTGGATGATTCCAGCTGTGCCGCTGGCTGCGGCTTTCGCGCTGGCAGCGATTCTGTCACCGACAGATCCTGTTGCTGTTAACGGGATTGCAAAACGCATTCATATTCCTGCAGGTGTGCTTCACCTTGTCAGAGGGGAATCGCTTATCAATGATGCTTCTGGTTTAGTTGCCTTTAACTATGCTGTTGCCGCAGTAGTGACAGGTTATTTCTCATTATCGGAGGCATCTCTTGATTTTGTGTACAAGTTCATATTGGGAGCATTGCTTGGTGCGGTGCTGGCATTACTGATAACGTGGGCGAGGTTTATTCTCCGCAAACAAGGTATCAATGATGTTACGTTCCACACCTTACTACATATTATTACTCCCTTCATTATTTTTATTGTGACAGAGGACTTGCTTCATGCTTCAGGGGTAATCGCTGTTGTTGTCGGCGGAATTGTTCATTCACTAGTTAGGGAAAGACGAGAATTTGCAAGTGCAGAAGAACAGGTGCTGACAGAAAATATTTGGTCACTAATTCTCTTTATCTTAAATGGGGTTGTGTTCTTACTGTTAGGCTTAAATATCCCATCTTCAATGAGAGATACAGTCTCAGATCCGAGCATCGGTAACTGGCTTGTGATTGGCTATGTGCTTGCGATTGGTGTGATAATACTTGGAATCCGCTTCGTGTGGTCATATGTGTTTGCTCATTTCGAATATCGGTATTTGCCTGGCGGAGCTAAACCAAATTTAAAAAATGCCTTGTTTGTGTCCTTAACAGGTGTGCGCGGTGCTGTGACAATGGCGGGGATATTGTCTATCCCTTACTTTTTAGACAGTGGCGATGCATTTCCGGCAAGATCGCTGCTCCTGTTCTTAGCAGCGGGTGTCATTTTATTCACCTTAATTGTGGCAACCGTATTTCTGCCGATGTTAAGCAAGGGAGAGGAAGCGGAGAATGCAGAGGGAGACAGGGATTTGGCGCCATTTAAGCAGCGGCTTCTTTATAAGGCTGTTGAACAAATCAAGGAACAAATCAAGGATGAAAATAAACCAGCTGCCTACGAGCTTATTGGCGAATATCGACGCAGAATTCACGATATAGGCAAAGAACAGAACGGTAAGATGAAAGCACTCGATGTGGAAATGGATGTGAGAACAGAAATCCGCATAAAAGCAGTAAAGGCTGAAAGGCGCTATATCCAAGGCTTAATGGATGAAAATAAAATAGACGAAAAACTGTTTCATACATTTGAGCAATCCCTTGAATACAGGGAAGAAGCTTTAGCGGGCAGCTTGCAGTCAGGAACGCTTTATCTTGTCGGCAAAATGTTCAGAAGGTGGAGAAAGCTGCGGAAGTTTTCCCGCAAGGAAAAGGAGCTGGTTATTGCCAAAATGGGAAAAGGCAAGGATGTGCAAATCCAGGCAATGAAGGCAGCTATCGAATTCCTCAAGAACTACGCTGTTGAAATGGAGGAGCTTCGTGATCAAATCCAAGCGGTCATCCTCGATTACAAGATGATAATCGAAAGGCTGAGTGCCTCTGCCGTTAAGTACGATGAGAAGCAAGAGGAGCAGAAAGAAGAGCTTCGTATAAAGGTGCTTGATGTGGAAAGAGCGGAAATTCAGAGTATGTACGAGAGCGGCGAAATTAACAGAGACGAGGTAAAAGAGCTCAGAAGATTTATTAATTACGTGGAAAGTGCGGCATTATATGAACATACAGAATAAATAAGTGATAAGAGCAGCAGTCCAGTTTTTATTGGCTGCTGTTTATTTTTTGTCAAAATAAGAAAGCGGTTTCTGATATAATAGAGGAAACGAAAACGAGGGGAGGATTGACATGCTGTCTGGACGACAAAAGGAGATTCTGCTGCTGCTGAGCAAGCATACAGACCCGTTGACTGCTGAATGGATGGCAAAAGAGCTGAGTGTGAGCGACAGGACGATTCGGAAGGAATTGAAAACCATCCAGGAAGACAGTGATAACTTTGGAATCAGTATCAGCCCAATGAAGGGAAAGGGATATCATCTGAAAGTGCTGGATGCTAACGTTTTTCAGCAGGAAATCGAACCAGTTCAGAAGGCTTCCCCTCAAGTCGGATATGATTTTTCTGAGCAAAAGGGAAGAGTCTACTTTTTATTGAAGCGCCTTTTATTACAGGAAGGGTATGTTAAGCTGGAGCAGTTTGAGGGAGAAATGTATGTTTCTAAATCAACGATTCAAAAGGACCTTCGCTTTGTCAGGGAAATGCTTGGGAAATATAAGCTGTCACTTGTCGTCAAGCCTCATTATGGTGTATATGTTGCAGGCAGTGAATATAGAAAGCGATTATGCTTTTCCAACTATCGGCTTTTGGAGGAGGAGCTCACTCCTCAAATGACGAGTTCATGGCAGTCAGACGAAAATTTTGCAGAACAAATTAAAAAAATTATTATCAGCAAAGTGAATGTCCACAATATCGAAATTTCTGATGTAGCCTTAGGGAATCTGACAAACCATATTGTCATTGCCTGCAGACGAATGGAAAAGGGGTTCGCAATGGAGGATCTTGAGCACCCGATTGGCGAGGAGCATCCTTTCGAAAAAAAGGTAGCAGGCGAAATAATCGCAGAGGTGGAGGCATTGGCAGGATTTTCGTTTCCGAGTGCAGAGCTGGATTATATTATCATCCATTTGATGGGGACAAAGCTTTTACATGAAAATGCGCTGACAGAATACAGGGAATTCGATGAGACGAGAGAAATAATTGTCTGTATGCTTGCAAGATTAAAGGCTGAGCTTGCTTGGGATTTTACGGGGGATAAGGAGTTCTCCCATGCCCTTGCCCTTCATATCAGGCCAGCACTTAACCGCTTGCGCTTTGAAATGAATATTCGCAACCCATTAGTGAACGAAATTAAGCTGAAATACCCAAGTGCCTTTGAAGGGGCGATTATTGCAAGCAAATGTCTGGAGGAGCGGCTGTCTATCAAGATTGAGGAGGATGAAATCGGCTATATTGCCCTTCATATCGGGGTTGCTTTAGAACGGATTAAGCGAAAGGCAAGAAGACGGAAACGGGTCATCCTTGTTTGCGCATCAGGAGTTGGCAGTGCCAAGCTATTATCCTACAGACTGCAGGAGCAATTTAACAGGGAGCTGGAAATCGTCGAATGCATTAATTACTACAGACTGGCAGACTATGATTTATCATCAATAGATTTAGTAATCAGCACAATTCCGATTGCGGAAAGGATAATCGCACCTGTTCAAGTTGTCAGCAATTTCCTTGAGGCAGAGGATATTAAGGGAATTAAGAAGCAGCTTATCTCAACAGACAAAGAAAATAAAGACAGCTATCTTGCCGAATCCCACGTGTTTATTCAAAAAAGGCTCGACACAAAAGAGGCTGTTATTGAGTTTTTGAGTAATCGACTATATGAACAGGGACTTGTCTCAAAGGATTATGCCAATTTAGTGCTTGAGCGAGAAGCGATTGCTGCGACGAGCTTCGGTAATCTCGTCGCAATTCCCCACCCGACTTCACCAGACACAGCAGAAACGTTTTGGACGGTTTGTACATTAGCCAAACCGATTAACTGGAATGAAAATCAAATGGTTCAAGTCGTCTGCTTATTGAATATCAGTAAGGACGCAAAGGGCGATTTAGAGGATATGTATGAGCAGCTCATCTCCATTATTGAGGATAAAAAGGTAATCCAGCAAGTAATGAAGGCGAAGTCAAAGCAGGAAGTAATCCGCTTGTTTCAATATGATAAAGTCCGGAGCTAATTGTTAACAGCAATTAGCTTTTTTTGTATTTCATGTAAAGATTTCCGCTCCTTAGCGGAAAATGCAGATATGATAAATTAAGCGCTTTCATTATACAATGGAAATGTAGCGAAATCCTAACAATTAGGAGGGACTTAAAGTGAAAACAGTCATGCTCGTTTGTGCAGCGGGAATGAGCACGAGCTTGCTTGTGACAAAAATGCGCAGAGCAGCCCTGGCAAAAGGCTTGGACATTAACATATTTGCAGTATCCGCAACAGAGATTGACGATGTTCTTGAGACAAGAAAGGTCGATTGTTTGCTGCTCGGCCCGCAAGTGAAGTTCAGAAGGGAAGAGATAGCAGAAAGACTTAAGGGGGAGAATATTCTTCTTGATGAAATCCATATCCAGCATTACGGAATGATGGATGGAGAAAAGGTGCTAGATCAAGCACTCAGTCTTGTAGGAAGCTGAAAGATCAATAAAGGAGAAACGAGGGGAGATCATGCAGAAATTTATTGAAAGCCTGGAAAGCAAGATGGGTCCAATAGCAATGAAGCTTGATGGCAACAGATATATAACAGCAATCAAGGACGGGTTTTTTGGTGTTATGTCCTTATTGATTATCGGTTCAATCTTTTTACTTCTTGGCAATATCCCGATTGGCGGCTATGCCGAGTTCATGAGTTCCTTATTAGGAAGTGACTGGGCAAGCTACTTCACCGTTCCTTATGATGTAACAATGAACGTGATGACAGTGTACGTTATCATTGCGATGGCACGCAGCCTGTCCCGCACATATAAGCTTGATGGCATTGCCTGTATCAGCATTGTTGTGGTTGCATTCCTTATTCTTACGCCAATGCTTGAGCTTAAAGATGGCGGATTAGGAATTCCGGTCACAAATCTTGGGGCAAGCGGTTTATTCCTAGGTATGATTGTAGCGATAGCCGCAGTGGAAATTGTCCGTTTTATTGATAAAAAGGGCTGGAAGATAAAAATGCCTGACTCTGTGCCGGAAAATGTGGCCAGATCCTTCTCTGCACTTATTCCAGCTTTGTTCGTTATCATCGTCTTTAATCTTGTTCGCATCCTCTTTACACTAACACCGTTTGGGACAGTTCAAGCTTTCATCTATCATTATCTTCAAGTCCCATTGCTATATTTAGGAGACACATTACCAGCAACATTAATCGTTACTGTATTTGAAGGCGTACTTTGGAGCTTCGGTATCCACGGCTCCAATGTTATCAGTGGTATTATGAAGCCAATCTGGCTGGCGTTGACAGCAGATAATGCAGCAGCATTCAGTGCAGGTGAAGCAATCCCGCATATCATCAACTTCCAATTTTACGCGAACTTCATGAAGGTCGGCGGCTTTGGAGGAACATTAGGACTTGCTATTATCCTGTTATTCTTTGCAAAGTCAAAGCAATATAAAACATTAGGCAAGCTTGCAATTGGCCCTGGAATCTTTGGCATAAATGAACCGCTTATTTTCGGGATTCCAATCGTGCTTAATCCAATCATGATGATTCCGTTTATTTTAAACCCGCTGATTTTGGCGACTGTTGCCTATTTTGCGATGTCATCAGGGCTTGTCCCGCTGACAAATGGAACGAATATTCCATGGACGACACCGCCAGTTATCGCCGGCTTTCTAGTCAGTGGCTGGAAAGGCGCTTTGTTGAACGTTGTCCAAATTGGAATTTCCATTCTCCTTTATTATCCGTTCTTCAAGTCTGTTGACAAAATCGCAGTGAAGAACGAAAAGGAGCAAGAGCAAGCAGAAATCTCCGATGGGGGAGTTATCTTTAATTCTTGATAAGGACGTGATATAGAAATGGCAGAGAATGCAATGGAGATGACAGGCTTTACAATCATCAGCAATGTTGGAATGGCAAAAAGCCTTGTCATGGAAGCACTCTATGCAGCGAAAAAGGGAGAATACGAGCTGGCAGAACAAAAACTGAAAGAATCGCAAGACTTTTTCCTTATCAGCCACAAGACACATAGCGCATTAATTCAAAGGGAAGCAAACGGTGAAAGCCTGCCGTTTTCCCTTCTCTTCATGCATGCAGAAGACCAGCTAATGAGTGCTGAGACAACCTATGAGCTCGTAAAGGAAATGATTACGATGTATAAGCGTATTGATGTAATGGAAAAAGGCAGTGTCAGCAGATGACATTGCCTTTTTTATGGTTAAAATGCTTTTATTAATGCAGCAAGTGCAATTAGCCCTTCTTCCAGCTCCTCATAGGAAGCATAAGAATAGGACAAGCGGATATGGCGGTGATAGTTTCCGTAAAGAGAGCCGGGATTGATAAGGATGCCCTGATGAAGTGCTCTTTTGAACAATAGCTGCAGCGGAATTTCTTTATTTAGTGTAAGCCAAACATAAAAACCGCCTGCAGGCTTCTCCCAAACAGCCAGATCAGCAAAATACTGGGCGAGCAGTTTCAAAACGAAATTTCGTCTATTTTGTAGTTCATGCCGCAGCTTTTCGATATGCACTTCGTACTGACCAGTTGTCAGCAGCTTGGCGACAGCAAACTGGGAGAGTGTACTTGAGCCGTAATCTGTCTGCATTTTTATATCTGCAAGCCTGTCAATGACAGGCTCTGGTGCTGCGATATAGCCGATGCGAAGGCCAGGCCCTAACACCTTGGACATGCTGCCGACATACAAGACATTGCCTTGTTTATCGAGCGCCTTAAGTGGAGGAGGAGGTGGTTCATCAAGCCATAAATCTCCATAAACATCGTCTTCCAGAATCGGAATTCTTTCCTTTGAACATGCCTCAAGCAGCTCCATCCGTTTTGCTTCTGAAAGCACAGAGCCTGTTGGATTATGAAAGGTTGGGATTGTATACAGCAATGCTGTGTTATGCTGCCGTTTCGCCCGGCTGATTGCCGAGTAGGAAAGCTCACCATTGTTTATAGGAATCGGAATCATTTGAATGCCGGCCGACTGAAAGACCATGATCGAATTTAAATAGGATGGTGATTCATTTAATATGGCAGAATTTTTATCGAGAAGGCCGATGGAAATCAGCTGTAAAGCTTGAATAGCGCCAGAAACAATCATAATCGAATTAGGAGATGCGGCAACTCCTTTTTCGCGCAAATATTGGCTGATTGCCTGTCTTAATTCAAAGCTTCCTCTTCCTTCTGGATAGCTTAAAGATAAATTGCTGATTTCCTGGAAGGCTTGCTGGATTATCTGTGTTGGCAGGAGGCTTGGGGACAGCTCCCCTGTACCGAGTCTAATGACGTTAGCGGAGAATTCAGCCTTGTTTATCTCCTGAATCATTTGGATATTCGGAAGATGTGTCCCTGATTGCACATAGGTTTTCCAATCAGCCGGCTTGTTTGCAGTAAGCGAATTCCATGTGCTTTTACCAACAACTGTTCCGCGCCCAATGGTGGATTCAATCCATCCATCTGCTTTAAGCTCCTCTAATGCATACACAACAGTACTTCGGTTAACAGCAAGTGTGTCTGCTAATTGGCGCTGGGAGGGAAGCTTGTAGCCGACAGGCCAAGTGCCTGAAATAATCTGTTCGCGAATATATTCATAAATTTGCTGATAAAGAGGTACCGCAATGTGCTTGCTTGGCTGCCAGTGATTTTCTGTAGTCATTTCCGTCTCCTTTTTTCTTTATTATATAAAATGGTTGGGTATATTACCATCCAATTGGTTGGAGACAAAGGTGGAGAGTTGCCGTAAACTGATGTTTATTAAACGATTAAAGGAGCAGAAATACGGATGATAGAAGCAGTAATTCATGGTTTTTTATTAGCACTTGGGCTTATTTTGCCTCTAGGTGTACAGAATATATTTATTTTTAATCAAGGTGCAGGGCATGCGAAGTTTCGCAGCAGCTTGCCTGCTGTTGTAACAGCAAGTATATGTGATACATTGCTGATACTCCTTGCAGTATTAGGAGTATCCTTGTTTTTATTTCATGTTGTGTGGCTGAAAACCCTGCTTCTGATTGCAGGTACTTGTTTTCTTGTATATATGGGCTATGTGACATGGAAAAGCAAGCCGAATCCAGAAGGCGGCGAAACGCTGACAGCAGGTAAACAAATCGGCTTTGCGATGTCCGTTTCCCTGCTGAATCCCCATGCCCTTATGGACACAGTTGGAGTAATCGGCACAAGCTCTCTGCTCTACAGCGGGACGGAAAAGCAACTTTTTGCGCTCGCTTGTATCGTAGTCTCGTGGCTTTGGTTTATTGGTCTTGCAATAACAGGGAGAATGCTCGGCAAAGTAGATAAAACAGGGAATCTGCTTGTACTGCTCAACAAAGCTTCAGCGCTTGTGATGTGGGTCATGGCAATAGTGATGGCAAAACAGCTGCTGTAGCAAAGCTTCATGTTTAAAAAGCCTCTATTAGTGATAACAATATTACTAATACATAAAGGAGGACAAATACATATGAAGTGGAAGCTGCTTAGTTTACCAATATTATCAGCTGCCTTAATAATGGGCGGCTGTGCGACAACTGACGATAAAGAGACAGAGGATTCATCTGCTGAAAGTCACACTCATACAGGAACAAGTGAAATTCCTGCCGGCCTGGAGCTTGCTACTAATCCGAAATTTATCGAGGGCAGTCAGGTTACCATTCTTGCTGACCATATGGAGGGCATGGATGGGGCAGAAGGAACTGTGCTGAGCGCCTATGATACGACTGCGTATGAAGTTTCCTATACGCCTGTTGATGGCGGCGAAAAGGTGAATAACCATAAATGGGTTGTTCAAGAGGAAATCAAGGACGCAGGTAATGAGAAGCTTGCTCCTGGAACGGAAGTAACCTTAGAAGCAGATCATATGGAAGGCATGAAAGGTGCAGAGGCTGTCATTGATGCCGCAGAGGAAACAACTGTTTACATGGTCGACTATACACCGACAAATGGCGGCAAAAAAGTAACGGATCATAAGTGGCTGACAGAGGATGAGTTGGAGGCTAGAGAGTGATGGAAGGAAGCTTGCATTTGGCAAGCTTCTTTTTTTATTTTTTAAGTCAAATCTAGCAACCGTTAAAGTAGTTTGCTTCCCTTTTAACCAAAAATTTTTATAATTATATATTTGAACCTGAAAATAATTGTAGGAAGCTTGGTTTTTGTTAACCAATAGTTTACTAACCGAGTTTTTTTCCATAAAATGTGCAAATAAACCAGAAAATCTCCGCAAAATTAACATTTTCTCCAATGCTTTTCAAAAACAACTTATATATTATTAACACATATTAAATTATGTAAGGTTTTTTAACATTAATTGTTATTACACTTAACAATTAAAATATTTCCTTGAAAGAAAATGATTTGTTAAATAAATAGAAGGAGAATTGGTCAACTGCATTAGCTGGCAAGCTGTATCTCAAATTTTCTTAATACTCTTAATTTTCAGCTTTAACATTTGATAAAAAGGAGTTGGATGTCCATGTCTACAAACTTAGCAAGTCAATCATTAGCAGAGGTAAAGGTCCCTAATGGGGGCAAAGTCGATGAATCATTAATGCCGAAATCGGGTGCAGAGAGAACAGTTGGTTCGCTTTCCTATATGTTTATGTGGATTGGAGATGGCGTCAATTTAGGCAATATGACCTTAGGCGCAAGCTTAATTGTTGCGGGAGCTGCAACATTAAACCTTGTGCAAACATTCGTGGCTGCAATTATTGCAATTGGTATCATTTCGTTATTTTTCACTTTGAATGATCGGCTTGGCTATCGGACGGGAATACCTTATGTTATGCAGCTGAGGATGTCATTTGGAATTAAAGGAAGCTTCATTACTGCCTTGTTACGGGGCATTCCAGCAATTATTTGGTTTGGCTTTCAAAGCTGGATTGGCGGTACTGCCTTAAATGAGATTGCCAAGATTGTAACAGGTGGGTCCTTCGATAATACGGTGATTTGTTTTGTGGTGATACAGCTTGTGCAGATCGTTCTTTCCCTTTACGGATTCCATGCCATTAAGTGGGTGGAAATTCTAGCTTCTGTTGTTATTATGCTTGGCTTAGTGTATGTATTCTATCTGCTTATGGCTTCACACAGAGAAATCATCGCAGAAAGATGGGTTCATTCTGAAGGTACATGGGGGCTGCCGTTCTTTGCCTTTATCATGGTATTCCTAGGCAACTATGCAGCTATTTTCTTAAGTGCGGCTGATTATTCTCGTGAGCTGAAGACAGGCGTCAGCACTAAAAAACGTGGCATCTTGTATTTTTCTCCGATTTTTATCGCATATGGATTTGTGCTTACGATTGGCGCAATGCTTGCATCTGCAACAGGCATTTCCAATCCTGTTAAGGCGTTTGCAATTGTTGTGGATAATCCGTATATTACAGCAGCAGTTTCGGCATTCATCGTTATTGGCGCAGTCGCAGTTAACATGGTCGCAAATATTATTCCACCGACATATGTAATCACGATGCTGACAAAGTTGAAGTATAAGGTAGCTGTTGTTATAACAGGTCTGCTGGCATTTTGCTCATTTCCTTGGGTGCTTGTTCAAGATGATTCTGCTGCTGGTTTGAATACATTTGTATTAATCTACTCTGCCTTTTTAGGTCCGATTGTAGCTATCCTGCTCGTAGAATACTATCTTCTGAGAAAACAAACTGTAAATGTTGCTGATTTATATAACGAAAATGGCCCATTTGCCGGCTTTAATCCATGTGCCCTTATTGCGATGCTGCTTGGAGCAGGCGCTGCCTTTATTGAAGTAGACTTAGGCTGGATTGTCGGCGTTATTGTTGGCGGATTGTCTTATTTCTTACTGATGAAATACACGTTTAAAGACTCTGTGTTCAAAAAAGGGACTATTTTTGAGAGATAAAATGATTAACTATAGGTATTTAAAAAGGAGAGAGATTTATGTTTGATATGCTTATAAAAAATGGCACGGTTGTTTTTCCTAATAAAGTCCAGACGACAAATATCGGTGTAAAAGATGGGAAAATAACCGCAATTGGAGATGACTTCGTTTCAGGGGCAGAGCGTATTATTGATGCATCTGGTCAGTATGTGTTCCCAGGCATGATAGATGTACATGTTCACTTCAGCGATCCAGGCCGTGATTATTGGGAGGGCTTCCGCACAGGCTCACAAATGATGGCCGCAGGCGGTGTGACGACATTTTTTGATATGCCGCTTAATGGTATTCCGTCGACTGTCAACAAGGAAGCTCTTTACTTGAAAAGCGACAGAGGGCAGGCTGAATCTTATACAGACTTTGCGCTGTGGGGCGGCTTAGTTCCGGGGAATGAAGCCGATTTAGCTGAACTTGCTGAAGAGGGAGTTATTGGCTTTAAAGCATTTCTGTCGACAACAGGCAATAAAGAATTCGAAAATGTCGATGACGTGACATTGCTTAATGGCATGAAAATTATCGCTGGCTTAAACAAGGTGCTCGCCCTGCACTCGGAAAGCGGTCCGATAACAGACTGGCTTGCAGCACGCAAAATAGAAGCAGGGCAAGTGTCGGCAGATGACTATCTGGAAACACGTCCCATTGCCGCAGAAGCAGAGGCGGTGCAGCGTGCTTTATATTATGCCGAGGTAACTGGCTGCCCACTGCATTTTGTTCATATCAGTTCATATGAGGCAATTGAGAAGATTGAAGCAGCCAAAAAAAAAGGCATGGATGTTACTGTTGAAACATGCCCGCACTACTTGTTATTTAACCATGACGCATTGCGCGAGTTTGGACCTGTCGCCAAATGTGCTCCGCCTTTGCGTCAACAAGAGGAACAAGAAAAGCTTATTAAACTGTTAATCGAGCAAAAGTTTGATATGATTTCCTCCGATCATTCGCCATGTACAAGTGATTTAAAGGACTCTGCTGTATACAATATTTTTCAGGCATGGGGCGGCATCAGCGGTGGACAGTTTTCGTTCCTGTCAATGATGGAATTGGCGCTAAAATACGAAATTCCATTTGAACAGATTGCTAATATAACTGCTTTAAATCCAGCAGAACGATTTGGGCTGAAAGCAAAAGGCAGAATAGCAGAAGGCTATGACGCAGACTTCGTCCTTGTTTCAACAGATGAAGCATATACTGTCAGTGAGGAAAACTTCTTTGCCAAAAATAAAATCAGCTTATATATTGGCCATACTTTTCCTTGCAAAATAAACAGCACCATTAATCGAGGCAAACTCATTTTTAACGATGGCAGCATGGAGGCAGACGGTCCTGAAGGAGAATGGATAAAACCAGTTCAACAAATAGAAATCAAATCCTAAACCAAAGCGGTTTAGGGTTTTTTTATGTTAAATAATGGTATAATTCACCTTAATAACTTAGATAAGAGGAGGCGGAAAAAAGTGGATGCGAGATTACGAGAATTAGTGGACTATACGAAAGAGACGCTCGGTTTAGAAAACTATTATCTTCATTCCCATGATTTAGACAGAAGCGTATCGAATCAGAACAAAACGATGTACACACTGGAAATGGAATGGCTGCCAGAGCATATTACTGCATATGATGAGGAAGACGAGGTTCCAAGTGGAACAGCTGCTATCAGCCTTTACATTGATTCAAGAAAGTTTAACAGTATCATCTTTGTTGGCGGGAAATCTTATTTAAACAAGCCTATTTTGCAGGTAACGGATAAAGCGGGCATCATCAGGTGGATAGAGACGGAAACAGGTTTAACTTATGAGCAGGATTTTGTCTTTTGGAAGGAAGAGGATGCTAGACTTTCATTTAAAAGAATCATCAATGGTTTGGAAATATCACCAATTGAGTGGATAGATATCGAGTTTGATGAAGAGGGCAACCTTGTGTTTTTCAATATGTATGGTGATTTTATGAACAAGCTTCCTGTAAAAGAGGAGATATATACACTTGACCTTCACAAAGCAGAGCAAATAACGAAACAACAATTCCAGCATTGGGATTTTCCTTTCGATGAGCAAAAGCGGATAGTTACCGCATACGCAATAGAAGAGGTTTATATCCGCAATGACCTCAGCGGAACATTCTCTTTTGAGCAAACACACAATACAAAGGAAATCGATTATGTAATGGAATGGGATGCACCAATATCTAAAAGGTTTAAACGAAAGCCAGTTGAACATACGAGGGATATAACACCAAAGCAAGCCTTTGCATGTGAACCACATCCAGAAACCTTCCCGCTTACGGATGAAGACATCCAAATGTGCGTGAAAGAGGTTAGAAGTTTTCTGCAGAAAGTGTATTCAAATGATACAGGCAAATGGAGAATGACTAGCATTCACCGTCATTATGACTTTATTGACGTGAAGCTTGTCCAAACAAGCAAATCTAAAAATATCTATAAAAGAAAACTGCTAGTCATGCTGGACGGCAGCAGCTTCAAAGCATTTAATTATATGGATAATGAGCCTATGCTTGAAATATTCTCAGCGTATAAAATGCCGGGGGAAAGCAAAATGTCAAAAGAAGCAGCATACGAAGCAGTAAAGAGGCATTTCATCCTAAAGCCACGCTATGTTTACGATAAAGAAACGAAAGAATACACTTTATGCGGCTACCTTGACTGCCACCACTATGTAGATGCCGAAACAGGCAAAGTCGGACTCTTAAACGACCTTTAAAGCATAAAAAAAAGGGCTGCAATGCAGCCCTTGTAATATTAGAATGATGCAGCAGCAGTTGCAGCTTTAGTAACACCAGCAGCAATGATTTCTGCAGCTTGGTCTGGGTTTTGGTTGTGTCCTTCAATGATGATTGTTTCAGGATTTTGTACGCCCCAGAAGCCAAGGATTGTTTTTACATAACGAACTGCTAATTCAACAGAAGCAGCAGGTCCTTCAGAGTAAACGCCGCCAGCAGCATTCAATAGCATAACTTTTTTGTCGCCAACAAGTCCTTCTGGACCTTCAGCAGTGTAACGGAAAGTTTTGCCTGCTTGGCTCAAGTAGTCAAGGTATGTGTGCAATACTGCAGGCACAGTGAAGTTCCATAATGGGAAACCGAATACTACTTTATCAGCAGCAAGGAATTGATCCAAGTATTTAGTTACAAGGTCAGTTGCAGCTTTTTCGCCTTCAGTTAGTTCCATACCTCTAGCAAGCTTGAACATACCGTTGATTTTGTCGTTGTCCAAGTAAGGTAGGTTTGCTTCGAAAAGATCCAATTCAGTGATTGTGTCTTCTTTGTGATTTTCTTTGTAGCTTTGCAAGAAAGCATCATACAATTGAACGCTCACTGCTTGATCAGCAGGACGAGAGTTTGCTTTTACGAATAATACGTTTGCCATTCTTAATACACCCCTATTTTTATAATTTATATATTTCTACAGTTAAACTCTTATTGTTTAAACAACATGTGTTGCTTACTTTATGATAGAATATAATTATACTAGTAGCAATCGTCATTATTATTGATATGTAGTCTAAACAACAAATGTCGAGAAATGTCGTTTAGTTCAATCTATAGAACATTACTTTACATATGGAGATGAAAAAATGGAAACGACCACAACAAAAAGCGATCCAAGAGTACTTAGGACGAGACAGCTGATTTTAGATGCTTTTACTGTTTTGATACAGGAGAAGGACTTCAAAGACATAACGGTCAAGGATATCACGGAAAAAGCAACCATCAACAGAGCAACCTTCTATGCGCATTTCCTTGATAAATATGAGCTGTTGGATTTGACTTTATTGGATGGTTTTAGAGAAACGCTGCACCAGCGTCTGTCTTGTCATGCCGTGTTCAATGAAAATTCACTGAGCAGTTTATTTTACGTTATGTGCCAATACCATCAAGAATTAAGCGGACAATGTGCCAAAAACTATGAATCTCTCGGCGATCACTTTCAGAACAAAATGATTGAAGCAGTTCATGATGTGATTCTCCATCTGTTGGAGCATGAAACAAATCCTAAGGAGGAGCATATTGCGATTGCGACCACATTGAGCTGGGGCATATATGGAGCAAGCTATTCCTGGAACAAGGAAGGCAGAAAGATATCAGCAGAAGAGCTTGTCGAAACAATGGTGCCAATATGGGTCAACGGATTGTACCATTATTTTAAAGGATAATAAAATGCCCTTCCTGATTGCTCATAATGGAGCAGTCGGAAGGGCATTTCTTGTGTAGCCCAATAAAAAAAAACCGACTTCACAAGAAGACGGTACTTTATCGCTTTATACAGGTGCGAAAATTTCTCTTTTCTGCTCCTTCACCATCTGCACATATTGCTCGTTTCCGAGCAGCTCGAAGATGAACATGGACCGTCTGTATGCTTCGATTGCTTTCATTATATCTTCTGATAATACTTCAAGGCATTCTCCCCGCTGGAAATAAAGCTGTCCTGTCATTGATATGTCTTCCTTCTGCTTGCCGAGGGCGATACCGAAATCAGCATGCTCTAAAGACAGTGTATATTCTTTCTGTAGAAAGAATAATTTCGATATATTATAATGAAGCTTGATTTGGAATTTATGCTGTTGTTTTAAGAATTCCTTATAGGTAAGAATTTTTTTGTATTGCCGTAAGCTTTTCTGGAACAGATTGTTTTCAGCATAGATGATCGCGATGCTGTTTTGAATGCGGAAATCGATAAAGTCTTGTCCGAAGAGGGGATGATCATCATCGAGAAGATTTTCGAGCTCCTTGATAGCAGTGTGATAATCGTATTTTTCTAGATAATAGCCAGAAACGATATGTACCCATGCAATGAGCTGCTCGAATTTATAGCCGAGCTGCCTGCTTACTTGCTTTCGTTCACTTTGACAAATTTCGAATGCTTCTTGATAATTTTTTTGTTTCATTAGATTTTCTAAAAGCTCTTCTGTTTCCTTTATATAATCCTCGGCATCATTCAAAAGAATCTTGTATAAATATTCTAGTGATACCTTCAGGCGAATAGAAATAATATAAAGAATATCCACCCCTGGATAGCCCCTGCCAGCTTCAATTCCGCTGATTGTCGCCTGTGTGCAGATTCCGTCTGCCAGCTGTGCCTGTGAAATCTTATTCATTTTCCTCAGTCTTTTAATTTCTGCCCCAAGTGCTTTAGCGTTTAACTCTACCATCATTCTCACCATTTTATAAAAAATTTTATATTTTTTGAGGGAAATCTAGCTTTTCTATCTCTAATTATAGCATATCGATGGATAAGTCCTCTCATCGGAAACGCAAGTATATGGAGAGTGACGTATACTGTGAAAAAAGCGAAAGATGAGGGTGATTTTATGAAAAAACTATTTGCAGCCATTTTGTTGTTTGGTCTATTGATCTCACCACTTGGAAACGTATCTCAATCCTTAGACAATCCGATCGTCAAGGCAGCAGGACTGCCGTTTGAGCATTGATAAGTTTGTAGAATTTTCATGATTCGCTAGTCTCATTTTAAGTAGGAGGTTCACCATATGCTGTTGGGAAAAAAGGTCAAATATAAAGGGAGAAAATACCGAATCATACATATATATAACTCCGGTTTCCTGGAAATAAAGGATCTTCAGCAGTACAGCTATACGGTAGAGCTTGTCAGACGCTCGGAGATTGAACTGCTGGGTGGAACAGAATAGTAGAAGGTAGAAGGCTTGAGCTGCTCGTGGTAGCTCTTTTTTTATGGAAAATATTGTTTGATTTTCAGCTATACTATAATCATAATCTTGTATTCGTATATTCCTTGTAGTTTTAACAGATTTGTATACATTCTTTTTCACCTTATATTATTAATAATAGATAGAAGGGTGGTTATCATGTTAAGTAACTTTAGATTAAAGATAGGTATCTGTTTTTTATTGATTATTTCATCTGTACTCTCTGCCTGTGGGACTTCACAAGATGAGGGAATAAGTTCAGAATCAAATAACCCAACAACAACGGAAACCCATTCAAGGAAAAAAAATCTTGATAGCGAAGACCCTGTTTATGAGGAAACTGGTGGTTTGTACACAGAAGAGGATATTGAAAATGTTAAACCACAGGAAATGCCAACACAAAATGTAAATCCTTCACAATAGCCCCTAATTAAAGAAGAAAAAAATATGAAAGTTCAACAGGATGAACCCTCAGCACAAACTAATAAAACCAACTAGCTGTTTTGTACACCTCCTATGATAAAAAAGAAAATAAACCATAATATAAAAATACCTCTATATTTTATTATCGTTTATTGTTTTGTTAGTTTTTCTTTTTCTTTAATCTCACAATTAACAATATTCATGTGCAATGAAAGAAAGAAATTGAGAGGATGGTGACTTTTTCTTATTACGTATTAATAGAATATCATTGCTTTAAAAAATCTGTTTATAAAATAAAAAATAACAAAATAATTGAAAATTAAAACCGAAATTTACAAGTTGAGTATTGAATTAACAGAGGATGAAAGGATAGTAGCTGTTCATAACACTCCCTTTGGTAATACAAAACCATTGTGGGTTCAAAAGTATAAATTACAGGTAAACCGACTATGATAAAAGTTAAAGAAGGAAGGACGGAAGAATTAGTGTTGGGACTATTGAATCTTTAGATTTATTGAAGTAATAGACTCATATTTATTACCAATTTTTCCAATATCATGACTATTGATTGAAATTTTCTGTTAATTTAATTAATTCGAAAGCGATATTGATATACTTTGTTAGAAGCCAAATATAAGGAGGTATATCAATGAAAAAGACCATTTCTTTTCTAGTAGCGATAGTTTTAATATTTGCAGCTATATCACCTGTTTATGCTAGTGGAAACGAATCTACTGTCAAAGAGAATACTAATATTACTGAACAGGATATTGTGAATGCTGGTATTTTGGTAGATGCTATTAAAGAATTAGATGAAAAGTTAGATATGAATAATCTGTCTTCGATTAGTGAGAATGAGGTAAGTCTATTAAGTGAAAATGCAAGAAACTTTTATGATTACATCAAAGAATATGAAAATAGTCAAGACTTTATAGAAAACCCCCAAATGGTATTGGCAAACTATATGAATGAGATTGAAAAGGAAAATCCAAGAAGCAAAAAGGAGGGGCGTATTGGCGGAATTACTTATAAAGAATACAAAATTAGTAATTCCAAATTAAAGGAATTTAAAAAAATGTAGCTTATAATGCTGGGTTTTGGGGCATTGCAGCTGCTGTAGCTAAAGTCTGGAGTAAAAGTCCTACAGTATTGACAGCATTTTTAGTTGCTATCCCTGCATTAGGTATAGCTATTCTTGATAAATGTAATAAGAAAAGTAAAGGGATTATAATTATCAAAGCAGGAACGGGTGCTACTAATACTTATTCTTGTAAGTCCCAATGATAAAAAAGGAAGGTTCATTTAGTGAACCTTCCTTTTTCTAATAAGTTTAGTTACTTTTTCACTAATAAACAAAAGCATTACACCGGATAAAAGTATGAACAAGGAACTTATTGTACTTTTCTCATTTCCTTCTAAAATTACATTAATAAATAAAAGCAATGCCCAATATATAAAGGTAGTATAACATGCGATGTTAAAACTAGGTCTGTCGAAATTTTTGTCTTCTTTAAAAAACATATAGCTCAACTCCTTCGGATAGAATCGACCTAACTTATTCTAATTAATTAAGTATAGTCTTTATATTATCACATATTGAAATAGGGAATTGGGAATTTTCAGGTTAAGGTGAAAAGCTCCAATTAATTGAAGGGAAATTAAACTGACCAAGGTACCGATGATGTAATAAATAGTATACTTGGAGTGGTTTAATACTTCTCTCTATGTCGATATGGTGAGGTATTAGACTTATGAAAATAAAACAGAAATCGTTACTTTATGCGCGCTTGGCTGGGACTAACTGTGCTTGAAATGTAAAGAGAGTGTGCAGAGGCTATTATCATGTTGGAGCTGAAATTCACGGAAACTGGCAAGGCGAAAATGTTCAGGTTATCAGTAACACAGAAGGGATATCCGTAACAGAAAACGGGATAACAGACCAGTTTGAATGGGGAAATATTGTTCAATTTGGCACACTTGCCGTTGTGCTGACAAAGGATGATCAAGCAGTCTGGACAATCGCTTTAGCGGAAAACTTTAAGAGGAATTCAAATGCATCGCTACCAGTTGAGGGGGATATTGTCCTTTATAAGGCAGAAATGGCAGAAAATCAGCCGATAACATTGAAAATAGAGAAATAGAATGGGGTGCACTTTAGTGATAGAGTGCACCTTTTAGCTTCATTTCTCTCTCCCCATATGCTTTTTCCGATAATTCAACGGCGAAATGCCATAAGTCTTTTTAAAAGCACTGGAGAAATAAGGGCCAAAGCTGAAGCCGCATTGTTCTGCGACAGTTTGAATCGGGTTATCTGTTTTTAATAATAGAATACGGGCTTGCTCTAACCGGTACGTGTTTAAATATTCTAGTGCTGTTACCTTGTAGAATTTTTTCATATACTTAGCGATTGTGTTTTCATGAACGTTGAATTCTCTCGCTAGTATCGTGCTTGTTATTGGCTGGTAATAATGATCTCTTATATATTGGGCAACCTTTTCAGAAATGATATAGCCGCTGTCCTTAGCCATGCCTTGCGATTCTAAAAGATTAATAAGAGAAAAGAAGCTTATCTGGATGTCCCAAAAGGATAAATCCTTATTTTCCTTCGTTGTGGCCGCTAACAGCTGGTCTATTTTTTTATAAATTTCATCATAATCAACGAGTCTGCACTGCTTTTGTAGGTGCAGTGTATAGCTGTGATTATGAAAATGCAATGCTGGAATAGGAATTGTCGATTCTAGCTTCCGCGGTTCACTCTCCTCTGTATAATAGCTGTTCGTATAGAAATGCAGCCAATAAAACTCTGTGTCTGTCTCTGTCGGGCTTGTGGAAAAATGATGTTTGAAAGGCAGCAGGATAAACATTTCATTTTTATTGATAATAAACTCCTTATTGTCCTCTGTTAAGCAAAGACGGCCTTTCCGCACAAGAATAATATCGAAGTACTCTAAATCGCTTCGATCTGGATGGCTTGTTCCTTTCTCATATGTAGTGATATTTCCTTCGATAAATATTGGAAAAGGAGGCACTGCTATTGAAACGATTTCCACCATTATCACCTCAGTAATTCAATTAATTCCCATATAAAAGGGAGTGAAATATCTTAAAAATTGATTAGAATCCTTTATGTTCATCTTAAAATTGTTTTGTTATATTTTAAGAGCACTAACAAAAGCAAGCGTTTACAATTAATTATACCTTCAAAATCTTCATTTTGCTTCAGTTAAATTATTAAAAAAGGAGGTATTTCCTTGGAGAATAAAAGATTCACCTTACAAGTTTCACCGAGTGGAAATTTAACAAATTTAATCTTAAAAGAAGATACACATAAAATGAACTGGGTTATTGATGCTAGCTATCTCAAGCAAAGCGGATATGAAGAACAAGATAAGCTATTTGGAAATTTTTCTGTTATCGTTGATGGAAAAAGACTAACTAATGCTGATACAACACCAATGGTAAGGAAAGACGAGGCTATTATTACAGTCACATACACCTTTGAACAAGTAGAAGTGATTATGACATACGATTTAAAGCAGGCTGAGGATAATCTGACTTGGAATATAACGATGAAAAACCATCAAGAGAAGGAAGTGACTATCACAGACTTTGCGATCTGGTCGTCCTTTTCCTATGTTATGTACAAGATGAATGATCTGGATATGCAAACAAATCATTCTGCTGCTGTATATCCCTCTATTTCTACTGATTATACGAAGCTGGCATGTGTGCGCAGAAGCAACGAGGCACCGCATTTAGGGATGTACCAAACGAAAGGGCAAACATTATCTGTCGGAACATATTGCGCATATAATAATCTCTTTTTTGAGAGCGTTTCCCCTTCCTTGGATGGTCTGTTATTCCACCAGCTCATTTTAGCAGGTGGCTATCCAGAGGGCTTTGAAAATGGCGATTGGTTATACAACAAAACTGGATTTACGCTTGCTGGTTTAAGTGAGAAGGAATGGGAATACAAGCTGGAGCCATTTAAAGATCAGCAGGACTTCTACGAAATTGGCAAAACAAAATACGATCATCCTGTCTTTGAATTCCAGCCCCTTGCCATAGCAGGCAAGTATTACGATTTTGCGGTGCAGCTACCAGCAACTAAATATTTAACAGATGCGTTTGTTGAGTATTTGGATAAAAACGGAAACCGAAAAAAGATCAATATTGTCGGTAAAATGAAAAAAACGAAACAGGGGTACAGTGCTAAGCTTCTTTTTTCTGCAGCTGGTGAACATAAAATTACGATTGAAGTAGATGATCAGTATTTGGACAGCATTATCCTGAATGTAATGGAGCCAATCAAAACAATCATCGAAAATCGGTCCCGCTTTATCAGTGACAAGTTATTTAATGGTGCTGACAGTGAAAATCCATACAGCTATTCGCCCATTTCCAATCAAGGTGAGTCTTTAGGCAAATTGAGCTTGGTGCTGAAGAATAACTTGCTTAACAGTTTAAATGCCAAGGAAGTTCAGCAGGTGGAGGAAAGCTGTGTCCATTATATTCGCCAAAAATGGTTTGAAAATGGCGATTTCACAAAGCCGGTTAATTTATATGGCGACTTCTACCGCTGTATGGATTTTGAGTATATTGCCCATGTGTTTTACCTTCTTTCCCAGTTCGATGAGGACATATTGCAGCTGCATAAGCCAGATACGTATTTAGCTTGGGCTGCAGATGTATTTTCGTTACGAGTTAACCCAGAGCTTCACGATACACCAAGAGGAAAAGAAGAGGCCCAAATGCTAGGTGTATTTTTCTTATACATCGACGAATTATTAGAACAGCTTAAAAGTCGCGGGTTAACAATGAAATACGAAGAAATTAATTCTCTTTGGTCGAAAATCGCCCAGACGGTGGCGCAGGACAGTTCGACCTATAAAGCGGCAGTAACGGAGCATTTTTACGATAATGCTGGCTATGGTCCGGCAACAGGCGCTTTAGCAAGCACACATCATCAGGAGGCTGCCAACAGATACGGCGAGCTAGTTCTTGCCAACATAGGCTTTTCCAATGATTTTCGCGCCCAAAGCCCTGATCGCTGGTGGGAGGCATTATCTTATATGATTCATTCCCTTTGGGGTGGGGTAACAGCGGCTGCTTGTCTTAAGGCATACGAGGAGCTGCATGATACGAGATACTTAAAAGCTGCTTATCGGGCGACGATTGGGATTTTGTATTGCTATGACACAAATGCAAAAGCAACAGATACGAAACTGAAGAGCGGGGAAGCTGCTTCTACTTACAGCATCGCTGGTCCACATTTGAACAGGCCAGATTTATCGCGCAACCGCTTTGGTCAATCAACCTTCTTCCGAGACGGCGGTATATTTACCCGTCTATTTACAAAGGAAGAGGAAACAGCTGATTGGGATATGGGCGAAGAGCTTGTTGCTTATTTAGATGGCTTTGGCAAAAAGACGTTTTTATATGAGGAAAATGGCAAAATCGCTGTTGTGAATGGCTCAATCGAAGAAACAGCAGCGGGGCTGTTAATTACTAGCTATGCTCCAATTCCAACAGAATATCATTTTTTTGACAAAGATATACACTTCATTTCAGAAAAAGGGCAACTAGTTCCACAGGTTTTGTTTACAGATGGCAAGTTCAGGCCGAAAGAACAATTACTGACTAGGGAGTGAGAGAAATGGTAGAAAGCAGCACTGCTAAACAGCTACAAGACAACAAGGTAGAGGATAATAACGCAAAATTGCCATTAAAACGAGTTTTGGCATATGCAAGTACGGATACTGCCGGAAATTTGCTATATTGTACACTTACTAGCTTTATCATGTACTTTTATACAGATGTTTTTGGGATTTCAATTGCTGCAACAGGTACTATTTTGCTTGTTGCCCGGATTTTTGATGCCCTTGATGCGCCGATTTGGGGATTAATTATTGACCATACTAACACAAAATGGGGGAAAAACCGCCCATACTGGCTCTGGCTGGCAATCCCATTTGGAGTTGTATTCTTTTTAACATTTTTAGCTCCAGACTTATCAGCAAGTGCAAAAGTCATTTATGCATTAGTCACATACATTTTAATGGGGATTGTTTACACAGGAATTGCCACACCAATTACGGCAATCCTGCCGAATTTAACGAATAACTCTAATGAGCGTGTTCGTTTAAATTCATGGCGCAGCAATGGCGGAATGATTGGGTATTTAATCACCGCATCCTTCACATTGCCGCTTGTAGCATTTTTCGGGAACGGCAACGATAAATTAGGCTTTCAAGTGACTGTTGCCATCTATGCGGTTGTCGGCATTATACTTATGCTGTTTGCCTTCTCTGGAACGAGAGAAATCAATACGAAAAGCATTAAATCAATTCCAATTCGCCAAAGCTTTAGAGCAGTTAAAGGGAATTGGCCGTGGATTACTTTAGTTCTTGCGTTCATCTTTTATTGGTTAGGCAATACTTCAAGAACATCAACGTTAATCTATTATTCGCAATATAATTTAGATCATAAAAACTTGGCGTCTATCTTAAACGGCCTTGTTGTGTTCCAAATGATTTCTATTACGATTATTCCATTTATCGTGAAGAAATTTTTGAAAACGCACACACAAATACTTGGCTTCGCCATCGCTGCAATTGGCCAAATTATCATTGCCTTTGCAGGGGCAAGCACGTCAATGATTATCTTCGGGTGGGTAATTGCTTCACTTGGAACAGGAATTGCTGTCACATTACCATTTGCGATGCTGTCAGACACTGTTGACTATGGTGAGTGGAAAACAGGCATCCGCGCCAGCGGCTTCCTCACAGCGATCGGCAGCTCCTTTTGTATCAAAATCGGAGCGGGACTTGGCAGCTTCATCCCGTCCATCATTATGGATAAAGCAGGCTATGTTGCAAACGCAACACAAACAGCAAGCTCGCTCGCAGCAATCAAATTCTGCTTCACATGGCTGCCAGCAATCTTCTTTATTGTCGGCGCAATTATCATGATGAATTATAAAAAGTATGAAAAGAATGAAGAGAGAGTTCGAAATGAGCTGTTGTTGAAGCGGTAATAAATAAATAAGTAAGAGCTTAGGTGAACTAGCCTAAGCTCTTTTTTGTTTTTTATAATAAATGCTGAAATAACCCAGTTATATAGGATAGTGCCCTCACACTATATGTTTTAATCCAGCTTACCTTGCCTGGTTTTAAGTCAGGATTCTCCTCGTACGATTTGTCTCGTGCTACCTTCAAGCTATGCTTGAAATAGTGGTTCATTTCTGTTTTGAGCTTTTCGGTAAACTCTGGACTGTCAATTATAACCATGGACTCGGTATTTAAGAATGTCGACCGTGAATCCATATTAAAGGCACCAATCGCACTCACTTGATCGTCAAAGATAAATGTTTTGGCATGAATAGAGTCAGTCCCTTGGTATTCATAAACGTTCACATTCTTTGTTACCATTGCGTTAATATGTTTAATATGCCCTGAATAGGCCATAACATTGGCTGTTGATGCTAACGAGTTTGTTAACACTGTTATCTTGTCTGCAGGTACCTGCAAATCATTGAGATAAGGAAGCATCGGTTTTGTCGGAATAACATATGGGCTTTGAATAACTAACGAGTTTTTCGTCTTTTTCATGAGATTTGTTAAATCATACCATACCCAAGGCTCCTTATTAAATCTTTGGATCGGATTATGAATAAAGGTGATTTTTTTTGTAGGCAGAGACATACTCACCCAATCATAATAGTTATTGAATATTTTTTTATCTGTATTACGCAAATCATCGAGCTTCTGTTTTAATTGCTTGTCAGCCTCCTTGGCCTTGGTTTGTTGGCGTGATGACAGCTTGTTATAAGGAGGCTTTACAATAGGATTATTCCAAACCTCATCAAAATAGGATTCCATTTGCTTCAAAACACTGCCTTCGGCTGTTTCTGGCTCCGTATTAATGATTAGCACATCTCGGTCATTCGTCGGGTTTTTCTCACCCTCCTGAACAAAATAACGATTGCCGATATTTCTGCCGCCAATAACCGCATACTTATGATCAATAATCAGTAATTTATCATGAAACCGATTATTCCACGTCCACGGCTTCAACACATTTAATGGTTCGTAAAATTTCAGCTCCACATTTGGATGATTGATAAGCGCATATTGATCATCCTTTAAACTAAAGCGAAGACCATGAGAAAACCCATCCAAAAGAATTCTGACCTTAACCCCGCGGTCTGCCGCATCCAAGATCATCCCTAATATTAAATCGGTAATATAGCCCTTATGAATTGCATAATAAGCAACATCAATAGACTCTTGAGCATTTTCCATTAAATTGACACGGGCATAACCGGCAAAGGTTTTTTCCTCTAATAAAATCACCCGATCCTGTGACTCTTCCTTGCTATAAAATCTTTCTACTTTATGCTGTTCCTTATAGTCGTTACTAACCTGTGGGTGATTAAATTTAAAAATAACAATAGCGAATATAACGCTATACAATAAATAAAAAATAACAATTATCATAACCCATCTACTCACCTTTTTTATCGGAATTCTCTCCCTTCGTACCTGGAAAGCAATAATAATTGTTAATAGTTTGTTCAATACTGTTAAGAATATGAAAGGATGAGGTGAAAAAAGATTTGGGTTTGATTTTGCTAAACAAGCCATTTTATTTTGAAAGATTATCGAATAGTATGGTATGTTTTTGGGAATACAAGGGTTTTGGGATAAGGAGGACTGTTAAAAATGGAGGTTAAAGGAATTCGTAATTTTTCATTTATCCTAGCTATAATCTTCTTATTAATGGATGTAATCGCACTTGCAGCAAAGCTTGAAATTAGTAGAACTACACTTATCATGTCAATTGTATTAGGAATATTACTTTTCATAAATGGAATGCTGTATCGGAAAAAAGGCATACTTAAAAACGGAGACAGCACTTAGCAGGCTATCTTCCATGCGAGTGTGTTTATTTTGGCATTACAAAAAGGGTGATTAATGCAACCACCCAATAATTTGCTCTGCTTACCGAAGTATATTACTCGTTTATCACCTTCATCTGATCAAAAGGAAAAAACCCGAAGTGCTGCTTTACCGACAACATCCTCTTTTGAAATAACCCCGAACAGGCGGCTGTCATTGCTTTTAAGGCGGTTATCTCCCATCACATACAAGTATCCTTCCGGAACAGTTTCTTTTAAATCGGCAGTTAAATGGCTCTCTGCGAGAATCTCTTTATTTGCCTGCAAATACGGCTCATCATATTTTTTCCCGTTTACATATAAGGAATCGTCTTTGACTTCAATATTGTCTCCTGATAATCCAATGACTCTTTTGATATAGTAAGCACTTGAAACAGGAGAATGGAAAACAATCACATCAAAGCGGTCGATGCTGGTTATTTTGTTCACGAGAATGCGGTTATTGTTTTCTAATGTCGGCATCATTGCTTTTCCGTCGACGATGATCGGTGCATAAACAAACTGGCGACAAATGAAAACTAGTAAAAAGCAAAATACGATTGTTTTTGCCCATGAGTAAATCTCTTTTTTTGTTTGTTTGCTCATTTTTAAACCCAACCTTTATATTTATAAACTTTCTGCTAGTTTCGTTTCATTCTTTTTAATCATTAATCCATATGTAGGGCATGATACAGCCTCTTAATAATTTTAAAGCAGTAATAGTAATATAGGATTTCAAAAATGAAACAGACTCTTTCAAATATAAATAATTTACCAATAAATCAAAGGTTATAATAGTTTCAGAAGTATAAACAACGAATATATTTATCTTAACTTTTGCTTGGTTAATTAGGTGTTTCCTTCTATTTTACTAGATTACAAGCAGTTTCCCACTCCAACTTTTCCACTCCCCACATCGCACACCGGAAAAAATAAACAGGCATATTCCAAACCACTGGCACATAGCAATATTATTGGGCTTTCGTCGGGGAGATAAGCTCCATTTTTAAGGATTAGAATGTAAGCGTATTCTATTTTCGGTAGTCTTTAAAAAAGACAAGTATGGCACCAAAACGAACGGTCCAGGAAATAGACAAATGGGAAGGGGTTCAAGGATGAAGAAGCTTTTGTCTGCAATTTTAGCTGCTGTTTTATTATTTGCGTTGGCTGCCTGTTCGGGAGGCGGCGGTAGTGATGAGGATGATAAGGGCTATGTTGGTGTCAGCATGCCTACGAAATCGTCTGAGCGCTGGATTAGTGACGGTAAGTATATGAAGGAAGAGTTTGAGAAAAAGGGTTATAAAGTAGACCTTCAATATGCAGAGGATGTTGTGGAAAACCAGGTTTCTCAAATCGAGAACATGATTACAAAAGGTGTTAACGTCCTTGTTATTGCGGCAATTGACGGTGAGGCACTGACAAACGTGCTTGAAAAGGCAAATAAGCAGGACATTAAAGTAATTGCCTATGACCGTCTTATTAAAAAGAGTGAGTATGTCGATTATTACGCAACATTTGATAACTTCCAGGTTGGAGTGCTGCAAGGCAGCTATATTGAACAGAAGCTTGGCTTGAAGGATGGCGAAGGACCGTTTAATGTCGAGCTGTTCGGCGGATCACCGGATGATAATAATGCGTATTTCTTCTTTGATGGAGCAATGTCGGTGCTTCAGCCTTATATTGATTCAGGCAAATTAGTTGTGCAAAGCGAACAGACGAAGTTTGAGCAAGGCGCAACATTAAGATGGGATGGAGCGACAGCTCAAGCCCGTATGGATAACTTGTTGAGTGCTCATTATACGAAGGAAAATGTTGATGCGGTTCTGTCTCCATATGATGGTATTAGTATTGGGATTATCGCTTCCTTGAAAGGTGTTGGCTATGGAACAGCAGATAAGCCGCTGCCAGTCGTAACTGGACAGGACGCAGAATTAGCATCTGTTAAGTCCATCATTGCCGGCGAGCAAACGCAAACTGTTTTTAAGGATACACGAGAGCTTGCCAAGAAAGCAGTTGATATGTCAGAGGCTGTTTTGAACGGGGAAGAAGCAGAGGTTAATGATACAGAAACATATGACAACGGTGTGAAGGTTGTTCCTGCTTACCTATTACAGCCAGTGTCTGTTGATAAGGAAAACTACCAAGAGATTGTCATCGACAGCGGCTATTATGATGAATCTGAACTAGACAACTAACATAAAACGGCAGTTTCTCTTTTATTAAAGAGGAACTGCTGTAGATAAGAAAGGGGGCTGGCAGCATGGGGAATATTCTCGAAATGAAGAATATCACAAAGGAATTTCCAGGTGTTAAGGCACTCGATGATGTGAACCTGCAAGTCGCAGCAGGCGAAATTCACGCATTATGCGGTGAAAATGGTGCGGGAAAATCAACGCTGATGAAGGTGCTGAGCGGTGTGTATCCACACGGAACCTATTCAGGGGATATTCTCTTTCAGGACGAGGTCTGCATGTTCAAGGATATAAAGGGCAGTGAAAGCTTAGGGATTGTCATTATCCATCAGGAGCTTGCGCTTATACCAGAGCTGTCGATTGCAGAAAATATCTTCCTTGGCAATGAACAGGCTAAAGCTGGTGTTATCAACTGGAACGAAACAGTTGTGAAGGCAAGAGAGCTTTTGCAAAAGGTCGGCTTATCGGAAAATCCGAATACGCTTATATCCAAAATTGGTGTCGGCAAGCAGCAGCTTGTGGAAATCGCCAAAGCACTTTCCAAGGATGTGAAGCTGCTGATTTTGGACGAACCTACAGCAGCATTAAATGAAGAAGAAAGTGAAAACCTGTTAGAGCTGCTTCATTCCTTCAAAAAAGAAGGAATGACAAGCATCATGATTTCCCATAAATTGAACGAAGTCTCAAAAGTTGCCGACAGTATTACGATTATCCGTGATGGCAGAACAATCGAAACGCTGAAATGGGACGAAGTTTCGGAGGATAGAATCATTAAAGGCATGGTCGGCAGGGAGCTGACAAACCGTTATCCAGACAGAATCCCGCAAATCGGTGAAACGATATTGGAAGTGAAGGACTGGGAAGTGCTGCAAGGGGACAGAAAAGTGATCGACAATATCAGCATGCATATAAAAAGAGGCGAAATTGTCGGGATTGCTGGCGTAATGGGCTCAGGAAGAACGGAATTTGCGATGAGCGTGTTCGGACGATCCTATGGAACAAAAATATCTGGTCAGCTTTATAAGGATGGCAAGGAAATTTCGGTAAAGAATGTGCCGGAAGCAATCGAAAATGGACTTGCATACGTAACAGAGGACCGGAAAAACTATGGGCTTATTTTGATTGAGGATATTAAACGAAATATTTCCTTGCCGAACTTACGCAAGCTTTCCAAGTTCAGTGTGCTCAATGAACATGTCGAGGTGAAGGAGGCGGAGAACTATCGTCAGAAGATGAACATCAAAACACCGTCCATCCTGCAGAAGACAGGAAACTTGAGCGGCGGCAATCAGCAAAAGGTTGTGTTAAGCAAGTGGATTTACGCTGAACCGGATATTCTCATGCTTGATGAGCCGACAAGGGGAATCGACGTTGGAGCGAAGTATGAAATATACACCATTATAAATAAGCTCGCAGACGAAGGAAAAGGAATTCTCCTTATATCTTCGGAGATGCCAGAGCTTTTAGGAATGTGTGACCGAATTTACGTTATGAACGAGGGCAGCATCAAGGGAGAGCTGGCTGCGGCAGATGCGACACAGGAAAGCATCATGAAATTCATTACAAGCTAAGTCGTCTGTCTCAAAAAGGAAGGGGGAGTTAAGGTGAATACACCGTTGGAGGATTACCGCAATAAAGGCTCTATATTGTCATTGATTCAGAGCAATTTACGCCAATATGGAATGTTTACTGCATTAGTGCTGATTATGATTCTGTTTCAAGTGTTAACAGAGGGTATTCTTTTACGCCCGCTTAATATTACAAATCTAATTTTGCAGAACAGCTATATTCTCGTCCTTGCAATCGGCATGGTTCTCGTGATTATCACTGGTCATATCGATTTGTCAGTCGGCTCTGTCGCTGCATTTGTCGGCGCCATTTCCGGTATTTTAATCATTAACCATGATATGCCCGTTTTTTTGGCTGTTATTCTTTCCTTATTAGTGGGTGCTGTTATCGGGGCATGGCAAGGATTTTGGGTCGCATACGTCAAGATTCCCGCCTTTATCGTCACACTTGCCGGAATGCTGTTGTTCAGAGGCTTGACGATGCTTGTCTTAAAAGGAAAATCTGTTGCGCCGTATCCACAGTCCTTTCAGGATATTAGCTCAGGCTTTATCCCCGATATTTTTGGGGGCAGTACGCTGCATATGCTGACGATTGTGGCAGGCATTGTTTTTTCGATCATTTACTTGCTGATTGAAGCCCGCAATCGTAAAACCCAGCTTCGTTATGATTTTGAAGTGTCTTCCAAAGGGCTGTTCGTTACGAAGATAGCAGCCATTATCGTGCTGATTAATGTGTTCACATATGTTTTAGCAACATATGAAGGCATTCCAACCATTCTGCTTATCCTTATTGGGTTGATCATTATCTACAGCTTTGTTATGAAGAAAACCGTGATGGGCCGACATGTTTATGCAATCGGCGGCAATGAAAAGGCCGCAAGTCTTTCTGGCATCAAAACGAAAAAAGCAACCTTCTGGGTGTTTGTGAACATGGGCGTGCTTGCAGCGCTGTCAGGTTTGATTTTCGCCGCAAGACTTAATGCCGCAACACCAAAAGCAGGCAATCTGTTCGAGCTTGATGCCATTGCAGCCTGCTTTATCGGCGGCGCATCAGCATATGGCGGCATCGGAACAGTCGGCGGGGCGATTGTCGGCGGTCTCGTTATGGGTGTCATGAACAACGGCATGTCCATCATCGGCCTTGGCATCGACTGGCAGCAGGCTATAAAAGGACTTGTGCTACTGATAGCGGTTGCGTTTGATATTTATAATAAGAATAAATTAGCTTCATAAATCGCAAAAAACCAAGCTCGAGTGGGCTTGGTTTTTTAGTTTATTAGTCTTCAAATCAATTAATCTTCAATGTAACCAAAAAAGAGGGAAGACTACCTTCCCCCTCACTCAGGCAGCACTTCCTCATAAAGAATCCGAGCTGTAATATCCTGCTCATAATTGCCAAAGCTGCGCCCATAAAGGGTCAGTCCGCCGATTGTGCCTTCATCTGTTACCGCAAACTTCAGTTTAATGTCAGGGTGGTCCTGCAGACCAACATCCTCAATCGTAACATCTGATATTCGGCAGCCATCAATGAATGTGCCGTCCTTGTTGATGCGCAGCAGCTTCAGCAAGCCGTACTGGTTCAAGTGGGGCGGCCACCAGCTTGGATTGCAGGCTCCTTTTGTGTCACCGAAGTCTCCGGGTGATGTCCAAAAGCCAAGCTCGACATTGTTTAGGTAAAAGAAAATGTCAGAGGGCCAGTCATTATTGTAGAAGGGAGCCTCTGAGCTGATTTCGAATATAAATTGAATTTCTTTAAAGTGTTGATTTTTCTTTAAGTAATTAGGAATTCTGTATTCAAGGAAGCCTTTTTTCAGCCAAACGATGTCTGCGTGAATATGGTCAGGATCGGCGAAGTAGCGGGGATTGTCAAACTCACCGATAATGCTGTCCTTTGTCGCCAGACCACATGTCGGGTCTGCTGCATAATCGAAATAATGACCGACCTTTATCTCATACTCATAAAAATTCTCGACACCCTTATCCTGAAGCTCGATTGTCAGGACATCCTCATTTAAATAGCAGATTTTTTGAATGCCGTGCTTTCCACCTGCTGTTGAGATATCAATAAGACCGCTTTCCTCCAGTTTTTTAATATGCATAGTGACAGCACCGTTGGAAAGCTGCAGCTTTTGGGCGATATCATTTAAGTTTAGGCTGTTATTTCGTTGCAGCAATGTCAGGATTTCAAGGCGGATTTCTGAGCTAAGTGCTTTATATATATTTAAGCCAGAGCGGAGATCTTTTATATGTATCATGTAAACTACCTTCTTTCTTGACTTGAGAGTTTATGTCAGTTGCTTGGTTCGTTTTTGTTCATATCGAGAAAATGCCTTTAAGCTGGTCCACATCATGAAAAAGGCAGGCACACTTGCGCCAAATAGAATAATGCTTCCTGGAAAGGTAATCAGCACATAAACAATGATTAATAGTCCGCCAACCATTTTAGCGCAGGCAAGGGGCATTGCCAGTGTAAACAGCAGGGCGTTTTTAATGATATGAAGCCCTTTTAGCTCATAGTGAACATACATCGTAAAAAAGGTAAGAACACTGCAGGCATAAAGCAAGGCGATAAAAAGAACAGGAAAGTAGAGATATTGTAAGAAGGTAATTGTTGTATGCTGAAGTGCCAGCAAATCTGCATACAGGACAGCCCCGCCAAAAATGAGCAGCAGGCCGAGAAGATTGCTTTTCACAAATTCCTTTTTATAGACAGATAGAAAGGTAGAGAAAATCGGAAAGCTTGATTCACCAAGCAGCCATTTACGCATAACCGAAAACAGACTGACAGTCGCAGGGAAGAAACCGGCGACAGCGAGTCCCACAACGGAAAATAGCATCCATAATAGATGAACATATAAAAACCGCAAAATCCAATTAGAAACAGAATAAATAGAATCGACGAGCACAGCCTTCATAGGTGGTCCTCCTTTTGTTTTCTTTTAACAAAACCTAAAATAATAGAGGCTTTCTGTTTATGTGTATGTTAGGAACTCGCTAATAATATAAAAAATATCAAAAATCCTCCTTTCCTCCTTTGCAATTAGCGAGAAACTGTCTTTTTTGCTTGACCTAAAGGGAAACTCACAAAATATGTACAAAAAGATAATGACTTTTTACGCTTTAGAAAACCATTATCCTAGACGATTTACTCATTTATGAAAACGCATACATTTTTAAGAAGACAGGTTAATACTATTAACATGTGTAAAACATTTTACGTTTTTTTAAAATAAAGTGTTTTTTCAACAAGCTATAAGGAGGAAGAGGAATGAAAAAGGGTCTTTTAGGTATGCTGGCTATCATTCTAGTAAGCTCCATGTTTTTAGCAGGCTGTAATAAGGGCAGTTCGGATAAAGGCTATTCGAACGGCGGTAAAGGAACAAAGATTGAATTATGGACGTTCAATGAGCTCCATGAACAATATTATGAGCATATGGCAGAGAAGTGGAATGAGGAGAATCCTGATGACCAAATCAGCCTTAAAGCCACTACATATCCTTACGAGGATTTGCATAATAAGCTGCTTGTTGCGCTGCAGTCAGGCAAGGGAGCTCCGGATATTTCTGATGTGGAAATCTCGAAATTCGGCAACTTCTTAAAAGGAGAGCCACAGATTCTGCCGTTAGATGATGTGATTGAGCCGGAAAAGGAAAATATTGTACAATCACGCCTTGATATTTACGCAAAAGATGGCAAGACATATGGAATTGACTTCCACGTTGGTGCTGCAGTTATTTATTACAATAAAGAAATTATGGATAAAGCCGGCGTCAATCCAGATGACATTAAAACATGGGCTGACTATAAGGAAGCAGGCAAAACAGTTCTTGAGAAAACAGGCATTCCAATGACAACACTTGATATTGAAGACCAATGGTCGTTCTGGCCGCAGGTTGCTCAGCTTGAAGGCAAGGATGACCTATTGAAGGAAAATGGCGAGGTGAACCTGACAGATCCACGTATTGTTGAGGTGCTGCAATATGAGCAAGACCTTGTCAAAGAAGGCATTGCGATTCCGTCTCCAGGCAATGACCATCACTCAGAGGAATATTACGGCTTCATGAATAATGGCGGAGCAGCGTCTGTATGGATGCCAATGTGGTATATGGGCAGATTCACTGACTATATGCCTGATTTGAAAGGCAAAATCGTAATTAAACCAATGCCTGCTTGGTCTGAAGGTGCTCCTCGCTCTGCAGGGATGGGCGGAACAGGCACTGTTGTAACAAACCAATCTAAAGATCCAGATGTTGCGAAGAAATTCCTTGCCTATGCGAAGCTATCGAAGGAAGGAAATATTGAAATTTGGAAGCAGCTTGGCTTTGACCCAATTCGCTCTGATGTGTGGGATTTACCGGAAGTGAATGAGGAGA
The DNA here is from genome assembly GCF_007273535.1 of Niallia circulans. NCBI lineage: Bacteria > Bacillati > Bacillota > Bacilli > Caryophanales > Bacillaceae > Niallia > Niallia circulans. The sequence goes on from NZ_RIBP01000004.1 coordinate 1,389,270, forward strand.
ATAAATTCACGGAATATTTCGGTCCGAATATTTTCGAGACATTGCTTGAGGTGAAGGATGAAATCGAAGGTGTCAATATTGGCGAAAGAACGCCAGATGTCTCCAATGCTGTCAAGACGACGATTTTGTTCCAGACATTAGTGGAAATGAAGGATCCGAAGCAGGCGCTCGAGGAGGCAGCAAGTCAGATTAAATAACGATATCTCCAGGAGGCAAATTGCCTTTGCCTCCTGCCTATTAAGGGGGGATTTAATATGGAAGCAAGCAGCAGACAGGGTGTTAGGAAACAGAAGAAAAGAAGTCTTCTCTATTCGCAAAATGCAGCGCCTTACTTTTTTATCTTTCCATTCATCCTGTCTTTCCTGATCTTTTTTGCTTATCCAGTTGCTACAACGGTTATCATGAGCTTTCAGGAGGTACTGCCAGGACAAACGACCTTCATCGGTTTAGACAACTATAAGGAGTTATGGAACCCAACCTTCCTAACAGCGATTCGCAACAGCACTGTTTATACGCTTTTGACCTTAATTATCTTAATTCCAGTGCCGCTTGTGCTTGCTGTTTTCCTGAATTCAAAGCTGATGTTTGCGAAGAACTTCTTCCGCTCTGTAACCTTCATACCCGCACTGACATCTGTCGTTGTTGCCGGGATGATCTTCCGCTTAATCTTCGGCGGACAAGATGGGGCATTGCTGAACTCGATTTTAACGAACTTTGGCATGGAGCCAAAGGCATGGCTGAACCATGGCGGCACAAGCATGTTCGTGCTTGTTGTGCTGGCAACCTGGAAGTGGATGGGGATTAACATCCTGTATTTCCTCGCAGGACTGCAAAATATTCCGCGGGAGCTTTATGAGTCTGCCGAGGTGGACGGTGCCACGACTTCGAGGAAGTTCTACCATATAACACTGCCATTATTAAAACCAATCAGCATTTATGTTTTTACAATCAGCATTTACGGCGGCTTCTCGATGTTTGCTGAGAGCTATATGCTTTATGGCAGCAACAGATCGCCTAATAATATTGGACTGACGATTGTCGGTTATTTGTACCAAAAAGGGATTGAGCAGAATAATCTCGGCTTCGGCTCTGCTGTTGGGATTGCCTTGCTTGTCATCACCCTGATTATCACCTTGATCCAGCTGAAGTTCTTCGGCATGTTCAAAAAGGAGGAACAAGGATGAAACCGAAAAAAAAGTGGAAGCTGTCGTCCATCCTGCTTATCCTGCTGTTTGTAGTAATCGGCATTTTCGCCTTATTCCCGCTCTTTGCGATCACACTTGGCTCCTTGAAGCCATCAACGGAAATTATGAGGTACGGGCTGAATCTTAAGCTGCAGGCAGACCTTTTATCATTGGATAACTATTCTTATTTGTTCAACGGCGAAACAGATTATTTCATTTGGTATAAAAACAGCATCATCATTACGATTGCTTCTACTTTATCCTGCCTGCTTTTGACAAGCATGGTTGGCTATGGCCTTGCTGTTTATGACTTTAAGCTAAAGAATATTGTCTTTGGACTCGTTTTAATTGTGATGATGATTCCAGTCGAAATCATCATGCTTCCATTATATAAGCTGACAATGAGCCTTGGCTTAATGGACACATTAGTTGGCGCGTTTCTGCCGTTTGTCGTTGCGCCGATTCCCATTTTCTTTTTCCGACAGTACGCAAGCGGCCTGCCTCGTGATTTACTCGATGCGGCACGGGTCGATGGCTGTACAGAAATCGGCATTTTCTTCCGTGTGATGATGCCGTTAATGACACCGGCCTTTTCTTCGATGGCAATTCTGCAAGCACTTGGAAGCTGGAATAACTTCCTGTGGCCGTTGATTGTTTTACGGTCAAGCGAAAATTTAACATTGCCGATCGGGCTGTCGACATTGCTGACACCATACGGCAACAACTATGATGTGCTGATTGCTGGGTCTGTTATGGCAATATTCCCAGTGCTGCTTCTGTATATTTTCTTCCAGCGCTACTTTATTGAAGGCATGACTGCCGGCGGTGTGAAGGGATAACAACTAAAAACTAAAATAAAAACCATATGCGAAGGGAAGAAACATTCATGACGAAAAAAGCGAAGATGATTTTAGAAAAGGATTTTAAAATTGCTGAAATAGATAACCGAATTTATGGATCATTCATTGAGCATCTCGGCAGAGCTGTGTATGGCGGCATATATGAGCCAGGTCATCCGGATGCAGATGAACAGGGCTTTCGCAAGGACGTGACAAGCTTGATAAAAGAGCTTCAGGTTCCATTGATCCGCTATCCTGGCGGAAACTTCGTGTCAGGCTACAACTGGGAGGACGGAGTTGGTCCTGTTGAAGACAGACCGCGCCGCCTTGAGCTTGCTTGGCGGACGACAGAGCCGAATGTTGTTGGCACAAATGAGTTCATGGAGTGGGCGAAGCAGGCAGGGGCAGAGGTGAATATGGCAGTTAACCTCGGGACAAGAGGAATTGACGCAGCGCGGAATCTGGTTGAATACTGTAACCATGACAGCGGTTCTTACTATAGTGATTTGCGCATAAGTCACGGTTACCGTGAGCCGCATAAAATCAAAACATGGTGTTTAGGAAATGAGATGGATGGTCCGTGGCAAATCGGTCATAAGACAGCGGCTGAATATGGCCGGATTGCTCAGGAAGCGGCAAAGGCCATGAAATGGGTCGACCCTGATATTGAGCTCGTTGCCTGCGGTAGCTCGAATAGAAGCATGCCGACATTTGCAGAATGGGAAGCAACTGTTTTAGAGCATACGTATGACCATGTCGAGTATATTTCCTTGCATCAATATTACGGTAATCACAGCAATGATATCAGCAACTATTTAGCGCTGTCTTTAGAGATGGATGACTTCATATCGTCCGTTGTGTCGATCGCTGATTATATTAAAGCCAAAAAACGCAGCAAAAAGAAAATTCATTTGTCCTTTGACGAGTGGAATGTGTGGTACCACTCAAGAGAAGCAGATAAGCTGATTGAGCCGTGGACAGTCGCACCACCGCAGCTTGAGGATATTTATAATTTTGAGGATGCGCTGCTTGTCGGCTGTATGCTGATAACAATGCTCAAGCATGCTGACAGGGTGAAGATTGCATGTCTTGCACAGCTTGTGAATGTAATTGCGCCAATTATGACAGAGGAGAACGGTCCAGCCTGGAAGCAGACGATTTTCTATCCATATATGCATGCCTCCGTTTATGGCAGAGGTGTTGCCTTAAATCCGATTATTTCCAGTCCAAAATATGACAGCAAGGATTTCACAGATGTACCGACATTAGAATCAACTGCTGTCTATAATGAAGAAAACGAGGAGCTGACGATTTTTGCAGTCAACAGAGACCTTCAAGACAGCTTGCTGTTGGAGTGTGATATTCGCAACTTTGAAGGCTATAAAGTGATAGAGCATATCGTCCTCGAAAATGACGATATTAAGCAAACAAACTCAGCAAAAGCAGAAGCCGTTAAGCCACATACAAACGGTGACGCAAGTCTAAGGGACGGTGCGCTTTCAGCAATGCTGCCAAAGCTTTCCTGGAATGTTATCCGCCTGGCGAAATAAATTGGGAACAGCCATGCTCGTCCGAGCATGGCTGTTTATGTAGACAAAGACTTTATTAGTTTATTTTTGCAGCATCGGCCCCACCTACGCCAAATGCCAATGATAGCCACGCATGCTATCCACGCTACTTCCATCATAATGGACAAATATGAACAAAATACGTACTTAATGTAAAAACTATATGAATATTATCAGCCATTTCTCTTTGTACGATAGATGATATATTCAGCCTGGGCCAAAAGCGCAAGGAAAAAGATTGGAAAGGCGACAGCAACAAGCCTTCTGTGCCAGTCGAGATTGCGCTTAAGGAGAACACTCGAAAACAGCATTTGCATAAAACTAAACAAAAATTGCACGATCATTCAACTCCTTTTTTCTTAGTGTGCTAAGAAGTGAAGCTATGTATGCAAAAACAGCCCCTTTCATTAAAAAGAGGCTGGTAATAGTTTATTTTAAAGATTGCAGTGCTTGTTTGCATGATTGGAAAAAACGGATATTTAAATCATTGCCATTTGTATAATTGATTGTGTCTTGTGCCATTTTCACTTGGACACCGCTGATGATGAGCTCTGTTCCCATCAATGCGAGAATATCGTTAATCATTTTAAGACCATTATGTACGACCTCATCATATTTTAATAAGCCTTGCAAATCAATGATGAAATAATCTTCTTTAGAATTTCCTACATAAATCGCGATATCTTTAACAAGCTGATCAAACCGGTCCATTGATAGATCACCGATAAGTGGTAAAATGGATGTCTTTTCATTAATGGAAATGATAGGTGTAGAAAGATTGGCTATCTGCTCTAAATACTCGCTGATAAGCTGCTCAGATTCCTTTCTTTCTGTTATGTCCTTTTGTATTCCGACAAAAAACAGCTTATTGTCTTCTCCGATACGAATGGGTGAAAGCTCAAGTTCATTCCAGAACAATTGACCATCCTTACGATAATTGCGCAATTGCACAACAATATGCTTTTCCTCTTTAATAGCATTCCGCAGTGCTGTAACAGCACCTTGATTTCTGTCAGCGCCTTGAAGAAAGCGGCAGTTCTTGCCAAGAATGTCTATTGCTTTATAACCAGTCAATCGTTCGAAACCTTTGTTAACATAAATAATCGGGTTATCAGCGATACTCGGGTCTGTGATAACAATGCCTGTTCCGACCCTTTCCACTGCTTCCCTTATAAAGCTGTCCCTGAACATGTCAGAATAATGTTGTTGGATATCCGTTACCTCCTTCTGTTTTCTTCCCTATTCTATTATCCATTATAACAAAACGAAAAAGACATTGACCATAGTTGGCACTTAAACAAAAAATGGATATATGCAACTAATTTGTTACAATTGATACCATTATATTTAAAAATGATAAATTTTAGTAAAAACCCTTTGCTTTTATAAGGAAAAATGTTACCATAATTGTACGTTATTAAGAACATATTATTAAGCAAAAATTAAAGCTTACATATTATAATTTCTTTAATTAGACCAGACAGGAGAGGGTAAAATGAAACACGTAAGAAAAGCAATTATTCCAGCAGCTGGTTTAGGGACAAGATTCCTGCCTGCAACAAAGGCGATGCCAAAGGAAATGCTGCCGATTGTTGATAAGCCAACAATTCAGTATATCGTGGAGGAAGCAATTGCTTCCGGCATTGAGGACATCATCATCGTAACAGGAAAAGGAAAAAGAGCGATTGAAGATCATTTTGACTATGCTCATGAATTAGAGCAAAACCTGTTAGAGAAGAAGAAGTTTGACCTGTTAGAAAAGGTACAATACTCTTCAAATCTTGCTGATATCCATTATATCCGCCAAAAGGAGCCAAAAGGACTTGGCCATGCTGTTTGGTGTGCGAAAAGCTTTATTGGCAATGAGCCATTTGCTGTATTATTGGGCGACGATATCGTACAAAGTGATACACCTTGCTTGAAGCAGCTTATTGACCAATATGAAGAAACACTTTCACCTGTGATTGGAGTTCAAACGGTGCCTGACAGCGATACAGACCGTTACGGAATCGTTGATCCGATCCAGCAGGAAGGCAGACGCTATCAAGTTAAGAACTTCATTGAAAAGCCAAAGCGTGGAACTGCACCATCTAACCTGGCAATTATGGGCCGCTACGTACTTACACCAGAAATCTTCATGTTCCTTGAGAAGCAGCAAACAGGAGCAGGCGGTGAAATTCAGCTGACAGATGCAATCCAAGAGCTGAACCAAATTCAACGAGTATTTGCTTACGACTTCGCAGGCAGCCGCTACGATGTTGGTGAAAAGCTTGGCTTCGTAAAAACAACATTAGAATTCGCCCTGCAACAGGACGAAATGAAACAAGAACTGATCGATTACATGAAGCAGCTTATGGCAAAGCATGAGAATGCAGAAGTGAAAATCATCTAATCATAAAGAAAGAACAGGGCAGGCAGCTGTCCTGTTCTTTTTTGTTCTATTTTTGTTCACTTTCCACTTTTAAGTTGAAAAGGAAGCAAGTTGTTGTAAAGCAGTTAAACGCTAAAAAGCCAGACGGCAGATTACTCTGTGTCTGGCTTCTTCTGTTATTTAGCCTTCGCAACCTTCTTTTCTGTCACTTTGCTGATGTTACCAGCCTTGTCTGTTGCTGTAACAGCAAGGACTGTTTTTTCCTTTTGTTTTTTGATTGTGATAGAGTAGCTGCCTTTTTTGTCTGCTTTTCCTGTTGCAAGTACTTTATTGTTCACCTTGATTGTCACTGTTGCGTTTGCTTCTGTGCTGCCTGTGACCTTCGTCGTTACTGTTGTCACATTGTTCACTTTAGGAGCACTTGGAGCCGTCTTGTCAGCAACTGTAACTGTTTTTGCTTTGCTGATGTTGCCCGCTTTATCCTTCGCTGTAATGCTCAGCTTTACGCCAGCCTTTTGCTTACCAATCTTGATTGAGTAAGCGCCTTTGCTGTCTGCTTTCCCACTTGCAATCTTCTTTTTGCCATCTTTAATTTCAATGGAAGCATTCGCTTCTGCTTTGCCAGTCACTTTTGTGCTGTTGTCACCAATTGTACCGCTCACAGTTGGCGCGCTAGGAGCGGTTTTGTCTGCGACAGTGACTGCTTTCGCTTTGCTTGTGTTACCTGCTTTATCTGTTGCAGTAATGCTTAGCTTTGTGCCAGCCTTTTGTTTTTTAATCGTGATCGAGTAAGCGCCTTTGCTGTTGGCTTTGCCGCTTGCAACAGCCTTTTTGCCGTCTTTAATGTCGATAGAAGCATTAGCCTCTGCTTTTCCTTCTACTTTTGTGCTCTTGTCACTAATTGTACCTGTAACAGTCGGTGCTGCAGGTGGTGTGCTGTCGCCAACTGTAACAGATGCAGCCTTGCCTGTCAGCTTCGCGCCGTCCGTTGCTGTAACGCTTAGCTTTGTGCCCTGCTTTTGCTTGGCGATTTTGACAGAGAACTTGCCAGCATTATCTGCTTTCGCTGTGCCGATTGTTTTCTTGTTCGCTTTAACCGTAATTGTCGCATATTCCTCTGCTGTACCTGTTACCTTCGTGTCATTATCGCCAACTTTATTGACCTTCGGTGCATTAGGAGGTGTTGTATCCTCCAGCACGCTTGTGCGAATCGTTGCTTTCGCTTTAACACCATTTACTGTTTTCTCAAATGCTACTTCAAGCAGACCTTCTGCCTTTTGTATTGGAATCTCGATTTTGTAATTACCTTTTTTGTCTGCTGTTGCCTTTTTCACTTCCTTGCCAATTTTCACACTGACAGCCGTGCCGCTTTCAGCCGTTCCTTTAATTGCATAGCTGCTGTTATAAATATCCCCAACAGTTGCTTTCAGCAATAATGCGCTGTAGGCGCCATAGGCATCAAGACGACCCCAGCCAGTAACATAATCATAGCCTGGAGGAAGAGAGTCTCCCTCTTCATAAATAACCTCGCCGTCCTCGGTAATTTCAACGAAAGTTTCTTCAAACTTGTACGGGTTGTCCTGCTCCTCAAATGCAACGTCTTTCGCTGTTTCCGTCAGGATTTTTTCTACCTCTGCTGGCTTTAAGTTATTGTTCAAAGATAGAAGCAGTCCTGCTGCTGCTGCAACATGCGGTGTTGCCATCGACGTGCCGCTGAAGTATGTGACATTGCCGTTTGGCACAAGACTTGGGATATTTGTACCTGGTGCGACTAAGTCTGTTCCAATGCCATAGTTTGAATAATCGGATACAAGATCCATATCATTTGTAGCTCCAACAGAAGTCGCATATTTGCTTGATGCTGGATAGCCTAATTCTTCATAGCCGTCATTTCCTGTCGCCGCAACGATTGTGACATTATGCTTGTACGCATATTGCAGCATATATTCCAATGTTCTGCTGTATGTGCCGCCAAGACTTAAGTTGATAACCTTTGCGCCTTTATCAACAGCATATTTAATTCCTTTGGCAATTTGTTCTGTGTCCCCATAGCCGCTTGCGTCAAGAACCTTGACAGGAAGGATCTTCGCATTAGAATGAATGCCGGAAATAGAGTAGCCGTTATCCATGCCTGCTGCGATAATGCCGCTCACATGTGTTCCATGCCCATTATCATCTAACGCATTATTATTGTTGCCAATATAGTTATAGCCTTCAGTTGCCAAAACATTGTTAAGGTCAGCAAGTGTGCTGTCAACACCAGTATCAACAACAGCGATAACTGTTTCACTTGGTTTTGCTGCATGAAGCAGGGAGTGAAGTGGTCCGAATTGGATATCTGCACCGCTCGTACCTTGTGTTTGGCCAGTGTTGGAAAGTGACCATTGGTATGGACTAGAAACATCGCTTGTTGTTCCTAATGCTTTATATGTTTGTATTTGTTCCACATATTCAACCGCCGATGATTTTTTCACAGAGTTGACGATGCTGTTTTTTGCCTGTGCAGAATAGCCATTTGCTTTGACCTCACTGCCGAGATCGATTACATATAAATCGTCTGCGATTTTATCAGAGGTGTTTAAGTTTTCGATTGTTTCACTTTGTGTGGATTGTGCGCTTCTTTTAAAGGTAGACAGGCTTTTGCCTGCTTTCAGCTTAACGATATACTTGTTGGAAGTGTTCTTGTTGGAAATAGCGGTTGTGGAAGCTCCCAATTTAGAAAACACACTTGATAGTGTTTTATCCTCTAAATTGCTGATTTTGATTTTTGATTCTGTCTTTTTCAGTTGCTCCTTCAAAGCATCTGGAGCTGCATCATACGTATATTTGTAGAGACTGTTAATTGCCTTCACATCTGCGCTTGTGAAAGTATACGTCGAGCTTGTGCCGTTTTTAAGTAATTCCGTATAAATTGGTTTCAGCTGGCGCAAATTCTTTAAAACGTCACTGCGAAGCTGGTCGTCAAAGATAATTTTCGCGCTTAAGAAAGGTGCGACCTTGTAATATAAGGATGATAGCTTTTTGCCTTCCTCTGTTTGAGACAAAATCGAATCTCTGATTTCACGAAGGTCCTTTAAGATAGCTAAACCATCCTTTTGCTCGCTTGTGCTTAGCTCAACAGGACATTCCTCTGCTGATTCGATATCTGTTGATGGCGCAAGAGTTGTTCCTTTTGCCTTTAGTGTAAAGGAAGTATCCACTTCAACAGGCTCTACTTCCTCACCCTCTGGCAATTCCTCTTGTCCTAGCTCTTCCTCACCCTCTGGCAATTCCTCTTGTCCTAGCTCTTCCTCTTCATAATAAGGATAATACTCAACCTTCACATAATAAGAGCCGACCCATGCTAATGGAAAGTGAATAACAGCTGGCGATTCTGTATAGCTGTAGCTTCGATATTGATCAAATGTGTCATCTGCATTAGCCTTATCAAGGCTTGAGTAAACAGAAACATTCATTTCCTCTGTAGAATTTAACGTAAATTCATAATGTGTAAAGTTCTTCGTGTCTTCAGCAGAAGGAGTAAACGTAAACCATTTAACATTCTCTCCATCTGCAAAGCTTTCCTCGATTGTCGTGCCACCTGTAAGCGTTTCCCCCGCGTCAGCTGTTTCTGCGGCCGCTGCCGGAAGCGCTGTCCAAGTGCTGACAACTAAAACAAATGCTAGTAAAAAAGTAAAGATAGAACCAAGCTTGCGTTTGCTGTTTCCCATTTCGTACCCCCTAGAAATTTTAATAGATTACTAATCTATTAAAGCACTTTTTTTGGAAAAAAGTTATTAATATCTAGTAAAAATGGAAAAATTATTCATTTGTTCCTAGTTGTGATAAAAGTTCGTAGGTATAAAGCCTATGGAGGGGAAAAGTATCAGGGAAATAGACCTTAGTATCGAAGCAAAGCAGGCTAATAGACAGAGTATGGTCAACCAGAAATGGTAAAATAACATCATTGGTAAAAAAGGGTGGCTGCAGCCAATCCGCATCCTTTTGCTGGAAGAGGTAAACAACTCTTCATGTTTCCATTTTTCAGCGCAAAGGTAATGCCGCAAGCAGAGAATTTTTTCTCACAAGCCTTCCTAAAATTGAGAATTTCTTCTATATATAGGTAAAAGGGGAGTGATAAATATGGCAAGAGGGTTTGATTGTGCGACAAAGCTAAATATAACAACAGCAAGTGCTTTAAAGAAAGCAGGGTTTGCTTATACAGCCCGCTATCTTGGAAACAGCTGGAAGACCTTTGATGCTGCCGAGGCAAGGGCGATAAGGAACGCTGGCTTAAAGCTAGTCAGTATTTTTCAAAAAAGCGCCAACAGGTCATCCTATTTTACAGAGGAGCAAGGAAGACAGGACGGAAGGGATGCAGTGAAAGCAGCACAAAATGTCGGCCAGCCAGCAGGAACAGCCATTTATTTCGCAGTTGACTTCGATGCAGGCAAAAGCGCAATCCCACATATTCTTGCGTATTTCAACGGTGTGCGTAAAACCTTTCATACGTATAAGCTAGGAATCTACGGCTCATATACAGTTATGCTTGCGGTCAAGGGACTGGCCGATTATTATTGGCAGACATATGCATGGTCATATGGGAAGGTTGCTGATTTCATCCATATGCACCAGTATGAAAACAATATTAAAGTCGCAGGGGTCCTTATTGACAGAAATGATATCCGCAAAAATCCAGGCGATTGGGGCTGGACAATCAAGGAATCTGAAGTGCCAATCTTTGAGGTGAAAACCGAGACAGGAGCCTATATGACAGCCGCAGATGCAAAGCAAGGCAAAAATAAAAAAGGCATTATAAAGAAGGGAAGCTACTTCCTCTTTAATCAATCAGCAGGAATGGTAAATGTGACAAAACAAAAGGGTGTACCAGGCTCGTGGATTAATCCTGAGGCAAGTGAGGGAGCAAAATACCATATCGTCATAAAAGGCGAAAGCCTCACTAAAATTGCGCAAAAATACGGCACAAGCCTCAAAGCCCTCCAAAAGCTTAATCCACAAATCAAAAATATCCATCTAATCTATCCAAACCAAAAGATCCAGGTCAAATAGACATGCTGCCCCTTAATAACGAGGGGTATTTTTTTATGAAAGTTTTTCCAAATAAGGCTAACAGCAATACATTTACAGCCAATATTTAGTATGATAGAAGTAAGAAAACCAAAAGGGAGGCGAGTGGGGATGGAGAAGAACAAGGAAGAGCTTGAGGTGAAGCTGGAGGACGCGGGAAAGCATTTTTCCGAGGAAAAGTTTTGGGGTAAGCTTACGAAGTTCGCGAAAAAGGCAGGTGCCTCTGTCGTGTATGCCGTCCTGCTTTTGTATTTCACGTTAAAGAAGCCAGATGTGCCAGTAAGGGCAAAAACAACCATTATTGGAGCATTAGGTTATTTCATTCTTCCCGTTGATTTAATTCCAGATATGGCAGTCGGCATCGGCTTTACAGATGATCTCGGAGCATTAGGAATTGCATTGATCCAAGTAGCCATGTATATAGATGAAGATACGAAACAAAAGGCAAAACAGAAATTAGCAAATTGGTTTGGAGATAATGTGAGTACGCAAGAGATTGATGCGAAAATCGGCGGCTAACTTTTTTATAGGTGAAATGGAAGCTAGGAAAATCCTCCAATAGTAAATTATGGGTATTTAGACTGGTGTAAAATAAATCTTTTGGCATATGAAAACCGCTTTTTTCTTTTTTACAATAAAAGGATATTAGGTAATCTATCGGATAATGATGGATTAATTGTTCGAATCCTTGTGAAAAAGAAAGGAGATACTGTGAAAATATTAGATGCTTCAAGTTTACAAGACGCAATGGAACAGAGGGCGAAGCATTATGATAAGCTTCGCGACCAATTTACATCATTAAAGAGGGCCTTTCAGGAAATGATTGATTTAGACGACTTTGAAGGCAAAGGAGCAGAAGCAATCAAAGGCTTCTATCAAGGCCAAATCGAAGTCGTCGAGGCCTGGCAGCGTTTATTTGACAGACAAATTGCCTTTTTTGAAGGCGTCAGCGGCAAGCTGGAGGACAAGGATTTAGGCAGCAACTCAAGAGTTGAAACTGCCTTTCTTGAAGAGGATCTCGCTCAAAAGGAACGACAGGCAGACGAGATGATAACAGAGCAAAGACGAGCTCTGGAGAATATCTTTCGTGATATTGACGATCTAGTCCCATTACATCCCTTCTCCCGCAGTCAATTCGACGACTTAATGATGGATGCCAGCAAAAAGCGAACAAAAACAATCGATGCAGTAGAAGAAGCCGATCAGGAGCTGAAGGACGAGTATATGTCTTCAGAGGGAGAGGAAGCCTATGCCATTCAGCTGTTTAGCGCCTTACTTGGCGCAACAAAGCAAGGCAGCAGCATTTCACCAATCCAGTTTGACGCAGAAGCCTATCATCAAAGCGATATCTACAAGCTGAAGGGAGAGGCAGAAGAAGCCACCATCAGCTACCTTACATACAAGCAGCAAGAACAAGAAGCAAGAGAAATCGCCGAACGCCCTGCAGTCGAAAAGGTGTGGGATGGAGTAAAAACCTTTGTCGGGGAATTCACCGGCTACTATGACTACAAGCGAGCGGTTGAAGGAGTCGACCCCGTCACAGGCGAAAAGATGTCAACCGCACAGCGCATCGCAGCAGGAGGCATGGCATTAGCCGGCTTCATCCCAATCGTCGGCTGGGCAGGCAGAGCCGTCAAAGGCGGCAAAGGCATCTATTCAGCCGCAAAAGGAATCAACGCAGCCGAAAATGCAATGAGCACCTACAAAAGCGTGCAAGCCTTCAGCACCCTAGAAAAAACCGAAATGGGCATCTACGGCCTCCTATCCGCCAACGGTCTATCCGAATACACAACAGGCAAAGACATGTTCGGCAACGAACTCACAGCCGAACAACGCCAAGCAAGCCTAACCCAAAGCATCTTCGCCGGCCTTCCATTTGTCCCAGGCATGGCTAAAGAAGCAGGCAAACTCGGCCAACAAGCACTGAACTCAACCGTACAGATTGGCAAGCAAGGAGCAGATGTTTCAAGAGCATTTATGGATGATCTTGGACGGAGCCTTAATACTGGTCCTAATGTGGCGTTTGCTGGTGGGGGTGGTGATGTGGGGTCTTACTTGAAGGCTGAGAGTAGGGCTGATGGTGTTGGGAAGGTTAGTGGGGATAAAGAAAGTTATTTGAGTATGTTGAGTGGTGGTAGTGGGGATGTTGTTAAGGGTACGGGTAAAGTATATCCAACTAGACAAATAGATTCAGTAACAGAAGCACATATAATTGATAGATTGAAGGAACTAAGAGGGAATTTATCGAGTAAATATAAGAAGTCTGGTAATTTTGCTCTTGCAGAGGTGGATGTTAATAGTTTAAATAAAAAGGAGTTTTATGCTTCGAGTAAAATAGATGAATTTAAAGGGGATTTAGAAGAAAAAGTTCCTGAAATTTCATTAAAACCAAATGAGCCAATTTTTGAGGCATCTCTAGCACCTGGTAAAGATGGAAAACCTTTTATGCGAGATTCTGACACTGAGTATAAGATTTTGAATGATATTGCTTTAAAACTGGGTGATGATGTAAATGCTACTGGTAAAATTAAGTTATTCACAGAACTAGATACGTGTGACAGTTGTAGCAAAGTAATAGCTGAATTTGCTAATAAATATAAGAATATTGAATTGGAAGTTATTCACAATAACGGTGAAAGACTTAAACCATAAAAGAGGAGTGATATCTTGGAAGACTGGGAATATAATGAAATATTTGAGGCTATTAATGAAGACTACAATGATTATTTAAAATTAAATAGAGGACATGAATATGCAATAGCAAGAACTGTTAATGATTATATAAATCTAGGAAAGATAGAAGACTTTATTGTTGATACTGCTATAGGTGAAATATTGTTATCCAAAAATAAGGTCTTTATTGGATATGTTGAAGGGATAACAAAGAGATTAAGTATGTTTAAAGAATTAGATGCTACAAGTGAACTGACACATGAAGAAAATGCAGACTTGACTAATAGAATAGAGAAAGTACTAGATGGTCTTAGCAAGGTTGAGATAGATTATAACCCTTATTCCGAGTAGTAATTTGCGAAGTTGTGATGATTAAAAATTGTAAAAGTGTTGATACAGTAAGAGTTAAAGAAATATGGCTGCGATATTAAAAGCATGGAACAGCCATTTTAAAGTATCCATAAGAAAGACACCAACGATTTTTTGATCAATGGTATTAAATGGAGACAGAAGGGCTAATGCTTTGAAAGAAACACCACCAAGAAAGGTTTCTGTAAGAATCGAAAATATTTATCTAGAAACGTCGTAGAGACCAAGCTCATTTGAGATAATGTATGAAAAAATAGGGAAAAGAAATGTTTGAAAAAATTATAAACGTAAGTAGGGAGGTTGAAATGGTTGGAACAAAGATTGAATGATTTATATAGAAAGATAGCTGAAACCGTTAATGAAATGATACCAGAACAGTGGGAGAGATTTTACTATTATGCTCAAATTTCAGAAGATGGTGGGGGTACTTACTTCTTTTATCAGCCTTCAACCAATCCAAGATTGAATGTATATAGCCTTGAAATTCCTTTTAAATATCAAGTAGACGAAAAATCATTCAAATTAAATAAAAGAAAGCTATTTTCTTTATCGGAAGAAATGAGAGAAGTTTTTAAAAACGAGGAGCAAGAACTTTGGTACTCTTTTACTCTAAAATTAGAGAGTACAGGCCAATTAAATGTGCATTTTGACTATACAGATTGGTTTGATACAGAATATAGTTTCAGTGACCAAATGATTATTTGGAAAAATAAATACTTAGGTGAAGTACCAGACAATGAAAATAATAAAGCTATAATTGATAAGTATTATTTTGAATTTCCAAATGACCCTATTTAATATAAAGCTATAAAGGTCAACCAGAAAGCACTTGATTGTATTAAGGATCAAGTGTTTTTTTTGTTTGCAGTGTCAAACTAGATGAAGGAGTCAAATTCCCTACAGCCTCCTATCTGCCGACGACCTATCCGAAAACAACGCCAAGCAAGCCTAACCCAAAGCATCTTCGCCGGCCTTCCATTTGTCCCAGGCATGGCAAAAGAAGCAGGCAAACTCGGCCAACAAGCCCTGAACTCAACCGTACAGATCGGCAAGCAAGGAGCGGACGTTTCAAGAGCGTTTATGGATGATCTTGGACGGAGCCTTAATACTGGTCCTAATGTGGCCTTTGCGGGTGGGGTTGGTGATGTGAATTCCTACTTGAAGGCTGAGAGTAGGGCTGATGGTGTTGGGATGGTTAGTGGGGATAAAGAAAGTTATTTGAGTATGTTGAGTGGTGGTAGTGGGGATGTTGTTAAGGGTACGGGTAAAACTGTAAGTGATTATTTTGATGATATAATTGTGAACGGTAAAGTAGATGCCAATAAGATGAATAAGCTTAAAAATGCTATACAGAATAATACTTTTAGTGTAGATGAGCTGACTGAGATTAGAAAAAGGATGTCTGAATTAGGCATTACTAAAGAATATGATGAAGCATTAATTAAAATGGATTTTGGTAAGTATCTCAGAGGACTAATAGGTGACCCACCTTCTGCTATGATAAATCCTCATGCACATCATATTTTATTTAAAAAAGGTCTTGGTCAGAAGCAACAAGAACTGGTTCGAGAAGGTCAGGAAATATTAAGAAGGTATGGAATAGATCCAATTATTGGGGAGGAAAACCTTGTTTGGGCACCAAATGCCGTAGTAGGACAACATAGTCTTGATGCTTTAGAGGAAGTAGTGAATCGGTTAAGGGCTGTTGAATCTGAGGGTGGTGACCTTGACGATATTGTTGAAACTCTTGAAGAATTAGGTGTATTAGCTAGTAGAAGATAATAGAATTAAAGGAGGATATGTTTTGGAACAAAAAAGTATAAACAAAGCAATAAGGAATGCAATTAAAATGGGTGATATCAATGAAGTAAAACAATTAATAGGTGATGATAATGAAATTTTAAATGCCATGACTTCATTTGGTACGTGGTTACATGTAGCTGCCAAGAGAGGACACCTTGAAATAGTTGAGTATCTAATTAGTAAAGGTATAGATATTGATGCTAAAGGTGGTACCTTTGATGCTTCTGCATTAAATTTGGCAGCAGGAGAGGGGCATATGGAGATAGTAAAGTATTTAATTGAGAATGGTGCAGAATTAGATGTAAGCTTAGCAAAAAGAAATCCGTTATTTGGAGCAATTTATGGCGGGCATAAAGAAGTAGCTGAGTTTCTAGTTGAAAAAGGAATAGATATTTCAATTAGATATACTGGAGAGAATATTAAGAATATGGATGCATATGAATACGCTAGACAATTTGGGCAAACAGAAATCGCTGAATATTTAAAGCAGAAGATGGAGGAAAAAGAATAAAAAAGTGTTACAGGCGGGTAGCCTGAAAAGATTAATATGCTTGTCAATATAGAGAAGAGATTAAAAATAGAATCATTAATAAAGCACTTAATTGCCTATTAGGCAACAGGTGCTTTTTATTTTATAAATTTCAATAGAACTTGCGTTTGTTCCAGGAATGGCAAGGTAAGAAACTAAACTTTAATTAACAAGCACTGAACTCAACCGTACAGATCGGCAAGCAAGGAGCGGATGTTTCAAGAGCGTTTATGGATGATTTTTGATGGAGCCTTCATACTGGTCTTAATGTGGCGTTTGCGGTGGGGATGGTGATGTGGGGTCTTATTTAAGGAAGGTTAGCGGGGATAAGAGCGAGTATTTGAGTATGATAGCGAAGAGTGGCAATGAGGGAAAGAATGCCGAGAAATTATATAAAAAAAGAAGTAGCTTGAAAAGGTTCTCGGACAAAAGCAGAAAATTAAGCACCTAAGAATAAATGGTAATATGATTTGTCCTACTTGTGGAAAAGACATTCCAGATAGTATTACCATTAACACTAAAAATGGACCCGTAAAAAGAATTGGATATGACTTAGACCACTATCCAGATACTTGGGCAGAAAGAATTGTAAGTATGAAAGCAGGAGAAATTCAACCAAATAGAAAAGAAGTGTTAGATGAGTACAATAGTCGATTAAGAGTTCAATGTCATGAATGTAATATAAGCCATGCATTCGAAGGAATAGAAGGAACTTATAAAGGAGCAAAAAAAGATGACTAACTATGGAGAACTTTATTACGATCATTACAATAAATATTTAGGCAATTCAGTTGATCGAGAAGTCTTTCGAAATAATGAAGAAATGCCTAGTATACAGGTTTTAAAATACGAAAATGTATTTGAGGAATGTTTAGTTTATAATACACTTGGATTAAGCAAATATGATGAAATAGTAGGTGACAATGTAGAAGTTTCTATAGTAGTTGATGGAGCCTTTAATAGTACAGGTTATATTCTTGCTAATGCACTATTTTACTGTATTGGGCAACAAATAGAGATTGGGAGAGGAGTAGCGATAAGCGGAATAGAAAATATCGATAAAAAGTTTGTTGAAAAATATAGTAAAAGCGCACTTTACTTTACTGACCCATTTGCTTTTCCTGAGGAATATAACACGGTTCGCACTGAGAACAATGACAGAGATGGTAGAATGCTGTTAGCATTTTTTATTTCTCAATCGGAATATGAATATTTCGTAGAGCATGGAACAGAGAAGTTTGAGGATATGTTGGAAGAAAGGGACTAATTTTGACGAAGAGTTATGGTTTGCGTCATATAGTGATGAAGTTTTAGATAATCCTAAGGACGAGAATGGAAAACCTTTTACAGGCTTAGCTTATGAATTATATGATAATGGTAATTTAATATACTATACCTATTATGTTAGGGGTTTTATTGAAGGCGAGTTAGTGGAATTTTATAAGAATGGGAATTTAAAGTCAGTGAAAGTTTTAATTCATGGACAAAGTAATGGTACAGAAAGAGTCTGGTACGAAAGTGGAGATATAAAATTTGAAGGAGAATACAAATTTGGTTTAGCGCTTCAGTATACAGAATGGGATACAAAAGGTTGTATAATAAAGCAAAAACTTTCTCCAATAGAAACAGATTTAAAATTGATTCAATCTTTTACTAAAAATGATTAACACTCAATATGGAAAAAGATAATCCAATGAATGAAAGTTGGTGTAAATATGAGTGAAAACAAAAACCTTATGAATAGTATATGGTTTGGCGAAAAATCTACCTTACCACTACCAGAAATAAAGGCAAATATTTTATATGCTGATACAGAAAGGGACGTTTTATTAAACTTAATAGAGTTATATAAACTTGGTGATTTCACGCAAAAACCTTTGTTGATTCAATTAATGAATCGAACTAAAGATGAAGCTGTTTTAAATTTATGTATTAGAGTTTTCTTAGCTGTTGCAACTCATGGAGATTTAAGAGATTCTAATAATCTCCATTTCTTATCTGATGGTAGTGAAGAAACTATTAACACTTTTGCGTCAGCTGCTGTGACATCCCTTTCTCTTGAAGTAATCCCTTATCTATTAGCCTTACTTGAAGAGTGGGAGGATGTTACTGATACAGCTATTATAATAAAAGACTCTATTGATTTCTTCCTTAATTTTGAAGAGGAATTAGGTGAAGAGGCAGGTGTTCAAGAGATAGGAGATTTTTATTTTAAGTATTGTGATGAGAATGATAAGGAAAACTATTATTTTTATCAGAATTTGGCTTTTCCCGGAGATATGGCAAAAAAATTAATGCGAAGGGTCATGGTTGCAGTAAATTAAGAGGAGCCATTAAGAATGGCATTGATTCTATCATTATTATCTGTTTTTACTGGTGAGAAAGTACCTTCAGATTATAATACAATAATTAATGCAAGTAATTATAAGAATTTCATTAATTATATTAATGCACTTTCTAGTAAGACCTGGGAAAAGGGGCATAAATACTTTTACGGTTTCAAGATATAACTTATACAAGTGTAGTTCTTGTAGGGAGTACTATCTTATCTAGTAGTTAAGAAAATTGTATTGTTGATATATTACTGTAAGTTCCCACAAAACAATAGTAACCAACCCTAATCTATTGTTTTGATGTCAGAGTTTCTTTTCTAACCTTAAAAGCCCGCTGTCTAATGGTGCTTTTAAGGTTTTTATTTTTTGAACACACGATGAACTACTAACTAGTTCTTATTATAAAGTTAACAATACTGTAATCTCTTGTTAATGGTAATAATATCTTCATAGTGTTAATATATCCATATTATCTTTCCAATCCAGACAAAGGCAAACCATATTGAAAAAATGGGACGCAAAGTCACAGGTCTAAGGAATTCTATGATGGCTGGACTACCTCGATTGAATAATCATCAAGGGGAGTGTCAACATGTTTTTCAAAGCGATAATTTGTCTATGTAAACGTAGACATAAATTCAGTTATTATACTGATAAGTGTGTTCGATGTGGAAAGAAGAGAAAGATCTCATAATAAGTTTAATGCCCATCTACTTTAAGAGAAGGGCTTTTTTTATTTCTTCGAAAGACTGGGTTATATTACCACTATGCCTTAAGTGAAAATGGCAATATAATACCATTTATAGGTCTTAGTTCCTATCCAAGGTATCTATTGTCACACTCACACACCGACAGATACCTTGGTGTTATATTTCAAGAGGTATCCTCCTGAAAAAGTCTCCTTAATGATTCCTTCTTAAAATGAGAAACTGCAGGCTTTGCCTCTGTGTACAGCAGTAGTTCTGTATAAACAGCAAAAGGATTTTCATCAAGCTGATCGATTAACTCATTTAGGTCTTCCCTCACAATAACGGAAAAGGTAACAGCAGTCTGCTCCTTGAATTCTACTAAGCTGACACTGATATGCTCTAAAACCTTTATGTCTTTCTTAGTCATTGGTTCTGTGATTATTACCTGTAACTTTATTATATTTTCAGATGCATCAAACTCTTCAGGAGTGTCTTTGTAAACCTCTTCTAAAAAAGGATAATCCGATATCCTGCTTTTTCTGTTGCAGTCTTCTACAAGTAGAAATCCAATAACATAGTTCCAGCCATCTTCCTTCGTATGCATAAGACGAAAGATTTCAAAGTTTTTCATCCTCAGCTCGCCAATTAGGTATACCTCTGGCATTTTCAAAGTATTACACCTTCTTTTTTCTTAATCAACAATTCGCAAAATGCTCCTATGAACTGAAATGACATCTTCACCATTATAAATAATATAAGCTTTATCCATTTCATTGTCGTAGTTGCTTGAATACTCCCCTAAAGCAGTCACATATCCTGTTTTGAAATGATAGATGAGCTGTTTATCATTTTCTTCACTTTCATATGCTAGTAGATCATTGTGTAAAAATACCTTTTTAGGTTTGTCATAAAAGAGCACAGCCACATTCCTCCTATAGGTTTATCTATAGAGTATAATAACAAATTCACGTCCTAAAATTAGTTAACACACCAAAAACAATCTACAATAGAAGGTAACTAAAGTATATAAAAACATAACTAAAGAGAGAGGTTTTAAAGATGAAAATACAAGTATTTGTCGTAAACGCCTTTACAAAAAACAAAGCAGGAGGCAATCCTGCCGGAGTTGTAGTAGAGGGAGACGGATTGAGTGCAGAAGACATGCAGTACATCGCTACAGAAATGGGACTGTCTGAAACAGCCTTTCTTCAAAGCTCCGCAGCTGCCGATTATAGAATAAGATACTTTACACCAGCAGCAGAAGTGGATTTATGCGGTCATGCCACAATCGCAAGCTTTGCCCTTTTGGTACAAAAAAATATCATAAACAAAGGCAGCTTCACAATTGAAACAAAAGCTGGCATTCTACCAGTAAGAGTGGAAGGGGAAAAGGTGTTTCTCACACAGAATAATCCTGAATTCAGCCAACAGTTGGACAAAAAGGATATTGCCCTGTCACTTAACATTTCAGAGACAGATATTATGGATGACCTGCCAATTGAAGTTGTCTCAACAGGCCTAAAGGATATCCTGATTCCAGTCAAAAATAATAAAGTGCTGCAAAGCCTGCAGCCAGATTTTAATAAAATCGAAGAAATAAGTGCCAAGCATCAAGTCGTGGGCTACCATGTCTTTACATTAGATACTGATACAAAGTCAAATGCCTTTTGCCGTAATTTCGCACCACTCTATGATATTAACGAAGAAAGTGCAACAGGCACAGCTAGTGGAGCATTGTCAGGCTATCTACATAAACACAGATTAATAGATCCAGCCAGCACAGGACTAATATTTGAACAAGGTCATGCGATGAAAGCTACATCTGAAATTATCTCCCGTTTTAAAGTGGATAGTCATAATGAAATACAAGCTTTGGAGGTTGGGGGAGAGGGAATCTACTTATCTTCTAAGTGGATAGAAGTTCAATATTAACACTAAATGCCTGTCCTTTGCATTCTATTAACGTTAAAAAACTTGTGTACTTTGAATTTGAAAGTGGTTAAACCAATGAAAATAAATTATTCAATTTAAGTCCTAGCTGTCCTATTTGTTTTGGCAATATAACGTATAATTACTCGCTTAAAATTTGACAACTAAGCATAAGTAATGCCATTTTTTTATACGGTGTATTAGAAATCAGCCCTAGTTCTTGATCGACGGAGAGAACTATCCTTTTTTAGAAAAAAGAACAAATTTTTCTCTCTAAAAATTAGATGGTTGTTTTTTTTATTATATTTAAAATTGGTTGTACCGATTTTCAAATATTATGGGGAAATTTGTAGATAGATGAATTAAAAATACATATAAAATGATATGCTAGAAACTTATTTTCCTAATGAGTAGCTACCACTTTAGATGAAAATTATCCACTGAGGAGTAGTACTAAAAGGCTGTGAATATCGTATTAGTAAAAAAGTGCTATGCATTTATCTTATCCATGTGTTAATATCTCCAAGATAAGAAAGAATAAAGGAGAGTCATTGGGGAAATGAAAGTAAATAAAACTTTATGGATACTAGTATTATTCATCGCTTTAGTATTTGTAATTTACTTTGGAATTAATTTTCAAGCGTTTAAAAGCAAAGAGATAACAGCAATGAGTATAAAAATTGAAGAAATTAATAATGAAAGAACTTACAAAGATAGATTGGTAGATGAAAAGATTAAGTGGATAAATGAATATTTGAAAAAAGGAAATATTGAACAACCCGAAAAGGAAATGACAGAGGCAGAATTTTTTGTTTTACTTTCAAAGATTTATGGGGTTTCACCAATATTGACAGATAGTTCTGAATATTGGGCGGCAGGATACTATCAGATGGCGGTAGAAAAATATGAATATAATACTTTAGATGTAAAACAAAGCAATGAAAAAATAAGTTATTTACGCGCTGCAGAAATAGTAAATATGATTTTAGGGGAAAAGAACAAAGGGATTCTTAGCTTTAATTTCCTTATCCAAAATGGATATAAAGAATTATTCGGCGAAAAAAATTCTAAACTTGCAGTATCTAGAAAAGAAGGTATAAGTATTATACTAAGAACAAAAGAGTTAGGTTTCTATACTTTCCAGAAGGTTAATAAAAATAGTAAAAAATCATTCGTTTTCTTAGGTGACTCAATCTCATTGGGGTGGAATGCTGATAACAACACTACCAAAAATAAGCCAACTAACTATGGTTTTCCTTATTTGATTGGTAACCAGAATGAAGATTACCACATTACAAATTTGGCATCCAGTGGCGCATATACAAAAACTTTATTAACTAAATTGAATAATCCTATTTACCAAACTAAAATCAAAAAAGCTGACTTAATTTGTATTGATATTGGTAGTGTTGACTTATTAGAGTCAGCAAGAGAGTATTTGGAAAAAGTAAAAAATGGTGGAGCTTTACCAACTGCAAAACAAGTTATCAATATAAAAGATGCTGCAAAACTAGCAATGAACAATATAGATAGCATAATCAAAGAAATTAGAATCTATACTGATTCACCAATATATTTAATAGGTTTATATAATCCAATACCTTCCGGCACAGTAGGAGCTGATTTTGGTGATTCAATTATTAAAGAAATGAACAAGTATTCTGTGAGAATAACAAAGGATTATTCTTCAGTCATTTATGTTGATAGCTTCAGTACATTTAAAGGCAAAGAAACTAAATATGTAATAGATGGAGAGATTCATCCAACATATGAAGGGCAAAAAGTAATAGCCTATTTATTGTCTCAAAAATTACCTAAACAATAAACCTTCTAAAAACAGATATCAAAGAGGGATTTATGTTTCGATTTTTTTTAAAAAAACTTAGATAAAAAAGTGCAGCATTTTGTAATATAAGCCCTAAGGTAAATGTTGTTCTTTGACTAATTTTATTTGGCTAATTAGTCGATAGTTATAGTACAGAATATTCGGGAGAACAATATTACTGTCGTTAATCATGTGCTTTTTTGTATAATATATTAGGGTTAGTTATAATAATTCATAAAATTATTATAACTAACCCACTTCTGGGATTACAAAGAAATATTTATTGGATAGATGTTTTCACCACTCAATAATCATTAGAAGATATTAGGATAGGTAAGTAATTTCAAATGGAAATTCGTGATAAAAGTCCTCTCGACTTTTATAATGTGTATAAATAATATATTATTAAATAAAGTATTATAGAGTTATTGTGATTTACTATTATTACAGTTGCATACTGAATGCTGTTCCTCTCCTGTAAGGGAAATAACCTGTTATTGAGGGAGATTAGTGTTTTTTGAGTATAAAGTAAAAAAATAGAAAGGGGTACCAAGTGGAAAGAAATTATACAATTGATTTAATTAAGTTTTTTGCAATATTTTTAGTAGTTTGTATCCATACAAATCCATTTAATAATACTGTGATTTTTGGAGTGCGTGGTGACTACGTTAGTAATATAATTGTTGCTGTCGCAAAAATAGGAGTACCTTTATTTTTTGCTATTTCCGGTTATTTATTTTATACTAAGTTCGAAATTACAGAGTTTAAACATGAGTATTTTAAAAAATATATGAGAAAGATATTTAATCTTTTTGTATGCTGGTATATTTTTTATGTTATTTATGATTTGTTTGTTATATTATTCACAAATTATTCAAAAGGATTCCAAATAGTGATGCAACAATTTCAAGAATACTTTTCATCACTATTTAATCTTGGTTTTATTTTTTATGGAACATTGAGTAATAGTTCTTATCATTTATGGTACTTAATAGCTTTATTGTGGGCAGTTTTAATCCTTTATATAGCCTTAAAGATGAAAAAACTAAATACGTTATTAATTATTAGTTTAGTCTTGCATTTTATTGGCCAGTTTGGACAAAGTTATTCTGGGTTAGTCCACATTCCACTTAATACAAGAGATGCTTTTTTCTTTGGCTTGTTTTATGTTAGCTTAGGAAGCTTTTTTGCTAAGAATAAAACAACAATTTTAAAAACAACTAAAATAATCAAAATTACCCCGTTGATTTCAATGACAATATTTTTTACCTTCTTTCAAGTTATTGAGAGATTATTAACTTATTCTTTATGGAATCCAACTAACATAAATTATTTTATAACAACAATTCCGGCAATAATTTGTTTATTACTTATCATGGTTAAGTACACTAGCATTGCTAGAGGAAGTTTCGTTTCTAAAATTGGAGCAAATGCAGTAGGTATTTATGTTACACATGTATTCTTTCTTGAACTAATTACTACTATAATTGATACATCTACACTAAGAAATGTATTAGCTCAGTTTATACTAACACCATTTATTTTCTTTTTATCATATATATTTTATAACAACCTACAGTTAATTAAGAAGAAAATGAAAAAAAGGACTAATAGATTTCAAAAACAGATAAATATAAATTAATTGAAGCTTGATATTACTGCTTTATTTAGTTTATAGTAAGAAATCAAATGAGATAAATTAAAATGGGGAAATTATTTACTTGTACTTATATTCAAATGTCTCCAATTAAGAATGTGAAAATAAGAGACGGTATATAAATGTAAGTTTCACCCTTAACAATTATAAAGTGAGACTTTTTAAACCCTTAAAAGCAGATGTCAAACGGAGCTTTTAAGGGTTTTTGTTTGTTTATAAACTAAGGGCCAATTTATTTTATGAATTAGGTATAAACAATGTCGTAATCTAAAAAATATTTCTCTAAAGTGTTAATAAATTTTCCAATCTTGATCCAAGTATATAATAATTGTGAGAGGATTTGGAGTAAAGCTTTTAGACGAAGAATACGAAGTAACATTTACCATGTTGAAATTTAAAAAACTAAATTAGATATAGACAAAATACGAAGAGTGGAATGGAGTGAATTAGGCTCCATAACTAACAAGGAGATTGGATTTGAGTCAATAATTTGGACACAAAAAAGTTAAGTATTAAGCGGTTCTTCTAATCTGATCCTCCATAGCTTGAGGTGTTTGATAGCCGATGCTGCTGTGAATTCTGTTTCTGTTGTACCAGTCCTCTATAAACTGAAACATGGCCAGCTTCGCTGCCCGGTAGTCTGTGTACTGGGTATGATAGACTTCTTCTTTCTTTAATATGGCGTGAAATGACTCTATACAGGCATTGTCATAAGGACAGCCTTTCTGACTGAAAGACTGCCTGATTCCGTATTTTTGGACATGCTGAGTAAACTCACTGCTGGTATATTGTGAGCCAAGATCGGTATGAAGAATTAAGCCCTTTCGGGGCTTTTGAGAAAAACAGGCGTTTTGAAGTGCTTCGATCACTAATTCCGAAGTCATAAAACGAGAAAAAGAATAGCCAACAATTTTTTTCGAATGCAGATCCAATACTGAGGCCAGATAGCACCAACCGTCTTTTACCGTAGGAATATACGTAATATCCGCCACCATTTCTCATTGATCGTGCAGGTAGAGAAGTCTCTTTTTAAAAGATTACCCAGCTGCACAACCTTTTCTTTTGAGGGGAAAGGACGGTATTTTTTCCTGGTAATCTAACGGATGCCTGCCTTTCTCATTAAGCGCTGGACACGCTTCAGGCTTAAACAAACCCCGTTGTTCGATAGGGTCTTATGGATTTTCGGTGCGCCATAACGCGACTTACTTTCCAGGTGAATCCGTTGGATTTCCTGCGTGAGTTCCTGGTTTTCTACACATTTTCTGGACGGGATAATGATCCTTGTGTTCCTCGATAAAATCGATGAGCTCTGATTCGGTTACTTTTTCGCGAATATGGCCATAGCCTTTTTTAGGATTTCTACCTCCTGTTTTAACCGAAGGTTTTCTTTCTGAATCTCGGCTAACTCTTTTGGTGTCAGCGCCTCTTTTTCTGAACCAATAGGGGTAAAGTCTTTCACCCATTTATAAATTGTTACTTCTGATACGCCATATTCGCTGCTTAATTCTTTACCCGGGCTGCCGGAATGATACAAATCCACAATCGTTTTCTTAAAATCATCGTTAAATTTTTTGCCTGCAGGTTTACGTTCCAATTTGGACACATCCTCTCAAAATAATTGTAAGGACTTAATTAAATTGTGTCCATGAAACTATACTAACTCCAAGATTGATAAAATAGCTAAGAATTAAAGGCTGCATATGATACTAAAACTTCACAAAAGAGTTTAATAAAAATTTAAAACTTAATATAAGCAGCTAAGTCGTTCGTCTTTCATCCGGACAAATTAACAGAGTATTAGATAAAGATAAATAACCGTAAGTGTGATAAATAGTTCTTCCATTGTCCATTAATTAAGTTCCATTTCTAATTTAAGCGACTTTAATCTCTAATTGTGTCTTATTATTAGGGTTTAAACTTCAATAATAAAGCACAACTTATTCCTATATAGTGGTATAGTCTAAATTGTTTTTTTCGTAAATTTTTAGAAGTATGCCTAGCTAAATGTAATACCCGTCAGCACTCTAATGTAACGAAGATGTGGACAGTAATAAAAAATCTAAAGCTTTTTTAGATTTTGCACCACTCTATGTTATTAATGAGAGAAGTGAAACAGTTATAGCAGATATATTCTCCTTTTTTAATTAATAAAGTCTTTAGGATACATAGTCTGAAAATGATTTAGTAAAGAAGGCAAATGCTTTTGGAATGCTAGACATATTTGCTGTCCAACAGGGTAAGGATAAATTGTTTTATTGCAAAGAATACAAACATCTTTTTCCTTGAAGATATGCATAACGTTTAAAGGGAAGGGTGTCTTTTTGTCTCCTACTAGAAATTGATACAAGTGATTATTGATGTGGAAATTTATTTGATAACCATCAAATGTGCTAAGTTTACTAATTTTTATATTTTGATATGTTAACTCTTTTACATCTAACATAGATTGAGATCTCCATTCTATTACTTCAATTAATTTGCCTATGAAATTAAGGTCTCATACTCAATGGTAATTATAAGTGAATATGTCTCCATTTTATTATATTAATGAAAAATCAAATAGTTTTTAAAAATTAACTATAATTAAAAAATACAATAATATATAATGTTAAGGACTAATTTTGAAAGTAGGTAATTTTTTTGAAGGTAAAGGAAAAGGCTCAAATAAATACTAAATTTTTGGATGGCTTAAGAGTTATCTTTGCTTTATGGGTACTATTGGATCATTTCTATGCATACATCGGCGGAGAGAACTTTGTACATATACCCTTTGGTGAACAACTACTTAATGGTTCAATCCCTGTAAGTGGTTTTATGATAATTACTGGGTTCTTAATGATGTATCACTATCTTTTAAAGCAGGATATAGAACTGCCTAACCAATCAAAAACACTTTATCGGTTTTGGCTAAAAAGACTATTTAGATTATATCCAATTTATTTTATTGCTATTATTACAGCATTTTTGACTGTTCCAGTCAGAGATAAATTAAATGTAAATATCTTGAATTATTTTACTAAAAGTAATATCAATGGTTACGGAGAGGAGTTAATCTATTCATCAAATTACCCTAGTATAGTTGATCTTTTTTCCCACCTTACTTTCTTACATGGTCTAATTCCACAAAACGCTGTTAGTATACTAGGCCCAGCATGGAGTTTATCATTAGAGATGCAATTTTATTTAGTATTCCCTTTTCTTTTTCTTATCTTCTTTTATAAGAAAAAAAGTATGAATTTAAGTGTATTATCATTATTATTTATCTCAACAGTAATAGCAATAATAATGCCTATCCTGTTTGGAATTTATAGCAAAGTTGGAATATTAACCACATTCCCACAACCTTCTGTTATTTTATATCAATTACCGCTTTTTGTGTATGGTATGCTTTTAGCAACTGTAGCGTTGAAAAAAATTAAATGGGAGTTTTTAATCTTGGGTATGGTCTCTATTGCTTTAACTCAAGGTAAAATGACTATTTTGGTTGTATTAATTATAACTGTGCTAATGTTCTTGGAGAAAATTAATGGGAGATTTACTGCTACCAAATTACTATACAATGTATTTAAAAAAGCAAATGATTTTCTCTCATCAAGAGGAGCAAATCTAGGGGCGAATTTATCTTATTCAGTATATCTACTACATCTCATACTACTTCCGTTTGTAGTTCAAATATCAATCAATTTCTTTTCTGTAATCACTACGAATAAATTGATTATAGCTAGTTTATCACTAATTTTCTTTTTAACTATAAATATCTTAGTTTCATATTTTTTATATTATAAAATTGAAATCCTTTTTATTAAAATGGGAAAGAATCTTTTAAGAATCCAAAATTCAAATAGAAATGAAGGTATAAAACAAAGTAGTTAGAGTTAGTTTTAAGTTTTGTTTTTCTTTAGGTGATTTGTGAAAATAGTAATAGAATATAAAAAATACTGAACATAAAGGATATTATGTTCAGTATTTTTTATATTCTTTGTTATGATATTATCTTAGAAGTATAAATCAATACTATAACCTGAATTTTTCCATCGTATCATTAAGCTCTTTTGACATTTCATTAAGTTCATTAATTAATCTGCCTACTTGCTCATTAGTTGCAGTTTGGCTTTCAGAAGCAGAAGCGACAGCATTAACATGGTCCACATTTTCACTTGCGATTGCAGCTAATTCCTCAGAAGAGGCTGTTATTTCCTCAACACTTGCGGA
The DNA here is from genome assembly GCF_007273535.1 of Niallia circulans. NCBI lineage: Bacteria > Bacillati > Bacillota > Bacilli > Caryophanales > Bacillaceae > Niallia > Niallia circulans. Next base: position 1,418,318 of record NZ_RIBP01000004.1, read on the forward strand.
CAGCTCCTCAGAAGTAGTGGATATTTCTTGAATTTGAGCAACAATATTTTCAATGGAAGCAAGAATGTTTTTAAAGGCTAGTCCAGCATTATTAGCAGAGAACAAGCTGCTTTCCATTTCACTTTTACTTTTAATAGTCGAAGTGACCGCCGTTTCTGTATCATGTTTAACTGCTTGAATCAAATCAGCAATTTCCTTTGCAGATTCCTTCGAGTTCTCCGCTAGCTTTCTAACCTCTGTCGCAACAACAGCAAACCCTTTACCGTGCTCACCAGCTCTTGCTGCTTCAATTGTTGCATTAAGAGCGAGCAAGTTTGTTTGCTCAGCGATATTAGTGATAACCTCCGAAATCGCGCCGATTCTGTTTGTTCTTTCTCCCAGGTTTTCCATAACAGATACTGTTTCATTGACAGTTGTGTTAAGACCTTTTAACTCGTCTAAAGTATCTTGAATAACTTTATTGCCTTCATTAGCAGCGTCATTCACACGTACAGAATAATCAGCGACAGATGACGAAGAGTTTGCAATAAGTTCAATGCCTTTTGCCCCTTCAGCCATCGTAGCTGCCATATCATTAGCTGTATCCTTTTGCAGTAAAGAACCAGTGGTTACTTGTTCAAATGATTCTAAAATTCCGCTTGACTGCGCCTCCAAATCCTGTCTTGCTGTGAGCAATTGACTCGAAGTGTCTAATAATCTGCCTTCTGTCGTTTTAATGCGGTCAATCATGCCAACTAAGCTTGCGACCATTGTATTAACAGCATTAGCCAGCTGCTGGAACTCATCTCTGCTATTGAAATGAAGTGGTTCACCAGATAAATCATTATCACTGATTTGTGTAAGTCTTCTCTCAATCACTTTAATTGGTTTTACAACAGTGTAGATTAACCAAGCTGCTACAGCAAGCGCTATAATAGCCGTCAAAACTGCCATAACCATAAACACATTCTTTTGAGCATGATTTTCAGAAATGATGTTATCTCCTGTATTTATTAGTTGCTGATCTACAGAATTCTTAATCTTGTCCCAAGCATCCATTGCATCTGTCGACCAAACTTGGCAGTATTGTTCCATTAACGGAATTGCCGCATCGAAACCGCCCTCTTCATATGCAGGAATTACTTGGTCGGTAATAAGATTATTCCATTTTTCCGTTTTAGCCACAGCATCTGCATAATCTGCGTTATCTCCTAATAACTTTTCCATTTCATCCATTAATACAGCAGACTCTTCTGCATTCTCAGTAAACTGCTCTATATATTTTTCATCCCCATATAACACATAACCACGTGCCATAATGACACGTTGCGATAAATTTTCCTCAAGAGTATTTGCTAAAGAAACAAGCCTATAATCTTTATCAATCAATTTGGTCATCTGATTATCAGCACGATCATTCCCCCAGTAACCGACTACCGCAAACCCTATAATAAACAATAATATTGCACCAAACCCAATAAACACTTTTCTTCTAATTCCCATTTTTGCCCCTCGCGATAACTTTATTTGTATTTTTTGATATTAAGAATTTTTAAACTGAGATATATCGTATAAAAACGTCCTTATCGATTACGATTTAAAGGACATTAAAGAAAGGTTATTTTTATAATTAAAGTCCTACATATCACCTCGTTGTTACATAAAAAATAAATTTTGAATCACTATAACAGTGACTAAATACCCAAGTATTTTAGACTATAAACCTAAATTTGAGTTTTTATAAAAACATTATTAATGAATTAAAATTTCATGTGTGAGTATAACGGTAAAGTGAGGATATAATTATATTTGTGTAACACGGCACCGCTATGCAAAAGACAGTGATATGTTTATATAAACATCATTTAAATAGTTGTATATATAATAGAAGAAACTAGGAAGCGTTTACATTAAATAGAAGAAAAACAGAGGGTAAATTTACAAAAATTCTATTTACGAAAGGTTTTTATGATGTTATTATAAAATACAACGTGCGTTATATAGAACAAAAAAGCCGGTAAAAATAGCGAGCTTTAAGCTCGCTATTTAGAAATAAGATACTCAGAGAGATAATCGCTCCAAAGCTTAAATCCAGAGTCATTAGGTCGTGCATCAGCATTCAAATAATCGTTTACTGTAATATCATTACCTGCTGGCCAAACTTCCCAATGATTTAAATATGTAAGGTTTTGATCAGCTGCATATTCTTGCAATGCAGCGACTTGCATAGGATATAGATTTGCATCATATATTTGATTTGGCGGTTGTAGAATAAACGTAACCTCAGGTAGAGCCACAGTCGTTTCCTCTATAATGGAGGAAATGTTTGATATAGTGTCAGGGATTGCGACGACATTATTATCATTTAACAGAAACGGTTCAAAAATAACCATATCAGGTTTTAAATCAACTAGTTTTTCACTTTCATGATCAAGTACATAATCAGTTGTTGTGTTTTCATAAACAATACTTTCTAATTCTATATGTTTTTCGTATTTCTCAGAGAGAGCTTCTTTTAACTTATCATTCAGACCTAAATTATCACTGCCGATTGAATTAGAGCCAAGCAGGACAATTTTAAATGTTTTATGGCTGTTTAATTTGTCTTTTAATTGCTCCTTAGCATTCTCAGGCCATTTTTCAGCAAGCTCCAAATAAAAATCCTTGTCTATTTCAGGCTCATGGTCTGTATTAGTTCCTGAATTGGTGACAGCTGGAGTAGAAGCTTGTTCAAGACTTTTGGTATTCCAATGAATATTACCAATTACAAGAACAGCTGCAAGTATTAAAGCAAGAACGGTGACTATTAAAGTTTTCATTATAACCTCCAAGGGAAATTAGGATATTTTAATTATGTAAATAAGAAAATGAAAGAGAAATCTCTATATTTTCAGGGAAAAATTTCCCAAGTTTAAATTAATACTATTAAAATAACAAAATCCTTGATAAAGTAAAAGAGCAAAATGTAAGCAATCTAGTAAAAGAATGTCAAGAATCGACAATTTTAGCAAATGATTATGGTATAATAATTCATGTTTTTATAATTTTTTTAGGAGGAAGCCATGGAAGAAACACTCAGTCTTAAAGAACTATTTCAAACATTAAAGAAAAGGATACTGTTAATAATTTCAATTACTTTGATCGCAATGATAATAAGTGGTATTGTAAGTTATTTCCTTTTGACTCCGGAATATAAATCGTCTACACAAATATTAGTTAATCAGTCAAAAACTGATGAATCCACTTTTTATAACACCAATGAAGTACAGACAAATATACAGTTGATAAGTACATATAGTGTAATTTTAAAAAGTGCTGCTATCTTAAATACTGTTAAAAATGAGTTAAATCTTGATATGAGTGTATCACAGTTAAATGGCAAAATTACTGTAGATAGTGCTCAAAATTCGCAAATTATGACTGTTTCTGTCACGGACCCTAGTCCAGCTGTTGCGCTAAATATTGCAAATAAAACAGCAGAAGTTTTCGAAAAAGAAATCAAAGAAATAATGAGTGTGGATAATGTTACGATTTTACCGCTTGCTGATGATCAGGAGAATCAGTCACCAGTGAGTCCGAATCCAACACTCAATATTATTGTTGCTGCAGTTGTCGGGCTTATTATAGGGATTTGTATAGCATTTTTCCTTGAATACTTAGATAATACAGTCAAAACAGAGCAAGACATTGAGAAGTTATTGGAAATCCCCGTTTTAGGTGCTATAACTACAATAGATGAAAACTTTGAAGCTAAGTTGCGAGGATCTACTAATGGAAGAACGCGAGGTGCAAGTTAATTGTCTGGAAGTAAAAATAGCAAAAAAAGATTGTTAGATAGTAAAAGGAAATTAGTAGCTAAATATGATCCTAAATCTCCAATTTCTGAACAATACAGAACTATTAGAACCAATATACTATATTCAAGCATTGATGAAGAAATACGTTCAATAATGGTTACATCGTCAGGACCTGGAGAGGGGAAATCAACTACAACAGCAAATCTTGCAGTAGTATTTGCACAACAAGGGAAAACAGTGCTATTAGTAGATGCTGATTTAAGAAAACCTACAGTCCATTATACTTTTAAACTAACTAACCAAAATGGTTTAACAACAGTTTTAACTAACCAAGTAGATTTAATGGAAGCTGTTAATAAAACAGACGAAAATAATTTATATGTACTTTCAAGTGGACCGATACCACCTAATCCCTCTGAATTATTGGGATCTAAAGCTATGCAACATTTTATGAGCAAAGCATTAGAAGAATTTGATTTCATTATCTTTGATACGCCGCCTGTACTTGCTGTAACAGATGCACAGATTCTTAGTAATTTATGTCAAGGTAGTGTGTTGGTTGTAAGTAGTGGTAAAACTGAAAAAGACTCGCTTTTAAAAACGAAGGATCTTCTAAATGCAACTAATGGTCGACTATTAGGAGTAGTGCTTAATAATAAAAAAGTTGACAAAAAAGGAAGCTATTATTATTACGGAACAAACTAAAAATTAGTTTGTTCTGTAATAATATAATATACCAGAAAAAGAAGGGTGTACTTTATGATTGATATTCATTGTCATATATTACCAGGTATAGATGATGGGCCATCCTCAGTAGAAGAGAGTTTATTGATGGCAAGAGAGGCAGTAAAAGAAGGGATACATACAATTATAGCCACTCCACATCATCGTAATAATAGATATGAAAATATAAAAGAAGAAGTACTGAAAAATGTTATAAAATTAAATAGTGAATTAACAAATGAAAATATTCCACTTACCATTCTTCCAGGACAGGAAAATAGGATTTTCGGAGAGTTATTAGAAGATTACCAAAAGGGAGAGATTCTAACACTTAACGATACTGATTACCTGTTTATTGAATTTCCCACTTCGTCAGTCCCAAGATATTCGGAAAGATTACTTTATGATATACAAGTCAAAGGTTTAACTCCTATCATAGTCCATCCGGAAAGAAATAAGGAATTACTTAATAATCCCAAAATCCTCTATGATATTGTGAAAAATGGCGCATTAACACAAGTTACTGCTGCCAGTATTGCTGGATATTTTGGAAAACCAGTTCAAAAGTTTTCAAAGCAGTTAATTGAGAATAATTTGACTCACTTTATTGCATCCGATGCTCATAATACTAACAATCGCAGTTTTAAACTGAATGAAGCATTTAAAATTATAGATAAGGATTTCGGTGTAGATTTTGTTTACCTCTTCATAGAAAATTCTGAAGCCTTGATAGAGAACAAAATAGTACATAAAGAAATTCCAGAACTCATTAAGAGAAAGAAATTCTTGGGAGTTTTTTAATTTATTTTTGTATATTTATTGAAATTTAATTACTTGTAAATAAATTTGGAGGAATCTGATGAAAAAGGTTAGAAAAGCAATTATTCCAGCTGCAGGTTTAGGAACTAGGTTCTTACCGGCTACTAAAGCAATGCCAAAAGAAATGCTTCCAATTGTAGATAAGCCAACTATTCAATATATTGTCGAAGAAGCAGTTGCGTCAGGAATTGAAGATATAATAATTGTAACTGGAAAAGGAAAGCGTGCTATCGAAGATCATTTTGATATTGCGCATGAATTAGAAGAAAACCTTCAATCAAAAGGAAAATATGAATTATTAAAAAAGGTGCAGTATGCCACGAATTTAGCAGATATTCACTATATTCGCCAAAAAGAACCTAAAGGGTTAGGGCATGCAGTCTGGTGTGCTCGAAAGTTTATCGGTGATGAACCATTTGCTGTATTACTGGGTGATGATATTGTCCAGAGCAAGACACCATGTTTACGTCAGTTAATTGATCAGTATGAGGAGACACAAGCATCAGTAATCGGAGTACAAACTGTTGGTGACAGTGATACAAGCAGATATGGAATAATAGATCCTGGCTGGAGAGAAGGAAGAAGATATCAAGTAAACAACTTTGTTGAAAAACCTAAAAGAGGAACTGCGCCTTCAAATTTAGCTATTATGGGACGGTATGTTTTTACTCCTGAAATTTTTATGTATTTGGATAAACAAGAAGAGGGAGCAGGAGGAGAAATCCAACTTACTGATGCTATTCAGTATTGGAAAAGATACAGCGAGTATTTGCCTATGATTTTGAGGGCAAGAGGTTCGATGTTGGAGAGAAAGTAGGCTTTATTCTAACTCAAATAGAGTTTGCGTTAAAAGATAAGGATATAAAGGATGAAGTCATACAAGGTATTACTGATATTGTAAAGGACTTTAAAACAATAGAATATTAAGGGGGATGAAACCTTTGTCGTTATCGAATAATCCAAAGGAAGATGAAAAGTATGTGTATCTACGTTTTCCAAACTCTAGATTGGAAACCAACAGTAAAGGTTATACATATGCAAAAAGAAGTATTGACATTTTATGCTCATTACTAGGGATTATAGTATTATTACCATTATTTATCTTAGTAGGGATTTTGATTAAGGTGGAAGATAATAAAGGGTCAGTATTCTTTTCTCAAACAAGAGTTGGAAAAAATGAGAAACTATTCACTATGTATAAATTTCGTTCAATGGTAAGTAATGCGGAGGAAATGTTAGAAGAATTGAGAGAGCAAAACGAAGCATCAGGAGCAATGTTTAAAATAAAACATGATCCTAGAGTTACTAAAATAGGGAGATTCATTCGGAAAACAAGTATTGATGAATTACCACAATTATTCAATGTATTAAAAGGTGACATGAGTTTGGTTGGGCCAAGACCACCATTGCCAGAAGAGGTACAAGAATATACAGCTTACCATAAGCAAAGATTACTGGTAGTACCAGGTTGTACAGGTTTATGGCAGGTAAGTGGCAGAAGTAATGTGGGGTTTGAGGAGATGGTTGAAATGGATTTGACTTATATAAATATGCGTTCTGTAAGAAATGATTTTAAAATAATTATGAGAACATTTTATACGGTTTTTGCAAAAAATGATGCATATTAATAATTCATTATTTCCGGGTGCAGATTTATATGATGGCATCGAAAGCAAAGCTGGCAAGTTAAGATTGAATATTTACGAACGTATATTTGTATTTATTTATTTACTAATCCCTCTTGTTGATAGTGTGAATGGTTACTTTTTACTTAATAATATTAGTACGCCTATATCAATAGGACAATTATACAGATTTTTAATAACATTTCTATTTTTGTTAGTGATATTTAAGTTTGCTAAAAAAATAGATTTTTACAAATTTCTGTTTTTTAGTATGGTTCTGGTAATGCTACAGTTTGTATACTTTTTTAAACACGCAAACTTAAGTGGAATGTTTTTTGATATTTCTAATATTATAAAATTGTTATTTATTATTATTACCATTGAAGGCTACAGGGCATTATATAAAAGTGGAAAAATAAGAGGTATTATTATTGTTCGTATTTTAAAAATTAGTATCTTTACATTTCCTATTAGTATATTAATACCTAAGTTGTTAGGTGTTGGTTTTACAGCATATTCTAATGGTGGTGGATATTCAGCATTTTACAATGCTAATAATGATTTAAATATTGTATTAATAATATTATTAATTTTTTCTTTAGAATTAGTATTTCAAGGGATAAGGAATAAAGATAAAAAAAATGTTCTCTATATTATTGGGCTTTTACTTATAATAACAGTAACCTTACTTGTTGGTTCAAAATCTAGTATGGCATTTTCTGTTATTTCAATCTTAATTTATTCATTTAGAAGTATAAAAAGTAATTCTGTTCTTAAAAATTTCAACTTGTTTTTATTAATAAGTTTAGTTGCGTTTGTTCTAATTAGATTAAGTTATTTATTTCAAAATGAAATAAATGGGATCATTGAACGAAACAAATACTTTTTTAATAAGTCAGAAAATATTCTAGGCTTCTTACTAAGTGGAAGAGAGATTTTTTTAGAAAATGCTTATTACTCTTTTATTAATTCTGAGCACATAATAACTAGGTTAATTATAGGTGTAGGTTCATATGCTAAGAATTTAGAGCTGGGTCAGCTCTTGAATACAGGCACAAAGGTTATAGAAATGGATATATTCGATATATTTTTTGCTTATGGATTAATTGGAACAATACTAATATATTCCTATTTCATAATCATTTTCATTAAAGCTTGTAAGATTGAATTTGTTTACAAATATTTGTATCTTTCAGTTTTTGTATTTAGTACTATCGTTGGCCATGTCTTGTTTTCTGCACTATCAGGCAGCTTTTTGGCTATTATCTGTTGTATGTTTATAAGTAGTTCAGGGAATAAAAAGTTTGAGAGAGATACATAAAGGAGTAAAAATGGATATATTAATGATATCAAACATGTACCCTAATAAGGAAAATCCATCATATGGAATATTTGTGGAAAAATCAGTAGAAATGTTAGAATCTGAGGGTATTAATATCCAAAAGATAGTAATGTATAAAACAACTGGTAAAATAAAAAAAATTCTAAGTTACATTTTATTTTATTTTAAAATTATTTATGGATTAATCTTTGGTACATACGATATTCTGTATGTACATTACGCTTCGCATAGTGCTATTCCAATTATTCTTGGTAAAATTTTAAAAAGGAATATAGTTATTTATACTAATGTACATGGAAGTGATGTGATTCCAGAAAAGTTTGTACACAGAGTATTACAAATTCCTACAAGAAAACTAATAGGGATTTCTGATGTGGTCATTGTACCATCAAATTACTTTAAAGACATAGTGAAGAATAAATATAAGGCAAGAACAGTGTATATCTCACCTTCTGGTGGAGTCGATAGACACGTATTTAAACCTCAAGAAAGAAAATTTAAAGAGTATGGTCTTAAGGAAGAAAAAAAATATATTGGCTTTATAGGAAGAATTGATTATGAAAAGGGCTGGGATGATTTAATAAATGCATTTGCTTTGTTAGATAGTAGTCTAGTCGAAAACTGGGAATTAATTATTGTTGGAAGTGGTAAGCAAAACAATGACTTATCCACACTGATTAGTGAGAAAAAGTTAAATGAAAAAGTAAAAAGATTTGATTTGTTACCACATAATAAATTAAGTGAAGTTTATAATTTATTAGATGTTTTTGTTTTTCCGACAAGAAGAGCAGGAGAAAGTCTTGGTTTAGTTGGATTAGAGTCTTTAAGCTGCGGCATACCGGTTATAGGAAGTAAAATTGGTGGATTAAGAGAATATATAATTGATAAGGAAAATGGTTTGCTATATGAAGCAGGAAATGTAAAAGAACTAGCACAAACTTTAGAAGAATATATGCATTACTCCCATGATGTAATAAGCGAAATGAAAAAAAAATCAATAGAGTCATCTAATGATTACGATAAAGATAATGTAAAGAAACATTTTGTAAAGATATTTAAGCAAGTTGGTGGAATAATATGAAAACGAAGAAAAAAGTGTGTTTAATAAGTTCATCTGGTGGTCATCTTTCACAATTGAAACAATTAATTCCTATAGTAGATGAAGAAGAATTCTTTTTGATTACAGAAAAAAATGAATCTACTATAGATTTAATAGAAAAATATCCAACATTTTATCTTAAACAACAAGATAGAAGAAATAAACTAATAATTTTCATATTACTATTTAACATACTAAAGTCTCTGTTAATATTAATCAAAAATAGACCTAAATATATTATTACTACAGGTGCAGGTGTAGTAATTCCATTTTGTTTGTTAGGAAAAGTAATGGGAGCAAAAGTCCTATTTATAGAAAGCTTTGCAAAAGTTAACACTCCGACAATTACTGGTAGAGTAGTATATAAATTCGCAGATGAATTCTTTATACAATGGCCAAATCTTAAAAAATATTATCCTAAGGCAAAGTATAGGGGGACTATCTATTGATCTTCGTAACAGTTGGTACTCAAAAATTTCAATTCAATAGATTATTTAAAGAACTTGATAAACTTAAGGAAGAATATGAAATTAAAGAAGAAATTATAGCTCAGATTGGAGTTTCAGATTATGTACCGGCAAATTATAACTATGTTAAATTTGTTGATGGAGATACGATTAATAGGTATATGGAAACCTGTTCTTTATTAATTACTCATTCTGGTACTAGTTCTATAATACAAGGATTGCGTTTAAATAAAAAAGTTTTGGTAGTTCCAAGACTTGCTGAGTTTGGTGAACATGTTGATAATCATCAGGTTGAGATAGCTAAAACATTTGAGGATGCGGGATATGTTGAAGTTGTTAATGACATATCTAATTTAGGTGATAAGCTTCAGATTTTAGAAGAAAAAGAATATGAAGAGTTTTCTTCTGATAATACTGAATTGCTATCGTCTGTTAGGGAATTTATAGGGATTTTTTAAGAGGTGTAAGATGGAAAAATTCATAAAAAAATTAGTGGGATTCTCTTTAGGGCCAGTAATCGCAGCTTTTATTGCGTTTATTACTATACCAATTACTACATACTTTATTGATCCCAGTGAATATGGAAAAGCCAGTATGTTTTCTTTGTTCCAAACTATGTTAGGCACTTTTTTGTATTTAGGTATAGATCAGTCGTATGCGCGAGAGTATCATTCGGCAAATAATAAACTTAATTTGTTTCAAAATGCTGTTTTAATACCAATTATTATATCTATAGTAGGACTCATAATAATTCTGCTATTCCCAACTCAAACATCTTTAATTTTATTTGATAGTAGCCAATATATACTACCATCAATTTTATTCGGGATTATGGTTGTTGCAATGGTAGTTGAAAGATTCATTTTACTATCCTTAAGAATGCAAGAAAAAGCACTTGAATATTCTATGTTGAATATTTTATCAAAGTTCTCCATTTTGGTATTTACAATTATCTTTGTCTTGTTTATTCGCAGGGATTTTTTGGCAGTTGTGTTTTCAACTGTGTTAGGTCAAATTTTAGCAGATATATATTTATTAGTTAGATATAGGAAATTATTTTCCTTTAAGGGATTTTCAATAGATAAATCTTTAATTAAAAAAATGATACACTTTGGCTTTCCTATATTAATAGCCACTTCTTTATCAAGTGTACTTAATTCCTTTGATCGTATAGCACTGAGAACTTGGAGTGATTTCTTTCAAATTGGTATCTTTACAGCTACTCAAAAAATTGCAGGTGTAATTACGGTTGTACAGCTAAGTTTTACCAGTTTCTGGGTACCGACTGCTTATCGTTGGTATGAAGAAGGTAAAGAAATAAGGTATTTCAAAATAGTAAGTGATTCCATATTGTTTTGTATGTCAATTTTATTTGTTTTTGTATTAATTTTTAAAGATATTATTATTTATGTCTTGTCATCAGGTTATTCGGAAGCAGCTTTGATAATAGCATTTTTATGTCTCCCACCAATCATTTTTACAGTAAGTGAGACAACTTGTTTAGGGATTGTATTCTCTCGTAAAAGTTATTTAAGTATTTGGGTAGGAGTAGTAGCTATTATTCCTAATCTAATCATTAATTTCCTTCTTGTTCCTAAGTACGGAGCTTTAGGAGCGGCTATAGCAACTGCTGTATCATATGTATTCTTCTTTATAACCCGTACCTATTTTTCCAATAAAAACGGTATGAGATTTTCAACAACCAAACACAATTTTGTCTTTTTTGTTTTATTAATTATATCTTTTATTAATATATTTGAAGATACTTGGGTAACTTTTTTTAATGTTGGTGCATTGTTAATAGTAATACTTACACAATACAGCACTATTAAGGAATTTATTAAATTAAATAAAAAAAGAAAGATAAGCAAAGTTGAGAATTTAGATGTGTGAGTTAGTAACTTAGGAAGGCGGATTATATGAAGATAGCTATCTTGTGTAATGAAGCAAAGCCAGTACCAGCTGTTGAGGGAGGAGCAGTAGAAACGTTAGTGGATTTACTAATTCAAAATAATGAAGATAGTAAAATTTTAGATATAGATGTAATTACTGTGCATAATGAAAAGGCTATTATTAAAAGTGAAAATTATTTAAATACTTCCTTTAAATTTATTAAATATAATAAGGGTTTAGAGGAAAAACTAATCTTTATGAATAAATTTACTAAAAAGTTTAAAGTTAAGTTTTGGTTTCATGAGTATTTAAAGGAAGCAGTAAAAGTATTAAATCAAAATGATTATGACTGGATAATAGTTGAAAATAGACCGATTTATATTAAGTATTTAAAAAATAAACTTCCTAATAAAAAGTTCGCATTACATTTGCATAATGACACACTGAGTGTTGATAATTATTATTCAAAGTTTTGTCTTGATAAATACGATAAAATTCTGACAGTAAGTGAATATATTACAAGGAGAGTAGTAGAGGTTAATCCTAAACTAAAGGAAAAGGTGGTAACTCTATTAAATAGAATCGATACTAATAAATTTGGTGGGACAATATTCAATAAAGATTCCATTAGAGAAAAATATAATATTACTGATGAAGAAAAGATCATACTATATCATGGCAGAATTATAAAAGAAAAAGGAGTTTTGGAATTAATCAAAGCTTTTAATTTAGCTAATGCAAAACAAAAAAAATTAAAATTAATTGTCATAGGAGAAGTATCTGGGAGTAAATATTTTGAAAGAAGAATAGCAGAAGAAATTAATAAAGGGCAGGAAAATAGAATAATAATGACGGGATACGTAGACCACGAATTATTGCCCCAATATCTTAATTCTTCAGATATCGTTGTGTTACCTTCGTTGTGGAATGAACCATTTGGATTGACTATAGTGGAATCAATGGCTATGGAAAAACCAGTGATTTCAGTGAATGTTGGTGCTATTCCAGAAATAATATTAGAGGATTGTGGGATATTAGTAAACAAAGATGAGGATTTGGTAACTAACTTGGCTCAGGCCATATATAATCTTAGTGAAAACTCTGAACTAATGCGGAAATTTGGGGAGAATAGTAAAAAAAGAGCCATATCGAACTATAATTCAGTGGATTATTTAAAGGATTTGGTGATGTTGTTAGATTGAGAGTAATAAAACTAATAAGGAAATTGAAAAAGATAATCCAAATTAAGTAGGTGTATTACTTGAATAAACCTAAAAAAATTTTACTATTATTCCTTATAATAATTCTTGCTCTAATAAGTATTATTATTATTGGCAAAAGTAATAAAGATGCAAAAGAAAATATTTCATTAAGAAGTCTAGCAGATAATCAGAATTTCTATGTGGGTGCAGCTGTTAACTCATTATATTTAGATAAAGACGAAAAGTATAAAGAGTTAATTAATGATGAAGTAAATCTTGTTACTACGGAAAATGAAATGAAGTTTGATATTATTCATCCTGAAGAATACAGATATGATTTTTCAGCTGCAGATAAGATAGTTAATTTTGCCAAAGAAAACAATCAAAAAATAAGAGGTCATACTCTTGTTTGGCATCATCGTATCCCTAAATGGCTAGAAGAAGGACAGTTTACTAAAAATGAAGTGAAAGAAATTCTTAAGCAACACATTCAGACTGTTGTTGGTCGCTACAAAGGTCAAATTTATGCTTGGGATGTTGTTAATGAAGCATTTAATGATGATGGTTCATTAAGAGAAAATTTTTGGCTTAAAACATTAGGGCCACAATATATTGAATGGTCATTTCAATGGGCACATGAGGCCGATCCTAATGCGTTATTATTTTATAATGATTTTGGAATAGAAATGGTGAATTCTAAATCAATTAAGGTTTTAGAAACATTAAATAGTTTAAAACAAAAGGGTGTACCGATTGATGGAATTGGACTCCAAATGCATACGCATTTAGCTAGTAAGATTAATATAAGTAACTTGGAAAACGTTATGCAGAATTTTAGTTCTGTAGGATTGCAAATTCAGATTACTGAGTTAGATATAGGAATAGCTGAGGGAAAAGAGTCAAAGAATATAAAAAGTAAATTACAAGCTAAGTATTATTCGGATATCTTTAAGATATGCTTGAAAAATGAGGATTGTACTGCAATCGTACTATGGGGTATCACTGATAAGTATACTTACAGAATAAAAGAAGAAGAGCCTTTAATTTTTGATACTAAATATAAACCTAAAGAAGCATATTGGTCTATTTCAGAAACTTTACAAACAATAAAAAGGAAAATGGAGGGAAACAAATGACTAATATCACAGTAGCAGGTACTGGTTATGTAGGGTTAGTAACAGGTGTCTGTTTAGCTGAAGTGGGTCATTCGGTTACATGCGTAGATAATATTAAGGATAAAATTAACCTTTTAAGAAAAGGTATATCTCCTATTTATGAGCCACAGTTGGATGAATTGATAGTAAAAAACTCACAAGCTGGCAAATTGAATTTTACTACAGATTATGAATGTGCCTATAGTCAGTCAGATATTATCTTCATTGGGGTAGGAACTCCTGAAAATGAGGATGGATCTGCTAATTTAAACTTTGTATATACGGTTGCCCACCAAATTGCAGAAAATATTCAAAGAGATTGCCTAGTTGTAATTAAGTCAACAGTGCCTATTGGTACAAATGATAAAGTAGAAGTCTTTATTAAAAATCACCTGAAATATGATGTGAATGTGGAAGTTGCATCCAACCCAGAATTTCTTGCACAAGGCACAGCCGTTAGAGACACACTAAATGCATCGCGAATTGTTATTGGAGTTGAAAGTGACCATGCAAAAAAGGTGCTGTCTGAAATTTATGAACCATTTAATCAGCCAATTCTTTCTATGAACCGTCGAAGTGCAGAGATGGTTAAGTACGCATCGAATGACTTCTTAGCATTAAAGATTTCGTTTGTTAATGACATTGCGAACTTATGTGAAGCAGTCGGTGCAAATATCGAGGATGTAACTAACGGTATGAGCTATGATTCTCGTATTGGTAATAAGTTCTTAAATCCTGGTATTGGATATGGTGGGTCCTGTTTCCCGAAAGATACAAAAGCATTACATTGGCTATCAGAGGAAGAAGGCTATGTTCTAAGAACTGTTAAAGCAGCTATAGAAGTGAATGAAAAGCAGCGCTTTAAGCTCATTAAAAAGGCAAGGCATGATTTCCCTACTTTCCAAGGGTTAAAAGTTGCTGTGCTTGGATTGACTTTTAAGCCAGGTACAGATGATTTAAGGGAAGCTCCGTCTATTCCTAATGTGCGTCTATTGTTAAATCAGGGTGCTCAAGTTCATGCTTATGATCCAGTAGGTACGGAGAACTTTAAGAAGATTTATCCTACACAAGTTGTATATGAGGACTCACCAGAATCTGCTTTGAAAGATGCAGATATATGCTTTGTTTTTACTGAGTGGGAAGAAATAAAATCACTTGATTTGAAGCTCTTCAGAGAAAACATGAGGACTCCTTATGTATATGATGGCCGAAATTGCTATACTTTAACTGCTGCCAAGGAAGCTAGTATTAACTATTATTCTATTGGTCGCCCAGACGTTAAGGAATTCAAATTAAGTTTACAAGAAACAACATAATAATGATGGAACCCATAAAGGGTTCCATTTTTTATTTTTAATTAAAGTTGCTGTATTGATAAATAGAACGAATTGATGTAAAATTGTTCTTATTAAAGAACGAGATTATGATAGTGCGGTAACTAAGCAAGGAGGATTAGATGAAGCTAAATAACCAATATAGGGAATTGACATCTCAAGTGACAGTTGAAATGAATTTATTGTTAGATATTATCAAAGCTATTACGGATGAAGAAAAAATAGAGAGTTACAAATTAGAAAGAATTAACTGGGAAAAATTTTACCAACTTGCTCTGCATCACAGAGTTATTCCATTGGTATATTCCAATATAAATAGAAATAAAGTGAAATGGATTCCGAAAGAGGTAATAAACGTTCTTAAAAATAAATATCAGCAAAATGTTTTCTCTATGCTGAAACTAACCTCTGAAATGGATTTAATTGCAAAGCATTTTAATAATAATAATTTACCAGCATTATTCTTAAAGGGACCAATACTCGGTGAACAGCTCTATGGAAATATATCTTTAAGAACTTCAAAGGATATAGATATACTGATATCTAATAGGGATATAAATACGACAAAAAAACTGTTATTTGAGATGGGTTACATAGAAAAAGAGGAGCCGGAATTTATTTTAAATGAGCACAAGTTAAGAACTCATCATTCTGTTTTTTTTCACCCAAACTCTAAGTTTTCTATTGAAATTCACTGGAGACTAAACGATCTTCCGGACAAAGAACCTCACTTTGATACTCTATGGGCACGAAGGAGAACAAGTCAATTAACCAATGAAACCATTAGCATGTTAGGGGAAGAAGATTTATTTTTATACTTAGTATCTCATGGAGCTAGACATGGCTGGTTCAGACTAAGATGGTTAGTCGATATTGATAGGTTAATATTGAAAGGGGTAATTTGGAAGAAATTGATCCCGGTTATGAAAGAGTACTCGAACGAGCATATCGTGGGTCAAGCACTATTATTAACTAAAGGGCTACTAAATACGCCTATAAATAAAGATTTATCTTTTTTGATAACTTGTAAGGCAATAGAACTTTCTAACCTTGCGATGATTTATATAAAGAGCATACAGTATGATCAACCTTTTCCTGAGGATTTAATTCCATATAATCGGTATGGTTGGGTACTACAAAAAAGTATTGGTCAAAAATTTAAATATTTTTTAATTTTATCATATCCGACCTATAAAGATTATCAAGTATTTAAGCTTCCAAAGAGTATGCATTTGCTTTATTTCCCTCTCCGCCCATTCATATATACGGGAAGGAAACTAGGTATACTAAAGCTAAAAGAAAATGGGTAAACAAAAAAAGGCTTTGAAGCCTTTTTTGTTTACCCTATAGAATTAAAAGTTAATTAGCAATAACCCTCCCACCAACAATCTCTCCCAAAACACAATCAACCAACTCCCCAACACTAAACCCCAACCCAGGCCTCCGCAGCTGAAAAATATCCACATGATTAATCACCTTCACCGCAGATTGAAAATGCCATTCTCTCAAATACATACCGTCAATAAAGTTATTGCGGTATGTATGGTTAAAGATGGTCTGCAGTCGATCGAGCTTTTGAATTGGCATTAGTGTTATATGGTCTTCCTTTGTTTTTACTAGTTCAAAGATTCCTGCTAGTGGGAGTGGCTTGTCGGAAAATTGGTTTGTGACTGGTACGGCGAATTTTGTTTTTCTGTTGATGAGTGGCTTGTAGTTTGATGAATCATGTCCAAAGTGTGCTAGGCTTTGCTGCCACAGTTTCTGCTGTGGGTATGTCGGTATTACGGATGGTTTGCCTGACTCCTTGGAAAAGGTCAATGGAATGATGTCATCTGTTAACAGGTCATATCCTTCTTCGATAAAGGCAGAGGCTAGTGTTGATTTGCCTGCACCTGAGTGGCCGACTATTGCGTATGCTTTGCCGTCAATAGCAATAGCACTGCCATGGAGAGGGAAGACTTTTCGCTGCATCAGGATGGCCCCCATACAAGATCCTAGTATATAAAGGCGCAGCTGTGATTCTTCTGTTCCTTCCATTGGTGATACGATTATCTTATTGCCGTTTTCTATGTTGTAGATGGCGATATGTGCTAAATGGAACATGATTTGCTGTTTGGATACAAAGAATCGGTTAGAAGGGGTTGAAACAGAATTCCATGCTTCTGTAAGGTTGCCGAATTCAATTTCAATATCAACAGTGTCTAAGGATGAGGGTATGCTTTTTAGTTCTGGTAATGAGATGCTGCTTTTTATAGTAAATCCGAATGCTTTATAATAATTTGCTGTTTCTTTCATGATTATCAACCTCTCTTATTGAAAAATAACAGCCCTTCTTTTAATAAAGAAAAGGGCTGATTCGTAGTTAAAAATTAGGAGTCTAAGATTGGATCGTTGTCAGTGTCATTGCAGTCGTCGTCATCCCAATGCCACCAATCATGCCCGTTTCCATGACCTTTATCCTGTCCATGGCCAGTATTATGATGCCAATTGTCTTTCATATGACCAAAGATTGATCCTAAATCTAAATGCTCTAAAAATGGAATTTCCCACAGTTTTTTCATTTCTTTTCCCCTCCGACTAGAATGCTGAAAAATACGTTATATTCTATTTAAAGAACGAAGTTATAAGGTTTTACTGAATATAACCCTAAAGTGTTCTTTATAAAGAACTTATCATTATTCTAGTAGATACAAGAAAAACTGTCAACTAATCTAACAAAATATTTGTATTTAATCAGATATCTTAATGAAGCTCCTTATTAAAGATAAAGAACTAGTTTACTATATCGAACATCTCCCTCCAATAAGGACACAAAATCCTCACCAAAATTGTAATTGTGTATCCGCTTACACGTTGGTAAGATAAGAGCATAGAAACGAGGTGATGGAAATTCATGAATAAGCGTCAATGTGAAATCATTGATATTTTGCTTGGGGAAAGGAAGTTTGTGACGGCTTCTGAATTGGCAGTGAGGCTGTCTGTGTCGAGGAAAACGATTTATCGTGATATGCAGGATATTGCGGATAATTGCTCTGATTACAGGCTGACGAAGAAGGAGAATAATGGCTATTTGCTTGAGGAAGTGGATAGTGTTTCTCTTAGTGATCAGTTTGAGCATCCTGATGAGAGGCGGCTGGATTTGCTGTTGTTTCTTCTTTCCATCGCTCCTTGTAAGACCTCGATTCAGAAAATATCGGAGCGGTATTTTGTCAGCCAAAGCTCGATTTTGAATGACTTTAAGCATATTGAGAGGAAGCTTGCTCCTTACAAGATCAAGCTATTGCGGACAAATGAAGGAACCTTTATTAATGGTGATCAGTTCTCTCTTTACCGACTGATGGCTGTTATTATTGAAAGCTATTTAACGCAAATAGGTGATCTCTTTTGTCAGTATGATATTCCTGATTCCATTAAGGACATTCAAGTGAGGAACAGCAAACTGGGTGAAATTAAGCAAATTCTCCATGAGTTTCAGGAGGAACAGGACTTGCTGTTGGATCAGCCCTATTATTTAACCTTATTTTGTTCGCTATTAGCTATTGTTGAAAAGCAGACACACCAGCTCCAGCCGTTTCCGAATGAAGAAATGATTTATGAACTAATAGACACCAATTCTGCCATTTATCCGATGACTATCGCATTAGCTAGAAAGCTAGAACGGCAGTATTCCTTCCAATTGAAGCAAAATGAAATGCTGAATCTCTACTATATATTAAAAGCGTATAAGCTCAACTCCCGCTTCCTGCTTAATCAGCAAACAGAGGTTGTCTTGAACAGCCAGGTAATTACCTTGGCAGACCAGCTGATTTTAAGGGTTGCGAAAAACAGCGGCTACCGGTTCACAGAGGACAGGGACTTGCGGGAAAGATTGACGATGCATCTTCACTCCATGGTTTACCGACTTAATCATCAAATTTATATTATTAATCCAATTTTGAAGTCCATTAAATCAAACTTCTCGAATATCTTTCAGCTTGTGAAGTTTTCGGCTAATGAGCTATTGGCAGAAAGCATCTATGATAAGCATTTAACAGATGAAGAGATTGGCTATATTACTCTCTATTTTCAAATTTCCTATGACGACCGCTTTGCAAACCAGATTCCAATTCTAATTGAATGTACGAGTGGAGTTGGCACATCTCATTTGCTGAGTGAAAAAATTAGGAAAAACTTTCCGAATATTCACATTAATAAAATCATCGCTCAAGAGCGCATTAAGCAGTCTGATTATGATGATGTCGAGCTAGTCATTTCAACAGTGAAGCAGCATAGCATCAGCGACAAGCCGACAATTCTTGTCAGTCCAATATTAAATGAAGATGACAAGTACAAGATTGACCAGTTCATTAAGGATTACTACAAAAATCAGGTGATTATCTATAACAGATGATTACGGTACTTAAGTAAAGGGAGGATTACGATGGATGTACAAATGGATGATTTAGATTTTACGAAAGTAGTGACAGAGGATTTAATCAGTCTCGACTTGAAGTCGACGACAAAGATGGGTGTCATTGCTGAATTAACCAACCTGTTATTTGTAAACGGTTGCGTGACAGATGAAGCTGCTTTTATAGAGGATGTTCTTTACAGGGAAAGTGCTGGACCAACTGGTTTAGAGAAGGGCATCGCCATTCCGCACGGCAAATCGGATTCTGTCCAGAAAACGTCGATTGCGATTGGGAGGACAAATAAGGAAATAGAGTGGGAGTCTCTTGACGGAGGGCCAATCAATATTATTATTTTGTTTGCTGTCAAGAATAGCGACAAGACAACAACGCACATAAAGCTGCTGCAAAAGGTTGCTGTGCTCCTTGCTGATGAGGAGAAGATTGAGAAGTTTCAAACAATGCAGACGAAAAGGGAATTCATTGAAATCTTTGCTGAAAACAATTGATAGGAGGAAGAGGTTATGAATATTGTTGGAATTTCTGCTTGTACATCTGGTATCGCTCATACGTATATTGCGAGGGAAAAGCTGATTAAGGCAGGGCAGGAGTTTGGTCATAAGGTCCGGATTGAGACACAAGGGACAATCGGGATTGAAAATGAGCTAACAGCAACGGAGATACAGGAGGCCGATCTTGTTATCATTGCCGCAGACATTAAGGTGAGTGGGAAGGAGCGGTTCAAAGGCAAACGGATTATCGAGGTGCCGACACATATTGCCATAAAAGCGCCAAAGCAGTTATACAAAAAGATTGAAGCTGAATTAAACAAAAACCAGTGAAGGGGTCTTTTCTATGCTGAAAAAACTGCAAATTAAAAAGCATGCATTAACTGCTATATCCTATATGCTTCCATTAGTAGTAGCGTCAGGGCTATTAATTGCCATTGGTAATCTGACAGGCGGGACAGTCATTGAAAATTACCAAGCAGGATTTTCGATTCCGTCTGCTCTTGTCTCCTTAGGTGTTTTGGGAATGGGCTTGCTTGCTCCGGTCATAGCTGGAGCGATTGCCTACTCGATTGCAGATAGACCAGGGATAGCGCCAGGCTTGCTGATGGGTCTTATCGCAAATGCGATTGGTGCTGGGTTCTTGGGTGGTATGCTTGGCGGTTTTATCGTTGGTTACTTTGTTCTTTTCCTGAAGAATAACTTGAAGGTGCCGAGATGGGCAGAGGGACTTATGCCGATGATGATTATTCCGCTCATCTCGAGCCTGGTTGTTGGTCTCCTCATGTTCTTCGTGTTAGGAGTGCCAATCGTTTGGGCGACAGATGGAATGACATCGTTCCTAACGAGCATGCAAGGCTCGATGCGCTTTGTGTTTGGGGCGATATTAGGCGGAATGGCAGCATTTGATTTCGGTGGTCCAGTCAATAAAGTCGCCTCCCTGTTTGCCGATGGTCTGTTACTGGAAGGAATTTACGAGCCAGAGGCAGTCAAAATTTTGGCATCGATGGTGCCGCCATTCGGTGTCACGATTTCATGGGTATTATCTAAAGCTTTGAAAAAGAAAAAATATACGAAGTCAGAAGAGGATAATATAAAAATTGCCTTTCCGATGGGAGTTTGTATGATCACAGAGGGTGTTATCCCGATTGCTGCGGTTGATATTGTCAGAGTAGTTGTTTCCTGTACACTCGGTGCCGCTGTCGGCGGAGGCTTCTCGATGCTGTGGGGTGTGGGCTCGCCTGTGCCATCTGGCGGTATGTTCATCGTACCGGCAATGAATCATCCAATATTGTTCTGTTTGGCATTGCTGATTGGCTCTGTCGTTACGGGCTTGATGCTGTTCTTCTGGAAGAAGGAGCCTGTTGAGAAAGCGGAAGAAACAACAGAGGAAGAGGAAATGGACTTATCTGATATTAAAATCTCATTCTAACTTGGAGGGAAAAAGCTTATGTATGTTTCCATGAAAGGCATGCTTGCGCGTGCCAACAAAGGGAAGTACGCAGTGATGGCTATTAATTGCTTCAACTTAGAGACAGCAAAGGCAGTGATACTTGCTGCTCAAGAATTGCGAGCGCCTGTCATCATTGATTTGCTGCAGGACCATTTGCAGGCACATCTTGGCAGTAACCTGCTGACGCGTCCAATCATTGAAATGGCTCGGAGTGCAAGTGTGGAGGTTGCTGTTAATCTCGATCACGGCAAGGATGTAGGCTTTGTGAAAAGATGCTTAAGAGATGGCTTTTCAAGTGTGATGATGGATGCGTCAGCATACCCCCTCGAACAAAACATCGAGATTACAAAAAGGATGGTTGAGTTTGCCCAAACCTATGATGCTAGTGTAGAAGGGGAAATCGGCAATATCGGCTCTGTTTCCCGCAATAATTTGACTAGTGATGAAATGTATACAGACCCTGATGCAGCGATTGAGTATGCGAGACGGACAGGAATTGACGCACTGGCGATTTCTTATGGCTCAAGCCACGGCGATTATCCAGATGGTTATGTACCGCCATTCCGCTTTGACATTGTCGAGAAAATCAAGGCCGAAACAAATATCCCACTTGTTCTGCACGGCGGGTCAGGCTGTGGGGAAGCTAATATAAAGCAGTCAATAGCGCTTGGCATTAACAAGATTAACGTTGGCTCTGACTTTATGAAGGCACAAGTGAATAGCATTCAAGAATACTTGAAGGGTAATGAAAATGTCGATTATGTTCGCCTTATACAAGGAACAGTCGATGCTGGCAAGGAAATGGTCAAATATTATATCGACCTGGCAGAATCTACAGGAAAATCACTATAAAAAATTCTAAACGGAAAGAGGAGAGACAATGTTAGTTAATATGAAGCAGTTATTAGAAGTGGCACAGGAGCATCAATTTGCGGTGGGAGCCTTTAATGTGGCAGATAGTAATTTCTTAAGAGTTGTTGTCGAAGAGGCAGAGAAGAACAATTCTCCGGCTATTATCGCAGTCCACCCGACAGAGCTTGACTTTACAAAGGATGATTTCTTCCATTATGTGCTTGCTCGAATTAAAAACAGCCATGTCCCATTTGTACTTCATCTCGATCATGGTGACAGTGTGGAAAATATCATGAGAGCAATCCATGTTGGCTTCAGCTCTGTGATGATTGACGGCTCCCTTCTGCCCCTTGAAGAGAATATCAGGATTACAAAGCAAATTGTTGATATTGCCCATCCCCTTGGTGTTTCTGTTGAAGGAGAACTTGGAACAATCGGCAATACTGGCACAACAATCGAAGGCGGTGTGACAGAGGTTATTTACACAAGACCAGAGGATGCTCAGGAATTCGTGAAAAGCACTGGTGTTGACACATTGGCAGTCGCAATCGGTACATGTCACGGCATTTATCCAAAGGATATGAAGCCAGAGCTGCGCATGGATATTTTGCGCCAAATTAAAGAGGTTGTTGATATCCCGCTCGTCCTGCATGGCGGCTCTGCCAATCCAGATGCAGAAATCGCCGAAGCAGTTAAAATCGGTATCCAAAAGGTTAATATCTCGTCTGATTACAAATACGCCTTCTACAAAAAATGTCGTGAAATACTGGCTGAAACGGAGCTGTGGGACCCAAATGCTATATATCCTGATTGCATTGATGCCGCAAAGGAAGTTGTTCAATACAAGATGAACTTGTTCCAATCGATTGATAAAGCGGATGTGTATAGACAAGAGAATGTTCTGGCGTGGAGAACGGCCCAGTTGTAAGAAAATATCATTAATCAAACCTGAAAGCGGACAGTTATTGTGAAGAAACTCACAATAACTGTCTTTTTTTTTCGAGAAAGGCAAAACTCCAAGGCCCTCAACATAAAATGTACTATTAATAACGATTGAGGGTGATGGAAGATGAAAGGCTTTAGCCGTCTCGCAGAGCTTTGGTGGCAGGGCATCACTTTACAGCATGTCTCACATAAAGGAATTATGATACCGTACTTGGCTTTTCTGGTTGTTGCCTTAATGTTTGAATTGTTTTTAGCCGTTCTTATCGTTGTGTCCTGCTTTATCTTCTATGTAAATCACCATTGGCCGGCGACCCCGTTTTATATTGGTGCCGCAATTCTGGCATTGTTAATTGGTATCACCATTTCCTCCGTACTTGCCATTCTTCAGCGGAAAAAAATCACCTAAAAGCAGCAACTAACTCCTCGCACTATATAGCGGCAGTTAGTTGCTGCTTTTTTATTTGTTTGTGCAAGCTACCAGTTTAGCAATCAAGAATTATGGGAAAGAAGAAGGGAATTGGGCACTTTGTTAAAGGAAAGGGCTTACCACAAGATAACGTTCCGCTCGTATCGGGCATATGATATTAAATATTTACTATTAAGACCTGTCTGTTGAAATAAAAAAATGAAAATGGAGCGATCACATGGCTGACAATAAAGACGAATTCAAGACATTATTGCTGAGTGTATACAATAAAGGCAATGAGGGTGCAACAATGAAGGAATTGATGAGCCTGTTAGAGTCTGAATTGGCAAAGTTGAATAGCAATGTAGGGCAACGTATCCGGTAGAGGGTTCCTATGTACTTTTGCGTTACTTGCCTATGCCCAGGATGTATTCTATGTCATTTGGGCGTATTAGGTGCAAATTTTTTTTTGAGAAGCTCCGAGCATTTTTGGGGCTTTTTTTATTGCTCAAGAGTTAGAGTATGCTTGCTTGTTTGAAAGTGTTCGATGCAACTTAAAAGAAGAATTTTCACAGAGTATTGTGCTGGTATGGTAATTTGAAAATGTTCATAGAAAAAAGTACATACTTAGCTAAATATGAAGGTGATTACAAATGATGTCCGATTAAGCAGAAAATGCTAGATTTGGTTAATATCGTTGACTCTGACTAGATTTCCACGCTATTTAAACGAGCGTAATAGAAGTACTCATAAGGTTGATTATGTAAAAAATATACTTTTTTTACTTCGTATGGAACTCTAGTAAAATTGCAACATAAATATTTTATTTTTACAAATTTTTTTTATTCCTATTCCCTTTTTCTGCAAGTATAATAAATTGAATACAAAAATATAGAATATTCAGGGGGAACCAATGAAGCGTTTATTATGTTTATTTACGGCTATTTTGTTGGCGTTAAGCCTTCAGCCTGCTGCTTCATTTGCGATGGGATCTAATGATAAGGATTTCGAAGCATACTTAGCAGAAATAGGCTGGGAGAAACAAGATTATCTTGATTATTTGAAAAGCAAAGATTGGTCTATGAGTGATTTCGAATCTGTTGATGAGTTAGGCACACCGTTAACAGAGGAATCTATTAAGCCAATATTGACAGACTATGATTTAACAAGAGAAGAATTAAATGATCTTCTTATTGAATTTGGTATTATAGAAGAGGGACAAGACGTTTTAGATAGTGAATATGATATCTTCGCTGAGGAACTTTATGAGACTGTAGGCTACTATTTGGAAGAAGACTTTGGTACGCCAATTAATGATGAAAACCTGCAGCAGCTATTGGATGATTATGGCTTTGCATCTGCTGATGAATTAGAAGAATATCTGCAGCAGTTCGATGAGTCTATCGACTACTATGATTATATTGAAGATCTTGACTACACTGTTGACTATTACATCAATGGCGGAGCAGATTTAGAAGCAGAAATGGATGAGCTGTTCCAATCATTAAAGCTGACAGATGCAGAGATGGAAAGACTGTTTGAGCATTTCATGACAGTTTACGAGGAAAATCCTGATTTTGAGGATCAATTATTAGCTTTAAGTGATAGAATGATGGCATTTGCTGAATTTGAATCTGCGGACGAGCTGACAGCAGAGCAAATTGCGGAGCTTTTGAATATTTCTAACGATATGCTTGATATCCTGCAGCTTGATGTGAAATATTATCTTGTTAAAGATGGTGTGAAGCAACCATTATCTATTCAAGCAATGATGACAATGACTTCAACAAATGGAGCAGACCTGCTTATCGAGCTTTACAATAAACAAGGAGATTTCCTTGCTGATGTTATTCTTACTAAAGAATTGTTTGGTTCTGATTTGATTAATGAAACAGGTAAGGACCTTCAAGAAGCAGAAAAGATTGTGAAGGAAGCACCTGTTAAAACAGCTGCAAAAGCTGTTCAAAAAACAGTTAAAGGCGGAAAGCTGCCAAACACTGCATCTGACTACCTGCAAAACACAATGATCGGACTTGTGATTGTTCTTGCTGGTGTTGTATTGTTTAGACGTGTTTGGGTGAAAGGACAGTAAAAAATGCGAGCAGCCAATAAAAACAGAAGAGGAAATAGTCGTAAGCAATGGATTCTTCTTTCATTGACTGCTGCTGTCATATTAATTGGAGTCTGGGTTGCCAGCTCCAATTTTTATCCTTTTTTAAAAGGCTATTTCCTTTATAAGACAGAGCAAGTGAAGGCAGACGATTTGCCAAAGGAAGAAAAAGCAGAAACTCCTCCACAGGAGGAAAAAGAAGAACCAGCTAAAAGCGAACCGCTTTATACAGAAATGCCGGCAGTAGGGGAGAATATGGGGGAGCTCATTATTCCGAAGCTTGATGCTGTGTTGCCGATTATTCACGGAACAGATGAAGACGAGCTGGAAAAGGGTGTTGGTCATTTTGCCGGCAGTGTAATGCCTGGCGAGAATGACAACACTGTTTTGTCGGGACACAGGGATACTGTGTTCAGACGGCTCGGCGAAGTCGGTAAAGGTGATCTGCTGACAGTGAAGACATCTGCTGGTGAATTCACGTATAAAGTGAAAAGGGTAAGGATTGTTGATAAGGACGACCGTACTGTGATTGTGCCAAAGCCAAAAGCAACCTTGACCGTAACAACCTGCTACCCGTTCAACTTTATCGGAGATGCACCAAGGAGATATATCCTTGTTGCCGATTTAGTTGACGAGGAGCTTAATAGCTGATAAAAAAACGAAGCTTCCAGTAGAGAGGCTTCGTTTTTTTTACTGGTATGGGCATTAATCAAACGTTTGTTTAAAATAAAGAAAAAGGCGTTCTGAAGCTGTGTTCAGAATGCCTTTTATTATTTTACTTTGATTGTTCGGTAATTACTTTTGTTGCCTGCCTTGTCTTTTGCGTACAGCTTCAAGGAGGTGCTTTTTTTCTGCTTGCTGATTTTTACAGTATAGGTTCCTTTCGAGTTGACAGAGGCTTTTCCTAAATACTTGCTGCCTCTGTATACATATACAGTCGCATATTTCTCCGCACTGCCAGAGATGCTCGTCGATTTATATGTGACTGTTTTTGCACTTGGTATGCCAGGAGCTGTTTTGTCTGCTACCTTAATCGAAACGGAACTGCTTTTATTATGGGCTGCATCCTCTGCGTACACCGTTAAATACGTGCCAGCCTTTTGTTTGGCTATTTTAACTTTATAGGCGCCCTTACTGTCTGCCGTTGCACTTCCAAGTGTTGTGCTGCCTCTTTTAACATACACCTTTGCCTTTGCTTCTGTTTTGCCTGTCACATAGGTTGTTAAATCACTGATAGAGGTAACACTTGGCTTGCTTGGTGGTGTTTTGTCCAAAACGGTGACAATGGTGTCCTCACTCTTATTGCCAGCTTTATCCGTTGCATTCACATAGAGCTTTGTGCCGGCCTTCTGCTTCGTTATCGGAACTAAATAGCCGCCATTTGCACTAACTGTTCCTTTGGCAATTATCGTATTGCCTGACCGTATTTGTATAATAGAGCCTGCTTCAGCACTGCCAGTCATCGCTGTTGATGTGTCAATAACAGTTAGCACCTTTGGTTTTGCTGGTGGTGTCTGGTCGATAACCGTGACAGTTGTGTCCATTCCCTTATTGCCAGCTTTGTCTGTCGCACTCACATAGAGCTTAACGCCAGCCTTTTGCTTGGAGATCGCTATCTTAAAGGCACCCTTGTCACCTGCTGTGGCTTTTCCGATTGTCGTATAGCCAGAACGGACTTGTACAGTCGCACCTGCCTCAGCGGTTCCTGTAACTGTCGTTTGATTATCACCAACAGAGCTGACATACGGCTTGGCAGGTGCAGTTTTGTCTTGCACAGCAATAACTGTCTCTGAACTGCGGCTGCCCATGGCATTGACCGAATAAACAGCCAGCTTTGTGCCAGCCTTTTGCTTCGGAATTGTTATTTGGAAGATGCCATTGCTTGCTGCTGTTCCACTGCCTATAATGCTGCCATTTGCTGTGATTTTAATCGTGGTGTACGGCTCGGCAATTCCACTTAATTTCGTATCAGTATCTGCTATTGCATAAACAGTTGGTGTCGTCGGTACGGCTGTGCTGCTTCCGCTTGTCAGCATTGTATAGGTTATATCGGCACCCTTTGCGGCTGGTACAACAAAATTTTCTGGCGAGCTTAACGCCATAACAACAGCGCCGCCGCCCTTTAAGGAAAGTGTGCTTGTGTCACTATACAGCTTCACCTTTAGTGCATCAAAAGCAGGTACACCGTTAAAGCCATACGGACCGGAATCCTTCTTTAATACAAGTGCTGCCCGAAAGTTGGTCATAAATTGCCCGAACGATATATTTGGGTCAATATATTTGTGAATGACATCCTCAACAGCTTTGTAGTTGCTGTTTGTGTCTGCAATGATTTCCTTAAAGATGCTGTCACCTTGACCTGCTTGATACTTCAAGTATTGCAGGAACAAGTAGGAGAGGGAATAGTTTGCTAGTGTGTCTCCATAATAATCCCAGTTAAGTAAGGACTGTCCTGCTGTAATGCTCGTGCTTGTATTATAATAATCAATCCTGCTTTGCAGGGCATTCTTTGCGTACATTTGCTCTGCTGCCATCGACATGCCTTCATCAAGCCATGTGTCTAGCTGTGTTTTTCCTTGAACGAACACATTTTGATTGTAGCTGACCATATGCTGGAACTCGTGGGCAAGTGTCATATAGGCTTCAGACACATCTGGTTCGCCGCCGGATTTTTCCATGAGCGGGTACGTATCAAGATAGAAAATCTCTGACTTATTTGAGTTTGTGTAATTATATAAATCAACAGGCGAAAAGTAGCCGGCAACAAAACCGCCTGTGCCATTGAAGCCGTCCTGAATATCAAATGTCAGAATGTTAACCTTTCCATCATTATTAACATCTGATTCGGTCCCAAAATTCGCTGTCACCGTGCTGTGAATGGAATTATCAAATTCCTGCCCAAGCTGTGCAGCCTCCTCAGCTGTTAACTGATTATTGTATACCCATACATTATTGTGTGTGCCGCTGTACAGGAGTTTTGCTGTTAGCTGGTAATTTTGCTCTGTTTCCATATTTGTGACCCAAAAGGATTTACTGTCACCTTCTTCATAGGAGGCAAGAACGGATCTAGTATTTCGTGCTGTTACTTTATCCGCATCCTCTGAATCGAAGGGAATAACATAATCAAGCATATACGCTTCTTTTCCGAGATTTTTGTTAAGTGTATATTCATCATTGTTTATTTCCAATGAACTCGTGCTTTCACTCATATAGGCATTCGTCGATTCATTGCTGATTAAGCTGTAATAGCTTGTCCCGCTGCTGATATCCAACGCTTTTCCTGCATAAAAAGGATTTGTTACTTTAAAGTAAATAGTGTCCGTATAATACAATTCAGACTGGGTCTTGGAGGTGCCAAGCCGAATGTATATGTAGGGACTATCATGATAAAGTGATTTAGGAACACTAATATCGAGATTCATGTTTCCGAATGAGGAAGACATGTCCTTTGAAACGCCTCCAATATATGACATTGCTCCGTTACTGTTCGTATAAAATTCAATTGCCAGGTAAGAGTCCTTTATCGTACTGGCGTTCTGCAGAGAAAGATGCATATCCATCGCGGAGTCCATTGTATCAGATGAAGTTGCACCAATATAAGTAACAGTATTCGTGCTGCCGACACTATCTGTTAAGCTTCCAACAATTGCACCATCTCTTATGAGCGGATAATCCTCAGCACTGTCAAAATCAAAGCTTTTGCTTGTAGCAAGGCGCGGAATCATATTCATGTTCAAGCTTGTGTTAGCAGCCGCCGCTCTCAAGGATGTTTCCTCAGAGGATTGGGCAAAAGCACTACAAGGCACGGAAAAGAGTAAAAAAATCGCAGACACCCCAGAAATCATTTTCCTCAATTGTCATTCATCCTTCCTGAATAAAACCAAATAAAAAACTTGTTTTCTATTCTATCGGAGGTTTTTAAGTAGATTGTAATAGTAAAAGATTCCTGAGTATTGACGAATTTTGTCGGAAAGTTTAACTAGTAAATATTTCCTAGTGGAAATATGATATGAATGGAATCTTTAGGTATTTAGAAGGTATAACAGTGGAAGGGAAATTACTGTTTAGTGTTTTTCTATTACAAAGAGTTAGGTTACTAGAATCTAAAAAAGGGGAGACTGAGGAAATTGAAACAGAGGAATATTTTAGTTGCAATCATACTAGTGCTTGGATTATTGATATTTAGCAAAGGTAATGCTGTACTTGCAGATGCTGGAGATGCCGTGTCTATTAACACAAATCAATCATATAGCAGCACGCTTAAAGATTATGATGATGAGGACTATTATAAAGTCACATTGGCGGAGGATGGAAACATAATTCTATCCATGAACCAGAAGGCTAATGTAAGTTGGTATGCAAGTATTGAAAACAGTAGTGGGGAAGTTCTTGAGGACTTTAATACAGATGACAGTGCGATGGTTTCTGGGGCTGCTTCAAGACAGGTAGGTTTACCAAAAGGCACATATTACATAAAGATAGATAATTATTATAATGCAACAGGCGTAAAATATACTTTTTCTGTACAATTTACTAAAAGTAGCTTTTACGAAAAAGAGAGTAATAACAGTATAACGGCAGCAAATGCAATTGATACAGACAAGATATATAAAGGGACTATCAGAGATTATGATGACAGCGATTTTTATAAATTTACCATTAGTGAAGACGGCAATATTGCGTTGTCAATAAAAAACAAAGCAGGCACAAGCTGGTCTGGGCATATTCAGGACAGCAAAGGCATCATTTATGAAGATTTGAATTCCGATGACAGTGAGTTAGTCGATGGCTATTCAATAACAGAGGTAGGTCTTCCAAAAGGCACGTACTATATTAAACTAAATGGGTATTCATCCTATAGTCATGTTCCTTATGAATTCAAAGTTGGCTATACAAAAAGTAATTTTTATGAAAAAGAAAGTAATAATAATGTGACATCCGCAAATAGTCTTAGTTTAAATCAGACGTATTATGGAAGAATTAGTGAATATGACGATGATGATTTTTATAAATTTACACTTACTAGTGATGGGAAAGTTGTACTTTCTCTAAAAAATTTGGCGGGATCAAGCTGGGAAGCTAAAATTCATAATAGCAAAGGGGAAATTTATCAGACACTGTATTCCGATGACAGTGAATTAGTGGATGGGTATGCTTCTGCCAGTATTGGCCTTCCAAAAGGTACATATTATATAAAAGTGACAAATTACAGCAATACTGTTAATAAGCAATATGAATTGAAAGCTGCATTTACAGGCAGTAATAATTACGAAAAAGAGTTTAACGATAATCTTGCAACAGCTAATTTAATGAATTTAAATCAATTGTATTACGGTAATAGTAATACTTCTTATGATAAAGATATTTATAAATTCACCCTTCCTGCGGACGGTAATATATCGGTCAAGTTAAAGCAGGTTCCAAACATGGAATGGCAGGCAACAGTGCAGAATAGTTCAGGTACAAGCTATGTAGAATTAGAAACAAATGACAGTGAGCTAGCAACAGGATATGCTACGGCAAACAAAATGATGAAAAAAGGTACCTACTATTTAGTAATAGAACGTAATTATGGTGATTACTTTAATGCAGCATATGCAGCGAGTGTAACTCTTCAAACGAGTCCAATAAGTGCCTCCAAGGTGAAGTTAGAGAATAATAAGGGGAAAGACGATAAAATATCAGTATCTGGTCTTGTAAAGGGAGATGTTATCAAGGTCTATAATGCAAGTTCAAAAGGACAGGTAATTGCCCAAAATACAGCAGGCAGCAGCACACTCACGCTTTCTGTTAAGCAAATTGGCTTGAAGTCAGGAAAAGTGTATATTTCTGTAACAAAAGCCGGCATGACAGAAAGCTCTAGAGTTGGTATTTCATATACTGGTGA
This sequence comes from Niallia circulans, assembly GCF_007273535.1. Lineage (NCBI taxonomy): Bacteria > Bacillati > Bacillota > Bacilli > Caryophanales > Bacillaceae > Niallia > Niallia circulans. Next base: position 1,450,302 of record NZ_RIBP01000004.1, read on the forward strand.
ACAGTCAGATCCACTAAAGACAAGCCAAGTAAAGGTGTATAACAATAAAGGGAAAACTGATGCTGTGAATATAAGCGGTGTGTCTAAGGGAGATACTATCAAAGTGTATAATGCAAGTTCAAAAGGCAAGTTACTTGCAACAAAACAAGTAACTGGAAATTCAGGAAGTATTTCTATCAAGCAGTTAGGAACAAAATCAGGGAAAGTGTATGTAACGATTACGAAAAGCGGCATGAAAGAGAGTGGCAGAACGGCAGTTTCTTATAAAGGAGAGCAGACAACTGCACTTAAATCTGCACAAATCAAAGTGACAAATAATAAAAAGAAAAATGACACTATCGTCGTTAAAGGAATAGCAAAGGGAGATACAATAAAGGTATACAATGCAAGTAAGAACGGGAAATTGCTTGCTTCTGGTACATCAAAGGCAACATCATCTACACTAACAGTTAAACAATTGGGCACAAAATCAGGAAAAGTGTACATTACCATTACAAAAAGCGGTATGACAGAAAGCAGCCGTACTTCTGTAAGTTTCAAAAAAAAATAGTTTTAATAGGTTACGGGCAGAAATTTTGGCTATAAAAACAGAAAAGGAAGAACTGGGAATTTGCGGTTCTTCCTTTTCTTCATCCTGATCTTCTCGTCCGCCCAGCCTTCGCTTTTTTCGTTGATGCTCTCCTAACAGAAAAACGGATAATTCTATATATCACATAGATGGCGAAAAACAGTAGAAACCCGTAAATGCCAACAACTGCATCTTGGAATTCCATATTGCCTCTGCCTGTGATGCCTTGCTGTATTTCGATTGCGAAAACAAGAACTAAGATGAGTGTGAAGGTATAGATGAAGGAAATGCTTGTGATGCTCCATTTGGCGAGCCTTTTGAAGATGAAATGAACAATGAAAAAGGAAAGGATTCCAATGATGCCGATAATCCACAGATGCAAATCCTTATCTGTCGCTTGCAGGCCAAGACGGACGGCTGCATGCATGATTATGTCATGTATTTCGTTCATAATTGCTGCGATAAACCGAATAACATCTGCCATATATTCCTCCTGATTAACACTGATTAATACCATTAATAACTTATTTTATTATTGTTGGCAAGGAATTATGGCGTTAAAGGGGAATCACCGCTTAATGCTTTCACACACATCCATGTTCTGTACATCTGCTTATCAAGAGTATGAGCGGATGCCTTCAGCTGCAATTTTTGGCCATTTTGAAACAAAACCGTCGTCTCTTTATTTGAAACAGAGGCAGCAGCAGAAATATGGTTTACATGGGAGAAAAATATCCAGTGGCAGTCCATTTGGCTTGGAGATTGGGTCGGAAAGGCATAGATGTTTTTGCGCGGGTTGATGGGGATAGGGACTTTCCTTTTTATCCCTGTCAAAAAGGACATCGATGAGCGGCGTCCGTCGTACTCTGCTCCGCCGATTAACGCTGCGTGCTTAATCAGCTCCAGCGGTGTTTTCTTAACGTAGTATTCCTCTTTTCCCTCCATAGCAATTGTGCCGAACTCCAGGTTGTATGCCGGTATAAGGGCAAGCGTTTTTTCACTGATTTCATAATCATTACAAATCTTTTCCATAGCCATACACTCCTTAATTGGGATTAAAGGGAGGTTTGTATGCAGCCGGCTCTTAGAAAGAGAAAAATTTTTTGCGGAAGGTATTCTCTTGTATTTCTTGGATAAAGTAAAAAATACAGGATTAGAGAGGATTTAAAGGGGGAAGGAAGCTCGAAAAGACTAAAACTGTTCCTTGTACTCCTTTTCTGCCTGTATGAAAAGAAAACTAGGATTGATGCCGAGTTCCTTGCATAGCTTATATAGTGTAAAGGATTTTGGGATAGATGTGCCTCGTTCAATTCTGCCGATGAAATTTGGGCTCATGCTTGTCCGCTCTGCAAGCCCTTCAAGGGATAAGCCTTTTTTCATTCTCGCATAGCGGATTTGTTTTCCTAATGAACTCGCAAAAAATTTTTCATTAATCATGTCAAACCTTCTTTTAGCATTATTATCCATTAAAAAAGAAGGCGTTTCCACAACCGAGAGTTAGTGATTTTACATTAATAGTAAATAGTTTGTGGAAAATTAGGAACACACATCTTTTTCATGTAAATCTCATTATGGCAGGTTTCGACATGGACGTCTTCGGCATTTCGCATCATTCTTTAAAAAAAGTTTGTAAGAGGAGAATTTTTCGGAAGGGAAAAAAGAAATAGAGGTCGAAATATTTAGGAGAGCAGTACTTTTTTTAAATTCTTGAAAGGGTGATTTTTATTGTTATTCAATCAGCAAAACTAACCAGTCTAGCTAAAGAATGTTTGGAAAACTACGAACTGAAAAAAGATTTATCTCATGTTGTAAAAACTTCTATGCCTATTTTGTACTTTGGCAATATCAAAAAATATTTTGATTCCCCGATCCGTATTGTTACAGTCGGTTTGAATCCTTCCAAGAAGGAATTCCCTGACCCAGACCCTTTCCTACGCTTTCAGTCAATGAAAAAAGACCAATACTATGATTTCAATCAGCAATATTTGGCTGCCCTAAACGAATACTTCCAAGATAATCCATATAAAGAATGGTTTGATCCAGCCTATGAGCCGTTATTGAACGGTCTTAATGCCAGCTTCTATGGAAGTATGGAAAACACGGCAATTCATACAGATATTTGTTCGTCCCTTGCGACTACTCAAACTTGGGAAACGCTCAGTAAAGAAGAGCAACGCAGCCTAGAGGCTAACAGTGTCCAGCTTTGGCACAAGCTTATTGATTATTTGGAGCCTGATGTTATTCTTCTGTCCGTTGCAGGCGAGCATCTTTCCAAAATCCGCTTTGAAACAATTAATGACTGGGAAACAGTCTATACGACACAAATGGATCGTCCGTATTTACTGAACAGTAAAAGGATCGCCTTAAGCAGTGGCAAGCAGTCATCCATCTATTTCGGACGAGCAGCAGAATTACCGTTCGGTTTCATTTCAAGTGAGACGAAATACTCAATCGGAAAACATTTGAAGAAGCTGACAGAAAGGCAAGAATACAACCCGGCCTTTGGTCAAGCCTATATGTACTCTGCATTGAATATCGACCAAAACGACAGCGAGATTTTTGGGTAAACAAGAAGTAAGCCTCCAAGCTTTGGAGGCTTATTTTTTATTCTTTATCCTTTTTCGCATCAGATTCCTTTTGTTCTTCTTTTAAATTGTTGACCTGATCTTCGACTTTGTTTTCATCAAGTGGACGGTCCACTGTTTTGTCTTTTAAATCATTAGGTTTAACCATTTCGGACAGCCTCCTTTAAAAGTTTGTACTATATATATAGACGCTGTGAAAAAATTTAAACCCATATCTGAAATGTAGGTGTACTGCAAAGCCTGTGTAAATTTCTAAGGAGCCTTTTTAAGGAGATGTTATGGTTATGTGGAAAGAGCAGGAAAAACATTAAAAGCAACAGGAGATTTTTTAATTTAGTGTAAAGAATTATGTTGTTTATACTAAAAAAATTCCATTTCCGTTTTTGCTTTTATTATTATTTGTATAATAGATTGGTAATCAACAAGTAAAGCTTTCTTATGAATGAAACATTGAAAACTCACGAGAATGTACAAGCTAGTGGAGGTTAAAACAATACATGACTAATCCGTTAATAAGCATTATTGTACCGATATATAATGTTGAGGCATATATGGAAAGATGCTTTACTTCTATTAGCAATCAAACGTACCGAAATATTGAAATAATTGCGGTAAATGATGGTTCAACAGATAACTCCTTACGTATTTTAGAGGGGCTTGGGAAAGAGGACGATCGAATACATATTTTACATAAAGAAAATGGCGGGCAGGCAAGTGCCCGCAATCTTGGCATGAGTGTGGCTAATGGTGAGTATTTCCTGTTTGTCGACAGTGACGATTTTATGGACAGCAATGCTGTTCAAGCTTGTGTGGATGCAGTAAACAATCAGCCCTGTGATTTAGTTGTGTTTGACTATTACAAGCATAATAACCAAGGTCAAAATGAGCGGGTTTTCCTCGGCACAGAGCTGCATAACTGCACGACAGCACCTTGGAATAAACTTTATAACAGAAAGCTATGGGAGAAACATCGTTTTCCTGAGGGCTATTGGTATGAGGATCTCGGCATCGTGCCAGTGGTAGTTGCGAACGCTAATAATGTAGTGAAAATTGATAAAGCACTCTATTATTATGACATTTCAAGAGATTCCTCACAGACGAACACGATAAATCCTTTAAAGCTGAAGGATAAGATTGTTATGGTGGAAAATGTGTATCGAGAATTAGAAAAACAAGGGCAGCTTAATAAAAATATTAACAAGGTTGAACAATTGTTTATTGATCATCTTTTAAATGGACTACTATTTAAGCTCATGTATGTGGAGGATATGTCGGTAAGACTGGAAATATCACGCAGTATAAGAAGCGCGATGAATCGCTACTTTCCAAAGTGGAAGGCTTCTGTGAAGCATAGTAATAAGGGCATGAAGAAAATAATGAAAAGAGTCGTTATCCATCAGTATTTGCAGGGGCAGTTTCTGTTAGGAGATATTTTGTTGAAGTATCCGAAGCAAATGAAAAAGAAGAGTATGTAAGGTGGAAAACTGAAAAAACGAGGTGCTTCTTTGAAAAAGGTTTTAATATCAGCATATTTAAACAACAACTTAGGAGATGATTTGTTCGTTAAAATTCTATGTGAAAGATACCCTCAAACTCAATTTTATATTTATGAAAATAAAGCAAAGCTTCGTGCTTTCACAGACATAAACAATTTACATGTTATTTATCCAAATCCGCTTTTTAAGTTGATTGATAAAATTCCGCATAAGCTGTTCAGCAAGTCATTCGTTAGAACAGTAATCGGTATATTTATGGATGCACATGTATGTATCGGCGGCTCTCTTTTTATCGAAAATAACAATTGGAAAACAAAGATAAAAAGAGATAAGGGAAAACTGATAAATAATAAACCTAATTTTTTGTTAGGGTGTAATTTTGGACCATATAAGAAAACGCAGTTCTATGAAAGCTATCAAAACATCTTTTCGAAATATGATGATGTGTGTTTTAGAGATATGCAGTCATATGAGCTGTTTAAGGAGCTGCCAAGTGTCCGCTTAGCGCAAGATGTCGTGTTTAATTTGGATTATCAAGGTGAGGAAACATCTGAGAAAACGGTTGGTATTTCCTTGATAGATGTGAGTAACAGAGACAATTTAGCACCATATAAAGCGGCTTATTTACAAAAGATGAAACAAGTTTGTGAATACTATATTAACAAAAACTATCAAGTAGCTTTATTCTCCTTTTGTAAATATGAAGGCGACGAAACAGCGATAGCTGAATTGTTACAGTTACTTGATACTAAATATAAGCCTAAAGTGAAAGTAGTTCCTTATGAAGACAATTTAGCTTCAGCATTAGCCGAACTGAATAAAGTGGAAATAATGTATGCTACAAGATTTCACTCCATGATTCTTGGCTTTTTATTTAATAAAAAGGTTTTTCCAATCATATACAGTAAAAAAATGACCAATGTTCTGCACGATATTAATTTTCAAGGCAATTATTGTGAGATCAAGGATATAGATAGGCTTGAAATCGAGGAATTGGATCAGTTGGATTATAAAGAGCTCGATATGCAGCATATTATCAAGGATTCCAACCAACAGTTTCGACAGCTTGATAAATACTTAGTGAATGACTGGAACTAAAAAGGAGTCAGTATGAAAGCGAAAAGAAGTCTAATAAATTTAGCCTTTGGATTAATTAGCCAAGGATTAATAATCGCATTAGGTATCTTAATCCCGCGTTTGCTTTTAGTGAATTTTGGTTCTGAGGTGAATGGGTTATTATCCTCCATCGGGCAAATTATTATTTATATGTCTCTTCTAGAAGCAGGGGTTGGCGCCGCCTCCTTGCAAGCTTTATATAAGCATGTGGCAGGCAGCGGTAAAGAAAATATAAATTCTATTCTGTCCGCTACTTCAAGCTACTATAAAAAAACCGGGATTTACTATTTTATCTGTATCATTCTTCTGTCTGTTATTTACCCGCTTTTTATTGATTCATCGATCGATAAAATGACAATCATGTTCGTCATTCTCGTTACGGGGATGGGAGGAGCTATCAATTTCTATTTCCAAGGCACCTTTAAGGTCTTCTTAGTTGCGGAAGGAAAAAGCTATATAGACACCACCATCACAACGCTGATAAATATCGTCATAAGTGGCTTAAAGATAATCTTTATCCTTAAAGGCTATAATATTATCGCGATTCAAACGACACACTTTGTGTTAATGATTGTGCAAATTATCATTTATCAAATTTATATGAAGAGAAATTATAAATGGTTAGATTTAAAGGTAAAGCCTGATTTTGATGCCATTTCACAAAAAAAATCAGTGATGATTCACCAAATCTCTTATTTAATCTTTAATAATACTGATGTTCTTATCCTCACTATCTTTACGAATTTGAAGGTTGTTAGTGTGTATGTGCTGTACAATATGCTATTTTCTGTCCTTGATAAAGTTATCAGCACGGTTAATAGCAGTGTCACATTTGCACTTGGACAAACATTTCATGAAGGCAAGGAAAAGTTCATAAGCTTGTATAATGCGTACGAAGTCTGCTTTATGTCCTTTGTTTTCTCGTTATTTACTGTTGCCTACATTTTCATATTACCGTTTATGGAGCTGTACACACGCGGAATCAAGGATATAAACTATATTGATTTTTGGATTCCAACATTATTTGTCATCATCAAATTATTAGTGAATGCGCGAGCGACTTCTAATAATGTTATAAATATTGCAGGCCATTTCAAAAAGACGCAAAACCGTGCCATATTGGAATGTATCATTAACCTGGTTTTCTCTATCACTCTCGTTCAGTTTCTTGGCATATATGGCGTATTGCTTGGAACGATTGCAGCACTGCTTTATCGCTCAATCGATATCGTTCTTTATGCAAATAAAAAAATTCTCGAACGAAATGCGTGGATGACGTTAAGACGATGGCTCACAAATATTGTGATATTTTTATTCGTTGTAACGGCAGCAAAAATGGCTGATATTTATCCGACTTCTTATGTGAATACGATTATGAGTGCTATTTTAGTTCTAGCTATTTCAGCTGTTATTTTTGTCGTTGTTAATGCACTTCTGGATAGAGAGGTTTATCACTACACAAAAGCTATTGTTGTTAAATTGGTTCAGAAACAGAAACGAAAAAGAGCTGTTTCAACATAAGAGAGGGGGATGTATATGGATTTAGAGCATGAATTAAAACAAGCTGGAGTATTGATTAATAGCTGTTTTCATACTCATTTTAGTGAAATGAGTGCAATAGATAGTGTAACTGATCTTGAAGTATTTCTAACTGAAAAATTAAGCAGTAAGAGCACTTCTTCCCAAACCTATCTCGAGAATTTTATTCGGGTATTATCTGCTCTTTTAAAAGGGAAGCTGTCTGCAGAAGTTTTTCGTTTCTATGTAGAAGCACAATTTTCTATAGAGCGGGAGGATGCCCAACAATTATTCAACCAGATAACCCATTTAAACGTTATTAATGAAGGCTCTTTTCATCAGCGAATTACGTTCCCTGACACCAGCAAGGCTCCAAAAGTGAATGTAATTATCACGACATATAATAGAGAAAGATATTTAGAGCAAGTCATTGATAGCATATTGCAGCAGGATTATTCCAATATTGAACTAATCGTGATAGATGATAACTCAAAGGACGGAACGCATTCGTTAATGGAGCGAAAATACGCTGACGCTTCTAATGTCATTTATATGAGAAATGACAAAAATGAAGGACCTGGCACAAACCGCTTAAAGGCCTTTGTTACACATGGAGATGGCGAGTATATTCTGTTTTTGGACGATGACGACTATCTCATCGATACAAATTATATAAGCAGGGCAGTCGCTTTTCATCAGCACCATCCGCAAGTTTCCTTTGTGGCAGCAAATGTATTTATGGAAAAAACGGGAGTGAGTGAATTAGCTATTTCCGACTTGAAGCTGAGCAGAGTTGTCAGCAAATATGATTACTTCATTAACTTTGAGAAACAAGGCTACCCAAAGCCTGCATCTACCTTAACAACAATCTTTAAGCGCAAGTCTTTAATAGAGATGGATATTTTGAACATGAAAATGGTCAACGATTCTGCCATCTATTTAAGGTCATTACTCGTTGGCGATGCCGGCTTCATCGATACAGTTGCAGGTGTATATAGAATCCACGGCAATAATATTACCTTTAACCTAAAAAGTGATTTTATTATTGAGAACTTAAGAGAAAAGCTGATGATAAAAAATATGGCTGTAAGTCGCTTTAACTATGATGCTGCAGCAGTGGAAGCATGGTTTGGAAGCAGTGTGTATGTCACCATCATGTACTACTTAAAATACTCTGCTAAAACCAAAAGTGATTATACTGCAATGTTTACTTGGACGAAGGTAAACTGTCCCGATATGTATAACAAGCTAAAATACGATGCGATGAAATTTAACGTGATGAGGGGCTTGTCCCGACTGCGGAAATTCGGCCGGAGTGCGGTTGCGCAGAAAAGCTAGCGATTAATTAAAAAAGGACTTACTGTTGTTTCCAAAGCAGCAGTGAGTCCTTTTTTTATGCTTATTAGAGAAATAGAACTAGGTGCTTTTTAATGTGAATAGCCTATCTTTCATGACCATTTTGTGAACTCACAGGAATAGGGGAGTTCTAGCAGGAATTTCAGAAAAAGAAAGGAGGGGTGAGCAATCATGCTGGATTTCCCTGGAAGTGTTAGTGATTATTTCTATGAACCTTTTTATGTGGTTGTATTGTTATTATTGTTAGGATTACTCTATTTTCCATTATTTTTATATTGTGCTGTAAATATAAAATTCAATATAATCGGCTATTGCTTGCTGGCAATATCAATTATCACCTATTTGCTTGTCGGCATCTATATGGTTGGCACTGGTTATTATTATGATACAGACCCAAGAGAAGGCCATATTATTAGAGAATATGGATTTTTAGAGCTGATTCTATTAACATATCCATACATCTTCCTATCACTTGCCTGTTGTATAGGTCAGAAAAAATCAAACTAGTGAAAGAGTGAAATAAGGATATGTGTATTTAAGTCTAGGTTAAAACTGGACTAATATAGCAGCTATCGAGTGGCCTCCGCTACATTCCACTAAAGTTTCTAATTATTGTATTTTGAATACCAAATTAAAAACAAACTCTACTTCCTCCCCGCGGAAAGCGAGTGGGTGCATCGCAATGAAACGACCTCACTTTAAAGGAATACTTTATATATTTTCAGGGACTAAAGGATCAAAGGTAGATGAAATTATTATTGTTCGTGGTTAGATATGATTTATTTTGTTTTTCCAAACTGGTTCTTTAATCTTAAAAAAACAGCACTCCTTGTTGGTTATATCCACCAACAAGGAGTGCTGCTCTTTTTATATTTAACGTTTTACCGCTGTTGTACTGTCTTGTTTCTCTGGACGTTCCTTGCCGATGCCAAAAGCGAAGAAGCTGATGATAACGAGGATAAGGAAAATAATTCCGACAACAAGGGAAACTTGTGTGTCTTTGTTGAAGCCCATGCCGACAAGGACGAACAATAAAAATGCAATGGATGCGTAATTTGTGAACGGAGCAAGTGGCATCTTAAATGGATGATTGCTCATTTCAGCAGCGTGCGCTTGTCTGAAACGGATTTGGCTGATTAAGATAATGAACCATGGCACCATTCCAGGAAGTACGCTGGCGCTGTAAACATAAACAAAGATGTTTGCTGGTGCAATATAGCTTAAGATAACACCGACTAATAAGCCGGCCATAACACCGATTGTACTGAACAACGGTACGCCGTTTGATGTCAGCTTTCCGAAGAAAGCCGGTGCCTGTTTGTTCATTGCTAATGTGTACAGCATGCGGCCAGCGCTGTAAATACCGCTGTTGCAGCCTGACATTGCCGCAGTGATAACAACGAAGTTGATGATACCGGCAGCAGCTGTGATGCCGACCTTAGCGAATGTCGCAACAAATGGACTTCCAACAGAGCTAAGCTGATCCCATGGATAAACAGTAACAATAACAAAAATTGCGCCAATATAGAAAATAAGAATACGCCAGATAATGCTGTTAATGGACTTTGTCAGTGTTTTCTTTGGATCCTTCGCTTCACCAGCAGTGATACCGATCAATTCAACCCCTTGGTATGCACCGATGACAAGGGAAAGGGCAAAGAAAAATCCTGTGAAGCCGCCTGAGAAGAAGCCGCCGTGTGCCCATAGATTAGAAAATCCGATAGCTTGTCCGCCGTTTCCAAATCCGAAGATGATAATACCTAAGCCTGCCACGATCAATAGAACGATTGTGACTATTTTAATCATTGCGAACCAAAATTCAAATTCGCCAAAGGATTTAACAGAAACTAAGTTAGCAGCGCCAAGGATTGCCATGGCGATTAAACCTGGAATCCAGGCTGGCAAGTCAGGGAACCAGTAGTTCATATATTCTCCAACTGCGATAATCTCCGACATTCCGACGATTACCCACTGGAACCAGTTGCTCCAAGCAGTCATATAGCCTGCTAGTGGGTGAATGTATTTGTGGCCGAATGTTGCGAATGACCCTGTACTTGGCTCTAAGTAGAGCATTTCTCCCATTGCACGCATAATAAAGAAGACGAAGATTCCTGCAATGGCATATGCGAGCAGGACAGAAGGACCTGTCCAGCCAATTGTTTTAGACGATCCAAGGAATAACCCGACACCGATTGTTCCGCCCAGTGCAATCATTTGGATATGGCGTGATTCCAAGCCTTGTGACAATTTATTATTTGACATGTATATTCCCCTCTTTCACGATTAAGCAGCCGTATTTTTTATAAGTAAGAAAAGCTCATGCAGTAGTTATTCGGCAACGAAATGATGAAGACGGAGTGAAATCTATCTTCTGACAATCTTCATTTCCTGCAATATATGAGTTGCATCTTGTAAGCTGATATCTATAAATGTTCATTTAACTTAACCTATCATAATAAATTTATCTAGAAAATACAATTGTATTTATGGGGAAGACATAAAGAAAGGGTTTTCGTGAACAGGTATTCCTTATTTTGCAATAGTGTACTAGAATGGTAATAGCTTGCCAAACCTTATAACAACAGCAAATAAAATAAATAATGCTATATAACAATAAAAAAAATTCCTGCTAAAAATTTCTTGTGATTTTTTAGAAATGGACAGAGGAAGGTGTGTGAAAAAAACAATATTAAAATTTTTCCAATTCCATGGTATAGTTGGTAGCATATAGAGATGTTTTGATAATAACAGCATAAGAGAGTTAATAATTTGAGATACAGGAGACAATGGATATGGTGGTGAAATCTCCAAAAATGAGAAGAAGAGGACAAGTAGTGTTAGTGCTAGTTTCAATCATTTTTACTTTGTATCAACATCTAGCAGACAATGAGTCTTTTTTTACGTTAGACTTCTTTATTTTTACAGCCATTGCCTGGTTTGTCGGTTTTCAAATTGACTTAGGCAGCTATTATGAGCAGAAAGCCCGTTTAAGTGAGGAGAGCTATCGTTTGTTAGTAGATTCCTTGCCAGAGCCGATTTTTATTCATCATAAAAATAAGATTATTTATGTGAATAAGGCAGCCGTTATGATGATGGGAGCAAACTCCACGCAAGACCTGATTGGCAGGAGCTTCGGAGAGTTTATTGCACCTGAGCATAAAGAACGCTGGGAAATGCGGATGAGTCTCGTCAAGACGGAAAATAAGCCGCTTCATCATATAGAATATAAAATGATGCGTCTTGATCAATCGGTTTTTTATTTTGAAGTGAGCTGCTTGGCGATTACCTTTGACGGTAAAAACGCGGTGCTTGCCCTTGGCACGGATATAACAGAGCGAAAAGAACGGACGAGCCAATATGTCCAAAAGTCAGAGAAGATGGCAATGCTTGGGCAAATGTCTGCAGGAATTGCTCATGAAATCCGCAATCCACTGACAGCGATAAAAGGCTTTATCCAGCTGTTAAAGTCTGATGATGACAAAAATGAATATTTAGAAATAGTCTTGTCTGAAATTGAGAGGATAAATACAATCGTAGGAGAGTTTCTGTTTCTTGCCAAGCCGACAGCAGATGTATTTCAAAAGAAAAATATAAATAACATTATTAATGATGTGGTCACCTTTATAAATGCACAGTCCAATCTATACAATACTCAAATTTATACGATGATGGACGATAATATCCCGTTGATATTATGTGAAGAGAACCGCTTGAAGCAAGTATTCCTTAATCTCCTGCAAAACTCGATTGAAGCAATGCCAAACGGTGGAATTATTGCAATAAGCGTAAAAATGATTGAGGGCGAGCAAATTGTCATCCAAATTGCAGACCAAGGGATGGGCATTGAGGAGGAAAGATTGGCAACACTCGGTGAACCCTTCTATACGACAAAGGAAAAGGGAACAGGACTTGGATTGATGACATGCTATAAGATCATTGAAGAAGGCCATCGTGGCCAGATGAGCATCCAAAGCACTGTCGGTAAAGGTACAACCGTACAAATCATCCTGCCAAGCCTAACACAGGAAATGCTTGGGACAAGCATACATACGAAATTTGCAAAAGAATAGAAGAAAAGCAGGCCAAGGGAAAATGGCCTGCTTTTTGTTTGTTTATTTATTAAATTTAGTCTTCAGCTTATCTGTTAACTTTTCGCCCATTTCTCGTTCTTTGTCGCGAACCTTTTCATTCCTCTGGGCCTTTTTGGCAGCATTTATTGCTTTGTCTTTGTATTGGTCAAAATTACTCATTTCTATCATCCTCCTAAAAGGTTTATATCGTATATATAGACCTTCTGGCAGAAGATAAACTGCCAATAATAGGTAAACTGTTAAAGTGCGCTATTAATTACTTTTTTATAGTATAGAACAGATAATAGTCCAAAGATGGAATAAAGAAGGGTGTAGACAACCATAACAGTCAGCATTGGTGTCCAAGCTGTTCCGAAAAAGAACCAGCCTGATTGGACGGCGAAATAACTGTGCATAAGACCGATCAAAAGTGGTATGCCAAAGCTGAACAATTGCTTGCCTCGAATGCCTCGCAGCAAATCACCCTTCGTATAGCCAAGCTTTCTTAAAATCGTGTAGTTATGCTTTTCTTCTTCTCCTTCATCCATCTGCTTAAAGTACAAAATACAGCCTGATGTGATAAGGAAGGTAAGTCCTAAAAAGCCGACAATAAACATGGTTAGTCCCATATTAGCTTTGTTGGTTGTGGCCATGTCGAGTCGGGAAAGGCTGAATTCCTGCTCTTCTAGTTTAAGGTCATGATAAATATCATTAGCATTGGCAATTTCACTGTTTTTGTTTATATCAATTCCATAATAGGTGCTTGCTGCTAGCTGCAATTTATCATTTTTGTTTTTGCTAAGCTGATCATAAACTTTGTTGTCGACAATTACTGTCGGCATGCCGCCAGCTGTGTACTTATAGGAAATGACTGGCACGTCATCCATACCAATGAGGCGCAGCGGGATTGAATCATCCTTTGTTTCAAGCGTCACCTCGCCAGTATTTTTCATCGGCATAAACTCCTTTAATGCACCATCATAGTTCGTAAATAATGTTTCGCCTGCCTCTAAATCTACCCCTTTAACACTGTTTTCGCTCACAACAGCAAGTGTCGTCATATTCGGGTCGAAGTTAAGATTGTTAAAATCAGCCTCTAAGATTCTGCCGATATTAATATCAGCCATCACCATATCAATCTTCGTTTCATCATATGCTATCTCGTTTTTTGTTAATTGATCTGTAAATAACTTTACTTCCTGACTGCTTCCGAATGAAAAATTAGCAGGGATACTATTCTCTGCGTTCTTCTCGGCAGAATAGTAGGAGATATAGCTTAATGACAGCAAGGCGATTGCAAGTGCAGATACAGTTGTAATGATTGTCAACAGGAGCGAGTTGGATTTCATCTTGAACATAATGCTCGATAAAGACAGCACTTCGTTAATGTTTAAATAGCCGTTTTTGCTTTTGCGGACAAGATTAAACAGAAAGCTGACAGAGCCCTTATAGAAAAGGTAGGTGCCAAGGATGACAGTGCCTAAGATAAAGGCCATTGCCCCAAACAGTTCATTCATTGTCTGAAAATCGCCATCAAACAGCTTTGAGGAAACATAATAGCCTGAACCGATTCCTGCTATCCCGATAATCCCAATAATAATCTCTATTACGGACATTTTTTTAACTCTGCCTTCCGCAGACGAGGTTACTCTGAACAGGTTTAAGATTGTTTGTCTTTTAATGAAGATATAGTTCATCAGCATAATAAAGACGTAGATAACTGCAAACACAAGAATGGTCTGTCCTAACGCCTCTGTTGAAAAGTGAAGTTTGGCAATACTTTTTACGCCAGTTATCTTAAATAAAACTAAGATAATCAGCTTGGAAAAGGAAAAGCCGACAAAGGTGCCGATAAGAATTGCCCCAAAGTATAACAAGAAATTCTCCACACCTAAAATCCAAAAGATTCTGTCCTTCGTCATTCCGATTAACTGAAACAGTCCGATTTCCTTACTGCGTCTTTTAATGAAAATAGTATTCGCATAAAAAAGGAAAATTGCAACAATCACAATTAGCAATATTGAAGTAACTCGGATTGCAGCTCCACCCTTGATCGTTCCTTCGACAGCATCCATCGACGGATCATATTGAAGAGTAACGAAAGCGAAATACAAGCACACACTGAAAATTAACGCAAAAACATACAAGTAATAATGCTTGATGTTTTTGAGGAGATTGCGAAAAATGAGCTGATTAATGTTCATATTGCACCCCGCTCAATATTCCTTGTGTTTTCATAATATCCTGGAAGAAGTGTTGTCTGTCTTGCTCGCCTTTATTCAATTGAGTATAAATCTGTCCGTCTTTAATGAAAACAACTCTGCTGCAGTAGCTTGCTGCAAGCGGGTCGTGTGTGACCATCAGGATTGTTGCCGCAAGTGTTTCGTTCAGGCTGCTCAGCTTGTTCAAAAGGTCTGAGGCTGATTTACTGTCAAGCGCGCCTGTCGGTTCATCTGCGAAGATGATGCTCGGTTCATGGATAAATGCTCTTGCTGCAGAGGTGCGCTGCTTTTGGCCGCCAGAAATTTCATTTGGATATTTGTCTTTTATCTCATAAATGCCAAGTTCATTTGCAATTCTTGTGAAGCGGCTGTCTGCTTCCTTTCTTGGCGTCTTAGTAATGGAGAGGGGAAGGAGAATATTCTCCTTAACCGTCAATGTGTCAAGCAAATTATAATCCTGAAAGATAAAGCCAAGTTTATTTTTGCGGAACTGAGCAAGCTGCTTTTCCCTCATTCCAGTTATTTCACTTCCCTCAATCTTAATGGTGCCATTACTGACCTTGTCGATGGAGGATAAAACATTAAGCAAGGTAGTTTTTCCAGAACCTGAAGCGCCCATAATGCTGACGAATTCACCCTTTTCAATCGAAAGGCTGACACCTCTCAGTACCTCTTGTTTATTAAATTTGTTTCCGTAGCTTTTTTGAATTTGATTTGCTTCAAGTATTTTCAAATCAATTACAACTCCTTTTGCCTTGTTATTTATCTTCATTATAGGTATCTGAGAGAATTCCATCCTTCGAATCAGCGAACAAAACAGAAGAAGCATGTGACAGTTTTGTCACATGCACGTCATAAGGCTATCTGCTTAACAAATGGACAAAGTCATTCTTTTTCGGGAAGGTTAACGTGAATACCGTCCCTTTTTGCGGGATGGAGTCCACTTCTATTCTTATATGCAAAGCATCTGCTGCTCTTTTTGCCAAATATAGTCCCATGCCTGTTGCATGATTGTTGTGGTGATTCGCTGTTGAGGTGAATCCTTTTTCAAAGATGCGGGACAGATCCTGCTTGGCAATCCCAACCCCAAAATCCTTAATTTGTAAACAAACTTGATCATATTTAATACTGCTTGTAATAACAATATCGGAGGCTTCGCTGTACTTTACGGCATTTGTCAGCAGCTGTCTTAGAATAAATGACAGCCATTTGCTGTCTGTCAGCACCTCGGATTGTGCAAGCTCCACCTCAAATCCGATGCCCTTTTGCATGCACCATGTTTGCAGTATGCGAATTTCATCATATAAAAGTGGTTCGATTGCAATCTTTTCAATATATAAGTCATTTTGCATAAACGGAAGGCGTTTGGAATGAAGCTGCTGGTCAAGCAGATGATGAATGCGCAGCCATTCATACGTTAAATTGCCTCGCATTGCTTTATTCTCAAGCCTGTCAATTAACAGGCGCAATGTTGTCATCGGTGTCTTCACTTCATGAATCCAAGAAAGCAGGTCATCCTTTTCCTGCTCTAATGCGACAGTATTTGTGAGCATTTCTTTTTTTAACAACATCGTCTGTTGGCGCAGACTTTCTGAGACGATTTCCTCAAATGGACTTTCAGGTGAAGCGATAGCCGACAAATCAAGATTATCCTCCCTTTCTGTTAAAGTCTTATAAAACGGAGTTTCCTTTTGATAGCGCCAAAACAGAAACAGCAGGAAAATCAGTGAGGATAAAAAGACTGTGTACAAAACAGATGTGAAAGCCAGCGTTTCATCAAGTGCTGCTACAATAAGGCTGAATGCCTGCAGAAAAAGAAACATAATAATCCAGCTTCGTTTTTCAGAAATAAACTTACCAATCATGACAGTTCCTCATCAATGGCGATATAGCCTTGTCCGACCTTTGTCTCAATAAACCTGCCAATTCCGATTTCGTCGAGCCGTTTGCGGAGACGATTAACATTGACAGTAAGCGTGTTATCACTAATGAAGCGGCTGTCATTCCAGAGATGCTCGATGAGTGTGTCGCGGCTGACGATTTTATTCTTATGCTCGACAAGCAGTCTTAATATAAATGCTTCATTTTTTGTCAGCTCAATTGTGCCAGTTTCATTAGCAACTGTATTTGTTTCATAATCAAGGGTTGCATTACACCAAGTCTTCTTTTCTGTTTGCTCAAGGCTGTAGTTGTATACTCGGCGGAGTATGGCTTGTATTTTGGCAATCAGCACCTCGAAATGGAAGGGCTTTTGGACAAAATCATCTGCACCGAGCTGCATCGACATCACCATATCTGTCGGATGATCTCTTGACGATAGAAAGATAATCGGAACCTTTGATTGTGCTCGAATCATGCGACACCAATGAAAGCCATCAAACCTTGGAAGCTGGATGTCGATAATGACAAGATCAGGCTTCATCTCACTAAAGTCCTCCATTACCTTTGCAAAATCAGTAATCCCATATACTTCATAGGACCACTGACTAAGCCGATCCTTAACTTCTGCGAATAATGTTACATCATCTTCAATTAATAAAATTTTAAACAAAAAATCACCGCACTTATAATTGGTTATATTTGTATTATAAACCTGTTGCATCTAAAAAGGGTAGGCATGTTTAGTAATTCCTTGCTTAAGTGATACTAATGGTAACGAGATCGGAAGGGAGCTTGAGATGTGTTAAACAAAGCAGAATCATTAGAGAGTATTATCGCTGTCATCCCAATAATGAAAATAGCCATTCCGATAGACTTGTCGATTGCCATTTGTGATAAAGAAAAGTTTATCGCCTATTTTCCTGGAGATACAATCGATTTGAATATTAAAGTAAACCAGCCACTTTCAAAGGAGGAGCCTCTTGCGGTTGCTTTAAGTCAGAAAAAAACCCTCAAGGCCACTGTTCCAGCTGATTACTACGGCTTTGAATTCACAGGTACAGCAACACCAATTGTGAATCATAACAATGAGGTGATTGGCGGGATTGCGGTACAGGTTCGCCGGCAAACAGAGCTTAGGGAAATTGTCCAGCAAATCCAAGCCTCCTTGTCACAAGCAAATGAAAGGATAGTCCAAATGACGGGCAGTTCTGATTCATTGGCTGATTCCTCCCATGATCTTCTTCATCAATCAAAACAGACAGAAGAAGAAGTTAATAAATCGACTGAAGTGCTGTCGCTCATAAAAAGGGTGGCAGATCAGACAAATCTGCTTGGCCTTAATGCGGCAATTGAAGCAGCAAGAGCTGGGGAAAAGGGGAAAGGCTTTGAAGTTGTTGCAAATGAAATAAGAAAATTTTCGAAAGAAACGGTGCAATCAACCCAGCAAATCAATAAGACGATGGAGCAGATAAAGGAAGCAACAAGCAGGATGAATTTGTCGATAGAAAAAATCGCAGCTATCGGACAGTCACAGGCAGATTCTGTTAAAGAAACAAGCGCATATATGGAGAAAATTCAGGAAATGGCGGAAAAGCTGAATCAATTCGCAAATGAATTGTAGAGAATGATTTCTTCCTATTTAGGTGTGTGATATAGTAGCAATAGCAAGTCCAGAAAATGTAGTGGAGGTACTAAAAAATGTCAGAACAAGAAAAGAAAAAAGTTAGTCTTAAGGATGCAATGAAGCAGCAGCTTGCCAAAAAAAAGCAACAATCTCAACAAGATCAAAACCTGAACGGCAATACAAAAATGCAAAAAATGAACAGTCAGCAAACGAAAAAGACGAATAACCAAAGAAGAAGAATGGGTGTATAAATGAACGGTCAAAACAGGAAGGATATCACACCTGGTTTAACGGTCGAAATCGTTTTGAAGGCAGACCAGAAAACCGGGAAAAGGACAGTTGGAGTCGTAAAGGATATCCTAACGAATTCCTCCTTCCATCCACATGGAATTAAAGTAAGATTAACAGACGGGAAAATCGGACGAGTGCAGGCCATTCGCTGATTTTCTTTTTTTTGTAGAAAGGAAGAAGCGATGGATAACGCAAGAACTAGCTTTCTTCCTTCTTTTGCAGCAAAACGGAGTCATATACCCAAAAGATAACTGTAGACGTGCCAACGAGTATATAAAATGCCGCCGAGGTAAAAGGATTCGCCTGTCCATATAGCATATACAGAGCTGTCACCACTGCAGAGGCTACACTATAGGTAAAAAGATACACAAGACTAAAGCTTTTAGGCTTTTGATTTAGTTTGATTTGCAGCGGTGTAGCAATAAATAGATAAAATAAAAAGAATATAAATGAAAAAATGCCAAGCATTAAAAAAGAGAATTCGCTAGATATAAATGAATAAACAAGACTAAGCGTAATGGCTGAAAGAAGAGAACAAATGAAAGACTTGCCGATTAGGTCGGAGTCCATATAAACTTTTTCCAAACGGAGCACCTCTACTGACTTTGTAATTAAATGACAATATTACCTACAGTATATAGTATATGTTTCAAAGCTTGTGATTGTAAGAATCTTTTTTCCTAAGTAGCTAGTAGGACATCCATTAAAAAAATAGGTTCCAACGAGTGATTGATTCGTTTAAAATGAAAGGTAGTTATTGTAAAAAGGTAGATGAATGTACAAGCAGATTCCAATTGAGGAGGAAGTAATCCAATGTTCAAAAAAATCGCGTCAGACGCATTAGGTTTAAGTGATGTAGGCAGTGTTATCCACCCATCTGATTATGATAAAGTAGATGCTGATGATTATATCCTGCATGAGGATAATGAAAAGATTTACTTTTTGATTAAATCAAAGTCAGATGAATATTGTTTCACAAACAGAGCGTTAGTTCATCTTGATGGAACGAGTGCGCTCAGCAAAAAGAGAAGTTTGAAAAGATATTCGTACAAAGAGCATGCGATTTCAGATGTGCTGATGGAAACAGCTGGCACGATTGATCTTGATGTGGAGATTAAGTTCTCGATGGGCTCTGTTCCATTTAGCATTGATGTTCATAAAAACCATATTGAAGCAATCAAAGACCTTTATAAAGCATTAATTCGAATCAGTGAACTGACACACGAAAACGAAATTTCGATGGAATATGCAAAAGAAAGTCTGCAAATCACATCGAATACTTTAGTGCGTGCTTCTATTCAAGAGGGAAGTGTTTCTGAGCATTTCCGTCATATTAATGACCATGTATTCAACTGGCTGATGAACAGCCGCAAGAAATATAATGTGAAGGATTTCGGCTTCGTTTTTGAAAAATATATTAATAATTAATAGCAATAGGCATCTTCCTTGAGGATGCCTATTTATTTTAGCCGAAACTCGAAAGCTAAGGATATTTTGATTTTAAACCATATTGTTTTAATTTTTGCTTATTTCTATCATATAATTAACCTAACAAATATAATAGAAGAAAACGGTTTCTTCTGAGAGGATTATAATGGAACGGACAATAAGGCAGCGTAATAATGTTAAGGTAAGTGGAGAAGGGACAAAAACAATCATTTTTGCCCATGGATTTGGGTGTGACCAAAATATGTGGAGGTGGACGGCTCCCGCTTTTGAAAAGGACTATCGAGTTGTCCTATTTGATTATGTTGGCTCAGGTCAATCTGATATTTCCCAATACGATAAGGTTAAATATGACAGCTTGCAAGGCTATGTACAGGACGTTATTGATATTTGTGATGATTTGCAGCTGGAGGATGCTGTGTTTGTCGGTCATTCCGTCAGTGCGATGATAGGGATGATGGCAGCAAATCAAAGGCCTGAAAGCTTTGATAAGCTGATTATGATTGGACCTTCTCCGTGCTATGTGAACAACCCGCCATACTTTGGAGGGTTTGAGGAAGCAGAGCTTCATGGGTTAATCGATTTGCTCGACAAAAACTATATTGGCTGGGCTAAAGGCTTTGCAGCAATGGTCATGGCAAATGAGGAACGCCCCTCTCTTGCAGAGGAGCTGATGATGAGCATCTGTTCAACAGATCCAGTCATTGCCCGCCAGTTTGCAATCGCGACCTTTTTCTCTGATTACCGCCATGAACTGCCAAATGTAACAGTGCCTGCTCTTATTATTCAGTGTTCTGATGATATGATTGCACCAGCAGCTGTCGGTGAATTTGTTCATCAGCAAATCCCGAACAGCACGCTAAAAGTAATGGATGCTGCAGGACATTGCCCTCATTTAAGTCATCCGGAAAAAACAGTGGAATATATAAGGGAATACTTAGGAGCATTTTTGTAGGAGAAGGGACTGTTGATTTTTGGATAGACAACTGGATGAGATGCCTTGCGGGTATTTGCTGCTCTCAGATGAGGGCGAAATTTTGTCAGTTAATAAAACATTGCTAGAACTGTTAGGATATGAACAAGCTGATATGGTGAACAAGCATTTTCATCAAATACTGACGAAAGCCTCAAGAGCATTTTGCCAGCTTTATTTTTTTCCGCTTTTGAAAATGGAGAAGAAGATTGATGAAATGCATTTTGCTTTTCTGAAAAAAGACGGGACAGAGATGCCTGCCCTTATTTTTGCCCGCCGAAAGTCAAAGGAAGGCGGAGTTGTGAATGAATGTATTTTTGTGCCGATGCTGCAACGGCTTGAGTTTGAAAGTGAGATATTAAAGGCGAGAAATATAGCAGACGCTGCACTAAAGGAAGCAGCAACGACAAATGCAGAGCTGACAAAGGTTCTGGAAGCATTAAAGGTGAAGCAGGAAGAGCTTGTCAAACTGAATAAACAAAATGAGGACTATCAGGAGCGGATCACAAGGGAGCTGGAGCTCGCGAAAAGCATCCAAGGCATTTCACTTTCAGTACCTTTTGGCAATGAAGAAATTGCCATTTCTGCTTACTATCAGTCCTCTACTGAACTGTCTGGCGATATGTACAGCTTTTATAACATATCCCCGGGGAAGTATGGGTTTATCATCTTAGATGTGATGGGGCATGGCATTTCATCTGCATTAATTTCCATGTCCTTACGTTCCTTGTTCCAAATGCTGATAATGAAAAAAGCTTCAGCAGCAGAAATTATGAGAGAGCTTGATACACAGCTGCATCTTCTATTTAGAAATGGAGATGGCATAAAGCATTACTGTACAGCCATCTTTTTGACGATTGACACGAACAAAAAGGAGATTGAGTATATAAATGCTGGCCATCCACCGGCTGTTTGGATTGGACCTGATAAGGAAGTGACGGAATTCAAAGCAACAATGCCTCCAATTGGTATGTTTGAAAATTTGAATTTCCCTAAAAAAAGTTTTTCTTATCAGGAATCTGGCAGGCTGTTCCTATATACAGATGGAGTAACAGAGGCAATCTCTTCAAATGCTCTTCATCTATTGTTGAAGGAAAAAGAACCAAGTGAAATGACAAAAGATAAAATTGTCCATTTTCTTGAGCTTGATGAAGAAATGGCAATAAAGGTCGATGATCGTTGCTTTCTGCTGATTGATTTGTAGAAAGCAGCGTGTACAGCGGCTCTTTTTTTTGTTTTTTTATTAAGATCGCAGCCACAGCTTTTGTTTTTTCGATATAATGGTTTTTATTTAGTATTTAGAAAGGGGAAATATATGAACAAAAAATATCCAGTAGCATTATGGACATTAGTAATTGGCGCATTTGCCATCGGCATGACAGAGTTTGTCATAATGGGCTTGCTGCCAGAGGTGGCTCGCGATGTTAATTCATCCATTGCCGCAGCCGGCCAGCTGATTACTGGCTATGCCCTTGGCGTTGCGGTTGGCGGACCAATTCTTGTCCTTATTACATATAAAATGTCACAAAAGAACTTATTAATGTTGTTAATGTTAATATTTATTCTAGGCAACTTAATGGCAACAATTGCTTCAAGCTATGGTGTCCTTATGGCTTCCCGACTGCTGACGTCATTGGCTCATGGGTCCTTCTTTGGAGTCGGAGCAATTATGGCAGCGAGCCTTGTGGAGTATTCCCGCCGTGCGAGCGCAATGGCATTAATGTTCACTGGTTTGACTGTCGCTAATATTATTGGCGTACCATTCGGGACATTTGTTGGCCAGCAATTCGGCTGGAGAAGCAGCTTCCTTATTATAGCAATTATTGGTTTTATCACACTTATAGGCATATACATGCTTGTCCCGAAACCGAAGGAACAGAAAAAAACCGACTTAAAGAAAGAGCTTGCTGTGCTTAAGAACAACCAATTATGGCTTGCCCTGTTGATTGCAATGTTCTGTTTTGGCAGTGTGTTCACATTATTTACGTATATCACACCAATACTGACAGACGTAACAGGCTTTCAGTCGAATGCAGTCTCATGGATGCTCGTCGTCTTTGGTATTGGTGTAACAGTTGGTAATATCGTCGGCGGCAAGCTGGCAGATTGGAATATTAACCTGTCCTTGCAGTATATTTTAGTTGTCTTTATTCTGTACTTCTTTGTTTTATATGTACTGCAATTCTCAATGGTCTTAATGATCCCAGGCATATTTATATTCGGTGTTCTTGCCTTTTCAATGGTGCCAATGCTTCAATTCCGAATTCTCGGTCTTTCAGCCGAAGCACCAACAATTGCCAGCACACTTAACCAATCAGCAATGAACCTCGGCAACGCAGGCGGAGCATTTGCAGGCGGCTTGTCTGTAACATATTTACCGCTTCATGATCTTGTTTTGGTAGCACCCATTATAACTGTGATCGGCTTTATTCTTTTGTTTGTTCAGATGAGAGGAGTTAAGGCGAGGGCAGCTTGACTATGTGAAAAGGATTCTTCCTATGCGGAAGAATCCTTTTTTAATCGCCGAGCAATGGCAATAGAATTCGAATACTTGTGCCTTGTTCTGGTTCGCTTTTCACATTGATGGAACCTCCGTGGAGTTCTATCAGCTTTTTGGTAATTGCCATGCCAAGACCTGTTCCGTTATTGGAGCTGCTTGTATTTGTTCCTCTGTAATAGCGTACAAACAGTCTATTCAATGTTTCTGTATCCATGCCAACACCGTTATCCTCAATTGTAATTGTCAAAAGATACTGGTCAATTAGTCCGGTTGCTACCGTAATAGTCGTTGCAGGTGCATTATATTTGATTGCATTTTCAATCAAATTTTCCATAATACGACGGAACCATTTAGGGTCAACTGCTGCGATAATCTCACCATCATATGGCAGGAACACAAACTCATTTTGAGTTCCTGTCGGACTATTAATATAGTGAATGATAATACGTCTAATCTGCTCATTTATTCCCACTTTTTCTTTGGCAATAGGGAAGGCATTGCTCCTAAGCTGGTAGGTTAATGTTAAATCTTCTAGAAGCTCCTTCATGTACTGAGACTTTTCTGCAATTGTTCCGGAGAATGTCCTGATTTCCTCTTCAGACCAAGAATATTGGTCTGAACGAAGCATTTCTGCATAGCCTCCGATTGTGGCAAGTGGTGTTTTCAAGTCATGTGATAGTCCGCTGATCCATTCATCTCTTACTTTAGTTGCTTTTTTTCTTGTCTGTTTATTTTTTTCTAAAGTTTCCGTCAGTTCTGTTAGCGTTGTAATCAGTTCCTTATAGATCCTATATTTCTTTTTTAGCTTGCCTTTTTTGTTGTGCAAGCTGGAGCGGTTATTAGAACCTTGAGTATAAAGACCATTCCCTAACTCACCAATCCATTTAATGATTGTCACAAGTGGAGCACCGAATTTATAACCATACCAAATCGTTATTGTTAGTAATAGAAGGAGGATAACGACAAAAATGATGAAGGCAGTGCTGCCGACTGTTTTTAATAACTCGTTTGCGATTTGCTCATGATTCGTTTTTTCAGTGCTAACAAGAAGAACCTGGCCTGTCTGTTCATGATAATAGGCAGCGGAATCACTGTCTTCCTTCTGAGTAAGCTCCAGCAGTTCTTCAAGTGAATAGTTCGCTTTTTGTTTATCTGCCAAATAACCGTCCTGACTGGTGCCATTTTTGCCGACGAGCTGTATCCAGCCTTGGCTGCTTTTTATTGTTTCTTGTGCAGTCTCGGAAAGATTCAACAATCCTTTTTCCCAATTCACATCTTCTTTAACAGTAGATAATATTGCCTTGCTGCTAGTCTCCGTTCCAAAGATAATAATGAGTGGATTTTTCGTATCTGTCCTTATTGTCCAAACTTTATAATCATACGACATTGGCTCATTTCCAGAAAAAAATGCGCCATAATCATTATTTGTGAACGTGAATTCAGCAGGTGTGTTGTATGTCTTCAAAAGCTCGCCATCCTTAGAAAGCACTGCAAGCCATCCGTCTTGTTTCTTTGTCAGATTTTTAATATCTGAATCAATCCTTACTTCCCCATTGTCTATTGAAAAGGAAGCTTCTATGGAAGATGCATCTGCTGTTGTTAAGTCACTTGATACTTCAAAATTTGTTAAGGAGTAGCCGACGAATATCCAAAAGGTAAGAAAAATAATAGCTAAAAAAAAGGACACAAGCAGAAGCTGAAAAAAATACTGCAAATAAAATCGTTTTGGCATATTCATTTAACGGTGACCTTCTGTTGCTAATTTATAGCCGAGCCCTCTCACTGTCACGATATACTGAGGTTTACTTGGAACTATCTCGATTTTTTCCCTTAGTTTGCGAATATGAACCATAATTGTATTGTCTTCACCGAGAAAGTCCTCTCCCCAGACATTTTCATAAAGCTGTGCCTTACTAAAAAGCTGATTTGGATGCTTGCAGAAAAACAGCAATAGCTGATAAACCTGTGCAGGCAAGTTAACCTTCAAGCCTCTCACACTCACTTCACCAGAATAACTATTAACGACCAAGTCGCCATAATGAAAGCTGACAGCTTCCTTAGCATTGGTGCTTATATGTCTCCTTAAGTGGGCTTTGACTCTTGCAACTGCTTCAAGGGGATTAAACGGTTTTGTTATATAGTCATCTGCACCTAATGCGAAGCCGGACAGCTTATCAAGATCTGTTGACCTTGCTGTTAGGAAGAAGATGGGGGCATTACTTCTTTCTCTTATGAGCGGGCAGATATCAAAGCCGCTTCGGTCTGGAAGCATTACATCAAGAAATATCAAATCATAGCTGTTTGCCATGCAAAGGCGTAGTGCTTCCTCTGCTGTTTCGGCAGTATCAATCCGCTGGAAACCTTCTTTTTTCAAGATGACCGTCAACATTTGGTGAATCGCCTGCTCGTCATCCACAATTAATAGCCTTTTATTTTCCATAAATCTAATCTCCTAATACAGAATATATAAAAATATCATATCACTTTTTTGGTAAAAATTTTGAAATTAAGGAAGAATTAAGGTTCTGTTTCTAAAGAGGTAAGGTACGATAGATATAATCCTTTATAGAAAAGGAGCAGGAGGTGCAATTTGAAAAAAGTATTTAGTATTATGGCATCAATAACTGCAATTCTTATGTTCTCCAAACATTTTGGCAATGAATTCGCAGATCAACATTATAATAAATTGGCTATTTTATTGATCATAGGTTTGTTGGGTCAAGGTATCTTTCAGTTTTGGGGCAAAAAGGCCCACAATCCTACTGGAGAATAGACCAGTTTTCGAATGATATGAAAGAGTTTTTTTGTATTCTACATGACGGAGGGAAGCTAACATGATTGAAATAGGAAAAAGAGAGTTTTTACAGCTATTTAAAGGAGTCAAATCAGTTCTGATTATTTTGTTGTTTTTAGTGACTTCCTATTATTCTGCTAAGTTTGCAGAACCATTAGCTGCGGTAACAGAGATGACAGCAAAGGAAGCGGCCCAGGCTCATGTAGCGGGATTAATGTTTTTAATATTATTATTCGGTCAGCTTTTTGTTACAAGCCTGTCCCATGACAGCATCAATAGGGAGATACATGAACGAACGATGCGTTTTTTAGTGACAAAGACAACAAGGCGGTCCATTTTACTTGGGAAATTTTTTGGAATTTGGATGTTTTGGTTTGTTAGTCTGTTTTTATCCTATCTAATTATCAGTATCATAACAAAAAAGGTAAGTATATTATTGTTCAGCCAGACAATGAGTCTGCTCACATTCCAGGTGGCTTTTGTACTCTTGTTATCGGTTTTGATTACAAAGCCGGGCATTACGATGTTTTTTGGTATCATAAGCAGTCTAATCTTTCCGATTATCGGAGGATGGTTAGTGCTTACTTCCAATCCGACAATTAGCTGGTTAAAATATTTAACGCCATATTATTACATGGAAAATGAAGACTATAATTTTTTGGTTATTTTTGGATTTGCAGCTATCCTTATTTATCTTGCTGATCTTGTGTTTAAAAGGAGGGAATGCTGATGACGGTCATTAAAGCAGAAAAGGTTACAAAAGCATATAACGGAGTAAACGTTGTCGATGGCGTTGACTTAGCAATTTATAAAGGAGAGATATTCGGTTTTCTTGGCAGAAATGGGGCTGGAAAATCAACCTTTATTAACATGCTGACAGGTATTATACAGCCGTCATCAGGTTCTTTTACGTTGCTAGGAGAAGATGGCAAACAATTAGATGTTAAAAGGAGAATTGGAGTGATGCCTGATTATTCCACCTTTTATGGCTCATCCACTGCTCTTCATCATCTGCGGTTTTTCTCTGCACTGTCTGGTAATCCCGCATCAAAGGAGGCATGTCTAAAAGCATTGGACGCAGTCGGTTTAGCCGGGCATGCCAATAAAAAGGTGGGGAAGTTTTCCTTTGGAATGAAAAAAAAGCTTGGAGTGGCACAGGCAATCATTCATGATCCTGAACTTCTGTTTTTAGACGAACCTACCTCTGGGATGGACGCTGAGTCTGCGATTCAAATTCAGCATTTAATTAAAAGTCTTCATAAAATGGGGAAAACAATCTTTTTAACCTCACATAATTTGGATGAAGTGGAGAAGCTCTGCACAAGAATAGCCATTATGAAAGAAGGAAGGATAGTCAAGATTGGAACAATGGACGAACTTCGTGCCTATTATCGTACTACTATCATTGTCAAAATAAAACATGGTCCAATCCCATTATCAGAAGAACAAAAGCTTTATGATTGGCTTCAAGGGAAAGGGAAAGATATTCAGCTTGGAGAAAAAACACTTGAGATTACCGTGGATGAAGAAAGAAAAATTGCTGAAATCACAAGAGCCTTCACTGCCTGCAATACAGATATTTATCGTGTTGAAGTAGAGGAACCGACGTTGGAGGAGATATTTTTGGAATAGTGAAGGACCCTCTGATGAAGGGTCTTTTTTGTTTGCAAATGGAGAAGTGATAAATGTCATCTCAAAGAATCAACTGGTCCAGCTCAATCCATCCCTCAAATTTTCTATCTTTTTAGTATGATAAAAAAACCAAATCCTATCAATTAATGACAAAATAATGCAAAATATCCTATATCTTTACAAATTCTCTAAGTAATTCGAACTATTTTGACAGAAGAACTAAAAGTCTTATTAACAATTTTCGGGTAATATTGCATAATTATAGGGGGTTAATCGCT
This sequence comes from Niallia circulans, assembly GCF_007273535.1. NCBI lineage: Bacteria > Bacillati > Bacillota > Bacilli > Caryophanales > Bacillaceae > Niallia > Niallia circulans. Next base: position 1,478,652 of record NZ_RIBP01000004.1, read on the forward strand.
AAGACTATTTTATCAGACGAATCTTTTTAGGAGGTGCCTCGGATCAAGAAGTTGTTACCCATAACTATTTTGACTGCAGCGATAGGGATTTCTGGTTTTTTCCTTCCGGCTAGTCATGATGCAGAAGCAGCAACTGCTGCAAAATGGTCAGTTAGCTACTATAACAATACTGGTATGTCAGGAACTCCTGTGCTTAAAGAGGAGATTTCTCAAAATGAGCTGGGATTGAAGGTAGATAACGGCAAAAATTCTCCGGCAACTGGAGTAAACAGTGACAACTTTTCTGCTGTTTATCAGTCCGACCAAGTGATGCCTGCAGGGAAGTATATTCTGCGGACAAGGGCGGATGACGGCATTAGAGTATATGTGGATGGCAAGAAGATAATAGATGATTGGACTGCAAGCAGCTATTGGAAAAGTGAGAAGTCCAAAGTGATTACAGTCTCAGATCTGACGAACCAATCCAACAAACAGCTTCATCGCATAAAGGTAGAATACTATGATAAGACTGGCGGCAGCGGTCTTGAGGTTTATCTTCATCCATATGAGGATGAAACAGAGGACTCAAGCTGGCTAGGACTCTATTATTCTAATAAATCTTACTCCGGCACTCCCGCATTAGTGGAAGGCGGAGCTACAGCTGGCACAAAGCTGACACAGCTCCTTAAAGACTGGGGACGAGAAAGCCCGGCAGACGGTTTGCCTGCTGACAACTTTACAGCTACTTATTTAAAGAAGCTTGCTGGTGGCAAGGATTATTTTGTCCAATCCTATGCAGATGACCAGATTGAAGTGAAAATAGGAAACCAAACCGTCATTAAACAGAACTACAATTCTTCTGGCGCGATTAATACAGGTGTCGCAGTCAATGTTGGCTCTGGCGAACAGACGATGAAGGTAAATTACCTTGAAGCGACTGGCAGGGCAAGATTTGCTGCAGAAGCAGTTGAATTTGGCGACTGGATTGGCTGGTATTACGACAATACCTCCTTAAGCGGAACGCCGAAAAGACAGAATGTTATTCAGGGAGACGGTAAGTCTCTTAAAGTAGAAAACGGTTCAGGCTCTCCAATAAGCGGCATTGGCAAGGATAATTTCTCTGTCAGATATTCAACCGCACAGAGAATTAAAGCAGGTAAATATATTTTGCGAACGCGTGCTGATGACGGCATGCGCGTTTATATTGACGGCAAGCTGGCTGTGGATGGCTGGAAATCAAGCAGCTATTGGAAAAGTGAACAAGTTAAAATGATTGATATCAAGGATAAGAGCACGAGTGGTTCTAGCAAGGACGTTCATGAAATTACGATTGAATATTATGAGAAGACAGGCGGAAGCGGTCTGGAATTCTACTTGAACTCTATTCAAGAAGAGGCAGCTACCAATAAATGGCTTGGCTTATATTATAAAAATACTTCTTTAAGCGGGCTTGCGGCAGTAATTGAGGGAGGCGCTACTGCAGGAACAAAGCAGAGTCAGCTTTTCCACAATTGGGATAAAAACAAGCCGTACCCGAATGTAAATGAGGATAATTTCACGGCAAGCTATTACAAGCTCCTTGATGGAAGCAAGGATTACTTTATTCAGACATTTGCGGATGACCGTATTCGGGCGAAAGCAAATGGCAAAACCATCATTAATCGCTGGACTAATTCCTCTGGAATAGTCGATTCAGGCATCATCACTGATTTGGCTGCTGGAAATAATCTTCTTCAAGTTGATTATATGGAAGCAGGCGGCAGAGCAAGAGTAGCTGGAGATGCGGTGCCACTTGGCAACTGGATTGCTTGGTATTATAACAATACCTCCTTAAGCGGCTTCCCGGCGGCACAAAACACAATTTCAAGTGATGGTAAATCCTTGAAGGTTGAAAACGGCTATGGTTCACCTGTCAGCGCTGTTGGTGGAGATTATTTCTCTGCACGCTATGCAACAGCACAAAGAATTAAGGCAGGAGATTATATTGTAAGAACAAGAGCAGACGATGGAATGCGTGTTTACATTGATGGCAAGCTTGCAGTGGACAGCTGGGAATCAAGCAGTTATTGGAAGAGTGAACAAACGCGTGTCATTTCTGTTAAGGATCATACGACAGGCAATGCAGACCAAAAGGATATCCATACGATACGCATTGAGTATTATGAGCAGACAAAAGGCAGCGGACTGGAATTTTATCTGCAGCCTGCGAGTGCTGAACTGGAAAAGGACAGCTGGCTGGAGCTTTATTACAATAATACCAATCAGTCTGGAACTCCTGTTAAGGCAGTCGGGGGCGCAACGGCAGGCACTAAGGTGAAGGAGCTTCTTCATAATTGGGGAACAGGCAAGCCTTATGCAGAAGTCAACGCCGATAATTTCTCTGCTAAGTTCATGAAGCTTATTGCGGGCGGCAAGGATTATGTTTTGGAAACATATGCAGATGACGGAGTGAAAGCAACTGTAGATGATAAGAGTATTATCAACCGCTGGTCCAATTCATCTGGAAAATCAGATTTTGGGACAATCACAGGCTTAAGTGCAGGTGATCACCGTTTGACTGTAGATTATTATGAAAATACCAACAATGCAGGAATTGCAGCAACAGTGGCACCATTCGGAAACTGGATTGCATCCTATTACAACAATACTTCATTGACTGGAATGCCTAAGTCTGTCAAGACGGTTTCCGGCAATGGAACAAGCCTGAAGGTGGAAAACGGCAATGGATCACCAACTGCGGGGATAAATGCCGATAACTTCTCTGTAAGCTACAAAACGGCTCAGAGAATCAATTCAGGCAGCTATATTTTGCGCACAAGAGCAGATGACGGTATCCGTGTCTATCTTGATGGCAACCTAGTTGTGGATAAATGGAGTCCAACCAGCTACTGGAAGAGCGAGTCTACTGACATTATTCAGGTAAAGGATCGCACGACAGGAATTGCAGCAGACAAAAATGTTCACACGATTGAAATTCAATACTATGACAACACAGGCAGCAGCGGTCTTGAATTTTATTTGCAAAATGCAGATAAAGAAGTAGAGAAGAACAGCTGGTTTGGTCAATTTTATCCGAACAGCACATTGTCAGGTAATTATGTCAACATTGTTGGCGGAGCGACATCTGGCAATAAGCTTGATACAATTCGCTACAATTGGGGCACATCACAATCCATTTCCGGTCTGCCTGCAGATAATTTCTCTGCACGCTTTAGGAAAGTGATAACAGGCGGCAAGGATTACTTTGCACAGGCTTTTGCTGATGATGGCATCCGAATGAGCCTTGATGGCAGTAAGTTCATTGATAAGTGGACAAACTCCTCTGGCGATATTTACCGTGCAACATTGCCGTCGGTGGCAGGCGGTGATCATACAGTTACGGCTGAATACTATGAAAATACCGGCAAGGCAGCAGTGTTTGCAGATGTAGTGCCGTTTGGAAATTGGATGGCCTATTATTATGATAATACAGAAACATCTGGTGCACCTGTAAATGCGAAGATCATGGAGCCAAACAGCAACAACGGTTTTACAGAGGACTTCGGCTATGATGCGCCGATGGCTAATGTGCCTGCCAATAACTATTCAACGCGTTATGTTACGGCAAAGCGGTTGACTGCCGGCGATTATTACATCAACACGATTGCAGATGACGGTGTGCAGGTGCTTATTGACGGCAAGGTAGTCATCGACAGATATACTGCAGGCAACAGCAAAAATGATGCAGTCAAGTATTCTGTTAAAAATGGAGCAGAAGGAGATATTCATTGGATTGAAGTGAGATACCTTGAAAAAACGGGTAAATCGAATATCGACTTCTCGATAACACCATTTAAGGAAAGCAGCCTGGTTAATAAAGATACGTGGACGATTCAATATTATCCAAATGTCATCAATCCAAGCAACCCTGTAGCATCTACAGGACTTGTGGAAATTGACCAAGAAGCTGATGTTAACTTCAACTGGGGCTCAGGGTCTCCGGCAAGCTCTATTCCAAATGACAACTTCTCAGCAGTCATGAGCAAACAAGTCTATTTCTCTAAGAGTACGAATTATGACTTCTCTGTCAATGCAGATGATGGTGTTAATTTGCTTGTAGATGGAAAAACGGTCATTGATTCATGGGTAGCGAAGAAGGGCTTAAGAGAAGAAAAGGCGAAGTATATGGATAAGGGTTATCATACTGTTACAATCCAATACTTTGAAAGTACAGGAAATGCGAGCATCAGCCTGGATATTAAAGAATCAGTTAAGCAGGAAGTTATTAAAACATACAGCGACTTCAACCTAACACTTGACAGAATGACGACGATACAGGGCAATTCGGCTCCGAAAACAGATAAGCGCTATGACATCTATTTGCGCGAGGATGCTTTTTATACGAAGAGCAATGGCAGGTTAGCTGTTGAAGGCGGCTGGAATATCCGAACAGGACCTGGAACAGATTATGGTTCACATGATCTCCGCTTCTTAGCAGGAGACAGTGACTTTACGGTCTTAAGCACAGTGAAGGGAACGGACGGCAAGAACTGGATGAAGCTTGGTGGATGGGTACCGCCATCTTTAGTAGATTTAAAGTACTACATCAATCCTGCCAACTTCCAAAATACGTTGAAAGCACAGCTTCAATTCGTTAAGCTTTCTGAACCAGGAACAATCAACGTGAACGAAGTAAACCAAAAGGTTCTTACCGGAAAAGGTATTCTATCTGGAAAAGCGAGCAGCTATCAAAAGGCTGCAGAGCAATATGGAGTTAATGCTGTTTACTTAATGGCGCATTCCTTCTTGGAAACAGGAAACGGAACAAGCCAGCTGGCTAAGGGCGTCACATATAATGGTAAAACAGTTTATAATATGTATGGAATTGGCGCGACAGACAATAATGCCCTTTCAGGCGGATCTGCCTTCGCTTACAGTGCAGGCTGGTTCACACCGGAAGCAGCGATTATTGGCGGTGCTGAATTCGTGAGAAAAGACTATATCGACAGAGGACAGGATACTATATATGAAATGAGATGGAACCCAGTGGGCGCAGCTGCAAACGGGTATGCCACACATCAATATGCAACAGATATTGGGTGGGCTTCCAAGCAAACATCGAGCATGTATAATATTTATAATATTCTAGAGTCATATAGTATCACCCTTGACATACCAAGATATAAATAAGAAAAAGCCGCCAAATTTTTGGCGGTTTTTTTGTGGTCAGATTTTCCAGACGGAAAGGGAAAGGGGAGTAAACACACTGCCAGCAAGGTATTACCTTCTCAGGATATTTGTACTTTGTCGAAATATAAGACTTTATGCAAAAATTCAGTTTGCAAAAGTCGAATCTTCGGATTATAATTCCTATATAACAATTATATTCATCTCGTATAATAGCAGGGATATGGCCTGCGAGTTTCTACCAGATAACCGGAAATTATCTGACTACGAGTAAGCCTTATTAATATTAGGATACTATTTTCTTTTGTGGGAATAGTGTCGTTAATTATGCTGGAGACCAGCACGCTTACTCTTTTTAAGTAAACGTGCTGGTCTCCTTTTTATTTTCAGGGGGATGAACGCAATGAAGCTATTAACAGACAAAATTGAAAGAGAAGGCATTGTGTTAGACAGCAATGTGCTTAAAGTAGATTCTTTCATCAATCATCAAATGGATCCACAGCTTATGAATGAAATTGGCTTAGAGTTCGCAAGAAGGTTTAAAGACGCAGGAGTTACAAGAATCTTAACAATTGAATCTTCAGGGATTGCACCTGCTATTATGGCAGGATTGGCAATGAATGTTCCCGTCATTTTTGCAAGAAAAAGAAAATCACTGACGTTAACAAGTGATTTATATACATCAACTGTTTATTCCTTTACAAAGCAGGAATCAAACGAAATAACTGTATCAAAGAAATATCTTCTGAAGGAAGACCGTGTTCTGATTATTGATGACTTCCTTGCAAATGGACAGGCCGCAATCGGGCTTGCTGATTTAGTTGAACAAGCAGGGGCAGAAGTGAGCGGAATTGGCATTTTGATTGAAAAGTCCTTCCAGCCTGGAGCAGATGAACTTCTTAACAAAGGCTACCGTTTAGAATCTTTAGCAAGAATCGCATCACTGCAAGACGGAAAAGTAAAATTCGCTGCAGACAGAGAAGTACAAAGCATCTATTCAGGAGGTTACTAATGAATAATTTAAAGACATGGTCAATTGGGTTTCAACACGTTCTGGCAATGTATGCCGGAGCAGTGCTAGTTCCCTTGATTGTAGGGGGAGCGCTGAACTTAACATTCGAACAATTGACGTACTTAGTTTCAATCGACCTGTTAACATGCGGAATCGCAACACTGCTGCAAGTTTGGAAAAATAAGTTCTTTGGGATTGGTCTTCCTGTTATGCTTGGCTGTACGTTTACAGCAGTAGGACCGATGATTGCAATCGGAGTAAACCATGGTGTGACAGCCATTTATGGAGCGATTATCGTTTCAGGTCTTATCATTGTTATTATCTCTTCCTTTTTCAGTAAGCTCGTTAAATATTTCCCGCCTGTTGTAACAGGATCTGTCGTAACAATCATTGGTTTAACTTTAATTCCTGTAGCAATTAAGGATATGGCTGGCGGCGAAGGCAGTGCAGATTTCGGAGATCCGAAAAACTTGCTATTGTCTTTCGGTGTATTGGTATTTATCCTGTTGTTAAATAAGTATGCAAAAGGCTTTATTAAAACTATCTCTATCTTAATCGGTCTAATTGTCGGCACAATTGTTGCAGCATTCATGGGCTTGGTTGATTTCGGAAAAGTAGCAGATGCTTCTTGGGTTCATGGCTTGAAGCCATTCTATTTCGGAGTGCCAACATTTAATTTCTCTGCAATCCTAACAATGACACTTGTAGCGATTGTAAGTCTTATTGAATCAACTGGCGTGTATTTAGCGCTTAGCGATATCACGAAAACAAAGGTATCAGAAAAGGATCTTGCAAGAGGATACCGTTCAGAAGGAATTGCCAGTGTTCTTGGTGGGGTGTTGAACTCTTTCCCTTACACGGCCTATTCTCAAAACGTTGGTCTTGTTCAGCTGACAGGTGTTAAAACGAAAAGCGCGATTTTCTCTGCTGGAATTATCCTTGTCATCTTAGGCTTCCTGCCTAAAGTAGCAGCAGTGACAACACTAATTCCAACAGCAGTTCTTGGCGGAGCATCATTAGCAATGTTCGGCATGGTGTGTGCATATGGAATCAAAATGCTTGGACAAGTTGATTTCAATCAACAAGGAAACCTCCTTGTTGTCGCATGCTCAGTCGGCTTAGGACTTGGTGTCACAGTAGTGCCTGATATCTTTAAAGAAATGCCTGAAACAATCCGCATTTTAACAGAAAGCGGTATTGTCGCAGGAAGTCTTACAGCTATTATCCTTAATATTTTGTTTAACCTTCTGCCAAACAGAAAACCAGCAGTTAAAGCAGAACAAAAGGCAGCTTAATAAGAACCTCTCCAGTATCTAACTGGAGAGGTTTTTTTTGCAGATGGAGAAGGGGGTGAAACTAGTTTCTTCCTTATAATATAGAAAGTGATTTCAAGGCTAATAGGAAGAAAAATTTGATTCGTTGATCTGCTACTAATAAACCTTGTATTCTGCCCTTTTATAGAGATGTGAGTATGGTTGTTTTTGGTATTATAAACAAATGTTGAATAGAAATAACTATATAAATCTTGTGAATTTACTATACTTTTTAGAAGAATAGAACTTTTGTTTATTTGTGAAAAAGCAGTGACATTCCCCTTCCTTTCCAGTATCATAAATCCTTGTGTACTATGTACGAAAACCGCCATTTAATGGCTTTTTTTGTAAGCTGCTATGCTTGCAATCCAACATTGTGATTAAACATCCAGGAGGGAAAGGGAAATGTCTATTTTAATTGGAATAGTAGGGCTGCTTTTGACATTAGGCTTGGCATATCTTTTGTCTAATGACAAAAAAGGCATTAACTATAAAGCGATCCTTATCATGATCGTATTGCAATTAGTAATAACTGTAGTGATGTTCAAGACAACATTTGGCTTGAAGATTATTGAAGCTACTTCGAACGGTGTATCAAAGGTATTAAGCTATGGGTATGAAGGAGTTAGCTTCGTTACAGGCGGTCTTGTTGCTGACGGAGTTAGTGTATTCTTCATCAATGTATTGATGCTGATCATCTTTACATCAACATTACTATCTGTGCTGACACATATTAAAGTTTTGCCCCTTGCTATCAAGTATATTGGTGGTGCGTTGGCAAAGCTGACAGGTCTTTCAAAGGTTGTTACATTCAACAGCATTAACTCTATTTTCTTCGGACAATCAGAATCTATTTTGGCGATTAAGGCACATTTAGATAAAATGAATGACAATAAGCTGTTTGTTGTATCTACGTCTGCAATGGCATCTGTGTCTGCCTCTATAATGGGATCATATATGAACATGATTCCTGCAAAATATGTACTTGTTGCGATGCTGCTGAACGCATTGTCTGCGCTTATTATCTCAACATTGTTGTGTCCAATTAAAAAAGAAGAAGATGAGAACATTGATATTAAAGAAGTTGCCACAACTGATTCTATCTTTGGAGCAATCTCTGCTGGAGCGCTTGATGGTGGACGAGTTGCTTTAATCGTTGCAGCTATGCTTGTTGCATATGTTGGCTTACTTGCACTAATTAATGCTTTCTTTGCAGCAGTGTTTGGCATCGGCTTCACAGGGATTCTAGGCTATATCTTTGCACCAATTGCATGGATCATGGGAGTTCCAGGCAAGGAAATTCTGGATGCTGGTTCTGTTATGGGAACAAAGCTTGCAGCGAATGAGTTTGTCGCAATGCTGCAGTTCAAGGAAATGATTCCTCATTTGTCAGAGAAGACAGTCGGTATTGTATCAACATTCCTTGTATCTTTCGCTAATTTCTCTTCTATCGGGATTATCTCTGGTTCTATCCAAGCGATCAACGGCGAAAAAGCAGGAGTTGTTTCTAAATTCGGCTTGAAAATGCTGCTAGCAGCAACGCTGGCATCTGTTCTTACAGCTACAATTGTTGGTTTGTTTATATAAGAAGAAAAGGCTGGTAGCAAAACCAGCCTTTTTATTTTGTCAAAAAACTCTCTTAATTATTGATTTTTCTGAAAAATAGATTACGATAAAAGAAGCGAGATTATTTCGTATTTAGAAATATTGTAAACTTCTTGGGGGTGGAACTATTGATAGAATTATTGAAAGAGTTAACAGAGCTACATGGACCATGCGGATTTGAAGATGATGTTGCGGCATTTATAGCAAACCGGCTGCGCAGTCATGTTGATTCAATTAAAGTGGACGGTGCAGGCAATTTAATAGTTACGAAAAAGGGCAGCAAGCCTGGCCCCAAAATCGTCATCGCTGCACATATGGATGAAGTTGGCTTTATCGTCAAAAAAATTGAGGATAATGGGCTGATTCGTTTTGAAAAACTAGGCGGGCATGATGACAGAATATTGCTGTCACAGCGTGTGCAAATTAAAACAAAACAAGGGATGCGAACAGGTGTCATTGGCACGATTTCTGCTCATATGGTTAAATTCGATGATGCACAAAAGGTTCGTACCCATAAACAGCAATACATGATGCTGGTGCTGCAAGCAAAAAAGAGGCAGAGGACCTTGGTATAGAAGTAGGAGATTCTATTGTCTGGCATCCGCGCTTCGACAGGCTGACAGAAACCCGCATCAGCAGCAAGGCCTTTGACGACAGAGCAGGGTGTGCTTGTTTAATTAAGGTGCTAGAAGAACTGAATGCAGATGACTTTGCAGGGGAAATCGTCGGTGCCTTCACTGTTCAGGAGGAAGTCGGTTTAAGGGGAGCAAGAGTCATCAGCCATCAGACAGATGCAGATGTTGCGCTTGCGCTTGATACAACAGCTGTTAGTGACACTCCTGAGGAGATTATGGACAAGACACTTGCCTTAGGTGCAGGCACTGGTATAAAGATTATGGACTTCAGTTTAATCTCCAATAGGAAGGTAAGAGACCAGCTTCAACTTCTTGCAAAGGAACAGAACATCCCTTATCAGCTTGAAGTGTTTCCTGGAATTGGCACAGATGCAGGCGAATTGAGCCTCGCAGGTAAAGGGATTCCCACAGGGGTGCTCTCCATACCATCGAGATATGCTCATTCCCCAAATGAAGTGATAGACATAAATGATTTCCAAGCAACAAAGGATCTGTTGAAGGTGTTTATTCTGCACATGAAGAAGGCAGATGAGTATAAGTTTCAAATTTAATAGTTTTTCAGGATGGGATGGCTTAGGCTGTCCCATTTTTATTTTGCAGCAAGCAGAAGCCTTTTCAGTTTTAGTATTGCTCCTTTTTTCCATCCCTTAACAGCAGATTTACTAACATGCTCTTTTGCAGCAATCTCACTTATAGTTAATTGCTGTATAAATGTATAAATAACCCATTTCGCTTCCTTTTTTGTGAGCGATTTGCACAATGTTTGTATATATTGCTCCTCGTCTGTGAAAGTAAAAGCACTAGCAACTGTTTCCCAAAAAGCCTCCTCAGGATAAACGATTCGCTGTTCTTCCTTCGAACGGCGCTTCAGTTCATCGAGAAGCCGTCCTTTCATGTGCATATATAAGTAAGAGCTGAACCTTCCCTTTTCTTCTTTGTAATTTTGGTGTGCTTCCCAAATACTGATTAGCCCTATCTGTATAAATTCCTCTTTATGCTTATAAATCGCTAGCTTCTTAAGCATATGATGAATCATTGGTGTATACTGTTCTGCTAATATTCGATACTCACTGTCTATCATGGGAACTTCCTTTTCTTGAAAAAGCGCCTTTTCCTTGTTTTTTCCTAGGTGCCTTAACCATATAAGAAAGCTAAGGAAGGAGCGAACAGGGAAAATCTATGTTTCTCTTCTTCTTAAAAGGGGATATATGGTTATTAATTTGAAAATCGCCGTTTTCCCTTAAATAAACATACGTATTCATACAACCTTTACATAAGTGCCAACTTAGCTTAACATGCCGCTGTTAAACTATCTGGGAATGAATTGTATATAAAAATTCCCTTCTTACTTTAGGGAGTTTATCCAATAAAAAAGCAAGGGAGTTTAAGTGAATGGAGATTACAGTAGCAGGTACAGGTTATGTAGGGTTAGTGACAGGCGTTTGTTTAGCAGAGGCAGGTCATGTGGTGACGTGTGTGGATCCCATTCAGGAAAAGATTGACCTTTTGAATCAAGGAATATCTCCTATATATGAGCCTCAGCTAGATGACATGATTTCCAAAAACAGAAATTCAAGCAACCTGTTTTTTACGACAGACTATAAATATGCATACGCGAACGCAAGCGTCATTATCATTGGTGTTGGTACACCTGAAAATGAGGACGGTTCTGCTAATCTTACATATCTTTACACAGTTGCAAGACAGATTGCAGAAACAGCGATAAGAGATTGCTTGGTTGTCATCAAGTCTACTGTCCCTATTGGTACAAATGACAAGATAGAAGCATTTATGAGGGAACATGTAAAACAGGGGATTAACGTGGAGGTTGCCGCAAACCCAGAATTTTTGGCACAAGGCACTGCTGTCAGAGATACATTAAATGCTTCTAGAATTGTTATCGGTACTGAATCAAAAGCAGCAGAGCAGCTTTTGACCGAAATCTATCAGCCGTTTCAGCAGCCAATTTTAACGATGGGCCGCAGAAGTGCGGAAATGGTCAAATATGCGTCAAATGACTTCCTTGCACTCAAAATTTCTTTTGTTAATGACATTGCGAATTTATGTGAAACAGTCGGTGCGAATATCGATGATGTGACGAAGGGGATGAGCATGGACAGCAGAATCGGCGACAAATTCCTTCAGGCCGGTATTGGCTATGGCGGTTCCTGTTTTCCGAAGGATACGAAGGCGCTGCACTGGCTGTCAGAGGAAGAGGGCTATGTTCTGCGTACTGTTAAAGCGGCAATAGAGGTTAATGAAAAGCAGAAATTCAAACTCATCAAGAAGGCAAGGAAAGACTTTTCAAGCTTTGCAGGCTTAAAGGTTGCTGTGTTGGGCGTTACCTTTAAGCCTGGTACAGATGATTTGAGGGAGGCTCCTTCTATTCCGAATGTGCGCCTGCTATTAAATGAGGGGGCAAAGATTCATGTTTATGATCCTGTTGGAGAAAAGAACTTTCAAAAAATTTACCCGACAGAAGTCGAGTTTACCGCAAGCATTGAAGATGCTTTAAAGGATGCAGATCTTTGCTTTGTATTTACAGAATGGCCTGAGATTAAGAACATGTCAGTAACTAAGTTTGCAGAAAATATGAAAACTCCGTACGTATATGACGGCAGAAACTGCTACTCGCTTCATGCAATGGAGAAGGCCGGAATTCATTACAAATCAATCGGCCGTCCTGCTGTGAACGAGAAGGTGCTGCAAAATAGTTAGTTCGTTTAAGTATAAAGGAAACGAAGCAGAATCAAGATTCGAGATTCTGCTTTGTTTTCTTTTTTGCTTTTTGCTTAATTGTCTTCCCCCATTTAATCAGAGCGGTTCCATTCATCAATCCCCAGATAATCACAGGTGCGATAATATTCAAGCCAAGCAACACATAGACAATCATCCAAATAAACCATTTCGCATTCAAGATATATTCATAAATCCATGTATGATATAAATTCATTGGCAAATACTCCTTAATATAAAAAAATTTCTATAATCTAACAATTTTAGCAAGGTTTTATCTACTATTCCTTTTCTTCAACATAATTAGTCAGCTTTATACATTTTTCGGCAAAAAGAATAGAACGGCAAGTTGTTGGTTATGAAGGATAGTGATGCCGTTTGAGCCGCAATAGACTAATAAAGATTTTTTGCAGATTGAGGGTGAGGATTAATGGTATCAAACAATAGTACGCAGCATGATTTCACGAATTCTTTAACCTATAACAGCTCTATCATTAAAGAGCTTCTTTCAGGCAGTGCCGATTTTATTGAACGGAAGGTTACTTTTTTAGAAAAGAAGAATGTTCACGCCACTTGTTTTTATATTGATGGACTTGTGAACACACAGATTATTGAAAAGATTGTGCAAGCGTTGATGTTTGAAGGAAATGAAGTTATTCTTCGCAATGATCTTGATACGTTTAACATCGAGAGCCTTTTGGAAGAGCATGTGCTCATGAATACTAATTTCATTGAAACAACAGAGCTTGAAAGTGCTATTAAAGCGATTTTGTCTGGAGATACAGTCCTCCTTGTCGATGGCTGCAAGAAGGCCTTTCAAGTACCGACAAAGGGCTGGGCTGCAAGAAGTGTGTCAGAGCCTCAGGCAGAGCAGGTTGTACGCGGACCGCGGGATGGTTTTACCGAAACTATTCGCGTAAATACTGCGCTCGTTAGGAGAAGAATACGGGACACTGGCTTTAGAATCGAAGAATTAAATGTTGGCAAACGCACGAAAACAGACATTAATATTGCCTACATAAATGGTGTTGTCAAAAAAGGACTAGTGGACGAGGTGAAGGAGCGTCTTGAAAAAATTGATCTTGACGGCATTTTAGAGAGCGGCTATATCGAGGAATTAATCAGGGATGCGCCATTATCTCCCTTCACGACAATCATGAGTACAGAGCGCCCTGATAAGGTTGCATCCTCCTTGCTTGAGGGCAGGGTGGCAATATTTGTTGATAATACGCCGTTTGTACTTGTAGTGCCAACATACTTCTGGGAGTTTCTGCAGGCAAGTGATGACTATTATTTAGGCTTCATGGCAGGCAGCTTTTTTCGAATTGTCCGGTATACAGCCTTTATTCTTAGTTTAACGCTGACCTCCATCTATGTGATGCTTGTCAGCTTTCATCAGGAAATGATTCCGACCCCATTAGCGCTGACAATCGCCTCAGGTCGTGAGGTTGTGCCATTTCCTGTTTTGCTGGAAGCTTTGCTGATGGAATTAACGTTTGAGCTCATGAGGGAAGCAGGCTTACGTATGCCAAAGCCAGTCGGCTCTGCCGTGAGCATCGTCGGTTCGCTCGTTATCGGTCAAGCCGCCGTTCAAGCAGGAATCGTTTCGCCATTTATGGTTATTGTTGTTGCAACGACAGGAATTTCATCATTTGTTATCCCGAACTACTCGGCTTCTTATTCTATTCGTCTTATTCGCTTTCCACTGTTATTAGCGTCAGGAACGCTAGGACTCCTTGGCTTTGCGTCCATGTTTGCGCTTATCGCGATACATGCGTTAAGTCTTCGTTCCTTCGGTGAATCGTACTTGTCACCGGCGACACCGTTCCAGCCGCAAGACCAGAAGGATACGGTTATCCGCATGCCTTGGTGGGCAATGAAAAAGCGGCCATCAATAGCAGACGGTGACACATCAAGGCTTGGGGAAGCCCGATCGCCGCAGCCTCCTAAAGGAGATGAGGAAGAAGATTCACAGACGAAGCAGGCGGAAGCCTCTGAACGAAACGAGCCGGAAAGCAATAGAGAAACGCAGTCAATGGAAGACAGCAGCAAGCAAGAGACACAAAAGCAAGACAATGTCACAGGTGTTAAACAGGTAAAAACAAGAAAAGCGAAAAAAGGAAAAGGGGATGATACGAAGTGAAGAAAATCATCCTTTTCCATATGTTCCTGGCAATGCTTGTCCTGCTTGGGGCTTGCTCAGGAAAAAGAGAAATTAGTGATTTAGCATTAGTAATGGCAGTTGGAATTGATAAAGGCGAAAAGGAAGGAACAGTTAAGATAACAGCACAAGTTGCAAGACCAGCAGATGCTCGTGGTCAAACCGGGGCACCGTCTGGTCAATCTGGTGAGGCTGTTTGGTCTGTGGAAACAGAAGGTGAGTCCATCTTTGAGGCAATTCGCCAAATGTCCAGCTTTTCGTCGCGAAGAGTGTTTTGGGCCCATAACTTTATCATTGTTATTAACGAAGAAGTGGCAAAGGAAGGTATAGGAGATGTAATAGACTTTTTTACACGTAATCCAGAGCTGCGAATGAGGACGTGGGTTGCTGTAACACCGCAAACAGCAAGTGAAGTCATCTCCACGGTAACAAGTCTTGAAATAATCCCAGGTGAGGCACTTGCTAAACTTTTTCGGTATACAACAATATCCAACCAAGCTCCAAGAACAGTGATTATGGATGTTTTGAGTGCGTACTTAAGTGAATCAACAGAGCCGCTGCTTGCAAGACTTGATTTTGAAAAAAGCAAAATTGACAGCAAGGCACCGGATAAGGGAGCCCAAGCAAATCAAGTCGTTCTTGCCGGGGCAGGTGTATTTAAAGAAGACAAGCTTATTGGCATATTAAAGCCGGAAGAACTGAGAGGAGTTCTTATCTTTAGGGAAAAGATTGATTCTGGTGTCGCTGTTGTTGGCTGCCCTGATAATACTAACACTCCCCTCAGTGTGGAATTAACCAACCAAAGCTTTGATGTAAAGCCAAAATACAAGGATGGAAACATCAGTTACGATGCCGCCTTTCAAGCGAAAATTCGCGTTGTGGAGGCTGGCTGCGCATTAGATCTTTCCGATGAAAAGCAAGTGAAGAAGCTTGAAAGCTCTGTTGACAAGGAGCTGACAAGCCAAATAAACACAACGATTGCGAAAATTCAAAAGGATTATAAGTCAGATGTATTAGAATTAGGAAAGGTTTTCCAAAATAAATACCCATATGAATGGAAGCATTATGCTAGTTCCTGGGAGGAAATCTTTCCTGAAGTGAAAATAAACTTGCAAGTAACTGCCAAGTTAGAAAGCGGATCACTTCTTTATAAACCGACAACGTCAGGCAAAAAGGAGAAAGAAGAAAAATGAAGGTGCAAATAACGAATGGTATGTTCATGGCGTTGATTATTAATATGCTTTATGCAAAATCAATTGGCATGACACAAGGCATCATGGCAAGAGAAGTGGGCGGCGATATGTGGATTTCAACAATCATTTCCTCTGTACAGGGTATTGTCATTATGGCAGTCGTGATACTTGCAATTAAAAGACTGCCTAACGGAGATATGATTGATCAATATGAAAAAATCTTAGGTAAATGGATGAGCAAAGGAATCGCACTTCTTGTTTTTTTGTTTTTTTTAGGTGCCTATGGCTCGATAATGGCTACCTTCGTTTATCATTTGAAGGATTATTTCCTGCCAGAATCAAATATTATCCTGTTCATTGTTGCCGCGTTTTTAATTGGCACATATGCCATCCATTTTGGGTTAGAGGTAATTGCAAGAATGGCATTGATCGGGGTTTTTTCTGTGATGGCCTTGAATATTTTACTTTTGGCAGGCTCTATAAGTGAGTTCGATATTAAGGAATTACAGCCGACATTTTCTTCCGGCTTTGTTTCTACCGTGTGGGCAAGCAGGCATCATGATACAGACTGGGCGATAGCGACAATGATGACTTGCATGATTTTGCCGCTTGTAAGAGACAATACGACTTGGATTAGATCAAGTACAGCTGGTCTGATTTTTAGCGGCGTAATTATTGTGATGTGGCCCATTTTGGAGGTTGGCGTTCTTTCGCCAGAAGTGGCAGCCCAATATATTGTTTCATGTATGCAGATGGCGAGAAGCGCAGAAATCGGCTTATTTTTGCATCGCTATGAGATGATCATGATTGCCTTTTTCGCTCTATCTATATTAACCCAAATTATGATGACATTTTTATGCTCCTCCATCGCAGTCCAAAAGATTATTGGTCTGAAGGATTATCGCCCAGTCATCATTCCAGTTGGAATCGTCCTTAGTGCTTTCAGCTATTGGATGGTAGGAAGCCATCACAGGGCAATGGGAATTATTGAAAACGAATGGGTGCTTGTCTCTTTAAGTCTTGCAATCGGACTTCCGGGCATGTTATTTGTTTTGGGGGCAATCTTTAAGAAGAAGCTGAAAAAAGATCAGCAAGCAAAATCAGTTTAATCGGTACGATTAGTTTACATAGATAAGGGATGAAAGTTCAGTGGAGAAATCATTTGCTTCTGGCTGCTTTTGGGGCATTATAATATCTGTTCCAATATGGATTTTGGTCATTTGGCTGATCACAAAGGTATTGTTTTAGTCAGATAATAGTTAAGGCTAGTCCTTTATGTTTTTTATGTAAAATTCAAGCAAATATCCGCATATGATAGAAGACAGAAGGGAGGTTTTGAAGGGATTATACATAAAAATCGACACGAAGAGCGTATTAACGGGGAGGAGATAGTTTGGGTGAAGTAATTTCAAAATCGATGATTAATGGCAAGGTTGTCATCTGGACGTATGTCGAGCAGCTGCAAAGTTCTGTGGAATGGTATTCATACATACTAGAAATGGAGCCAACGGAACGGCATGATGCTGCCTACTTCTTTACGATTAATGAATACACAAAATTGGCGCTTTGCAACAGGTATATGAGGAATCCTAATTATGAGCTGCCTGTTAATGACTGCTTGGACCTGCAGGCAGATGACATATTTGCAGCACATCGCCAGCTTGAGGCAAAGGGTGTGCTTGTCGGTCCTGTTGATAACCCATTCCCGACCTATTATGAATTTTATTTTGTTGACAAAGAAAACAATAAAATACGAATTCATGGCTTTGAATAATAAATTGTAAGCGCTTTTAGTTAGAATTATTTTCCTGGTTTTTTGTCACCAATCTAGGCGGATTGCATACATTAAAGCATCAAAACCGAAAGGGGATTACGTATGTCTTATCCGTCAAATTATCCATATTATATTACGAATGACCAAAATCCATATCGAATAGGGGGAGGCTCATTTTTTCCGAATCCTGGCCCTCCAAGCGGTCCGCCGCCTTTCTCAGGAGGCCCATCAGGTGGTCCGCCACCGTTTCAACCAGGAGGACCTTCCTTCCAGCCTGACTTTGGCGGAGGATCAGGTGGCGATCAATATGGCCCGCCATCAGGACCGCCACCGTCCTTTGTGCCACAGTCTCAGCAATTGCAAGGAGCACAAACTTTTGCGATTGATCCTGGTGCCATGAGAAGATGCAGGTTCCGCTATACGTATGTTTGGCTGCGTAACGGCAGCTCCTTCTGGTTCTATCCAACCTTTATTGGCAGAAATTCTGTTGCGGGATGGCGCTGGAGAAACAACCGCTGGGTCTACTACGGTACAGATGCAGACCGTATCGTATCCTTCCAATGTACGTGAATATAAAATGAATGGTCGCGGCTTTCGTCTATTAGCAGTTTATGCTGCTAATGCGAAGGCCGTTTTCTAATTTAGTTTTATTGAATTTAAATAAAAAACACCTCTTTTGAAAAGAAAAGGTGTTTTTTTGAAAAGCTTATCTTCTTCTAACTCTCCGGGCCAGAAAAGTGCCTAATGACTGAATGACTTGAACAATGATAATAAGAACTATCACTGTGATTACCATAACAAAAGTATCAAAGCGCTGGTATCCGTATGTTAGTGCAAGGCTGCCGATTCCGCCGCCTCCAACTGTTCCAGCCATCGCTGTTGCTCCAAGGAGGCCGATTGCTGCTGTTGTTATAGAGAGGATAAGCGAACCGAATGCCTCTGGAAGCAGAAAATACCAAATAACCTGGAAGGGAGTTGCTCCCATTGCTTCAGCTGCTTCAAGAATGCCCGGGTTTACCTCCAAGATGGAGTTCTCCACAAGTCTTGCGATGTATGGAGCGATATAAATAATCAACGGTACAATTGCTGCTTCCGTCCCAATCGTTGTTTGCACGACAAATCTTGTGAATGGGATGATGGCAATCAGCAGGATGATGAATGGCAAGGAGCGGATTATATTTATGATTGGATTAAGAATATTGTATAAAAGCTTGTTTTCCAACACACCGCCCTTCCTTGTTACGACAAGGAGTATGCCAAGTGGACCGCCAATTAGTGTGCCGATTAATAATGACCAGCCAACCATATAAAGAGTTTCAATGCTTGCTTGGATAAATAAGTCTGCAGTTATGTCTGTTTGAAATATCATGCAGATACCTCCATAACTTGTATGCCTTGGTCTTCTAAATACAAACATGCAAGTACAAGCTTATCCGCTTCCCCCGTTAGGCTGATGGTCATCGTGCTAACAATATTTTCTTGAATTTCTACCATATTCGCAAACAGAATGGCAGGCACCACCTCAAACCGAGTAACAAGCTCATAAAGGAATGTCTGTGTCATTTCATTTCCAAGAAACTCTAATCGAATAATCTTGCTTCCTGATGCAGTTTTGAGTTTGCCTTTCATACTTTGTGGCAGCTCCTTTTGCACAATTGTTTTTACAAAGCTTCGTGTAGTCGGATGGGAGGGATTTGAGAAAACCTGCAATACATTGCCTTGCTCTATGATTTCTCCTTGCTCCATCACAGCAACCTTGTTACAAATTTCCTGAATGACGGCCATTTCATGGGTAATAATCATAATCGTAATATTGTACTCTTGATTGATTTTTTTCAGGAGCTGAAGGATGGACATTGTCGTTTGCGGGTCCAAGGCAGAAGTTGCCTCATCACATAATAAAACAGAAGGATTTGTCGCAAGAGCCCTCGCAATTCCGACACGTTGCTTTTGTCCGCCGGATAATTCACTTGGATATGCTTTTTCTTTATCTGCAAGACCGACAAATTCAAGCAGCTCAATAACGCGCTTGCGAATTTCTCCCTTTTTTCTTTTTTGCAAAACAAGGGGAATCGCAATATTATCAAACACGCTCTTCGATTCTAATAGATAGAAATGCTGAAATACCATCCCAATTTGCTTCTTCGCTGTCCGTAACTGTTTATCATTTAAAGATAACAGGGAATCTCCATTAACGATGACTTCTCCTGATGTTGGTCTTTCCAGAAGATTGACTAGACGGATAAGTGTGCTTTTCCCAGCACCGCTAAAGCCAATAACACCAAAAATGTCTCCCTTTTCTACTTTTAAGCTAATATTTTTCAGTGCCTGCACCTCGGCATCTTTTTTCTTAAATGTTTTGTAAATGTTTTTTAACTCAATCATATGAAATCCTTTCATTTAACGGCATTTTTATCCTGTGCTGCATTAATAATAATGAAATTGTGTTGGGAATACAATATTTAAGTGTAATAAATATAGTAGATAAACATCGGTTTAAATTGTTCTATATAAAGAAAGTGTAAAACGCAGATTAATGAGAGTCATTTTAATAATTTCTACGGATTTTTTTGTTGATAATTCATTTAAAATGAATTGACGGGAAAGCATTTGGATGTTAATATGTTCTTAGTTAAGAACAATTTTATTCTTGTATGAAAACAAACTGTATCACCTATTTTTTTAGTCATTTTGTTCTATATAGTGAACGAAATATGATAGGTATTCTATAAAAAAAACATGTAAGAGAGTTGGTGATTTTATGGCATTGTTATTGGAAAAAGAAGAAGGGAAAATGTCGATTTTTAGTATGCCTGGTGTAAAGAAGACATATATGAAGCCGCGCATTATTGCATTAATTCCTGCACACAATGAGGAGAAATCGATTCGGGACTGCTTAGCTGGCTTAAACGACCAGCTGCTGCCAAAGGGTGTTGAGCTAGATGTTTATGTCATTGCCGATAATTGCACAGACCGTACGGAGGAAAAGGCAATTCAAGCTGGAGAGGAATTCAACTTGCATTTAAAGGTAATAGTGACAGAGGGCAACAAGCTTCGAAAAGTAGGTGCGTTGAATTCAGGCTGGAAGCTATTATATGGCGATTTAATGGACATTTATAACACAGAGCTGACAGAATCACAAATCGTTTATAAACAAAGCGTTAAAGCAGTACTTGGGATGGATGCAGACAGCAGACTTGCTCCAAACTGTTTGAAGTATTTATGGGATGGGCTTATGAGTGCGCGTAATATTGGCGGTGTTATGGCTAAATACACCATGCGTATGCCAAAGAAAAAAAGTCAGCTCAGCAAAAGCGATGTATATTATGAAGAAAAAATTGCGAGCGGCGAATATGGCGGACCAATGTCAAGATGGTGGACACATCAGCAAAAGCAAGACATGGCAAGCTGGCTGCTTGACCTTCAATATCATGGCGGAAGCACCTATGTTCTTGGCGGCCAAGCAACATTGTTCAGACCAGAAGCGTTACAAGAGGTTGTTAACAACAATAAGCTGGATGGACCGTGGCAGAATGACAGTGATGTTGAGGACATGCTGCTCACATGGCAGCTTCAGAAATCAGGCTGGAAGACGCTTATAAGTCCTAAGGGAAGATGCTTTGTAGATGCAATGCGCTCTTATCATACTTTCCGAGAGCAGCGAAATAAGTGGAATTCAGGTACGGTTGAATTGCTGACAAATAAGGATTTGGATGTAAAGACAAGACATAAGGGGAAAATCTGGCGCAGTCAGGTTAAACTATTTTCCGATTTACTGATCCGTGTGATGTTCATCGTGTTACTTGCAGTTGCTCTTGCAACAGATCAGTATTATTGGTCATGGATTTGGCTGACACCAATTGCGCTCGCATCTTTTTTAAATATTATTTTAGCAATGAAAACGCCGATGTATCGTCCGATTGATGTGATAATGGCAGGCTTGCTCATAAGCCCTGAACTGTATTTATGGGTAAACTTAATGACATTTGGTCAAGTGTGGCTTGGTAAGCTTTCCGCAAACAAGAAAGACGGCTGGGCCAATCAATACGCTGCAGAATCAGGGAAAACACAAAGCAAACTCGCACAAGGAATTTTACTTTGTTTATTGCTAGCAGCTGGAGGAGTTTATCTGTGCTACAATTACCGGGATTTCCTTACTACTGCTACTGTACAAGGTGCAATTGAGCCGTACTTGATGGGAGGCTGGGTCGTTCTGACTTACTTAACGATCATTAAGTCACTCATGATGGTTTATCAAATTTGGACACTTCGTGGCAGACATACAGCTTGATTTATAGAAAAAGTAGAAATAAAGGCTTGAAGAAAAAGATAAAGTAAAAGTTCTAAGGTTAAGGCGGACAGAGAAATGCTGCAACATAATATAGAAGATAGATAGAGTACAGCAAGCTTAGCTGTACTTTTTTTTTGTGGAATAATCGCTCGCACGCAACTAACGCTGGTTTTAATGAAACGAAAAAAGAGAAAGATACAAGAGAGAAACAAAATAAGGAGGGATTCGCATGTGGTCTGCGGCGATGTGGGGCGGTATTTCCGGTTCGGCTGTTTTGCTTGGTGCGTTGGCTGCACTGCTGCTGCCGATTAAACGAAGAATCATTGGGTTTATTATGGCGTTCGGTACAGGGGTGTTGATTGGTGCATCTACATATGAGCTGCTAGGTGATGCAGTTGAAAGCGGAGGCTTGCTGCCGACAAGCTTAGGGTTTTTGGCTGGAGCAGTCGTCTTTTTTGGATTGGACTTGCTAGTGTCACGCAAAGGTGCAAAGGACAGGAAAAGGTCGACAGGTGACAAGGAAGGCAATCAATCTGGAATAGCGATTTTTATCGGGACTGTCATGGATGCGATTCCTGAATCGATTATGATTGGCGCAAGCTTAATCGGTCAAAATAGTGTGAGTGCATTACTAGTTATAGCTATTTTTATAAGTAATATTCCAGAAGGACTTTCAAGTACAACAGGTCTATTAAAAAGCAATTATTCAAAAAAGAAAATTCTTGTGTTGTGGATTAGTGTACTCGTCATTTCAACAGCTTCCTCCTTCTGTGGTTATGTATTTCTTGACCATGCATCAGAGGAATTAATGGCTGCGATCGGTGCATTTGCTGGTGGAGGCATTATTGCCATGGTTGGATCAACGATGATGCCAGAGGCGTATGAAGAAGGTGGGTCAATAACGGGTTTAATAACAGCATTGGGCCTCCTGACATCTCTTATTCTTGATTATATGTCCTAAGAGAGGTACAACACTTGTCTGCACTATTTGGTATGGTAAAATGAAAGAAAAATTATCCATAAGGATGGTGCTATAGTGATGAAGTTAGGTTGGGTCGGTTTAGGAAATATGGGAGTGCCAATCTCTATGAATCTGTTAAAGGCAGGTTACGATGTGACAGTATTCAACAGGACTGCATCGAAAACTACTGAGCTAGTTGCTGCTGGCGCTGTGCAGGCAAAAACGCTTGAAGAGCTTATCCAAGAAAATGATGTTATCTTCACAATGGTATCGGATGATGAGGCAGTTAAGGATTTATACTTCTCCAATAAGCTTTTAGAAACAGCAAAGCCCGGACAAGTATTTATTGATATGAGCACAGTTTCACCAGCTACCTCTAAGGAATTATATGCAGCAGCGAAGGATAAAGGAATTGGTTTTATAGATGCTCCTGTTTCAGGCAGTGTTGCCCCTGCAAAGGAAGGGAAGCTGCTTGTACTCGCAGGTGGCGAAGAAGAAACATACAACAAGGTAAAGAACCTGTTTGAGCCAATCGGCAAAATGTCGATTTACTTAGGCGAAAGCGGGTCTGGCAGCAACGCCAAGCTTGCGATTAACCTGCTTCTTGGCATTACTGTTCAAGGCATTGCGGAATCAGTTCTGTTCGCAGAGCAGCAAGGTATTAAATTGGAGGACATGCTGACAATAATTAACGAAAGTGCAGTTGGAACTGCCATTTCGAAAATGAAGACACCAGCAATTCTCGAGGACGAGTATCCAGCTGCCTTTGCATTAAAGCATATGGCTAAGGACTTACGCCTTGCCAAGGAAACAGGAGAACTAAATGCAATCGGAAATTCTGCTCATCATACATATCAGGATGCCTTGGCAAATCAGCTTGGAGACCTTGATGTAATGGCAGTAATTAATGAGCTTCGCAGTAAACAGTAAGTAACAGGGGCTGTTCCAATATTGGAGCAGTTTTTTGTTGTTGTCTATCAAAAGGCTTGCATTTTCATGCTCGAAAAATCAAAATAAAACTAGTAAGGATGGCAGGGGTTACATTAAAGACAGATACTAATAAGCAAGTGGTGATCAAATGAAAGATATTATTTTTAGGCTTTTGGATTTTATTAATAACCATAAGACAAGGGACACGAATTACACCATCGCATTGGCATTGCTGCGGGACGTTTATAAAATCCCGGATATGAATATAAGTGCATTGGCAGACTCCTGTTTTACATCCCCTGCTGCTGTTACGAGGTTTTGCCGCAGAATAGGCTATAAAAACTTTCAGGAGTTTAAGGATTATGCCAAAATAAGTGTGATGGATGCCGCTCCTGCTTTCCAGCCTGGTCAAAACCGGGAGAATCCAGAGCAGATTGGGGAATTGCTGCAAAAAGTTCTTTATGAAAAGATTGTCGGCTGGCTTAAGGCGTCAGAAAATGTGATTGATGTACAGAAAGTACAGGAAATCATGGAGTGTATCCATCGTGCAAATAAGGTTTCCTTTTATGGGACACAGCTATCACAGGCAATTGCACAGGATTTTCAATTCAGGCTTGTTAGATTAGGAAAGTTTGTAAGCGCTTATTCAGATGTGCAGGAACAAAAGACAGATATGGCGGATTTGGATGCATATTCTGTTGCGGTTGTTGTAAGTCCGTCAGGGCGATTTATTGCAGGTAATGAGGAGCTGATGAGACAGCTGCTAGAAAGTGGGGCAAAAGTCATCCTTATAACACATAATAGGGATGCGAACCTTTTAAATAAGGCAGACATTGTTTATTATTTAAATGGCGACAGCCATGATAAAACAGGGTTTTCCTCAGAAAGATTTTCGTTGATGTATTTTTTTGATTTTGCTATCGCGTACTATCAAGAGCTTTTTTATCATGAAGAAACAGACAGAAATTAATATAATAGCCGGGAAAGTGAGAGTCGTGCCTTATAAAAAGGCAAGCTCTCTTTTTTTTCGTTAGTTTTATGGAAATATTGGAAAATGTGATATGATAAGCAAAACTCATTTAAGGGTCTTGGATATTGATGAAGTAGGTGGTCAAGATAAGTGAAAAGAAAAGGCTGATAAATGGCATGCTGCTTGTATCCGTATGTTTTATCTTTTACATGACGATGTTCCCAAACCGCTATTTAGGGATTGGAATTGAAGAAGGCGGCCATAATTTCATCCCTTTTTTGATGATAAAGGAAATGTTTGTGGATAGATCTGTTTTTACATTTGTGGTCAATAATTTTGGCAATATCGCCTTGTTTATGCCTTTTGGTTTTTTTCTGCCAATGGCTGTTCCGAAATTTAGACATGTAATCCTTACTACTGTTGCCGGCTGCTGTTTATCAGCGGTAATTGAATCAATTCAATGGTTCATGAAATACCGGTGGAGTGATGTGGATGATATTATCTTAAACACGATTGGTGCACTTGCTGGCTTCGGAATTTATAAGGCAGTTTTAAAGGCAAAAGCTCATATTTCTATCTCGTTGTAGGCAGGCTCCGTCATATGGACCTGCCTTTTTTGTGCGATATGTATTTGCTCTACAAACTTTCTTGCAAAACATTCTATTATACTAGTGATAATCCGTTTACGATAGTACTAATATAGTGTAATATTTGCATTATATGACAAATAAAAAACTAATTTGATAGAGAAGAACTAACATTGCAAATGAAAGTAAATTCAGCATGATTAGACAAAAGGGAGGGGCGCTATGTGAGCGATAGCTTGATCCAGCAGTATATGTACAAAAAGGTCAAAAAAGGCTTATTACTTGAGGGGGAAGGATCTGATGCAGCTTTTAGCACCCCGAATCTTGATGAACAATTTATCCAAACGAATCTTCAGCCACTTTTAAGTGATGAGTTGAAGAAGGAAGACGATCCTCCATCCTTCCAATTGCTCCAGCCTGAAACAGGGGAGCTTGTTATTGGACAAGCTCAGTTACTGCTTTCAGAAAGGTCAGTTTTTACCCACCAGTATATTATCCCGACAGAGCGTAAGGGAGAGTGGGTTAGAAGTCCAGAAATGATTTTTCAAACGCAGTTTCTAAGCAATTACGATATAGGCAGAGAAGAAGCTTTAGAAGAATTAACGGATATTCCATGTGAAAAAGCAGAAAATATATTCAGGAAAAAGCAGGAGTTGTTCTATAGCCTGAAAATAGATGAAAGCATCTTTAAAAAGCTGTTATATGCTTGTTTATCAGCGGCAGAAAGCGCTAAAACCGTCTATGTATCGCTAGACATACCGATTACAGAGCAAAATAGGCATGCAGTAACATTATTAGAATTGCTGTACATACATTTGCCTTATGCTGCAAGAGAGGTTTTTGGCGCTGTTTCGTTCCAGAAAGCGGCAGCAAAACAAAAAAATGTTCACCTTATGTTTGTGGAGCAAGGCAGCATCCGGTTAAGAAATCATGTATTCGAAAATCAATTTGTTTTTGATTTTACAAAGAAAAGAATAAGTGGTGTGGATATGGAAGGACAGAAACATGAATACCTCGATTTTGCATATGATGCCCTGCAGACAGCTTCTAAATTGGATGATTTTTTTCTTTTTGCAGAAAGGGCGCTTAAAGGGCTGAAGCTAAATGATCAGCTGAACATCAGCTATTATGACCGCTTATGCGCCATCTACCTGCTCGACGTTATGGATTATGACGGGTACGAACGGGATAAGCTTGGAATTTTACAGCTTTTATTAGCACTGCTGCAAATAAATCATAAAGAAAAACCCGAAATAATCGAGATAACGGGAAAAATACTGCAACGTGAAAAGCTACAAAAGGATGGCTTGATTACGAAAGAGTATATGAAGGCAGTGTTTGATATCCATCAAATTACCGGCCTCGTTGAAGCAGTGGAGTTTACCGTAAGAACATTGGCTTATTATCATGAGGAGCCACTGTGCAAAGAGCTTTGGTCCATGTTAGATAAATACCCACGATTATATAAGCAGGTTCTGACATTTATGGATGATATAAAAGGCTCCTATCAAGAGATAATATCCCTTCATTTAGATGATAAGCTCAGCCAGCGTCAATCATTCGAAGCTTATCTTTCTAATATGGCAAATCTTTTGCATGCGCATGTATTCTTTATTGATGATAAAGAATTTGTCAAGCGTGTGAAAAAACGGCTGCTAATTGAAGTGAAAATAAGCAGCAGGCCGTTTGCGATTGCAGAAAAATTCTTTGATTTCTTATGGAAAAACAGCATCCATCCTGCATTTGTGAGAGCTGTAATGCCAGATATAAAACTCGAGCTTTTAAAGCTTGCTCAATTAGAGCGGCTGCAGCTAGAGGATGTCCGCATCTTTGGTGAGCTGTTTCTGTCTGCACATGCCATGGAGGATAGTGCTCTTTACAAAAAAGGGGTGGAGGGTGAGATATTTGGACTTCTTCATGCTCTTCATGCTGCTTTTTTTGAAAACATAGATCATGTAGAGAGCTTAACAGAGCTTGTAGATAGCTATTTGCTGGAAGATACGAAACAAGCTGGCAAAAACATGATAAAAGAAGGTGGACTCTTCCAGCCATTTGAAAGACTTGTGCTATTTTTCCAAAGAAGTGAAGGAAGCAGAATAGACCATGACAAGCTTTTTGCCTTTCTTGCCATTTATAGCTCTGATACACAAATGCTTGAGTATATCATGTGGTCTTACAAAAAATACGGAATGCAGGATGGCAATTACGTTCGTGCTTTAAAGGGCTATTTGGTTGGAGACCGTAATTCGATTTGGAAGAATAAAGACTATCAGCGCAAATTAAAGGCAATCAGATCTCAATCATTCAAGAAACTCTTAAAGGAAGTGAAGCGGAAAAGATCCGGTAAGCTTTCACTTTTGTTCGGCAAATATGGTGTCATTCTTGTATTGCTTGTCCTGCTTGCAGCAGGGGGATTTTTGTTTATTTAAGGCGGCAGTTTTGATGTGAAAACATCAAGACTGTCGCTTTTTTTTTATTTTGCCGTGTAGAAGTGGTGAATCTTATGTTAAAATAATAGAAAATTATAAATTTTCTTTATAAGACGGGACAACTCAGGCCCAATACATACATAACAGGAGGCACTATGCTAAATCACGATCCGCTTTATAATCCATACCCTTCAAAACGAAATACTGTATATGCGAAAAAAGGGATGGTAGCTACATCCCAGCCCCTTGCTGCCCAAGCTGGGATTGATATTTTGAAAAAAGGCGGCAATGCAGTTGACGCTGCTATCGCAACAGCAGCAGCTTTAACAGTTGTTGAACCAACATCCAATGGAATTGGCGGAGATGCCTTTGCATTAGTTTGGATTAACAATAAGCTGCATGGACTAAATGCAAGTGGCCCTGCTCCAAGTGCCATTTCTATAGATGCTGTAAAAAATGCCGGCCATGAAGAGATGCCTAAGTATGGTCTGACACCAGTTACTGTGCCTGGCGCACCTGCGGCATGGGCAGAACTATCGAAGAAATTTGGAAAGTTGCCGTTATCAGAGGTCCTTCAGCCTGCCATTCAATATGCGGAGGAAGGATATCCTGTTTCTGCGACATTAGGACACTTCTGGGAGAAAGCCTATCAAACATTTTCAAAATCTTGTACAGATGACGTTTATCAAAATTGGTTTGAAACATTTACGCCAGATGGCAAGCCACCGAAAATCGGGGAGATATGGAAGTCTGAGTATCACGGCAAAACTCTTCGTGCTATTGCAGAAACAAATGGTGAAGCATTTTATAAAGGGGAAATTGCCGATAAGATAGACGCCTTTTCTAAGAAATATGGCGGTTACATTAGGAAGGAAGATTTAGAGTCCTATTCACCTGAATGGGTCGACCCGATTTCTGTTCATTACAAAGGCTACGATGTTTGGGAAATACCGCCTAATGGTCAAGGTCTGATTGCACTGATGGCGTTAAATACGCTGAAAGATGATAAGCTTGCAGCAAAGGAAATACCTGAAACATATCATCTTCAAATTGAAGCGATGAAGCTTGCGTTCACAGATGGTCTTAAATATATTACGGAAGAAGACAAAATGAGTGTAAGAACTGCTGATCTTCTATCTGACGAATATGCTAAAGCTAGACGGGGACTTATTGGTGAAACAGCAATTGAGCCAGAGCCAGGCAATCCTCCGAAGGGCGGAACAGTTTATCTAGCGGCAGCGGACGAAGATGGTAATATGGTTTCCTTTATCCAAAGCAACTACATGGGATTCGGTTCAGGAGTTGTTGTGCCTGAAACAGGGATAGCCCTGCAAAACAGAGGACACGGCTTCAGTCTTGATCCAGACCATGATAATGCCCTTGTACCTGGTAAAAAAACATACCATACGATTATTCCTGGCTTCATCACAAAAGACAATGAAGCAGTCGGACCGTTTGGCGTAATGGGGGGCTTTATGCAGCCACAAGGACACTTACAGGTAGCAATGAACTTGATTGATTTTTCTCTTAACCCGCAATCAGCATTAGATGCGCCGCGTTGGCAATGGGTCGAGAAAAAGGTCGTTCAGATTGAACCGTCCTTCCCAGAGCATATTGCACACGCATTGGCACGAAAAGGCCACGATGTGCAATGGGCACTTGACTCTGGTTCCTTCGGCAGAGGCCAGATTATTGTTCGTAATAAAAACGGCGTTCTTGCAGGCGGCACAGAGTCGAGAACAGATGGCTGTGTAGCAACTTGGTAATGGAATGAAATACTAACCTCAATCGAATGAGTTCGGTTGAGGTTTTTTTTATATAAGGGCAATGCACATGGGCAACAAAGGTTTTTTGTATATTGATGGCTGCTCTTTGCAAATACTTTATATCAACAGGATATTCCCTGTTGATTAAAGCGTATTTTGGAGGAAATTGTCTTTTTTTCATTTATTTTTAATGTTAATTTGCTATGATGGTAAATATTTTGACGAGAAAGCGAGAAATAATATGAAGAAAAAAGTCCTGATAACAATCGGCTCTATTATTGCCGTGCTTGTACTGGGAATTGGTGGATATGCAGCCTATCTTTATCATTACGTGCAAAAGACTGCAGACAAGATGTATGAGCCAGTGGCAGAAGAGGATCAATCTGCGGCAAAACAGAGAGAAACAAACCTCTCTAATAAAAAGCCAATTTCGATTTTATTGATGGGTGTGGATGAGCGAGAAGGAGATGTTGGCCGTTCTGACACGCTTATGGTGATGACAGTTAATCCGAAAACAGAAAAAATGCAAATCGTTAGCATTCCAAGGGATACAAAAACAGAAATTATCGGTGAAGGCAAAACGACAAAAATCAATGCAGCTTACGCATATGGCGGTGTGAAGATGGCATTTGATACAGTCGAGAACTTCACAGGCATTGATATTGACTATTATGCACAAGTGAATATGGAAGCATTAAGTGACCTTGTAGATGCAGTTGGCGGAATTACTGTGAACAATGAACTTGACTGGATTGATGAAGGCTATTATAAAAAAGGCTATCATTATGAGGAAGGAAACATCCAGCTAGATGGTCCGAAAGCTCTCGGTTATGTTCGTATGCGTCATCTTGATCCAAATGGTGACTTTGGTCGGAATGAGCGCCAGCGTAAAGTGCTGACAGCAATTATCAATAAAGCGGCAAGTATTTCATCCGTGTCTAAATTTGATGATATATTAAATGTACTTGGCAGCAATGTTAAAACAAACATGACTTTTGATGAAATGATGGATATTCAAAAGAACTATCGTGGTGCAAGAAATAATATTGAACAGTATGAGGTCACAGGAACAGGTGATACTTCAACAGGCACCTATTACTTAGTCGTTTCAGATGAAGAAAAACAAAAAGTACATGATATGCTTGCAGATAATTTAGAACAGTAAAGGGGCGGGAAACCGCTCCTTTTTGTTATGTGTTATAAACTAATTCAGTTGTAAATTATGGTAGTATGAGCATCTCCAAGGGGTGCTGCATGGACAATCTGTTAAAATGGAACAGAACTTAATTAATCAAACAAGTAAATAAACATGCAACAGGTGAGGCAGAGGTCTTTAATGCCTGCATTCGAGCTCCTTGATAATTCTTAATTTGAAGGCGGTAAGCAATAGAAAAGATGTAGTAAAACAAGCTTTTGTTATTGGCCAGTGGAAAAATAACAAAAGCTTGAGAAGACAGGAGCTGGATGAAGCGTTTATAGCTCTCATATTCAAGCAATCATAAATTAGAAGCTTGCCTGATAAGCTAAAAGGAGGATTTCATTATGTTATATATAAATGGAGAATGGGTTGAGGCAAATAGCGGTGAAACGTATCCTGTCCTTAACCCTGCGACAGGGGAGCTTATTGAGGAAACAGCAAAAGGCGGAAAAAAAGACGCGAAAGCAGCAATAGTTGCTGCAAAAGAGGCATTGTCTGCCTGGTCAAAGCTAACTGCAAAGGACAGATATGTATATATAAAGAAGGCAGCAGATATCCTTCGTTCTCGTGTTGATTCCTTGTCGAAAACAATTACGATGGAAATGGGGAAACCATTAGCTGAAAGTGCTGGTGAAGTACAGCTTGCGGCAGAATATCTTGATTGGTATGCAGAAGAGGGAAAACGTATATATGGTGATACTGTTCCGTCTAGTTCACCGACGAAAAGAATTCTTGTGTTAAGACAGCCAGTCGGCGTAGTTGGCGCGATAACACCTTGGAATTTTCCGATTGCCATGATTGCAAGAAAAATAGCCCCGGCACTTGCGGCAGGCTGTACGGTTGTGATAAAGCCGGCAGAGTCAACACCTTTGACTGCTATTGAAGTGTTAAAGGCATTTCATGATGCCGGATTGCCAAAGGGTGTATTGAATCTTGTTCATGGTATGCCACAGGAAATTGGTGACGCCATGATGGAAAGCCCAGATGTTCGTAAAATTACATTTACAGGCTCCACAAGGGTTGGGAAGGAGCTTGCAAAACGAGCGGCAGATACAATGAAAAAAATCTCGATGGAACTTGGTGGACATGCTCCATTCCTTATCTTTGAAGATGCAGATCTTGAGAAGGCGGCAGAGGGTGTGATTGCAAGTAAATTCCGGAATGCTGGTCAAACTTGTGTTTGTACAAACCGTGTATATGTACAAAAGAACATTAGTGAGCAATTTGCAGACATCCTGACAAAAAAGATGTCCAAGCTTGTTGTTGGAAATGGTTTAGATACAGGCATTACAATTGGTCCGCTAATTAATGAAAATGCTGTGAAGAAGACGATTGAACATGTTGAGGATTCGATTCAAAAAGGAGCAAAGCTGTTAGCCGGCGGTAAAAAGCCTGAAGGTGAACAATTTAAAAATGGCTACTTCTATGAACCGACGATTCTTGCACATGCAACACATGACATGAAAATAGCAACAGAGGAAACGTTTGGTCCTGTTGCGCCTCTGTTTGATTTTGAAACAGAAGAGGAAGCAGTGGCACTTGCTAACAATACTGTATATGGTCTTGCTGCTTATTTCTATACGAATGATGTTTCCCGGATTTTCCGAGTTTCTGAAGGCTTAGAGTATGGCATTATCGGCATTAACGATCCTCTTCCAACAGTTGCACAAGCACCATTTGGAGGCGTGAAGGAATCTGGGGTTGGCCGTGAAGGCGGAAAATATGGGATTGAGGATTATTTAGAATATAAATACTTGTCCCTTGAGTTAAATATATAAATTTTTATGCTGATTGAATACAACTGCAGCTTCCTGTGAAGAAGGCGATTGTTTTCAATCAGCTTATTTTTGTTTTGTGCCTAACGGGGATACAGAATTGCCTTTAACAAATACTACAAAGGAGCATTGCTCAAAATCTTGTAACGAGAGGATGAATAGGATGAGTGTAGAATGGAATCCAGCTCGAAGTGCGCTTGTGATTGTAGACGTGCAAAATGATTATTGTCATAAAGACGGCAGTATAGCGAAGCAAGGATTGGATGTTTCAATGGCTGAACAAATGCTGCCAAACTTAAAACAAATGATACGTGCATGCAAGGAAAACAACGTGCCGGTTATCTACATTCAGACAATTCATGAAGACAGCACCGATTCAAAAATCTGGGTGAAAAGATTAAAGAACAAAAGCCAAAAGGATCTGTGCCGAAAGAATACTTGGGGATCTGAGTTCTTTCACTTGGCTCCAGAAGAAGGGGATGTCATCGTAATAAAGCATCGTTACAGTGCCTTTATTAATACAAGATTTGACAGTGTTCTGCGTGCAATGGAGATTGATACATTGCTTATGGCAGGTGTTAGTACGAATATATGTGTGGAATCAACTGCACGGGATGGGTTTATGCTCGACTATGATATTCTGTTATTGTCTGACTGCACAGGTGCCTTTACTCGTGAGGAGTATGATATGTCATTAAAGACAATTAATCAGTTTTTTGGGAGTGTAACAAGCTCTGCAGAAATCATGGAAAGCTTGAAGCAGGAAGTTCAGGTTTAACTGTTCGTCTATTCTGATAGACGGCAAAGAAACAAGAAAAACCCACAAGGCAATTTGCTTTGTGGGTTACTTACATAAATTAGATTCTAAAACGATTTACAACCGTCATCAGCTCTTCAGCCATGCCAGCCAATACTTGTGCGGAAGCCTTGATTTCCTCCATGGAAGCCAATTGTTCTTCGGTCGATGAAGCAACCTCTTCTGTATTATTGCCGTTAACCTTTGATAAGGAAGCAATCTCATCAGCAGATGCTGAAGCACCCTGTACATATGAAGCGATTTGCTGGATTGTTGCCGTAACCTCTTTAATTTTTGGTGTCACCTTTTGGGTGCTGTTCAGAATTTCGCCAAATGTATCAGCCGTTTCTGTTGAGATTTTAACACCGTTCTCTGCTTGAGATTTTGCTTCATTTAACAAATTCACTGATTCGGCAGTATCTTTTTGAATACCGCTTAATAGTCTAGAAATATCCTTTGCAGAAACTTGCGATTGCTCGGCAAGCTTACGCACTTCGTCAGCGACAACTGCGAAGCCTTTGCCATTCTCACCTGCTCTTGCCGCCTCTATGGCAGCATTCAGGGCAAGGAGGTTTGTCTGTTCGGCGATATTGCTGATAATATCAATGATAGACCCAATTTCCTTTGATCTTTCTGATAAGGAAGCAATGACAGTGTTGGAACGATTAACGGAATTAGAGATAGATTCCATTTGTGCCAAGTTGCTGCTAATAGAATTAGAGCCTTTTTCCGCATTGTCTGAAGCAGTTTTAGAAAGCTCGGAAACAGCCTCCGTATCTTTTTCGATTTTCTGGATGCCATCAAGAATATTAAATAAAGAGCTTGAGTTATCATCTGTTTTTGACATAGTGATCTCTGTTCCGCTGGCAATTTGCTGGATAGAAGAAGTGATATTTTCTGCTGCCCGTGCCGATTGGTCTGCACTTGCATTGAGCTGTTCTGCAGATGAAGCAACATGGTCTGCGTTGCTTGCAATTTTCGTTATCATGTCTTTTAAGCTGTCTTGCATTTGTGTAAATGATTCATTTAAATGGTATATTTCATCTTTATTTTTAAGCTGCATTGGCTCAGTATTCAAATCACCATCTGCAACCTTTTGCATTTTAGTTTTCAGCTTGCTGATTGGTCTTACAATGAACAGCGATTGAATAACACCAGCAGCAATAGCTATAACTGTTGCTGCAATACTGATAATCAGAATGAACAGTGTACGGTGCTGTGAATCTTCTTGAGCCGCCGCCATTTTCGGTTCTAAAATATCATTGTTAAGCCATGTTATTAAGGCTGTTGTTCTATCTGTTAAGTTGTTTGAAATCGGTTCAAGTGCTTCTAGACCGTCCGCAATCGCAGCTGTCTTATTTGTGGACGAGCTTGACAGGCTGTTCATACTGGAATTAGCTTTTTGGAAGTAATCAGCGTTTAGCTCCTCGATTTGATTCAGTCTGTCCTTTGTTTCCTTAAGTGTTGCAAGCTTTTTACCCTGCTCAACAAGGTTCTTAATATTGCTGTTTGCACCGTTGAGCTGACTTTTTAACTCTGGAGTTTCATAAAGCATAAACCCTCTGTAGCTGGCAACCTGTGTTGCTGTATTTGTTTTGATTTGTTCGCTGATTGAACGCAGCTCTTCAACAGTGTTTATAAGATAAACAAAGGACTCCTCAGTTTTCTTAGAGCTAGTGTAAGAGTAATAGGAAGCAATGCTGAAGATGAGCGAAACGATAATAAAGCTTCCGATAAGTTTTTGTCTAATGCTTATATTCATAACCTGTCCTTCTCCTTTTAAAATATGAAATCTGGGAAATGATAACAAGCTGACCATCTATAAATTAATCGGAAATAGACCGTTAGACACTTGTTTCATTTCTTTATTGTCCATTCTATATCGGCGGAATTTCTGGAATTTTAAGCCTTTTTATCAATCTAAAAAACAAAAAATACAGAAGCATTTAATAGAAGGAATTTTTTTTTGTAAAAGGGGTATAGAAGAGCTATAGAGGGGGAGTGGGTTAAAATGGCAAGAGATGTTACATTGTATTATTTTGAACCAAGTGGCTTTATTCCTAATAATCCAACATTCCCTGTTCTTCACTATAAGCAGGTACTCAAACATAATGAGCACAATATCGGCAAGATATTTCGCTCTCATAATTGGCGGAACAGCTGGGTGGATGGCATCTTTTCCTATCATCACTATCATAGTAATTCGCATGAGACACTTGGAATTATGAAGGGCTCTGCACTGTTGCAACTTGGCGGGGAACATGGGAGCAAAGTGATTCTGAACGCTGGTGATGTACTGGTAATTCCAGCGGGAACAGGGCATAAGAAGCTGTCTGGCACACCAGATCTGCAGGTGATTGGAGCATATCCAAATGGACAGCATTATAATACAAAAAAGGATACAGAGGAAGACTTTCTTCATTCCCCGGAAGAAATTGAAAATGCCCCATTTCCTCTTGAGGACCCTGTATTTGGTGTGCGTGGTCCATTAACAGAAATTTGGAAAAGAAATCAGGAGTAAATACCTAATTAATAAAAGGGAAAACAGTTGTTTATACCCCTGATTTCCCTTTACATAAATACATAATTTAGGTAATGTTAAGGTAGGCAAAAATATTATTCAAAGGTGGGAATCTGGCTATATGGTGTATCAAGATATAGTAGAAAAATGGGCTAGTTTTCAAGATTTAGAACCAAACTTAAAAACGCAATTACAAGAATTGCAAAAATCTGAAAAACAGCTTGAGGATAGCTTTTACAAGCATCTAGAATTTGGCACTGGCGGTATGCGCGGTGAACTTGGACCGGGAATTAACCGTATGAACATTTATACAGTGCGCAAGGCTGCCCAAGGATTGGGGAAATACATACAAGAACAAGGCAAAGAGGCAATGAACCGCGGTGTAGCAGTTGCTTATGACTCTCGCCACCAATCACCAGAATTTGCTTTGGAAGTTGCAAAAGTAGTGGGCAAGCTTGGTATCAAATCTTATGTATTCGAAGAGCTTCGTCCAACCCCTGAGTTATCATATGCAGTGCGGCACCTAAATACATTTGCTGGTGTTGTTATCACTGCAAGCCATAATCCGCCTGAATATAATGGCTTTAAAGCATATGGAGAAGACGGGGGACAACTGCCTCCAGAAGCTGCAGATGTTATTATTAAATATGTGAACGCAGTAGAAAATGAGCTTACGATTGAAGTGCTTGAAGAAAAAGAGCTTTTAGATCAAGGCTTATTGACATATATAGGTGCAGATGTTGATGCAGCGTATGTGGAGCAATTGAAGACAATTCAGCTTAATAAGCTTCCTGAAGCTGAAGACTTAAAAATCGTCTTTACTCCATTGCACGGTACGGCAAACAAACCAGTGCGTGCGGGCCTGCAAGCATTTGGTTTTGGCAATGTAACAGTTGTTAAAGAGCAAGAACTGCCAGATGCTAACTTCTCAACAGTAAAGTCACCAAACCCGGAAGAGCATGCTGCATTTGAGATTGCTATCCGCTACGGAAAGGAAATCGATGCAGATATCCTTTTAGGAACAGATCCAGATGCAGACCGTCTTGGTGTTGCTGTGAAGGACTTGAATGGTGAGTATACAGTTCTTACTGGTAACCAATTAGGAGCATTGATGCTGGAATACTTGCTTTCAGAGAAAAAAGCAAAAGGTATTCTTCCTGAAAATGGTATTGTTATTAAAACAATCGTAACATCTGAAATCGGCAGAACGATTGCAGAAGCTTACGGTATTCCAACACTTGATACATTGACTGGCTTCAAATTCATTGGCGAAAAAATCAAAGAATTTGAACAGACAAATCAACATAATTTCCTATTCGGTTATGAGGAGAGCTATGGTTACTTGATCGGTGACTTTGTCCGTGATAAAGATGCAGTCCAATCTGCTATTTTCGCAGCTGAGGTTGCAGCTTACTACAAAGCAAAAGGCATGACAATGTTTGAAGGCCTACTTGAAGTATTTGGTAAGTACGGCTTCTATCAAGAAGGGCTTGAATCGTTAACACTTAAAGGTAAAGATGGTGCGGAACAAATTTCCTACATCATGGATACCTTCCGTCAAGATCCTATTTCAGAAGTAAAAGGCTTGCAAGTAGTTGCAATCGAAGATTATCAAACAAGCAAAAGAACAGAAAGCGTGAAGGAAATATTAATCGACCTTCCAAAATCAAATGTTATCAAGTACTATTTGGAAGATGGTTCTTGGTTCTGCTTACGTCCATCAGGAACAGAACCAAAAGCTAAATTCTATTTCAGTGTTACTAGCCCATCTCTTGAAGAGAGCCAAGCAAAACTAGCTGAGCTGAAGGCTGGTGTGATGGATAAGGTACAAGCAGTTATCGCATCATACGAGCAATAAGAGGAAAGCGGATAAAGCATATAGCTTTATCCGCTTTTTTGTGCGCAAAAAAAGATTGTTGATTGTTGAGGTTTGCCTGTCATTACCCTTCCAAGTTTAAATAATCTATAAAAGAAACATGAGTTTTCAATTAGCTAACTTTTGTGTTGTTAATGATTGACGGTTTTTCAATAAGCTCCCTATTTAGTATGATAAGCTTGCTAGGAAGAAAGGGGTGATCTATTGGTAAATCAAGTGACATTAGTTGGAAGATTGACTCGTGATCCTGAATTAAAGCTGACTCAAGCAGGCACTTCTGTCACTAATATTACGCTTGCAGTTAAGCGAAATTACAGAAATCAAGCAGGTGAGTATGAAGCAGATTTTATTTCATGCATCTTCTGGAACAAAGCAGCAGAGCATATTGTACATTATTGCCATAAGGGCTTGTTAATTGCCATTATCGGCAGTATCCAGACTAGGAATTATGAAAATCAAGAAGGAAAAAGAATTTATGTGACAGAAGTTGCTGCTGAGTACTTTCGGTTTTTAGAGCCGAAAAGGGAAGAACAGCTCATTACCATTTAAATTTACATTTTTACTAATATGAGAATAGGAGGTGACAAAATGAAGAGCAGTAGTGACAACATGTCAGATTTGCTGTCAGCTCTAATATCAATGCAAGCGAAAACCATTAAGCAAATGGAACAGCAAAATGTTCGTATTCGGCAATTAGAATTTGTAATTCAAGAGGAATTCTCCAGAACGCAACGCTCCGTGCCAACACTCTAAACCAACTTTTTCCCAATTCAAGAATACAAACTATTTCCCCGTTTTAAAAATCTTCGTAAAACATATTCACTTTCTATAGAGAATCAAGCCAATTCCCCATATTCTCCTCACACTTAAAGCGTCCTGCAAGACGCTTTTTCTATTATATAAATATAATGCTATTTTTAGATTCGTGCCTTTATTCTTAATTGTAAAAATCTTTAATTGATATATGTGAGAGTTATATGGTAGATTAGTATGGCTGGTATTTAGTGGAGCGAATTATATATGTAAATAGTATTTTATTTTGACAGGAGGGTTTCTTTTGAGGATGCTTAAGGGTCCTTTCATCCATTTGCTCAGCTTTTTCTTTTTGCTTTGCTTGGCTGCGTTTCCTCTTGTTTTATCTAGTGCAGAGGATGGAAGCATTTTATTTAATTTCTTAGGCATGTTTGCCATTATAAAAACATTTATTATTGGGCTTTTTACAGGAGATGCTTTTTATTTTATTCAGGGCGATCGGACTGTACTTATATTTTCCGTAATAGGAGCTAGTTTTGCTTCGTCCTTTTATTACTTAATTATGGCAGGAGTAGTTGTGCTCAGCCTAACCTTCCTGTTTGGCATTTGGTTTTGGAAGTTGAATGAACGCTTTTTTGGTAAGATAATCAGCCTGTTGGGAATATTGCCCGATTTTATTTTGATCTTGCTGCTGCAGCTTCTTGTTACGGTAGTATATAAAAGCTCTGGAATTAAGCTTGCGAAGGTTGCTTCCTTTAATTCTGATAACATGGCTGTATTGCTGCCAGTTATCACATTAATAATAATCCCGCTATTGTATGCAGTAAAAGCACTAAATGAAAAAACAAAGGATGTGCTGACACAGGATTATATCCTGACAGCAATTGCAAAAGGAATTAAGAAAAAGGACATTTATCTTTATCATGTAACTACAAATGTTACTCCATATTTAAAAGCAGATATGCATAAAGTGTTGGCAATCATGATCAGCAATCTGTTCATTGTGGAATATTTATTTAATTTAAACGGGATTACCGCTCTTTTCTTTCAGACACAAGCTTATTTTGGGTATCAATATAATTTGGTCATTTTCTGTCTGGTTGCATTATTCCTTCTGTATGGCGCAGTTTTTTTCTTATTGTACATGCTCATTATTCTGATAGAAAGGATCTTGAAATATGATTAAGTGGAATATACAGCTTGTTTCAGGAATTTTTTTATTAGCCTTTTTTGTGTTGTTGAGCATTTTTGGGTCATCTATTGCGCCATATCCTCCAGATTATAAGGTAAAGGTTGGCTATATGGAGACAGAAAATGGAACAGAATTTGTCGCCCCGCCATTAGCACCATCAAAGGATTTTCCGTTAGGAACAGACAAATGGGGAAAGGATATCCTCTCCCTGATTTTACATGGTGCAAAGTATACCGTATTTACAGTGTTAATCGTTGCGGCAGCAAGGCTATTGGTTGGAGGAATTGCAGGTGTCTTCGGCGGTTTGGCAGCAAGCGGAAGAAAAAAGGGGAAGCAGGGGCGGATTACTTTATTGACAAGCATACCACCAGTTATACTTATCTACTTTATTATGCTTGGAATGAATATTAATCCAAGCCTGTCATCATTTGCGTTAATTTTTATTCAAGGAGTGTTGATGGCCGCACTTGGTGTGCCTGGTGTATATAATGTTGTTTATTCTAAAACGGCGGAAATAAAAGAAAACCTGTATATTATGGCCTCTGTAACCCTTGGCGGGAACAAAAGTCATCTTTTGAAAAAGCATATTTGGCCAATTCTTAAAGGTGATTTTATTATTTTGTATTTGAATGAAACGATACAAGTGCTTCATTTAATGGGCCAATTGGCGATATTTAACTTGTTTTTCGGAGGAACGGAATTCCAGCCAGATTTCTCTATCTATTTGTCTATGACAAATGAATGGTCTGGATTAATTGGACAGTCACGCTCATTCCTGTCTTATTCTCAATGGATTCTTATCTATCCTCTTATAGCTTTTATTCTGTTTTTACTTTCTTTTTACCTTATTTCGCAAGGCTTAAGTCAACAAAGCAGAAAAAGTCATCGGAAAAATACTTATATTTAATAGTGGTGGTGATAGTTTATCCTGACGAAAACAAGGGAAAAGACTCCTATAATTATTAGGAGGGAATACACCATGAAAAAAGTTAGGAAGGCTATCATACCAGCAGCAGGGCTTGGAACTAGATTCCTGCCTGCAACAAAAGCAATGCCAAAGGAAATGCTGCCAATCGTTGATAAGCCAACTATTCAATATATAGTTGAAGAAGCAGTCGCTTCCGGAATTGAGGACATCATTATTGTTACTGGAAAGGGAAAAAGATCGATTGAGGATCATTTTGACAGTGCCAATGATTTGGAATGGAATCTTGAAGCGAAGGGCAAGGAGGATTTGCTGAACAAAGTCCGATTTGCCTCTAATTTAGCGGATATTCATTATATTCGCCAAAAGGAACCGAAAGGATTAGGACATGCTGTTTGGTGTGCAAGAAACTTTATCGGTGATGAGCCATTTGCTGTCCTGCTTGGAGATGATATTGTTCAAAGTGGTATCCCATGCTTAAAACAGCTCATTAACGAATTCGAGGAAACTCAATCATCAATTATTGGTGTGCAGCAAGTTCCAAAGGATGTAACAGACCGGTACGGTATTGTAGATCCTGGAGAAAATAAAGGTAGAAGATATCAAGTGAAAAACTTTGTGGAAAAACCTGAAAAAGGAACGGCACCCTCCAATTTAGCTATACTTGGCAGATATATATTAACACCGGAAATTTTTATGTTCTTGGAAAAACAACAGACAGGCGCGGGCGGTGAAATCCAATTAACAGATGCCATCCAGCAGCTGAACCAAATTCAACGTGTGTTTGCTTATGATTTTGAGGGTGAGCGATATGATGTCGGGGAAAAGCTTGGATTTGTAAAAACGACCATTGACTTTGCTTTGCAAAATGAAGAAATAAAAGATGAAGTGTATAAGTTTCTGCATGATAGAATTTCGCAGATGAAGGATGAAAAAAGGATAGATGTAGAGCAGTATGGATAAAAAGCACAGAAACGTTTTACCAGGACAAACATTTCAAATCTGAAATGTTTGTCTTATTTTACATAAACTGTGCTATAAGATTCACATATATCCATAAAAAGTGTTTTTAAAAGAATATTCAGAAAGTTAAGCTAAGTTATTTATCTGCTTGTTTTTTATCTGAAAGAAATGAACTTACTTGTTTACTTGTAAGGCCTAAACGCTTTGCCTCAAGCACCAATTCTACCCATTCACTATCTAGTTCTGCTGGATCTCTAGTTTCTAGTTCTTTTACTGGTAACAAATTTAACACCGTAATAAAAACCTCCTTATATTCTCATAAGGTGACCCAGCCATCATAGCAGTACTGCTGCCTTAGATCTGTAGCTTTGCGTCCCACTCTTTCAAATGGTTTGCCTTTATCTTGGATAATTTGTTTTACATGCTTGTTTCTCTTACTACAAGTTGAAAAGTCTTTTAAAAACACATATATATTTTACCACTTTTTGTTCACAATTTAAAAGGCTTTAGCAGTGTAAAGTTTCGACAAATTCCAACAAAACCAACCGTTCTAATGAAAGAATCTAGCCGATAATTGTAACATTAGCTAAATTTCTATATAATGAAGCTACATTATGCAAGGCAGGAGACTGTAACAGATGGAAAAGACGTGGATGGGAAATATCGGGGTGAATGTGCTTTATACAAATGAAGCAATAGCCGGCATTATAAATAAATTAAAGTATAATCATAAATCAAATGTATTCTTTCTAAATGACCATTGCTATAACTTGGCACAAAAGGATAAAAGCTATTTAAATCTTCTTAATGATAGTGACTTTTTATTGAATGATGGTATTGGGATAGAGATAGGAGCAAAGCTGTTCGGTTTTTCTTTTAAGGAAAACTTAAATGGAACCGATTTTATTCCAGCATTGTTTGACAGGCTTAAAGAGGAAAAGGACAGACAATATAATGTCTATTTACTTGGAGCAAAACCTGGTGTTGCTAAAGCAGCACTTGATAAGATGCAGCAGCAATTTCCTCATTTAAAGTTTGTTGGGGAGCAGCATGGTTATTTCGATGTGGGCAGCAATGAAGCCGTCATTACGGACATAAATAACAAACAAACCGATATACTGCTTGTCGGCTTTGGAATGCCGATACAGGAGAAATGGATTGCTGATAATCGGGAAATGCTGAACTGTACGCTTGCTTTTGCAGTCGGTGCATTTTTGGACTTTTCATCAGGTCAAGCTGTAAGAGCACCAGGATTATTTAGAAAGCTGCGGCTTGAATGGCTTTATCGTATGCTGAAGGAACCGAAAAGATTGTGGAAGCGCAATTTGGTCGGCCACCTGGAATTCTTTTATTATGTGTTAAAAAACAGAAGAAAAAAATTAAATGCTGCAGGTTAAGGAAGGATGATTTATCCTTCCTTTTTTGATAGGGAAAATTGCACCTGTATAAAGTATGAAAAAAGGAAATTTTGCCAATGAAATTTTTTTCTAACTGGCTATGTGCTAAAATAAAAATATACGGGTATTAATAGATTGTGAGAAAAAATAATGTGAATAAAGGGGATTTAATATGATACTAGTAGTAGGCGGTGCCGGCTATATCGGCAGTCATCTAGTAAAGGAACTGGCGGAAAAAGAGGAAGTCATCGTCCTTGATAATTTGGCAACAGGTCATCAGGAATCTGTTGATGAAAGAGCAGTATTTATTAAAGGAGATTTAGGGAATGCGGAAGATTTAGAACCGATATTCACTAAATATCCAATTAAAGCTGTCATGCATTTTGCTGCGTTCAGTCTTGTTGGTGAATCAGTGCAGGACCCATTTAAATACTATGAAAATAACGTTGCTAATACTTTAACATTGTTGAAAACGATGCTTAAATTTAATGTGAAAAACTTCATCTTTTCATCAACAGCAGCTACATACGGTATTCCTGAAGAAGAAATTATCTTAGAAAAATCCAATACATCTCCAATTAATCCTTATGGACGTTCTAAGCTGATGGTAGAGCAAATTTTGGCTGATTTTCATGAGGCTTACGGGTTGAATTATGTTGTTTTTCGTTATTTTAATGCTGCAGGTGCACATGAATCAGGGGAGATCGGTGAGAAGCATGACCCTGAAACACATTTGATTCCAATTATATTACAGCATTTATTAGGTCAAAGAGAGTCTATTTCTGTTTTTGGAACAGACTATCCGACAGAGGATGGGACTTGTATCCGCGATTACATCCATGTAACAGATTTGGCAGCTGCTCATATTAAGGGTGTGGAAGCATTATTA
Organism: Niallia circulans; assembly: GCF_007273535.1. Lineage (NCBI taxonomy): Bacteria > Bacillati > Bacillota > Bacilli > Caryophanales > Bacillaceae > Niallia > Niallia circulans. The sequence goes on from NZ_RIBP01000004.1 coordinate 1,522,445, forward strand.
GATGGAAGCAAGCAGGCAGAAACGTATAATCTCGGAAATGGTGTAGGTTATTCTGTCAAAGAAGTTATTGAAACATGTGAAAATGTAACAGGCAAAAAGGCAAACGTTGTGTTAGCTGAAAGACGGGCAGGAGATCCTGCAAGACTTGTTGCATCTTCTAATAAAATATATGAGGATCTTGGCTGGAAAGCAGAAAGAGGCTTAGAATCCATTATTCAAAGTGCTTGGGAATGGCATAAAAAAGCATGATGTTAAAGCGGAGAAATGCAACCTGCATTTCTTCGTTTTTTCTTACATACAAAAAAGTGAATTGAGGATGGTGTTGTCATATGAAAGTCAATAAAGTACATCATATAGCGATTATTTGCAGTAATTATCAAGTATCTAAGTCCTTTTATGTCGATATTCTAGGATTTAAACCGATTAGAGAGGTGTTTCGAGAAGAACGTAATTCATATAAACTCGACCTTATGGTTAACGATGTTTATCAGCTAGAACTATTCTCATTTCCTAATCCAAAGAAAAGGCCGAGTTATCCAGAAGCAGCAGGCTTGCGACATATCGCATTTGAGGTGGATGACATTGCTGAAACGGTATCTTATTTACAAAGTCAATCTATCGAAGTGGAAGATATTCGCCGTGATGAGTTTACAGATAAAAGATTTACATTTTTTGCAGATCCGGATGGACTGCCTATCGAAATTTATGAGAAATGACAGTATTCGAGCATTATTTAGAACCCTTGTATTTAGAAAGAATGCTAAGTGTTTGCAAGATGAATTGCTTGTCCTGTGTCGTTAATAGTCTCCAGCTTCCTGCTTTGATTTTCATGATTATCATCCTTTCATTGGGATTATTGTTTTCATATTATACATATACCGCATTCGGTTGAATAAGAAACAACAAAAATATCAACAAATGCTGACAGTTTATTTCCCGAGAAATTTCAGGAAATTTCCTTATTCGAGTTTGTTTTGTATTATTTCGTCAAAAAATGGTTTGTGAGTGCTGTTTCTACAAGCTTTTGAAATGCTTTAGTATATAGGTTTAAGTGGTGGTTTCATTTGAAAGGTAAGGTGTGCGTTTAAGATGGAGCAGCACCAAAATTAGAGGGTTTACTATCGCTTCTATCAACACTTAACATAATAGTTATTTAAAAAACGACTGAAGAATATCTTCAGTCGTCTAACCATTTTGTTATAAGTGCCGCAACGTTCTCACTTGATTTGCCTGTGGAATATTCGTTCCAGCGTCTATGGAATGAATCTATTCTTTCCAGATCATAGCTGTCTTTTTCCAAAATAATGGCCAGTTCTTCTGTTGTATAGGCAACAGGTCCAGGGACGAGCTTTTCGTAATCTGTCCAAAATCCTCTATCTTTTGCATAACCTTCGAGATCATATGGGAAGAATATCATTGGTCTTCTCATAAAGGAATACTCAAAAGGGATAGAGGAATAATCTGTGATGAGCAGGTCTGTAATCAAAAGTAAATCATTTATATATGGATATTGTGATACATCAAAGACAGTGCCGTCCATTTCAGGTATATTTGCCTTTTCTTTAATGGAAGGGTGGAGTCTAATTAGCATAATAGTATCATCACTGAGCTTCGTTTTTAATAATGGTAAATCAAGCTTGGCATTTGTAATCCCATTATTTCCGCCTCTAAAGGTTGGGGCATATAATACGATTTTTTTGTTTTCAAACTGTGGATACTCGCTGTATATTTTTTTGATTGTGTTGTTTTTTCTTGCTTCATCAAAGAAAATATCAGTACGAGGTATTCCTGTGTGAATGATTTGCTGCTCTTGGGTGGAGAATGCTTCATGGAAAATAGTATCCATCTCATGTGACCCAGTTATTACATATTGAAACTGACTGTATACATCCTTGAATCGCTGATTTGCTTTGCTTGTCCGCGACTGAATACTTGAATCCTTTAAGCCGAACGTTTTGATTGCACCAGCAGCATGCCAGATTTGCAGCACTTTAACATTTGGCTTAAATCGAATGCTAGATAGAAAACCGAAATAATTATCAAGTACAACTACTTTTGCTGTCGCAAGATGCTGTATTCCTGTAAGGAAATGCAGTGGCTTACGTGGTGTGAAATCAAGCACTTCACCAATTTGATTTTCTTCGAGCATTCTTTTCGTTTGTGCTGTTGTTGCAAGAAAGATAGATCGGCTATTTGCAGCGTTTTTTATAAGCTTTTCATTTATATCCAGCGTATTTTCTGGAAAAGACACACAAAAAACTATTTTCTTTTGTTGCTGGAATAGACTGCTAATCCGAAACAACAAAGAAAATAGCATTAAATAGAAGGAAATCGCAAGTTCCCTTATCATATTACTTAACCTTGAATAAATCCTTTTTGATTTTAGAAGTAGAAATTCCAACAGTTCTTGGCAGGTAAACAACCTCACAATGATCTTTCAAGAAATCGAATTTTCCTTCCCAGTCATCTCCCATAACAAATACATCGATGTTGTGGTCGACAACGTCTGTAACCTTTTGATCCCAATGGTTTTCAGGAATTACTTCATCAACATAACGGATCGCTTCTAGAATCATTTTTCTGTTTTCATAGCTGTGATACGCCTTTTTATCTTTAATTGCATTGAACTCATCGCTAGAAAGAGCTACTGTCAAATGGTCACCAAGTTCTTTTGCTCTTTTAAGAATATTGATATGACCCCAGTGCAATAAATCGAAGGTGCCATAAGTAATTACTTTTTTCATTTGTATCCTCCTATATATGAAGTTCCATAATCATTATAATAACAGCCAGTCATTCTGCTAATTATTTGGCGTTGCAAACAAATGTGCAAGGATTGTTATCCAAGCTGTTTCTCATAGTTCTTAAATTTATGATATATTGTTTCCTAATTACCTTATTTTAAAACCTTTCCACCATTCTGACAAGTATTTCTATATTATTCGACAGCGTCTTTCATAAAAATGAAAAAACATTGAAAAATATGTCATATTAGCGAGTGTTTGTTACAAGATAAATAAGAAAGAAAAATGAAAAATATATTATTTCCATACCTAAAGGCGAAATAATAATCATTAAAAATATTGGATTTTCTGTTTAAATAACGTCTCTCTTTCCGCGGGTTGGTCTGGCGTACGGGGTTTAACTCGTCTCTATAGCCCTTAATAGTCGATTGGCCTCCGCTCCATTCCACTCAAAAGTTTAAATAATGTACTTGAATAGTTATAAAAAATGAAAAAACCGAACTATTAGGCACGATGGCTAAAGTAGTTCGGTCTTATGATTAAGTTATAATACTGTTTCCCGGCCTAGAATGTATTACTTTACTGACAAATGGTCTTTCAAAGCTGTTTGGATTTTCGTTTTTTCTGCATCATCTACGAGTAAATACCAAATACCGTCAATTTTCTGACCTGTACCATTAATCGTAAATTGCTCGATATTCCCGGCAGCTTGTTTATAATTTTTTTGAATATTTACCATTTCATCAAATGTTAGGTTTGTTTTAATATTTTTACTTAAAGCAGCAAAGATATCGTCGAAGTTTGTTAATGAGTTAAGACTCGCACCTTCCTTCAGTACTGCTTGGATGATCATGCGCTGTCTTAGCTGACGTCCAAAGTCTCCGCGAGGGTCTTCATAACGCATCCGCGAGAATTTAAGTGCTTTTTCTCCATTAAGAGTAACCTCTCCCTCTGGGAAATGAACACCTTCATACGTAAAATCAAGGTCATTATTTACAGTGACTCCGCCGACAGAATCAACTATATCCTTAAAACCTTCCATATTAATTTGCATATAATAATCAATAGGTATATCCAGGAAGTTCTCGACAGTGTCCATAGACATTGCGACTCCACCAAATGCATAAGCGTGATTTATCTTATCTGTTGTTCCGTGTCCAACAATTTCTGTACGTGTATCGCGAGGAATGCTGAGCATTTTCACAGATTTTTTCTCTGGATTAACGGTCATAACAATCATTGTATCGGATCTTCCGCTGTCACCGTCGCGTTCATCGACACCGAGCATTAATACGGAAAAAGGCTCCTGCTGCTCTAGATTTAACGTTTCTGTCCGTTTTGTTGTTTCTCTGTCAACAGGCTCATGCATAGAATCCACTGCACTAGTTAACGAATTCCATATAGTATATCCATAAACTCCAATACCAATTAAAAGGATCAGTAGTATTAATCCTGTGATTCGCAGCCATTTTCGTTTTTTCTTTTTCGGTTTTTCCGATCTCATGTTCTGCTAAAACCTCCATAACTTGACAATTTTTGATAAAACTACTTTTAAGATAGCAGAAAAGACATTGTTTGAATATAAAATTCAGCAAATTTATTATATTAATAATTGTTTATAGAAGGGATGTACTGCTTCAATAAGCTGAAAATGAGTTTATCTACTGTGTATGAATTAGATATGCTGCTTTTTTGTATACTAATAATGGTATAAACTAAAATAGTAACTTTTGCCCTGCCTGTAATCGGTGGACAATAAATAATATTGCATTTAAAATAGAGGTAAGATAGGAATTATTTGGAGGTAAATACATGTCTAAAGTTAGAAAAGCGATAATACCAGCTGCAGGTCTTGGAACTAGATTTTTGCCGGCTACAAAAGCAATGCCAAAGGAAATGCTACCAATTGTTGACAAACCAACTATCCAATACATTGTTGAAGAAGCGGTTGCTTCAGGCATCGAAGACATTATCATTGTTACTGGAAAAGGGAAAAGAGCAATCGAGGACCATTTCGATAATGCATGGGAATTGGAAGAGAACCTAGTTGCGAAAGAGAAGTTTGACCTTCTTGATAAAGTAAAAGAATCATCCAATGTCGATATTCACTATATCCGCCAAAAAGAACCAAAAGGTTTAGGACATGCTGTATGGTGTGCAAGAAACTTTATCGGTGATGAGCCGTTTGCCGTTCTGTTAGGTGATGACATTGTGGACAGTGACGATCCGTGTTTAGGTCAGTTAATGTCCCAATACGATGAAACATTATCTTCTGTAATTGGTGTACAGGTTGTACCTGATTCAGAAACACACCGCTATGGTATCGTTGATCCGATCGAAGGATCTGGAAGAAGACACCAAGTGAAAAAATTCGTGGAGAAGCCAAAGCAAGGCACAGCTCCATCTAATTTGGCAATTATCGGTCGCTATATTTTCACTCCGGAAATTTTCAAATTCCTAGAAGAACAAGAAGTAGGCGCAGGCGGCGAGATTCAGCTGACAGATGCAATTGAAAAGCTGAACCAAATCCAAAGAGTGTTTGCATATGAGTTTGAAGGCAACAGATATGATGTTGGAGAGCAATTGGGCTTTATCCAAACAACAATCGAGCTTGCTTTAAAGCGTGATGATATTAAAGACAAATTGGAAGTATATCTGAAAGATCTTGTTGGAAACATGCAGGATGAGCCTGTTAATAATAAATAATGGACAATAAAAAAAGAGGATGAAAATCCTCTTTTTTTATTGTCTTTTTATACGGAGATTACTAAAAAGAGGAATTGATTCCAAGTATTTTCAGCTAATGTTATTAAACAAAACTCTTATCTACTCGATATTAATAGTATATTAAACTATTAAAATTATTGAGGTGTATGGTTATAAAAAAATTACTGAGCAAGAAGGCTGCTTTTTTGGTGTTTTTTTCTATTTTTGGTCTGTTTTTAATCAACCCTGAGCATAAATTAGCAGCGGAAGCAGGGTGGTCTGGTAATTTTTACAATAATACGAATCTTTCAGGAACTGGAATAGCTGCACAGTTTCCAAGTCTTCACTTGAATTGGGGCTATGATAAACCTCAGAGTGGCGTTAATGCGAATAATTTTTCAGCGTCATTAACAACAAAGCTGAATGTACAAGAAGGCCAGCGCGATTATTTTCTTCAAACCTTTGCTGATGATGGTGTCAGAATGTATGTGGATGATAAGCTATCAATTGATAGCTGGAATAAATCTGGCCAAACAATTTCGAAACCAATCAATTTGACTGCTGGAGTTCATAATGTCAAAACAGAGTATAGTGAGGCAGGAGGCAAAGCAATCCTGTTTTCTGATGTGCTGCCTTTTAACAGCTGGGTTGGCTATTTGTACAATAACACGACAAAAAAAGGTGCTCCAGAGGATGCGCTTCTATATACACCTACTAATAACAGTGATTTGTCTTTTAACTATGGCTATAATGCACCTGGTGCAAAAAATATTGGCAGTAACAACTTTTCAATGAAGCTTTACACATATAAAAAGCTTGCTGCAGGGCAGTATGTTATTCGGACAAAATCAGACGATGCTATCCAAATTTTTATAGATAATAAGAAGGTGCTTGAGAAAACAAGTCCAGGAGAGGAACAAATTATCGTCGATGTGGCTAATTCCTCGCAAGGAAGCACACATGCTATTAGAGTGGAATATGTGGAGAAAACGGGAAAAAGCTATTTAGACTTTTCCATAACACCTGTTAAGGAAGAGCTAGCTGAAGGCTCATGGCTTGCCGCTTATTATAACAGCACAACTGCTGCGGGAATCGGCAATGTTTATGGAGGCAACAGCAGTACAAACAAAATCAGCAATGTGTTTTATAACTGGAAAACTGCTGCACCGAACACAAAAACAGCTAAGGACAATTTTTCTGCTTCCTATTATAAACTAGTAAATAAAGGCAACTACTTTGTTCATACAATTGCTGATGATGGGATAAGTGCGTCTATTAATGGACAGCCATTATTTAATCGCTGGTCATCCTCCTCAGGTAAAGAGAATAAGGCAGTGATTACAAATCTGCAGTCTGCAGGTATATTGGAAATCAACTATTTAGAAAAGACTAGCAGTGCTTTTGTTAGTGCAGATGTTCTTCCGTATGGACAGTGGCTAAGTTATTATTATGCAAATACTAGTTTAAAAGGCGTCCCAGCGAACAAAAAAATTATCAAGGGCGACGAAAACGGGGCATTCAGCTTTGATGCTGGCACTGGCTCTCCTGCTACAGGTGTTCCAGTTAATAATTATACGGCCCAGTTCATTACTGCAATGAAGCTGACTGCAGGTGATTATGTCCTTCGTTATGGTGCAGATGACGGTATACGAGTTTATGTTGATGATAAGCTAGTGCTGGACAAATGGACTGGCTCCAATTCTGCTGAAAACACAATGAAAATCAACATAAATGATATAGCGACATCAGATGCCTCTAAAAAGGATGTTCACTGGATTAAAGTACAGTATTTAGAGAAAAGCGGAAAGTCAAAGCTTAACTTCGACATAAAACCATTACAGCAATCAGTGACAACAAGTGATTGGCTTAATGTGTTTTATCCAAACAAAACGCTAACAGGAACTGGAACTGTAATTGGCGGGGAAAATGCTGAGACAAAAATCACTTCTATTCAGTATAACTGGAATAAAAGTGCGCCTCTTGCTGGTATTCCTGCAGATGGCTTTTCGGCATCCTTCTTGAAAAAAATAACTGGCGGTCAGGATTACTTCGTATCAACATTTGCAGACGATGGCATGCGGGTGAAGGTAGACAATCAATCTGTCATTAATCGCTGGAGTAACTCAGGCGGTGTATATAACAACGGGTTAATGACAAACTTAAGCTCTGGTGAGCATGTTATCCAAGCTGATTATTTTGATAATACAGGCAGTGCTTTTGCTTATGCAGATGTACAGCCATTAGGAAACTGGATTGCCTATTACTATAACAATACGTCACTGACAGGAGCACCGGTCGCAGCTAAGGCTGTTAACAACAGCAACAGCATGACATTGACTCAAAATTTTGGAACAGCAGCACCGGCAACTTCTGTTCATGCAGACGGATTCTCAGCGAAATATGTAACAGCGAAAAGAATCGAAGCTGGGGAGTATGTTATTCGTGGTCTTTCTGATGACGGTGTTCAAGTATTTATTGATGGACAACCAGTCATTGATCAATGGAATAACGGCTCTTACAGAGAGAAGGCTACAAAGGTAAAGATTGCTGATACGAAGGACGGTAATATTCATTGGATAGAAGTGCGTTATTACGATAATAAAGGAACAGCGAAATTCGAGCTTTCTTTTGTCCCATATACTGCTGAAAATCTAGTCAACAGCACTGGCTGGTATGCAGAATATTATCCGAAGATTATCGATGCTGATGAGACTCCTGCTTATACTTTGTCTGACAATGTAAAACCAGTTGTCATCGGCGGACAGAATTCGATTAACAAAATAACAGCTGTTAATTTCGATTGGGGAACTGGATCGCCAGCAAGCACACTTGGTACAGATAAGTTCTCTGCCATTTACAGGAAAACAGTGGAAATAACAGAGGATGGATTGTACAACTTTACGATTGAAGCAGATGATGGAGTCATTCTGGAAATTGATGGTGAAAGAGTGATAAATTCATGGGAGAGCACCTCAAGCGGAAAGCGCGAAGTTACTGGCTATAAGCTTGCGAAGGGGACACATGAAATTGTGCTTAAATATTATGAGAATACTGGTGAATCTTCTGTTAGCTTTGAAATGAAGAAAACAAAAGCTGTCTATACAGCATATGATTATTTAAACTATTCGTTGGCTGATGCAGCTGCTATCCAAGCTAGTAAATCTGCCCAAACGGATAAGAAGTATAAGGCATATGTCAGAGAGGATGTCTTCTCTTATATAAGCAGCTACAGTGATTATGGTCTGATTAAAAGTGGCAGCTGGAATGTAAGAGGTGGAGCTAGCCTAGATGATTGGATAATTGGCAAGTTCTCAACAGGAGACAAAGTAACCATTTCTTCAAAAACAGCTAAGGACAGCAGCGGCTATTACTGGTATGAAGTAGACTTCTACAAATACTATGATGAAATTGCAGCAGCAACAGCTGACAAGCCCGCCCAATACAGACTAGCATACAATTATTGGGTTAACGCTGGTCCTGCTGACATCCAATATTATTTGAATCCGGATAATTTCATTAATGATGACAAGCAGAAGCTGCAGTTCTTGAAGCTTTCAGCAAGTGCAAGTTTAAATGAAGCAGAGGTGAACGCCAAGATTCTTGTCGGCAAAGGGGTTTTTGCAGGAAAGGCGAGCTCATTTATAGAGGCAGGCAAACAGTATGGAATAAACGAGATTTACTTAATTTCTCATGCCATGCTGGAAACTGGCAATGGTTCTTCAGAGCTGGCAACAGGAGTTACCGTTTCAAGTGTTGACGGTAAGGCAGTTGAACCAATGAAGGTTTATAATATGTACGGAATAGGAGCATATGATGCATCACCGACACTAGGCGGATCAGAATATGCATACAAGCATGGCTGGACAACTCCGGAAAAAGCAATTATCGGCGGAGCAGAGTTCATCGGCAAAAATTATATTAATAATGCCACATATCAACAAGATACACTCTATAAAATGAGATGGAATTCCAGCAATCCAGGAGTGCATCAGTACGCAACAGATATAGGGTGGGCAAGCAAACAAGTGAACCGCATGAAATCCTTGTATGATTTGCTTGATTCCTATGAAATGTACTTTGAAATTCCGATATATAAATGATAAGGAAGCCGGCACGCCATTGGAGTGCTGGCTTTTACTTGTTTTCAAAGCGTATAAGTTTTAAAATGGTCTTCATAGAAAAAAGGATAATGATTGGTTCGGAATCCTTTTTTGAGAAAGGTGTCTGAAGGCCTTTAGTGATCTGAAACCAAAAGTATAAACAATGGCATTTAAAGGGGGCTTTGTACTGTTTGTCAGTACTTAAATAAAGGTAAGAATTAGTTCGAAAATCCTAGCAAAAACAATAGTAAAATTACTTATTTTTGCTTGCTTGCTCTATAATGTTAGGTTAATGTTTAAGAAAATCTGCAAAATGTGTATAATAATAAAATGGTTACTTTTGTAAAAGAAGTGAATCGTTCTAATACATAGTGTATTTGATAATGAAGAGGCGGTGTTTTTATAGTGTCAAACTATAATAAAAAACAATTCGAAGCACAAAACAATATTGATTATAATAATGATGGCTACTATGTCTACAATAAAAAAAGCAGCATATTCAGTGCATTGAAAAAGAAAAAGGAAAAGCTTCTGACAGTTGTTACACCTGTTTATAATGCTGAGAAATACTTAAGCAAAACAGTTGATTCTGTTATTAATCAAACAATCGGTTTTGATAATGTTGAGTATATTCTTGTTGATGACGGCTCAAATGATAATTCTCGTCCGATGCTGTTGGAATATGCGCAGAAATATCAGAATATGATGGTTGTTTTCCTTAAGGAAAATACAGGAACACCTGCACAGCCAAGGAACTTAGGGATAGAACTGGCAACGGCTCCTTATATTACTTTCCTTGATGCAGATGACTGGTTGGAGAATAACGGTCTTGAAGTTCTTTATAATATCCTGAAAGAAACTAACGATGATTATGTTGTCGGTAAAACAATCCAGGTAGAGAATAAATCTACTAAAATAGTTGGAGAGCATGAATCCTGCAAAGAAAGAAGAAGTATTCAAGCAACGTCCATTCCTCATATTTTCCAGCATTTAGGGCCGCGTTCAAGAATGATGAAGACAAGCCTGCTGAGAGATAATAATATTCGTTACCCGGAAATGAAGTATGCGGAGGACAAGCAGTTCTTTATCGATGTGCTTGTAGCAACGAAAACAATTTCAACTACAACTAATCTTATTTACTATTTGAACAGGCTTGATGAAAACGATGCTTCCTTAACGAAACAAACAAGCATCATGCAGAAAATGGATACAAACATTAAAGTAATTGACTATGTGAAGGCTAAGAAGCTTGATGAAAAAACAGAAAAGATGATTTTAAATCGTCTATATGAATTTGATTGCATCACTAGATTCTTTAATCGTCAGCATTTCTTCAAGAGTAAAAACAAGCAGGCGTATTATGATAAATTTAATGAAGTAATTGAAACAACTAAGGATCTTAGCTACTCTATTGAGGATCAATTCTTCCACCCAATCAATAAGGTCGTTTATAATATGTTCCTTAATGGGGAGCAGGATAAAATTGCGGACTTGTTTAAATGGGACAAGAAGGAAAAAGTAAAAGACATTGTTATAATTGAAAATGAGCCATATATGGTAACACCATTTGAAGACAAAAAGCATATTCGTGTTTCAATGGCAGGCTTCTATGAAGAGGGAGCTTTCGGGGAGAGCGACTATGTTTTGAACTTCCACTTATATGGTGATTCTATCGATAATGTTAATGATATTATTTTACGTGACAGGGGCAATACTGAAAATCAGTATTCCTTTGATCTTGAAAGAATTGATAAGCATCACTTCCGCATGACACTTCCATTGACAACAATGCTTGAGTTTGCGAAGGGAAGCTACGCGATATTCATCCGCTATAATGAATATCAAAAGATTAGCTTAATTCGTATGGACTATACGCAAAAAATGATGGATAAAAAGCTGTACCAGTTCTATACAACAATTAATTCAAATCTTGGCTTGAATATTAAGTAATGTAAGCAACGCTGTATCCTATAGTGCGGGCTCCTTATGCCCGCAGCTATAGGTTTTTTTCATTATTGTGACAAAAATGAAAATAGTCTAACACAGTTGAGCGTCGTACTTCTAAATAAGTTTGAAATCCATTCACGATACCTATATAATGTTTGATAGATTGTAAAGTACGTGAATTTAGGTACTGTATGTTTGAGAGGAGTAGCATAATGAGTGAATCTGGATATGTTCATAAACAGGCACATAAGGTAATTATTGATAACGATCAATTATCTGTGAAGTTCTGTTTTAAACATGAATTGCTTGAAGCAAAGCAGACAAGCCTTGTACTAATACAAAGAGGCTCTGAAAATGTAATAGAGGGGTCTATCAAGCAAATTGACATAAATGAAGATTTTGGGATTTATGAATCGGCAATCAGCCTTACTGAAAATAAAGAGGAATTCATCAAGACATCTACATGGGACTTGTATTTGCTTGTGAAGGACGAAGAGACGGACACAGAGAAGAGATTTAGAATAAAAAGCAATAAGGCAGCATTGGAGCTTAATTATTATATGTTTGCTGAGGCTGGCACAATGTTTTATGCTTATACAACGAATAAGGGCAATGTTTCCTTCAGAACGGTACAACAGAGAATTATCGCTAACATTGAGGAAGCCCATTTAACAAATGGCAGTCTTGTACATATTTCTGGGTATGGCTTTAATCCGCAGATACAGCAGCCTCCTGTCGAAAAAAGACTGATTATCACAAATAATATTAATGAAGAAGTATTTAATATTTCTCTTGAGGATAACAAAAGAAGTGATTTGCAGGAAATGTACGGTGGAAGCAACCATCATTACGAAACAATTGGGTTCGAAGGTAAAATTGATTTAAGCCAATATCTTTTCCAGTCAGAAGCAATCTTTTACCGCCTCTATCTGGAGCTTTCTTATGAAGAAAACGGGGAAATAGTTAAAGTATTAAGCCCAAGATTGAAGTTTATTTCCTTCAATCCAAAATACAAAAGACAAAGAAGTCGTATTTCAACTGTATATGGAAAGAAAAGAGTGCTGCTTAAATCAACAGCAAAAAATAATTATCTATCCCTAAAAGTGGCGGATTTTAATGCAAAGCAAGAGCTGAAAAGCAGAATTAAAGGCAAGCTTGTGCGCATTAAAAGAAGCCGAAAAGCGAAAAAGCTCTTTAAGCTTGCATTTAAAATGCTCGGCATGCTTCCGGCAAGCAAGAAAACAGTTATATTTGAAAGCTTCTTAGGGAAACAGTATAGTGACAGTCCAAGAGCAATTTATGAATATTTGAAAGAAAATCATCCAGAGTATAAGCTGTACTGGAGTGTTGATAAAAGATTTATTGAAAACTTTGAGAACAGAGGTATCAATATTACGCCAAGATTCTCAGTTAAATGGCTCTTCAGGATGGCTAGGGCACAATACTGGGTCAGCAACAGCCGTTTGCCGTTGTGGATTCCGAAGCCAAAGAACACGACATATTTGCAGACATGGCATGGCACACCGCTAAAACGTCTTGCAGCAGATATGGATGAGGTGCATATGCCTGGCACGAACACGAAAAAGTACAAAAGAAACTTCCTTAAAGAAGCAAGCAACTGGGATTATCTTGTTTCTCCTAATGCGTACTCAAGTGAAATCTTTGCAAGAGCATTTGATTTCGACAGGAAGATGATTGAATCAGGCTATCCGCGTAATGATGCCTTGATTAATGATAACCATGTCGATAACATTACAGCAATTAAAGAAAAGTTTGCGTTACCTCTTGATAAAAAAATCATCCTTTATGCACCGACATGGAGAGATGACCAGTTCTATGGTAAAGGAAAATACAAGTTTGATTTAGAGCTAAAGCTCGACCAGCTAAAAGAAGAGCTTGGCGATGACTATATCGTTATTTTGAGAATGCACTATTTAGTTGCAGAGAATCTAGATCTAACTCCGTATGTTGGTTTTGCTTACGACTTTTCCAACTATGAGGATATTAGAGAGCTATACTTAATATCTGATTTGTTGATTACCGATTATTCTTCCGTATTCTTCGATTACGGTAACTTAAGAAGACCGATGATCTTCTACGTATATGATATAGACACATATCGCGACAAGCTGCGCGGCTTTTACTTTGACTTTGAGCAAAAGGCACCAGGTCCATTGGCAAAAACGACGGATGAAGTTATTGCATATATCCGTCAAGCGGAAAAAGAGCCTCTTAACGAACAATTCGAGGAGTTCTATAATACGTTTTGTTATTTGGAAGATGGGGAAGCATCTAAGAGAGTGGTTGAAGAGGTATTCCTTAAGTAGAGCAATCTTGCTTAAAGCTTACATTAAAAAGCCCATTTAGTCCTATTTGGCTTATGAGAGAAGGGTTAGGTTTACATGGTTTCAATGTTTAAAGTGTTAAAAGAACAATATGATAATTTTCATTTGATCAATAGACTGGCTGCATATGAACTGAAAAGCGCCAATAACAATAACTATTTGGGAAGCTTATGGGAGCTGTTGAACCCTGCTATTCAGATTGCGATTTATTGGTTTGTGTTTGGGTTTGTTCAGGGAAGAGACCCTATATCTTATGAAGGTGGAGGAACCTATAATTACTTTCCGTGGATGCTTGCAGGTATCACGATTTGGTTCTTCATTTATCCTTCGATAACACATGGGTCGAAATCGATTTATACAAGGCTGAAGATGGTGTCTCGCATGAACTTCCCGTTGAGTGCGATACCATCGTATGTGATATTGTCGAAGCTAATGCCGCAATTGCTGTTAATGCTTGTGACAATCATTATTTTTCAGTTTATGGGTATTCCTATTAACATATACTATTTGCAGCTTCCATACTTTTTGGTAGCCACAATTCTGTTTTTGTTTTCATTGTCCTTAATCACGTCAACAATTTCAACAATTGTGAGGGACTTTCAAATGCTTGTGCAATCATTAATGAGGGTGCTTCTTTATATCACGCCAATTCTTTGGCCACTAGGACATTTTGGAGATACGTTCCAATTTGTAATGAAGCTTAATCCATTTTATTATTTGATTGAAGGTTTCCGATATGCCCTTTTAGGTGAAGGTTGGTTCTTCATCGAGCATGGCTGGCTGACTCTTTATTTCTGGGCAGTATTGCTTGTCTTCCTATTCCTTGGTTCGTATTTACATGTAAGGTTCAGAAGGCATTTTATTGATTTCTTATAAATGGAAGTGATTGTATGACTAAATCTGTCGTAGTGAAGAACTTGACGAAAAGATATAAACTATACAGCAGCAACAAGGAAAAAATGATGGATATTTTTTTGCCGAAGAGCTATGGTGAGCCTTTTTATGCACTTAGAGATGTCAGCTTTACGGCGGAAAAAGGCGATACAATCGGCTTTGTCGGCATAAATGGTTCAGGTAAATCAACGCTGTCCAATATTATCGCAGGCATCGTTCCAGAAACGAGCGGCACTGTTGAGATAGATGGACAGGCTTCCTTGATTGCTGTTGCAGCAGGGCTTAACAACCAGCTGACAGGCCGGGAAAACATTGAGCTGAAATGCTTGATGCTCGGCTTCAGCAAAGAAAAGATTAAAGCACTTGAGCCAGATATCATTGAGTTTGCTGAATTAGGCAAGTTCATTGATCAGCCTGTTAAATCTTACAGCAGCGGGATGCGTTCCCGTCTTGGCTTTGCGATTTCTGTTCATACAGATCCAGATGTACTTATCATTGATGAAGCATTGTCTGTTGGGGATAAGGCATTCGGTGAAAAGTGTTTAGAGAAGATGCAGGAATTTAAGGAACGCGGCAAAACGATGTTCTTTGTCAGCCATTCTATCGGCCAAATGAAGAAGTTTTGTGAAAAAGCAATTTGGCTGGAATTTGGCAAGGTGAAAATGGAAGGCAGTATTAAGGATGTTATTCCCGCTTACGAAAAATTTATGGACGATTACAAAAAGATGTCTAATAAAGAGAAAAAGCAGTATCGGGAAAATGCCTTTAAAGACAGAAGTGAAGAGAAGGAAAAAGCACATAGTTAATTATTAGCAGCATTCAAAAAGGGAAACCTTGCTTGAATGCTGTTTTTTTTGCCTTTTTCGGCATGGAATGGCTGGTAACAGAGAAAAAGCGGAAAATTATCAGTAAGATCGGGAATTTATGTCCATATTATAAGTAAAGAGTGCAACTTTTGCTTGTGATGCTACGTCTAATATTATATATTTATAAAAGGTTTTAATTATTTGTAATTTATATGTAAACTATCATGAAGAAATTAAAGGATTTATTAAGATGAAATATGCTATAATCAGTCTTGAAAAAATATAAGCTTAAGAAGAAAGCGCAAATGCCTAAAATACATAAGGGGCATTGGGGAGGATCTTATGATTTATATAATGCTTATTACATGTTTTTTTGGATCCATCATACTTACTCCTTTAGTAAAAAAACTGGCATTTAAACTAGGAGCGGTTGATAAACCAGAACAACGTAAAGTGCATCTGAAAATAATGCCCCGAATGGGCGGTTTAGCAATATATATCAGCTTTATTATCGGAGCTTTAATTATTAACCCTAACAAGGATTATCATTTTCCGATTTTAATCGGGAGCACCATCATCATTATTACAGGCATATTAGATGATATTTATAATTTGTCTGCAAAAATCAAATTCCTGACACAAACATTGGCAGCTGCTGTTGTCGTTATCTGGGGTGGAGTACAGGTTGAATTCATTAACCTGCCATTCGGCGGTCAAATTGAGTTTGGTTTCCTGGATATTCCGATTACCATTCTTTGGATCGTTGGGATTACAAATGCGATTAATTTGATTGATGGTCTTGATGGACTAGCTGCAGGAGTTTCCTCTATCGCCCTGTTCACAATTACTGGTATGGCGATGATTATGGGGAATGGTTATGTTATTGCCATTTCCTCCATTGCTCTTGCGAGTACATTAGGATTCTTATTCTTTAACTTTTATCCGGCGAAGATCTTTATGGGCGATACAGGAGCATTATTCCTTGGTTATATTATTGCTGTGATGTCCTTGCTGGGCTTCAAAAACGTAACATTAATCTCATTCGTTATTCCAGTGATAATCCTGGGTGTGCCGATTTCTGACACATTTTTTGCGATAATACGCAGGCTTATTAATAAGCAGCCATTATCTGCTCCAGATAAATCACATTTACATCATTGTCTGCTCAATATTGGCTTTACACATAGACAAACAGTCATCATTATTTATGCAATGGCAACATTCTTTGGATTGGTGGCAGTCATTTTCTCGCAAGCGAAGGTGTGGGGAGCGATTCTCCTTATCGCTACAGTACTGCTGATTATTGAGTTGTTTGTTGAAAAGATAGGACTTGTCGGCAAGAACTATAAACCTATCCTAAAATTCATTAACGACATTCGATATGCAGCAGATAAAGAGCGTTAAATCACATAAAAAAAGCTTACCTAAAATGGGTAAGCTTTTTTTTGTTATTACAAATCATCATCTGTAATGCTTTCTAGCACCGGCATTACATCCTCTTCATCATCCATCAGGAATGAATCATGTTCTGAAAATAACGGCCTTTCAAGCGCATAATTAATTAATGACCAAACTGATTTAATCATGGTTGTTTCCCTCATTCTTGATAGTTTAACAGCATCAATAGTATTTACAAAAACGAACCGTTTTATAGGGATAACATAAAAAAAAGAAGATGGACTGCTTGTCCCATCTTCTTTAGTGAAATTTAATTAGTTGTACTTGTCGACTCAGAATAAGTCGAATCTGTAGTTGTACCTGTACTATCTGTTGTACCTGTGCTGCTGTCTGTTGTGCTTTCAGAAGAAGTGCCAGTAGTGCCAGTTGTATCAGTTGTTGTATCAGTATCTGTAGTGTTCGTATCAGAAAGCTCATCAGTAATTCCAAGATGCTCCTGTAGGATTGCTTTCGTTTCTTCTAATGCTGTTTGATCTAATTGGTAAATATACTTACCGTCCACATTGCCATCACTGCCTTGTAATGTCAGGCTTTCCACCTGCAATCCGTTTTCAGCAGTTGCGTATGCAAGAAGTGATTGTATGTTGCTGAAAGAAAGGTCTGTTGTCATATTATCGCCGACAGCCTCCATCAGCTTCGAATATTTCGTAATCGCTTGAGCAGATACTGCTTTGTTCATAACAGCCTTCATAATCAATTGCTGACGTTTACCGCGTTCAATGTCATTATCAATTTTTCTTGTTCTTGCAAGGGCTAGAGCCTGCTCGCCATTAAGTGTTTGCAAGCCTTCTTCTAAATGAATCGCATTAGAGCCTTTTTGGTCCTTCGAGTTTTGCTCTGTGAATGTAACCGGAACATCTACTTCAATTCCGTCAAGTGCGTTAACAACATCCATGAAGGCATCAAAGTTCATTTTTACATAGTAATCGACAGGTACGTCCAACAGGTTTTCCACTGTATCAATTGTTGAGCTCACACCACCGAAATAATGGGCATGAGTGATTTTATCACTATAGCCTCGTTCAGGGATGTACACATAGGAATCACGCGGTATGCTTAGCAGCTTAACTGATTTTTCCTTTTCATTTAATGTTGCAAGCATTAGTGCATCCGAGCGGGATCTTGTTGTGCCAGAAGAGGAGGAGCGTTTTTCACTGTCATCCACTCCGATAAATAAGATCGATATATCATCAATGTCTGGATCTACCGCTGAACTGCGTAGGGAGGAATCCCTATCGATTGGCTGATATGAGTCATCTGCAACCGATTTAGCCTTTGTATAAAGGAATGCCCCGTAGCCTATTCCGCTTGCAACAATGACAAGCAGCGGCACAAGGATAAATGTCAGGATTTTTTTCCTTTTTCGTTTCTTTTTATTATAATTAACATAAGATTCTCTATTCGATGCCATTGGTTTCTCCTTTAAGCGTTGATTTTGGAAACTAGTCATAATAGCCATTACATTATTCTTATCTTACTATCTCATCCCATAATAATAACTAGTGTTTTATTTCTTGTTAAGGAAGTTTTTAATAAGAGAAGGGAAAATATTCATATAAGTGTTTCTAAATAAACGGCTTCTTTTTCTTTTAGTATGCCTTGACCATTCGTTAATTCTGTCATCCAATTCTTGTAGGTTTGGATTTTTTCGGTTTCAACATATACATCAATCTCAACAGACTCCAGATAATGGATTTCTTTTAATTGATAAGGGGAGGTTCTTAGCTCATTCTCTATTTTACCGAGGAATGTATAGTCAATGGTAACGCCAATAATTGTCATCAGTGTTCTTTCCACGACTCCTGTCGCAGTTATACACTCTGAGGCCGATTTTCCGTAAGCACGGATAAGGCCGCCTGCTCCCAGCTTAATTCCCCCGAAATAGCGAGTAACGACAACCACTGTATCTTTCAGTTTTCTTTTCTTCAGCACTTCCAAGATTGGAACACCTGCTGTTCCGCTTGGCTCTCCATCGTCATTTGCTTTTTGGATTTGATCATTTTCGCCAATTAAGTATGCTGAACAGTTATGAGTTGCATCTTTATGCTTCTTTTTAATATCTATAATAAACGCTTGTGCTTCTTCTTCACTAGTTGCAGTGCAAACATGTGCGATGAAACGCGATTTCTGTATGATGATCTCATGTTCTCCATAACCTTTTACAGTATGGTAGCAAGGAAGCATTCCAAACAGCTCCTTTCTAAATAAAAAAACAAAAATGTTTGTTATAACGAACAAATAAGAATATAATATTTTATAGCCTTATTTCATTATAATTCGACATTCTTCATTCTTCAATTGTTGATGTGTTTGTAACAGAATTTTAATATTAGTCCGATATTGCCATGTTATAATAAGTAAAACTCCATGCCTAAAAAGTCCCTGATAAAAAAGCAGTCATATCAAAGGTCAATAGGTAAATGCAAGGCACAGCTCGATTTCAGCCGTATCTTTCATAAATGACAAATAGGGCAAAGGGCATTTGTTTAGTATAAAAAATATTCCTTAAAAATTTCTTAATTAGGTAAATAGTATTACTTTTATTGGGTATAATATATGTCTATATAACGATTTTATAATAATTACCCATGAAATTATACATATTTTCCACTTTCACGCTAAAATAAGATTTGATACAGGAAGGGTTTTCAACCTTTTTGGAGGAATTATATAATATGATAATAAGGAAATTTGATACAAAAACACTAGATTTCATTTTAGAAAAAATGGTCGAGACAGTCAGCTCCAGTAAGGATGAAATATTTCGCATTGGAGAACAGTGTCGAAAGGATTATGAAAAGCTGACCGAAGAGCTGAAGGAAATAAGGAATCTAGTCCTTCAAACAATTGAAGAGGGAGATAAGCTTGAAGCACAATCCCGCTTTGCAAGAAAACGCCTGTCAGAGGTGAGTAAGCATTTCAACGAGTACTCCGAGGTAGAAGTGCGTGAAGCATATGAAAAAGCGCATAGCCTGCAGATGGACTTAAGCATGAACCGACATCTGGAAAAGCAATATCGAGATAGACGTGATGATATTGAAAGAAGGCTGATCGGTTTGGATGAGACGATTGAGCGGGCAGACCATCTTGTTACACAGATCACAGTCGTAATGAAATATTTGATCAGTGATTTGAAGCAGGTCGGAGAAGCACTTGAGGATGCGAAGCAAAAGCAGGATTTCGGCTTGAAAATAATCGGGGCCCAAGAGGAAGAGCGAAAAAGACTTTCACGGGAAATTCATGATGGACCTGCCCAGATGATGGCGAATGTCATGATGCGCTCCGATTTAATAGAAAGAATATATAAGGAGCATGGCGCACAGGAAGCATTTGAAGAGATTAAAAATCTTAAGCTAATGGTTCGCAGCGCGCTTTATGAAGTGAGAAGAATCATCTACGATCTTCGCCCGATGGCACTCGATGATTTAGGCCTTGTGCCAACATTAAAAAAATACTTAAAAACGACTGAAGAGTATTATCAAACGGCAAGTATCGGTTTTACGACAATAGGCAAGGACTTCAGACTGCCAAACAAATATGAGGTAGCGCTGTTCCGGCTTATTCAGGAATCAGTTCAAAATGCATTAAAGCATGCAGAAGCCAAGACGATCCTCGTAAAAATAGAGATGAGGCGCGATCAAGTTATTGTTGTCATCAAAGATGATGGTAAAGGCTTTGACAAGAGTGTTAAAAAGCAGGAATCCTTTGGTTTAATAGGGATGAGAGAAAGAGTAGAATTGCTCGAAGGGGAATTATCAATTGATTCAAAAATTGGATCAGGGACGCTCGTCATGATTAATGTTCCAGTTAAAAATTAATGAAATTGATAAGTGAGATTAGGGGAGGCGAAACAATTGGCTACAACGAAAATAGTTATTATAGATGATCATCAATTGTTCAGGGAAGGTGTTAAGCGAATCCTGGATTTTGAATCAAGCTTTGAGGTTGTCGCAGAAGGTGATGATGGTTCACAAGCTATCCAATTGGTAGAGCAATATGAGCCGGATGTAACAATCATGGATATTAATATGCCGACAACAAATGGTGTGGAGGCAACAAGACAATTGCTGGAGAAATTCCCAGATACAAAGGTTATTATCCTGTCGATTCATGATGATGAAAACTATGTGACACATGCATTGAAAACTGGTGCAAGCGGCTATCTGTTGAAAGAAATGGATGCAGATGCACTTGTAGAAGCAGTGAAAGTGGTTGCTGATGGCGGATCTTATCTTCATCCGAAAGTAACTCATAACCTTGTTAATGAATACCGCAGATTAGCATTGGAAGAGACAGGCGGCGGAGATCATTATGTACAAACAGTTGAAATAAGAAGACCGCTTCATCTTCTGACACGTCGTGAGTGCGAAGTGCTGCAGCTTCTTGCAGATGGAAAAAGCAACAGAGGTATTGGAGAAGCCTTGTTCATAAGTGAAAAAACAGTTAAGAACCATGTCAGCAATATTTTGCAAAAAATGAACGTTAATGACCGTACTCAAGCAGTTGTTGTGGCAATCAAAAACGGTTGGGTAGAAGTACGATAAAAGCTTCCTTATGGGGAGCTTTTTTTTTACCTATTTAAAATAAATGTCGATTTCTGTCCTGAATCATGGGGGAAAACCACATTATTTGTCAAAAAAGTAGCGGAATTAGTATAATATTCCTATGTCCATCAAATGGTGAATAGTGCAGAATATTCATAGATAAAGGGATAGGAGTGTTTGAGATGAGCGGAGTTTGTATTCTTTCAAACGCTGAACTGATAAAAGCATATCACCTGGCGGTATCTTTAAAGTTGGAGGAAGAATTTATTTCCATGCTATTTGAAGAAGTAAATCGTCGGGAGCTGACTGTTTAATTCTTTCTTAATAGGAATCAGTATAAGATACCTTTTTGACTAGAATAATAAAATTAACCTATATTTGGTGCAAATATTTTGTTTTTTAGTTAAAATATACATACATCTGTATAGATAAGGAAGGTATTATATAAAAATGAAAACAGCTATTGTAACAGATAGTACTGCTTATATAACGAAAGAAGTAAGAGATAAATATGATATACATATGATTCCGTTGACAGTTGTTTTTGACAACGAAATTTATGAAGAGGAGGTAGACCTGCAAGCAGGTCAATTCTATGAAGAAGTGAAGTCAAAAGCACTTCCGACTACCTCTCAGCCGTCAATCGGAAAATTTGCTGAACTGTTCGAGCAGCTTTCAAAGGAATATGATGAAGTAATTAGCATTCATCTATCAAGCGGTATTAGCGGAACATACCAGGGAGCAATTACTGCTGGCAATATGGTTGATAATATTAACGTATTTGCTTTTGATACAGAAATAAGCTGCATGGTCCAAGGGTTTTATGCTATAGAAGCAGCTAAGCTTGCCAACTCGGGCAAAAAGGCAGCAGAAATTATGCCTGTTTTGGAAGAGCTGAAAAAGACAAGCCATGCCTACTTCATGGTAGATGATTTAGCCCATTTGCAGCGGGGAGGACGCTTGTCCAGTGCACAAGCATTAATCGGCAGCCTGCTGCAGGTTAAACCACTTTTACACTTCGCTGATAAGGTAATTGTTCCGTTTGAAAAAATTAGAACAAGAAAAAAAGCGATGAAACGAATTGTTGATTTGCTTGCAGAAGCAACAAACGGAGAAGACTACCAAGCAGTAATTATTCATGCGAACAGAGAAGAAGAAGCAATCGAATGGAAAGCCGAGCTTGCTGAAAGATTTCCTAATATCGAATTTTCTATCAGCTACTTTGGCGCTGTCATCGGTACTCATCTTGGTGAGGGTTCGATGGGGCTTGGCTGGATAAAAAAAATCTAAACAATGGCCTATCTAATGAAGAATTAGATAGGCTCTTATTTTTTAGAAGGAATGTATAGAATAAATAGAGAAGATAATAGAGGAACATAGAAAAAAGGAAGGAGGAGTAATAAAGCATCATACAAGAATGCTATAAGGAGGCTAAAATATGCTTTTTAGACTTTCACCTGATAACGCACTTCTTCCCACCCTCACCTACAGTCCTGAATTGTCCCGAATAGTGGACCTCCCTTGCCATCCACATAGGTTATTAAATCCAAATTTCCCCTACAATAAAAAACTTCAATCAGCACTACAAGGCAAAAAAATGGTACTGGAGGAGACCACCTTCTCATTAGAAGAAATTCAAACACATTATATGAATGGATATTGCACGTATCAGCCAGCCATAATAAAAAACCGCAAGCAAATAATGTGTGTGCGTTGTGGAAATAGCCAGCCGGCACTATTTGCGTCCTTCCATTGCGCACGGTGCAGGCGGAAATGTACCTATTGCCGTAATTGTGTCATGATGGGCAGACTTTCCGAATGCACCCCTCTTATAAGCTGGGCAGGCCCAGATGCACCAATACCTGCATGCAGGCTCAACTGGCAAGGAACACTTTCGCCAGGGCAGCAGCTGGCTTCCGAAAAGATTGTAACAGCAGTCGAACAAAATTTGGAGATGCTGGTCTGGGCAGTCTGTGGAGCAGGGAAAACAGAGCTTTTATTTAAAGGTATTGAACGGGCACTCCAGTTGGGAAAGAGGGTGTGTATTGCCACCCCAAGAACAGATGTTGTGCTTGAACTGGCACCGAGACTGCAGCAGGTTTTTCCTGATATAAATGTAATCGCAATATATGGAGGCAGCGAGGATAAGCTGACATACAGCCCTCTTTTCATTAGCACAACACATCAGCTTTATCGCTTCGAGAAGGCATTTGATCTTGTTATCCTTGATGAGATGGATGCATTTCCATATTCAGCAGATAAAACGCTTCAGTATGCTGTGAGGAAAGCAAGAAAACAAAATTCTTCCATGATATATTTAACAGCTACTCCCAACAAAAGCTGGCAACGAAAATGCCAAGATAACAAAATTAACTTTGTCACAATACCGGCACGGTTTCATCAGCATCCACTTCCCGTCCCGCACTTTGTTTGGTGTGGAAATTGGGAGAAGCAGCTCCAACGAGATAAACTGCCATCCGCGCTGTTAACTTGGTTGAAGAACAGATTAATCACGGATAGGCAGGTTTTATTGTTTGTACCAAAAATCGCTTATTTACAAAAGGTTATGTCAATATTGAGACAGCTGAACAGCAATATTGAATCAGTTTATGCTGCAGATCCCATGAGGATGGAAAAGGTGAAAAGGATGAGGAATAAAGAAATAAAGCTCCTGATAACTACGACGATTTTGGAAAGAGGTGTTACTTTTCCTAATATTGATGTTGCTGTGTTAGGTGCAGAAGATGCTGTGTTTACTGCAAGTGCACTTATTCAAATTGCCGGCAGAGCAGGGCGAAGCGCTCAAAATCCATTTGGTGACGTCGCTTTTTTTCATTACGGAAAAACAGAAAGCATGGTAGAGGCAAGACAGCAGATTATTAACAGTAATGAGGAAGCAGCAAAAAAAGGCATGCTTCTGCCTGGTACAGGAGGATAACAATGAATTGCACGTTTTGCTTAACCTCACTACGGCCAGTCTTAGATTGGACTTATTTGTTTCAGAAACAAAAGACATTCTTATTATGTGAGGACTGTAATAGCAAATTAGAGATAATTGAAGGTGAACGATGTACCATGTGCTGTCGTCCTTTTGCGTTAGTTGATGCACGCTACAAAAAAGGGGATGTTTGTCTTGATTGCTATAAATGGGAAAACAACCCGAGTTGGAAAGGCGTGCTGGACGGAAACACCTCTATTTTTCGTTATAATGATTTTTTGAAAGAGAAGATTGCGCAGTTTAAATATCGAGGAGATCATCAAGTTGCAGGTGCTTTTGCTGAATATTTTCCGAAAGCGTTGGTGAAAGGAAAGCTTATTACTCCTATTCCATTAAGTGCTGAAAGATTGTACGAAAGGGGCTTTAATCAGGCAGAAGCAATTCTTGAGTATGCTCAAATAAAGAATAAACAGCTTTTAACCAGAACCCATGGTGAAAAACAGTCTAAGAAAGAACGGCAGGCTCGATTGGAAAATACTGCTGCATTCTCAGCGACAATTAATACTGGTTGTAATGCTCAACATGTTCTGCTGGTTGACGATATATATACTACAGGTGCAACAGTAAGGCAGGCAGCGAAGGTATTAAAGGCCGCAGGAGCAAGTACAGTTTATTCCTTTACTATTGCAAGATGAAGATTACTAATGGAGGGAAAGAAACAATGGCTGATTTAGCTAATTGTCCTAAGTGTGGGGACATTTATGTTGTAAATAATCTTAGGGATATTTGCCCTAAGTGCTATAAAAAAGAAGAAGAGGATTACGAGAAGGTATATCAATTCATTCGTAAGAAGCAAAACAGAACAGCACCGATGGAGCAAGTCGTAGCAAATACTGGTGTGGAAAAATCGTTAATATATAAATGGATAAAAAAAGGCCGAATTAAGCTGTCCCAATTTCCAAACCTAGGATATCCTTGTGCAAAATGTGGTACTCAAATTAGAGAAGGTAAGCTTTGTACAAGCTGTTTATCGAGCCTTCAGGGGGATATAAAGAATTTAGAGGTAGAAGAAGAACGGAAGAGGCAGGCAAAATCGTCCACTTATTTGTCAGGCAAATAATTTGAGTGTGAACCTAATGATCTGGGGCTGTGCTTGACAGCCCAGATGACACTGCTTTCCTTCTGCTTATATCTCCAGGAAACAAGCCTCACGACACGATTTCTTCAATATAGTAAAATACTCTTGGTTTTTTAGTTTTAAATTAGTCTTTTTGGCGCATTTTAAGAAAAAGCGAAGGAAATGTTTAAATAAAACGCTAATCATCCGATACTAGAGGTAGAGCTTTTCTGTACGGAAAAAAGAAAGCGAGGAATAACGATGAAAATTAATAATTATGGAACACAAGGAATTAACCCATACAAAAAACAAGTCAATAAAATAGATCAAGTAAAATCAGAGGCAGTAAGGGGAACAGATAAAATTGAAATCTCTTCTGCAGCTAAAGAGCTTCAGCAAGTGACACAAGTGTCACAAGCGAGAACTGAAAAAATTGAAGCACTTAAAAAGGAAATTCAAAATGGCACATATCAAGTCCGTGCAGAAGATGTTGCGAGCAGCATCGTGAATTTCTATGCGAAAAATAATCAGGCTAACTAATTTTTAAAAGGAGGGTCTCTAATGTCTGCGTCCTTATTGATTGAAGTGCTGGAAGAGCTCGTCAACTCCCATGCAAAGCTGTATGAGGTGGCGAAAAACAAAACAGAGATCATAAAGAAGGGGGATATTGAGTCCCTTCAGCAAGTGATGAAAGATGAGCAAGCGCAAGTCATGAGCATTCAAAAGCTGGAAGCGGCAAGAATGGAAGTTTGCCGGAACATTGTCAAGACCGTTCACAATCCTACCATTTCAGATTGCTTGGAGCTGCTGCAGCCAGCAGATGCCAAGCGAGCAGGGGAAATAGCAGATAAGCTGCGCAGCATCATAAGTGATTTAAAAGATGCGAATACGTTGAATCAGCAGCTGTTAAGACAATCAATGCAATTTGTAAATGTATCATTAAGCTTGTTAAAACCAACAAAGCAAAGCCTAAACTACGGAAAACCGGTAAATGGAAACACTGTACAAACAGACAGCATCGGAAAAACATCAAGCAGTCTTTTAAATATGAAAGCATAATGGAGGATAATTATGGGATCAACCTTTATGGGGCTTGAAACAGCCAGAAGAGGGCTAGTCGCACAGCAAAGTGCACTTTATACAACAGGAAATAACATTTCAAATGCTAATACACTTGGCTACACTCGTCAAAGAGTTGACTTAGAGCAAGCTCAAAGCTTTCCAGGAGTGGGACAAAATGCTCCGAGAATTGCCGGGCAATTAGGGACAGGCGTTGTTGCAGGTTCTGTAAACAGAATCAGAGACAGCTTCCTTGATACACAATACCGCTCAGAGTCAAGCAAGCTTGGTTATTGGGAGAATCGTTCAGCAGCATTAAGTAACCTAGAGACGATTATGAATGAACCATCTGATTCTGGTCTGTCTACTTCGATGGATTCTTTTTGGGAGTCATTGCAGGATTTAGCAACAGACCCACAGAACTCAGGGGCACGTGCTGTTGTGCGTCAGCGTGGGATTGCCGTTTCTGAAACATTTAACTATTTATATAAAACAGTAGCAGCAGAAAAAAGTGATGCGAAAAATGAACTTGGTGTTGCGGAAAAGGCCGTTAATACAATTCTTAGCCAGCTTGACCAGGTTAACAAACAAATTGGTAGTGTGGAGCCAAATGGCTACTTGCCGAATGATTTATATGATCAAAGGGACAGCTTGCTTGATGAACTTTCTTCATATGCAAACATTAAAGTCTCATATGAAGCATCTGGCGGCCACTCACTTGCACAAGCTGAAGGAAAAGCAATTGTTACGCTTGTTGATGATAAAGGCAACTCATTAGGAACATTGGTAGATAAAAATGGTTATAACACTTTTAAGGTGAACAGCAATGCTGATGACAGTGCTGTCAAAAGCATAACAATCGGAGATAACGAGATTAATATAAATGACTATGAATCTACTGGAAAATTAAAGAGTATTGTAGAAGCATATGGTTATGAAGATGCAGATGGTAATAAAGCTGGAATATATAATGATATGCTGACAGAATTAGATAATTTAGCATACACATTTGCGACAAAATTCAATGAGGTTCACCAACAAGGGATGAGCCCGAACGAAATTAAAGCAGGCGAAAACCAGTCTATATCCTTTTTTGCTGACGCAGAAAGTGCGGATGGTTCGATTACAGATCGAAGTGGCTTTGCAAGCAGAATATCGATTTCCGCTAGCATTGAGAGCAGCTTAGATAATATTGCGAATGCTGATCCTGGTACAGATCCAACGAAAGCGACACTCGGGGATGCGACAATTGTGAGCAAGTTGGCTGACATCATTAACCAAAGCTACGATTATGGAAACAATTCGCAGACTTCTAATTTCCGTAACTATTACGAGGGTGTAATCGGAAGTATGGCAGTTAGTGCACAAGAAGCAGAAAAGATGACTTCCAATGCGACAACATTACAGCAGACTGTTGAAAACAAACGACTGAGTACAAGTGCTGTTTCTTTGGATGAAGAAATGACGAATATGATTCAATTCCAGCAGGCTTATAATGCTGCTGCAAGAATGATTTCTTTAACGGATGAACTTTTAGATACGATAATAAACGGCATGGGTGTCGGAGGGAGATAGGTGATTAAGCAATGCGCGTAACACAATCAATGCTTTCAGCAAACAGCTTGCGTAATATTAGCAGCAGCTATAATAAGCTGAACCAATTATCTAACCAAGTACAAACAGGGAAAAAAATCACAAAACCGTCAGATGATCCAGTTGTAGCGATGAAGGGAATGTACTATCGGTCCAGTCTGTCAGAGGTAGAGCAATATAAACGTAACCTTTCAGAGCTGTACCTGTGGATGGATAACTCAGAGTCTTCAATGAACCAGGCTAGTTCTGGATTAGACCGTGTCAGAGAATTGCTTCTTCAAGGGAAAACAGATACGAACGGCAAGGATGAAAGAAATGCTATCGCTGAGGAAATCAATCAAATTAAAGAAGATTTGGTAAATGTGGCTAACACGAAGGTGAATGGAAAGTATCTTTTTCATGGTACTGATGTTTCTAATCCACCTGTAACAGCAGGAGATCCACCACAAGTCGCAGCGAACTTAACAGATGGTTCTATAGACAGTTATAAAGTAGAGGTTTCAAGTGGTGTCTCTATGAAGGCAAACGTGAACCCTGCAACATTCAATCAAGAGATGTTTGATGTTGTCCAAGAAATCCAAGACAAAATGGCAAACAACGATAGTACTGGTTTGGATGATTTGCTGACAAGACTTGATTCTGTCATGAATTCTTTATCAAGTGAAAAGTCAGAGCTTGGCGCGAGATATAACCGGTTAGAAATGGTTGAATCAAGAATTGATGCACAGGAAATCCTTGCGAACAAGGTTCTTTCAGACAATGAAGATGTTGATATGGAAGTTGCCATCACTAACCTGTCTGTGCAGCAAAGTGTTCATAATGCTTCATTGAGTGTAGGAGCAAAAATCATTCAAACGTCATTGATTGACTTCTTGAAATGATGTAACCAAGTTCCTTCATTATTCAGGCTGATGAGCTCATTTTGACCATATTATCTATGGTAAATATCACCTGAATATTAGGAGAAACAGCGAAGCTATTCTGAAAGGAATAGCTTTTTTTTATAGAAAGGAGCGTGTTATGTATGCAAATTCCGCAAATTAGAATAGATTCAACTCCTGGTAAGCTTGGACTGACAATACTCCAACCACAAGTTTCTATGGAGCAAAGGCCTGCTGATTTGCATATTGAGCAACCGGAGGCGATTCTGACTATCGACAAAAAGGCGGCGACTTTAACAATTGATCAAACAGAAGCGAGAGCATATGAAGGAATGAAAACAAGAGAAAGATTCATTGATGATTATGTGCGAAAAGGCCGCCAAGAATGGCTGAAGGGGATTGCAAGGCGAGTGCAGGAAGCAGACCAGCTTGGAGCAATCCAGAATAATGGCAAGCCAATCCAAGCGATAGCTAAGCGGAATAGCGAAGGTCCTCAGAAGGAGTTTGGGCTCGGCTGGATACCTCCGGCAAACAGTGTCAAAATTAACTATGATCCCGGCTATGTAAAAACAAATGTTGAAACTCGTGATCCAATTATTGAAGTGAACCAAAACAAGCCAATAATTGACTATACGCCTGGTAAGGTCATTACAGATTTGGTTCAATATCCAAGTTTAGAAATTCATTTTGAAAATTTAAAGTCCAATGGGGTAAACTATCAACAATCAAACTAAAAGGACTGATGTAATTGAAAATTAATACAAGATTTCATGGAGAAAAAGAAATAACAGATAAGGAAATAATCCATTTTCCAAAGGGGATTCCTGCTTTTGAAGAGGAAAGACAATTTGTTATTTTGCCAATCGATGAACAAGAGCATGTTTTTATCCTTCAGTCAGTAACAAATGAAAACCTTGGTTTTGTTATTGCCAATCCTTTTGTTTTTTTCAAGGAATATGAGTTCGATCTGGAAGAGCCTATCACAAGCTTTTTAGAATTAGAGTCTGAAAAAGAAGTTCTCTTGTTTACCATTCTGACAGTGCAGGATCCATTTCCAAATTCAACTGCTAACCTGCAAGCGCCTATTGTGTTGAACATGAAAAACAATAAGGCCCAGCAAATCATTCTGAACCTGCCGCATTATAAAACAAAGCACAGTATTTTTTCACAACAATCAGAAGCGGTAAAGGGGTGAGGAGATGCTTGTACTATCAAGAAAAGTTGGAGAAGTAATAAAAATAGGCAATGATATTGAATTGACTGTCGTGTCTGTCAGCGGAGACCAAGTGAAGATAGGCATTAAAGCACCTAAACAAGTTGAAATACACCGCAAGGAAATTTTTGATCAAATTTATAACGAAAACAAAGCAGCATCTGTCGATATTAGCAGTGTTTTAAATGTGTTTAAAAAAAATCAATAAAAAAGTATAAAAAATATTAAACAAAAATTTCTCCTGCCGATATATATGTTAGAGAGGGGAAGGGCGGCCGACCTTCCCCGATCCTAAAAAATGAAGTCCACAAGGATGTGGACAGAACATTCACGGAGGAGAAAATTACAATGAGAATCAATCATAATATCGCTGCATTAAACACATACCGTCAATTGAGCTCTGCAACAACTGCTCAATCTAAATCAATGGAGAAATTATCTTCAGGTCAACGTATCAACCGTGCTGGTGACGATGCTGCTGGACTAGCAATCTCTGAAAAAATGCGTGGACAAATCCGCGGTTTGGATCAAGCATCTCGTAACTCACAAGATGGTATCTCTTTAATCCAAACAGCTGAAGGTGCATTGAACGAAACACATGCAATCCTTCAACGTATGCGTGAACTAGCTGTACAAGGTGGTAACGACACGAACACTACTGATGACAGAACGCAAATTCAAACAGAATTGAACCAATTAATGTCTGAAGTGGACCGTATTGCAAATACAACTGAATTCAATACGCAAAACCTATTAAAAGGTTCTTTCTCAGCAACACTACAAGTAGGAGCTAATAATGGACAAACTATTAACTTCTCAATTAGTGGAATGGGTGCAGCTAGTCTTGGTCTTACAGCTGCAAAAATTTCAGTAGGATCTAACTTGCTTGCAAGTGGAGCAATTTCAACACTAGATGCTGCGATTAAGTCAGTTTCTACACAACGTTCAAACCTTGGTGCATTGCAAAACCGCCTAGAGCACACAATCAACAACTTGGATACATCATCTGAGAACTTGACTGCTGCTGAATCTCGTGTACGTGACGTAGACATGGCGAAAGAAATGATGAATCAAACGAAGAATTCAATTCTTTCTCAAGCAGCTCAATCAATGCTGGCACAAGCAAACCAACAGCCACAAGGCGTACTTCAATTACTTCAATAATTTGTATCATTCTTTTATCAAAAGAGGATTGTCTATTTATAGACAGTCCTTTTTTGTTTTAAGATCTATTTCTGTTTTTATTAATACTTAAAAGCTCTCCAGGAAGGTATATTGGGAATATCTACTTGTTAATGCGAGAATCGAATTCCCGATATATAAGATAGATAAGGAAAGAGCTGCAGAACTTTCCTGATCATAAAAAAACTTTAACGTTCACAAGGATGTGGACACTTACATTCAGGGAGGAAAATTACAATGAGAATCAACCATAATATCGCTGCATTAAACACATACCGTCAATTAAGCTCTGCAACAAACGCTCAATCTAAATCAATGGAGAAATTGTCTTCAGGTCAACGTATCAACCGTGCTGGTGACGATGCTGCTGGTCTGGCAATTTCTGAAAAAATGCGTGGACAAATCCGCGGCTTGGATCAAGCATCTCGCAACTCACAAGATGGTATCTCTTTAATTCAAACAGCTGAAGGCGCATTAAACGAAACACATGCAATCCTGCAACGTATGCGTGAGCTGGCTGTTCAAGGTGGTAATGATACAAACACTACAGATGATAGAGCGCAAATCAAAACAGAAATTGACCAATTAACAAAAGAAATCGACCGTATTGCCGATACAACGGAATTTAACACACAGAACTTATTAAAAGGTTCATTCTCTGCGACGCTTCAAGTGGGGGCGAACGATGGACAAACAATCAACTTCTCTATAAGTGCAATGGGTGCTGAAGGCCTTGGAATCTCTGGAACAATCAGTGTTGGAACAAATGCTGAAGCAGGTGCTTCTATCTCTGCTCTGGATAAAGCGATCAAAACGGTTTCTACGCAACGTTCAAACCTTGGTGCATTACAAAACCGTTTAGAGCACACAATCAACAACTTGGATACATCATCTGAGAACTTGACTGCAGCTGAATCTCGTGTTCGTGATGTCGACATGGCGAAAGAAATGATGACGCAAACGAAGAACTCTATTCTTTCACAAGCAGCTCAATCAATGCTTGCACAAGCAAACCAGCAACCACAAGGCGTGTTACAATTACTTCAGTAATTAATAAATAGTTTGTTTAAAAAAAGAATACCTGATTTTATTTAAGGTATTCTTTTTTTATTGAGTCAGGTCAATTAATAGAATTACGCTGACGGTGTTTTGGGCTTGATATGTGATAAGTTGGGATTATTAGACACTCTTAATAAAGGTTATTTTGTAAATCAATTTCTGTTGTTGGGATTTTGTTATTTTAAAATAATTAATAGTGATAAAGGTGTAAAATATAATCTAGAATTATATTGGTATAACCTACCATGAAATAAATTTTATAATAAGTTAAATAGAAAAAAGATATACCGATATATAAATTAGAGAGGGGAGGAGCGGCCGCTTCCCTAAATCTAAAAATAAAAAGTCCATAAGGATGTGGACACCTAAATTCAAGGAGGAAAATTACAATGAGAATCAACCATAATATCGCTGCATTAAACACATACCGTCAATTAAGCTCAGCAACAAACGCTCAATCTAAATCAATGGAGAAATTATCTTCAGGTCAACGTATCAACCGTGCTGGTGATGACGCTGCTGGTCTTGCAATCTCTGAAAAAATGCGTGGGCAAATCCGCGGCTTGGATCAAGCATCTCGTAACTCACAAGATGGTATCTCTTTAATCCAAACAGCTGAAGGTGCATTGAACGAAACACATGCAATCCTACAACGTATGCGTGAACTAGCTGTACAAGGTGGTAACGACACTAATACTACTGATGACAGAATCCAAATTCAAACAGAGTTAACGCAATTGACTTCTGAAATCGACCGTATTGCAAATACAACTGAGTTCAACACGCAAAACCTACTAGGTGGTTCATTCTCTGCAACTCTACAAGTTGGAGCTAATGATGGACAAACAATCAACTTCTCTATTTCTAAGATGGATAGTGCTGGATTATCTGTTGGATCACTTAGCGTGACTTCAAACGCAGCTGCAAGCTCATCTATCTCTAAGTTGGATGAAGCAATCAAAACAGTTTCCACACAACGTTCAAACCTTGGTGCATTACAAAACCGTCTAGAGCACACAATCAACAACTTGGATACATCATCTGAGAACTTAACGGCAGCTGAATCTCGTGTACGTGACGTCGACATGGCGAAAGAAATGATGACACAAACGAAGAATTCAATTCTTTCTCAAGCAGCTCAATCAATGCTTGCACAAGCGAACCAACAGCCACAAGGCGTACTGCAATTACTTCAATAATTAATATTATGTTTTAAAAAGAGAAATGCCTTATTTTAAGGCATTTCTCTTTTCTTTATTGAGTCAGGTCAATTGATAGTATTTCATTGACAGTATTTTTATCCCTTATTCTTATATTAAAAATGTTGCAAATAATACGAACCCTTAATAAGGACGCTATTTATTATTCTATTATACTGTACGAGATTTGGTATTTTAATATATTTAATTTGGTAAAACCATAATGGTGAAGTCATTTTCGATAGAGTTAAAACTTACCAAATGATAAAAATGAATAAAAAGTTAAATGATAAAATACTATACCGATATATAAAGTAGAGAGGGGAGGAGCGGCCGCTTCCCTAATCCTAAAAACTTAAGTTCACAAGGATGTGGACACCTAAATTCAAGGAGGATAATTACAATGAGAATCAATCACAATATCGCTGCATTAAACACATATCGTCAATTAAGTTCAGCAACAAACGCTCAATCTAAATCCATGGAGAAATTGTCTTCAGGTCAACGTATCAACCGTGCTGGTGACGATGCTGCTGGTCTTGCAATCTCTGAAAAAATGCGTGGACAAATCCGTGGCTTGGATCAAGCATCTCGTAACTCACAAGATGGTATCTCTTTAATCCAAACAGCTGAAGGTGCATTGAACGAAACACATGCAATCCTACAACGTATGCGTGAGCTAGCTGTTCAAGGTGGTAATGATACAAACACTACTGATGATAGAGCACAAATTAAAACAGAAATTGACCAATTAACAAAGGAAATCGATCGTATTGCCGATACAACGGAATTCAACACACAAAACCTATTAAAAGGCTCATTCTCTGCGACGCTTCAAGTGGGGGCGAACGATGGACAAACAATCAACTTCTCTATTAGCGCAATGGGTGCTGATGGCCTTGGGATCTCTGGAACAATCAGTGTTGGAACAAATGCTGAAGCAGGTGCTTCTATTTCTGCTCTTGATAAAGCTATCAAAACAGTATCTACGCAACGTTCAAACCTTGGAGCATTACAAAATCGCCTTGAGCACACAATCAACAACTTGGATACATCATCTGAGAACTTGACTGCAGCTGAATCTCGTGTTCGTGACGTCGACATGGCGAAAGAAATGATGACACAAACAAAGAATTCAATTCTTTCTCAAGCAGCTCAATCAATGCTTGCACAAGCAAACCAACAGCCGCAAGGCGTACTGCAATTACTTCAATAATTTATTTAATATCTTTTAACTTTCTTTTAACGATTTATCCTTTGTTTGTATGAAATGTAGAGTATAAGTGAATAATAAATATAAAGATATTGTGAATTTAGATTCTTTAATTTATTGGTGAATGCTTCTCTTTGCTTATATTGAATTTTTCTTATTGGTGACATAGTATGTAGTTTTATATCCTTTATAAAGTTTTGTAATCCTAGAGATTTAAATTATAAAAACTTTATAAAAACAGGTTAAACAAAAAACTATATGTCCGATATATAAAGTAGAGCCGGGAAGACAAATTCTCCCCTGCTCTAAAAATAAGAATGTCCACAAGGACGTGGACACCAAATTCAAGGAGGAAGCTTTACAATGAGAATCAATCATAATATCGCTGCATTAAACACATACCGTCAATTGAGCTCTGCAACAACTGCTCAATCTAAATCAATGGAGAAATTATCTTCAGGTCAACGTATCAACCGTGCTGGTGACGATGCTGCTGGACTAGCAATCTCTGAAAAAATGCGTGGACAAATCCGCGGTTTGGATCAAGCATCTCGTAACTCACAAGATGGTATCTCTTTAATCCAAACAGCTGAAGGTGCATTGAACGAAACACATGCAATCCTTCAACGTATGCGTGAACTAGCTGTACAAGGTGGTAACGACACGAACACTACTGATGACAGAACGCAAATTCAAACAGAATTGAACCAATTAATGTCTGAAGTGGACCGTATTGCAAATACAACTGAATTCAATACGCAAAACCTATTAAAAGGTTCTTTCTCAGCAACACTACAAGTAGGAGCTAATAATGGACAAACTATTAACTTCTCAATTAGTGGAATGGGTGCAGCTAGTCTTGGTCTTACAGCTGCAAAAATTTCAGTAGGATCTAACACGCTTGCAAGTGGCACAATTTCAACACTAGATGCTGCAATCAAGTCAGTTTCCACACAACGTTCAAACCTTGGTGCATTACAAAACCGTCTTGAGCACACAATCAACAATTTGGATACATCATCTGAGAACTTGACAGCTGCTGAATCTCGTGTACGTGACGTAGACATGGCGAAAGAAATGATGAACCAAACGAAGAACTCAATTCTTTCTCAAGCAGCTCAATCAATGCTGGCACAAGCAAACCAACAGCCACAAGGCGTACTACAATTACTTCAATAATAAAATAATTTAGTAGTTCTATTGAAATATCGTGCTTCGTTTTATTAAAGCACGATATTTTTATTAGCATTATTAACTATCAGGAGGAATAATCGTGAATATAAAAGTATCATTATGCATGATTGTAAAAAATGAAGAGAATGTATTGGATCGCTGCTTGGCATCAGTTGCACATTTAGTTGATGAAGTGATTATTGTAGATACAGGGTCAACAGACAAAACGAAGGAAATTGCAAGTAAATATACGTCTAAATTATATGACTTTGAATGGGTTAATGATTTTTCGGCTGCAAGGAATTATGCTGCAGAACATGCAACTGGTGACTGGATTTTAGTATTAGATGCTGATGAATTTATTGATGAGGAAAATTATCATGATTTTATTAATGGGTTAGAAGAAGATAATGGCGAATTTGACACATATGGTGTTAAAATAATCAATTTTACTGGTTTGTATGGAGAGAAATTAGTTCAAAATTATCATGACCGCGTGTATAAAAATAACAAAGAGATTGCCTATTATCGTGCTATTCATGAACAATTAAAGGGTATTGATGGACAATCACTGAACGGAAGTATAGCAAAGCTTTCTGTATTTCACTCTGGATACATGAATCAAACAGTGGCAGAAAAGGGAAAGAATGAAAGGAATAAAGACCTTCTTGATAAAGAAATGCAGGAAAGTAATAATGCATTTGATTATTTCAATTTAGGTAATGAATTTTATTCACAAGGAGAGTTTGAAGAGGCATTAAAAGCATACACAAATGCTTATAACTTAAAGAGCAGTTATCAATTATCATGGGTGGCCTCTACTGTTATCCAGATAATAAGTGTGTTAATACAATTAAAGAGATATAATGATGCAGTTAATGTGATTGATGATTCTATAGAGCTATATCCAGGCTCATTCGAAATGATTTTCTTAAAAGGTGAGATTAGTTTCGTTAGAGGACAATATGATGATGCCAAGTATTACTTTGAAGAGATAATAAACAATAGTGAAAAGTATAATCATACAATCTTAAGACCAGACTTGAAAGACCAAATGCCACACAGAAGGCTTGGAGATATATACAACTATGAGAAAGTATATGACAAAGCTATTTACCATTATATGAACGTATTGAACATAAATAAATTGGATAGTGACAGCATTAAAAAGATTATTTATATTTTAAATAAATTCCATTCTGAAGATGAGATTATACAATTTATTGAAAGAAATGATCTGATTAATAAAAATAATTTAAGCTATTACATGTCAGCGTGTTTTGATATTGGAAAACCAATTATAATTGAACCATTTTTAAAATATAATAATGAAGACAATCTGTTAGAGAGAATATACAAACTTAAAAATTACTGTTTAACTGGTACAGGAAATATAGAAGAGTTTAAAGACTTGTTAAATCCACAATTAGTTGAGCGTTTAAATAAGAAACAAATGCTAAACATTATTGATTTATATTTATTAAGAAATAGGCTCGTAGAAGGTAACCATTCACCTTTGCTTATTGCTGCCTTTGAGAAAGACGAGCACATAAGTATGTTGGTTAAATTATTAAATAATATAACAGTGGAAAAATTAGATGAAGCAGAATTATTTTTAGGTTCCCTCCAAATTCTTATGAATTATAAGAAATATGATTTAGCATCCAGTTTATTGAATAATAAACAGTTATTAACAGATTCTGCACTTGTGAAGGTAGCAGCTATTCTTTATGAGAATGATTTTAAAGGAGAGGGTCTTCAATTATACAATGCATGTGACTGGGATGTTTATTCTGAACAAGATTTCCTGAATATAATAAATGGTCTATTTGAAACCGAAAATGATCAGAATGCTATTGAATTCACAAAATATGCTAATTTGTTATTCGAAAATGACTTCAGATTCTGTAAAATTTTACTGGAGAACCCAATTGATGATCACTTGTTTAATACTACAGTAAAAAAAGCATTAGAGACTTTTAAAGGAAGCGTTTATTTGGAAAAGTATCTATTATAGAAAAGGATTATTCAAAAGGGGTTAAAGAATGATTATTGATATTGTATTAGTGTATGCCGCTGGCCGTGGTGGTTTAGAAGATGTAGTAGCTACAGTAAGTACAGAACTGACAAAAAAAGGGCATAGGGTAAGATTTTTTCAATCTTATCCTTCTCAAAATCCAGACTGGGAACAGAGCCTGCCTGAACTCTATTATTATGGAGAAATGGGAAACCTTGAAAGTGAAACACTGCAATCATTGTCCAAAGGATATGCTAATAAATTGAAAGAGGCAGGAAAGCCAGATATTGTCCTTGCGACACATGCACCAAGTATAAGTTATATATGCCGTTCTGCTATTTCTAGTGTGGAAGGAAGGATGGCCCCAGTACTTTCATGGCTTCATGGTCCACCAGAATATTATGGAAATGAAAACATGTTAAGATATAGTGAAGCTCATCTTGCTATATCCTCTCAAATTGGTGACAGCATAGGTAATAGTATTTTTGAAGGGCAACCAGTTTATAATGTAGGAAATCCTGTCATTAGAAACGAGTTTGAGACGATAAAAAGAAGTGACGGAAAAACAGTAGAGCTTCTGTATGTTGGAAGGCTTCATCAGCATCAAAAAAGGCTAGACATTCTTTTCAAAGGACTAGAATTACTAGAAACTGATTGGAGACTTCATTGTATAGGGGAAGGCCCGGATGGAGATGAAATAAGAAGCTTAGCAGATAAGCTGGGAATCAAGGATCAGATCCTGTTTCATGGCTGGCAGGAAAATCCATGGGATGTTGCAGAAGAAGTATCTGCGCTTGTTATGAGCTCTGACTATGAAGGCCTTCCGCTCGTTCTTATGGAAGCACTTGGGAGAGGGATACCTGTTATTTCAACAAATTGCAGTGGCGCATCAGATATTATTAATGATGGGGAAAATGGTTGGATTTACCCGATTGGAGATTTTCATGCTCTTGCTGATATTCTTCAAAAAATTGGGGAAGATCAGAGCATCTTGCCTACTATTGAAACATGTCAGGCAAGTGTTCAAAAGTTCCATTATTTAAAGGTAGTTGACAATATTGAGATGATTTTGCAGTATCATCATGAACTGTTTTTGAAGCAATCTGATAAAAGGGTTTCCCACATTGTAAAAGATAATTCCTATCGAAAATCTCAAGTTGTTAATAATATACTTGATTCTGTTATTAATGGGATTGAATATTTAGGGACAACAAGGGAGACTGTTGTACAGGAAAAACTTGCGGAATATTTCTCGCAAGAATTTATGGACCTTCTTCAGCAGGACGACCAAATAGTAGGCGATAATGAACAAGTAATAGCATACGTCTGTTATCCTAAAGTTGATTTAATCGATTATACCTTCATGAAGGCTAAAGTAAGCTTTTTGTTAGTTAATGAAATCCAAGATGGGGATATTTCCGTAAAAGAAAAGCTACATTATTCTGCAAAGCTTTTCAATGAAAATGGTAACTGGAAGATTTCGGAACTTACCTTAACGGATGATTATCCAAGTAAATCGCGTCCAGAAAAACAACGAAAACAAAAGGTGCTCTTAGTAACTACTTCTAACAGCAGTTCTTCTAATACTGCTGCTTTATATAAAAATATGCCTAAACACATTTCAGATAGCTTTGAAGTGGAGATTACGGAGCAAAGGCTGACTGATGAGTATTATCAAAAGGTCCTTACTGCAGACATACTTGTTCTGACAGAAGCAAATATCATTTTTGATAAGGAACAATATGTTCCAAACCAAACTATTATTGATTTATGGCATGGTTTTCCATTAAAGGCAATGGGACATGCAGATAGAAATGAAGCAGACCGAAATGCTGTGACAGAAAGATGGGGAAATATCGACTATGTTTGCTCCTATTCGGATAAATTTAGCGAAATGATGACAAAATGTTTTAAAGTAGATCCAGAAATATTTCAAATTACCGGAATGCCTCGAAATGATTTGTTAATACATTCTCATCTTAATAAAGATAAGTCTGTTTTGGAAAGAATATTCCAAATTAAAACAGAGGGTAAAAAGTTTATCATGTTTATGCCGACATATCGAAAGGCAGCTTTTAATAACAGGCAGGATACAACGTTGAACAGAAACCATTTCTTTGGATTTGAGAGTTTTAATTCAGAAGAGTTTACTGCATTCTTGAAAAACAATGATTTGGAATTGATTGTTAAGTTTCATCCAGTTGAAGAACAGTATATGCTGAAAAATGGAATTGAACTAGGTGATCATGTTCATTTGTTGACACATGATATGCTATCAAAAAATAACCTAGACATGTATGATGTTTTAGGAAAGTTCGATTTGCTGCTTACAGATTATTCTTCTGTATACTTTGACTATTTGTTAATTGATAAACCAATCATTTTTCTTCCTATTGATGTGGAGCAGTATAAAACAACTAGAGGATTTATTTTAGGTAATTATGATAATTGGACACCAGGGGCTAAAGCGACGACACAGGAACAACTACAGGAAGCAGTTCTTACTAACTTAAAAGATAGCGAGAAGTTTGCTGAGGAGAGAGCGGAGGTACGGGATGTTGTTCATTATTATCAGGATGACGTTTCTTCGTTCAGGGTTTGGGAGTTCATAAAGCAAAAGGCCATTTCTAACAATTGAAAGAATTAGGTACGGACATGAAAATATCGTTAGCAATGATAGTTAAAAACGAAGAAAATTCAGTTAGGAAATGCATACTAAATGCAAAAAAAATAGTAGATGAAATTGTGGTAGTAGATACGGGATCCACAGATAGTACACTAAAGGTTTTGAAGGAGGATCCCAATATAAATCTTTTTCAATTTCAGTGGGAAAATGATTTTTCAAAAGCCCGTAATTTTGCAATTGAAAAATGTACTGGCGACTATATTCTGGTATTAGATGCTGACGAGTATGTGACATTCGGCAAAAGAAGTGAGCTTGAAAAGGTCATAGTCAATAACCAAATAGGCAGAATTAAAATCGTCAGCAAGTTCAAGAAAGATGGAGAAGAGTTTGAAGCGAGTTCCTATATATCAAGATTTTTCCCAAATTATGTTCGCTATAAGGGGGCAATACACGAGCAGCTGGATTCAAATCTTGCAAGGGTGGATTTGAGAGTGACGGTTTCTCATACCGGCTATTTTGATAAGGATAAAGGCGCAAGAAATATCCCAATCCTGCTTCAGGAATTAGAAAAACATCCAAACGATGCCTATTTCCATTACCAACTCGGAAAAGAATACCGGCTAAGTAAGTCCCTTAAAGAATCTTGGTACCATCTCCAGAAGGCATATGGGTTAGTAAATCATCGTGATACCTATTATAACCTGCTTATATTAGAGCTAATACAGACAGGAAAAGAGCTTGTCAATAAAGAAACAATTTCTGTCATTCATGAAAATGAGCAAAGCTTAAACAATGTCACTGATTTTCACTTTTATAAAGGGCTGTTTTATTTGGACTATTGTTTAAAGAATTTGAATGAAGCTGTGCACTTACTTCCGAAAATAGAGGCAAGCTTTACAGCATGTTTGAAGATTAGCAAAAAAAAGCATATCGAATACCTATCTGGAACAGCCAGTTTTCTAGCGCTTTACAATTTAGGCGTTTATTATGAAGCAATCGGCGCTGTACCAAATGCTAAAAGATATTATATGGAGTCTGCTAAACTTGGTTATGAACCAGCTAAGACACGGCTCTCCGCCATTTAATTAGAAAAGGGAAGGCAGTTTGGCATATTTGTCGAACTGCCTTCCCTTTTTATAAACACAGGAAAGAAGCCGCCGATATAATGGTGGTAGTATATTTTTTTTTTAGGGGGAAATGCCTATGATAGAAAAGTATTCTTCAAATGGCGTCTATTCAGCTCAACAGCTCAAAACCAATGAGAATAGTGTGACGAAGGTTAATGAGGCAACTGCCGAACCGCAAGCGGAAGGGAGTAAGGCTGTAAATCCAGTCGATAAGGAAAAAGAGAGAAAAAACCTTGAAGGCTTGATGGACAGCTTGAATGATTTCATGCCAGCACACACATCACTTAAGTTTCAGCTTCACGATAAGCTTGAGGAGTATTATGTGCAAGTTATCAATGATCAAACAAAAGAGGTCATAAGAGAAATACCCTCAGAGAAAATGCTTGATATTCATGCTGCGATGAAAGAGTATTTGGGATTAATGGTAGACAAAAAAATTTGATGCATACATTGACAGCATCTTTTGCATGTATAGGAATAGATGCTGTCACCCTAAAAAAAACTACATCTGACTTTTTTAAATGAAGACACTTTATATATAGGTAAAAAGTAAGATATCTTAATAAAATGTTAAAGCCTGAAAAGGACTGGCCGATAATAATAGTAATCAATGATTATATTTAAAAAATAGCAATACACTATTGATTTAAATATAAAAAAAGTACGAGGTGAGGAATTTGGTAATAAGAATAGGCGGACTTGCAAGCGGCATGGATATTGACACCTTAGTA
This sequence comes from Niallia circulans, assembly GCF_007273535.1. NCBI lineage: Bacteria > Bacillati > Bacillota > Bacilli > Caryophanales > Bacillaceae > Niallia > Niallia circulans. The sequence goes on from NZ_RIBP01000004.1 coordinate 1,565,117, forward strand.
GAACAGCTAATGACTGCGGAAAGAGTTCCGTTGGACAAGTTGAATCAGAAGAAAACATATACAGAGTGGCAGCGAGACGACTATCGCGAAATGAACACCTTGCTGCTGTCATTGGATACGCTAATGTCAGAAGGCGTCACAAAACAGTCGACATTTATTAAGAAGACAATCAATTCATCTAATTCAGATGCATTGAGTGTTAAAAATATGACATCTACAGTTGATTTTTCAGGTTCCATACAAATAGACAAGTTGGCAACTGCTGCTTCTATGCGAAGTGGAACAACAGCTGATGGAAAAACTGGTATAACAAACTATAGTACAACTGGAACATTAAGTTCTTATAATATAACTGGAAGTAAAATAACAGTAGCTGCTATTGATTCAAATGGTGCAATGTCTAGTAAAGATATAACCTTTGATCCGCAAACAGATACGATGGATTCACTTATTTCAAAAATAAATCAGCAATCAGGTGTTACGGCATTTTATGATCCGAACTCTAATCAAATTTCTTTTACTGCAAAAAATACTGGGGATGTTACAGGAGGACCTGAAATCTCACTTAGTACTGATGGCACTTTATTAGATGTCCTTAAGTTGGGTACAAGCAATACTGATACTACACAAGGCGTTAATACTGAAGGAACTAATGCTGAATTTGTATACAATGGTGTCGCGACAACAAGATCATCCAACACCTTCCGCATCAACGGTGTTGAACTAACACTTAAACAAGTCACAGAATCAGGCAAACCTGTAACGTTCTCATCAACGGCTGATGTTGATTCCATCTACGATTCGGTTAAAAGCTTTGTAGACAAATATAATGAAATAATTGAAAAAATCAGCGATAAAATGAGTGAAACAAAGTACAGAGATTATGCTCCATTGACTACTGCACAAAAGGAAGAGATGTCAGAGGATGAGATTGAAAAGTGGGATGCGAAGGCAAAGAGTGGAACACTAAAGAATGACCAAATCCTTTCCAGCGTTTTAACTAAAATGCGTTCAAGTCTTGGCTCTATTGTGAACACAGGAGGAGCATTCAAAAGACTTTCTGATATTGGAATTTCCACTACTAACAATTATTTAGAAGGCGGTAAGCTGGAAATCGATGAAGACAAGCTAAAGGAAGCAATCACCGCTGACCCAAATAGTGTTTATAAGCTATTCCAAAACAGCAGTGCAAAAACTTCTTCTGAAAATGGCTTGGCACAAATGGTTAGAGCAAACTTGAAAACTGCCATGAATGATATTAAAACAAAGGCAGGTTCATCTTCAAGTGTTAATAATACATTTACATTAGGTAAATTATTGAATCAATATAGTACAAGAATAACTGATTTTGAAGATAGATTAAAGAATATTGAAGACAGATACTGGTCAAGATTTACGGCAATGGAGACAGCTATCAATAACGCAAATAGTCAATCTGCATACTTAACAAGTATGATGAGCTCATAAAAAAGGAGTAAAATAAATGGCAACTACTAATCCGTATCAATCATATAAACAGAATTCAGTAAATACTGCTTCACCTGGTGAATTAACACTTATGCTTTATAATGGCTGCCTGAAGTTTATCGGTTTAGCCAAAAATGCTATTCAAAATAATGATATTGCGACGAGAAATGTAAATATTCAAAAGGCACAAAAAATCATAAATGAATTAATGGTTACATTAAATATGGATTTTCCTATTTCTAAAAATTTCATGTCTTTATATGATTTTATGAACCGTCAGCTTATCAAGGCTAATATTGTTAATGACATTAAAATTCTAGAAGATGTTGAGTTCTTATTAACGGAATTCAGGGATACATGGAAAGAAGCAATTCAGATTAACCGTCAAAAACAATATGCGGCAGGCGGACAAGTTTAATGGAAGCAATTAAACAATGCTATGCAATCACTGGGGAGCTTATCGGCTATTTAAAGAGCGATGGGGAAAAGGAATCGGACAAGATTAGCCGCCTGCTTGACCAAAGAAAAGCAGCACTGACATTGTTGACAAAGCCTTCTACCGAAAACGAAAAAAAGCTCGGGGTTGCACTTCTTCAGCAGGATAAGGAGTTATTAGAGCTTCTTCATGCTGAAAAGAGAAGTATCCAACAGGATATAAGAGAGTTAAAGCTTAAGAAGAATTCCAATCAAAAATATGTGAATCCGTACCAGTCTTTACAGACAGACGGCATATACTATGATAAGAGAAAATAACAGGTGAAACCCATTTGCTAAGGCAAATGGGTGTTTTTTTATATTCAAAACAAAATGAAAAAAAACTGACTCAAATAGGTTGCAAACAACAACCTTTTTGAGTCAGTTTATTATGCTTGTTTAAATTACTCTTGAAAGTTCATGGTGCTTCTTATCATTAACGACATCTTCACCGATTAGAGCAATGGCGTCGTAGGGCGTTTTTGATTTTAAGACTGAATAAGCGTCTATCTTCACATTAGATGCAACAACAGCTCTTTCGATAACTGCGTTTTCTCCGACAACGGCTCCTGGAAGAAGGACGGAATCCTTAATAACGGCGCCTTTTCCGATTGTTACGTCTTGGAAAATAACAGAGTTTTCCACTGTTCCGTAAATCTCGCAAGCCTCACTGACTAAGGAATGCTTAACAGATGAAGCATCGTCAAGATATACTGGTGGATGGGACTGTTCTACTGTGTAGACATTCCAATCCTTGTCTTTTAAGAATATGTTGGATTCTTTTTCAAGTAGATCCATATTAGCTTCCCAGAAGCTGTCGATTGTACCGACATCTTTCCAGTAGCCTTTGAATTTATATGCGTGGAGTTTAAGGTTGTCATGCAGCATTGCGGGGATAATGTCTTTCCCAAAATCCTTGCAGCTGTCTTGATTGTTTTCTTCTTTTTCTAGGTATGCTTTGAGGGTTTTCCATTTGAAGATGTATACACCCATTGAAGCAAGGTTTGATTTTGGATCTTCTGGCTTTTCCTCGAATTCACTGATACGGTTGCTGGTAGTTTCTGTATTCATAATACCGAAACGGCTTGCTTCTTCCCACGCTACCTCTGTAACAGAAATTGTTGCATCAGCACCTGTCTCGATATGCTGCTTAAGCATAAGGTCATAATCCATTTTATAAATATGGTCGCCAGAAATAATCAAAACATTCTCTGGATCATACTGCTCAATAAAAGGGGTATTTTGATAAATAGCATGTGCAGTTCCTTCATACCAGCGTTCTTCTGTATCGCATTGATATGGAGGAAGGATGGAAAGACCGCCATCTCTTCTGTTTAAATCCCATTCTTTTCCGTCTCCGATGTAATTTTGTAATACATGAGGCTGGTATTGTGTCAGCACGCCAACGGTATCAATGCCAGAATTACGGCAATTGCTTAAAGTGAAATCGACGATTCGGTATTTTCCTCCGAATGGTACGGCTGGTTTAGCTAGATGATCTGTTAGTTTTTTTAATCTCGTTCCTCTTCCACCGGCTAAAAGCATGGCGATGCATTGTTTTTTCATTGATAACCCTCCTGTATTCGTTTTCAGATTGTTGTTAGATTGAAGAATTATAATCGGTCATCTTCCCATAACTTGTAGTAGTACTCATGCTCTTCTTCAGTTTCTATGCTGTTATGCTGTTCTTCTGGAAGTTCTGTTAATACTTTTAAGTTGTTCAATGCTGTTCCTCCTTGGCCATTCATATAGACGTTATTCTATTAGATTTTAATTAGATTAACAATTAAAATAATTAGATGTTTTCTGTCAACTAACGACAAATTTCGAACGTTTTTTTATATTGTGAAGAAGATTTGTTTTTTATTTTTGAAAAATATTAGCTTGTTTCACGTAGTTTTTAGATACCCGGGCTAAAAAGCTTTGAAACCAAGTTATATCAAAAAAATTGTAAAAGATTGTTCTAAACGACAAATTAGTACTATAGAAGCAGTAAAAAGATAGAAATTATTAATTGTAATGAAAAATATTTAGAAACGAATAATGGAAAAATGAAGGTTTATCTATAATAGAAAGCGGATGTTAGAATACATGCCACAGATTCTTGCAAAACAAAGACGCTATACTGGTAAAGATTCTCGTAAATAATTTGTCTAAACGTATAAATGAAAAATTTGCCGTAAAATTTATTGTGAAATCGGCTTTTTTTTAGTAAGTTCACAAATTTGTCGAATTTTACAAAAGTTTTTGCAGGAAATTGAAAGGGTAAACAAGAATTATATAGCATAGTCAAAAAAGTTCACTGCTCGCATAGATATAAGAATGTGGTGGGAACAATAAGACTTGCACTGGAATCTAAAAGGAGGAGTAACTTATGAATTTCAACATTAGAGGAGAAAACATTGAGGTAACTCCAGCAATAAGAGAGTATGTAGAAAAGAAAATTTCCAAACTGGAGAGATATTTTTCCGAAACGCCAGATGCAAATGTTAACGTAAATTTAAAGACCTACAATGATAAGACTGCCAAGGTGGAAGTGACAATTCCGATGTCCCAGCTGGTACTGCGAGCTGAAGAAGACCATTTGGACATGTATGCAGCAATTGATTTGATCGTTGATAAATTAGAGCGCCAAATCAGAAAACATAAAACGAAGGTAAACAGAAAGCAACGTGAAAAAGGCAATCTAAATGCTTTATTTGGCGCAGATGAGCCTAATGCGGTATCTGTACAGGATGAAGAGGACGAACTGGAAATTGTTCGCCAAAAGCGCTTTAATTTAAAGCCAATGGACAGCGAGGAAGCCATTTTACAAATGGATCTTCTTGGCCACAGCTTCTTTGTTTATACAGATGCAGAAACGAATACAACGAATATCGTTTATAAAAGAAAAGATGGCAAGTATGGTTTGATTGAAGCAAAGTAATTAGATAGCAAATTTTTAAGAGCCTGCAGGAAACTGCAGGTTTTTTTCTACTACAGTAAGAATATGTAAGGAGGAAGCTTTTTTTAGCTAAATAGTATGTCGCTATCATAATATGGAAATTACTTGAATAATCCAGCGTGATGCAGATGTGTTTGATATAATAAACAAAAGAATTTATAGATAAAACAGCTGAAATCAGAATATCCTTTCTATAGAAGTTAATTTCATTTTCAAGGAGTGTGAAAGGGATGAAAAGGTCTGTAATGGAAGCGAACCTGTTTTGTACACACTGTAATAATGAAACAATCCATGACGTTGTTTATATAAATGAGGAGATAACGAGCGTCAAGTGCCAAACTTGTCAGCATGAAGCAGGTATGAAGGTGGATATTATGAAGAAGTTTTATAAAGAGCTGTTTGAGCATATTGCCACAAAGCCGAGCAGGATGACAGAGGAATACAAGCAGGATCTGAGTAAATTCATTGCAAGACTCCCGATTAGGGTCATCAGCAAGCCATATCGCTTCATGCGCTACTTGAATGAATCCAGAAAGGTATTAAAGTACTATAAAAAGCCGTGATTTTTTTATGATAATGAGTAACTGCATGTTTTTCTTTAGGGCATTAGCCCTTTACATACCCCTTTTTTCACCTTTCTGTCTTTCATTTATACTAAAGTTGTCACTCTATTAAGGAAATGGTAATATTAATAGGAAAATACTAGTTCAGCTATAATATATCCTTCATATATGGAGTTTACAAAAGAGCCATATTCTTTTCATGTGTTTTTAATGAATAGTGAATATGCTATAGATGCTTTAATGCTAGTTATTATGCTATTGATATAATAAACGGATGGAATTTTTCACATAGAATCTCTCATTTTAATTATAAAGGAGCGTTTTTTAATGCTTGGTATTTTAAATAAGGTTTTTGATCAGAACAAACGCGATATAAAGAAACTGACTAAGATTGCCGAAAAGGTTGAGCTTTTGGCTGGAGAAACGGCAGCATTAAGCGATGAGCAGCTCAAGGCAAAAACGGAGGAGTTCAAAGCTCGCGTTCAAAAAGGAGAAACACTTGACGATTTGCTGGTTGAGGCTTTTGCAGTTGTGAGGGAAGCTGCAAAGCGTGTTCTTGGCCTTTACCCATATCCTGTTCAGCTTATGGGTGGAGCTTCTCTTCATGACGGAAATATCTCTGAAATGAAGACTGGTGAAGGTAAAACCTTGACTGCGACAATGCCGGTATATTTGAATGCACTTTCTGGAAAAGGCGTTCATGTTGTCACTGTCAATGAATATTTGGCAACACGTGATGCTGCTGAGATGGGACAGCTATATGAGTTTCTTGGTTTAACGGTTGGGTTGAACTTAAACGGCCTTTCAAGAGAGGACAAGCAGGCAGCATATAATACCGATATTACGTACGGTACTAATAATGAATTTGGCTTCGATTATCTTCGTGATAACATGGTTCTCTATAATGAGCAAAAGGTACAAAAACCACTTTACTATGCTGTAATTGATGAGGTCGACTCTATCTTAATTGATGAAGCGAGAACACCGCTGATTATTTCTGGCTCTGCTCAGAAGTCGACTCAATTATATGTTCGGGCAAATGTTTTTGTGAGCAGCTTAAAGGTAGAAAAAGACTATACGTATGATGAAAAGACGAAGGGTGTTCAGTTGACAGAAGAAGGTATGTCAAAGGCTGAACGTGTCTTCCAGATTGAAAACTTGTTTGATGTAAGCAATGTGGCAATTAACCATCATATTACGCAAGCCCTTAAGGCACATGCAAGCATGCATAAAGATGTCGATTATGTTGTGCAAGATGGCGAAATCGTCATCGTTGACCAGTTCACAGGCCGCCTTATGAAGGGGCGCCGTTATAGTGACGGGCTTCATCAAGCAATCGAAGCAAAAGAAAATCTTGAAATTCAAAATGAAAGCATGACACTTGCAACCATTACATTCCAAAACTATTTCCGCATGTACGATAAGCTTGCTGGGATGACTGGTACTGCGAAGACAGAGGAAGAGGAATTCCGCAATATTTACAATATGAATGTTGTTGTTATCCCAACAAACAGAGATATCGTTCGTGATGACCGTGCTGATTTAATTTACGCAACAATGGACGGTAAATTTAGAGCTGTTGTTGAGGATATTGCTGAAAGACATAAGTTAGGTCAGCCGGTTCTTGTTGGTACTGTTGCAATTGAAACATCCGAAATTATTTCGAAGTATCTTTCTAAGAAGGGTATTCCTCATGATGTATTGAATGCAAAAAATCATGAGCGGGAAGCAGAAATTATCGCAACTGCCGGTGAAAAAGGCGCTGTGACAATTGCAACAAATATGGCAGGACGCGGAACAGATATTAAACTTGGAGAAGGAATTAAAGAAGTGGGCGGTTTAGCTGTTATCGGTACAGAACGTCATGAAAGCCGACGAATTGATAATCAGCTGCGCGGACGTTCCGGACGTCAAGGAGATCCAGGTGTGACACAATTTTATCTTTCTATGGAAGATGAATTGATGCGCCGCTTCGGATCTGACGGCATGAAAGCAATGATGGCTAAACTGGGCATGGATGACTCTCAGCCAATCCAAAGCAAGATGGTTTCAAGAGCAGTTGAATCTGCTCAAAAACGAGTGGAAGGAAACAACTTTGACTCACGTAAACAGCTTCTTCAATACGATGATGTCCTTCGTCAACAAAGGGAAATCATTTACGCACAACGTAATGATGTACTGACATCTGACAACCTTCGTTCTATTGTTGAAAGTATGATTAAGTCATCATTGGATCGTCATGTTGCAGCACATACTCCAGCGAGTGAAGATCAGGAAAACTGGGATTTGCAGGCAGTTCTTGATTATGCAAACGGAAACCTGCTTCATGAAGGCGAATTGGAGCTGAACGATATCCGTGGCAAAGAAGGCGATGAAATTGCCGAAGTCATCATGGAGAAGGTAGTGCATAACTATGATGAGAAAGAAGAAAAGCTGACAACGGAACAAATGCGTGAATTTGAGAAGGTTATTGTACTTCGAGCTGTTGACAGCAAATGGATTGACCACATTGACCAAATGGATCAGCTTCGCCAAGGTATTCATCTGCGTGCATATGGTCAAATTGATCCACTTCGCGAATATCAATCTGAAGGGTTTGCAATGTTTGAGCAAATGGTTACTTCCATTGAAGAGGATGTTGCTAAGTACATTATGAAAGCTGAGATTCGTGAAAACCTTCAAAGGGAAGAAGTCATGAAGGGTCAAGCAGTTAACCCGAAAGAAGAAGGCGAAGATAAGAAGCCGAAGAAAAAACCAGTGATGAAGAAGCTTGATGTGGGCCGTAATGCTCCATGTTTCTGCGGCAGCGGCAAAAAGTATAAAAACTGCCACGGAACTAATCTTTAATAGAATACTGGGACCTGCCTCCCCGAATGCGGAGAGGCAGGTTTTTTAAAGCCTAACGTTTGTGCAAATAAAGTATATCTTCATGAATAATGGAAATGCTTTAATACAGAAAACAACTATTTAAAATAACTTCTAAAAAGGAAAGCATGCATTTTTTCTTGAAAAGCCATATAATACTAGAAGGAAGCAGCCGTGCTTTGCATAATAATTTTTATAAAGGGTGACAGGTAAATGGAATTAGCAGATATTCGCAATGAGTTAGAGAAGATAAATGTAACACTAGAAAACTTTAGGGGGTCTCTTTGACTTAGATAACAAAGAGGCACGTATCGCTCATCTGGAGGATGAAATGTTGCATCCTGATTTTTGGAATGATCAACAGGCAGCACAGACAGTCATCTCCGAAAGCAATGGCTTGAAGGAGCAAGTTAATGAATTTTATAAGCTTGCTGAAACATTTGAAAACCTTGAGCTTACTTATGAGCTGGTTAAAGAAGAGGACGATGAAGAATTGCGCACTGAGCTGGAAGAGGAGCTAGGCCAATTGGTAAGCAGCTTAAGCCAGTTTGAGCTTAATCTTCTGTTAAGTGAGCCTTATGATAAAAACAATGCAATATTAGAGCTGCATCCAGGTGCTGGTGGAACAGAGTCCCAAGACTGGGGAAGCATGCTGTTGCGTATGTACACTCGCTGGGCAGAAAAAAGAGGCTTCAAGGTGGAAACATTGGATTATCTGCCTGGTGATGAAGCTGGAATTAAGAGTGTAACATTGGCTATTAAAGGACATAATGCATTCGGATACTTAAAAGCAGAAAAAGGCGTACATCGTCTTGTTCGTATTTCTCCATTTGATTCATCTGGCCGTCGCCATACGAGCTTTGTATCATGTGAAGTTATGCCAGAATTCAATGATGAGATTGAAATTGAAATTCGTACAGAGGATTTAAAAGTTGATACTTACAGAGCGAGTGGTGCCGGTGGACAGCATATCAATACAACAGACTCCGCTGTTCGTATTACACATATCCCAACAGGAGTAGTCGTATCTTGCCAAACAGAACGCTCTCAGATAAAGAACAGGGAAACAGCAATGAAAATGCTGAAAGCAAAACTTTATCAGAAAAAAATCGAAGAGCAGGAAGAAAAGCTTGCGGAAATCCGCGGCGAACAAAAGGATATTGGCTGGGGAAGCCAAATTCGTTCGTACGTTTTTCATCCATACTCTCTTGTTAAAGACCACCGTACAAACACAGAAGTAGGTAACACACAATCTGTCATGGACGGAGATATTGATCTATTTATAAATGCTTACTTGCGTTCAAAGCTAAGCATTGCAGAATAAGTATTAGAGGCTGGGACATAAGTATGTGAACCAGCGTAAAGACCGAACTACTTAATCATCTATTGATTAAATGGTTCGGTTTTTTTTGTTTTTAGTTTTCATACAATCATTAGAAATCTTAGTTGCATGGAGCGGAGGCCACTCGATATTAAGGGAAATAGAGACAATTTAGACCCCGCAGGCGAAGATATGGGGGCTTCAAACCTTCCAGCGGAAAGCGAGTGCACAAGATTACGATGAACGAAAATAATTTTATTACTAATTATAAAGTGATTATTTATTTTTGGTAAAGTTTTGCCAGCGTTGCATATGGGAAAGGAATTGTAACGTATAATTTTTAAAAGAATTAATTTAATAAGACAAGGAGATAGCGTTCAAATATTCAAAATAATAATAAATTTACTTTTTTAGGGAAAAGTGAAACTTTCTGCTGTATTTTACGTTTATATGTATATTGTTGGAATTATTTAGGGATTCTTATAGTAATTGGTTATTTTAAGAAAAGAGGTTATGAAATGAAAGAGGTCGTTTTGACTATTGCTGTACCATGCTATAACGAAGAGGAGGTTTTTGAACAATCATATTATCAGCTGAAAAATGTGCTGACTTCTCTTATCTCAGAAGGTCTTATAAGTTCTAAAAGTCAACTGCTTTTTATTGATGACGGAAGCAAGGATTCAACATGGGATAAAATTGAAAGTGCAACCCATTTTGACAAGCTTGTCAGCGGTATTAAGCTGTCGAGGAACTTTGGACACCAAAGAGCATTACTTGCTGGGCTGGAGGAAGCCGTTCAGTTTTCCGATTGTGTCATCAGTATTGATGCAGATCTTCAGGATGACACCAGCGTCATAAGAGAATTTGTTCTGAAATACTTAAGCGGCTATGAAATTGTGTATGGTGTTAGAAGCAAAAGAGAAACCGATACCTTCTTTAAACGGAGTACGGCACAAGGCTTTTACAGTCTTATGGGGAAAATGGGCTTATCTCTGGTTTATAATCATGCTGACTATCGTTTGTTAAGCAAAAGAGCATTAACAGAAATGCTGCAGTTTAAAGAGTCCAACCTTTTCTTGAGAGGTGTTGTTCCTTTACTTGGTTTTAAGTCGACTAGTGTTTACTATGAACGAAAGGCTCGTGAGGCAGGGGAATCAAAATACCCAATCGCAAAGATGCTTGCATTCGCTTTAGATGGCATTACATCCTTCAGTGTTAAGCCGATTCGGTTTATAACATTAATAGGATTTTTGTCTGCCATTATCAGCCTTGTTGCAGGTGGTTATGTACTTGTGCAAAAATTCCTTGGTGATACAGAATCAGGCTGGGCATCTGTAATGATATCCTTATGGCTGATTGGCGGTCTTCTTTTAATGAGTATTGGTCTTATTGGTGAATATATTGGGAAAATTTATGAAGAAGTAAAACACCGTCCGCGCTATATAATTGAGGATAATCTTTGCAGAAATAAGCAGGCTAATCCTGCTAAATCAAAGGTGCATGTATAATGCTTCGCTCTTCTTTTATACGTTTTTTGTTCGTTGGTCTAATTAACACAGCAGTCGGCCTCTCTATCATGTATGCCTGTCTGCTGTTGCTTCATATCAATTATTGGAGCTCCACTTTTATAGGTAACTTGGTTGGGGCAGCTGTAAGTTATTTTCTTAACAAAAATATTACTTTCCAAAGCAATGCTAGATTAATAGGCAGCGGTATACGGTTTGGCATTGTCATACTAGCGTCGTACTTCATTGCCTATAAGCTTGGTCTGGTGCTTGTGGAAGAAGTGGCAGGAAGAATTCCGGTGCTCGCCAGTTATGTGGAAGTGCTTGCTGTCCTTTTTGGAAGCGGCATGTACACGATATTAAATTACTTCGGGCAGAAGCATCTTGTATTTGCATCCAAATATCAACAGGTTTCAAGGAGTGTTAAATGATTAAAGTAACAGGTTTAGGGAAGCAGGAAAAAATCTTCCTCTCAATGGCATTATTAATCGTTGTATTATGGGTTTTGCCCTATTTTATTCTTAATGGAAATGCTCATATGCGGATCCATGATAATCTTGATTCAAATCTTGGCTGGTATGAAGTTTTGAAAAACAGTGGTAATATGTTTGCACCTGTCAATACGCCAATGGAACAGATTATGAACGGTGAGTTTTCCAGAGATACATACTATTCGGAATACTATGGCATGGTTTTTCTTTTTAATATCCTGCCACCCGTCGTGGCATATGGTTTGTGTCAGGCAATTACTAGAATTGTTGCCTTTTTAGGAATGTATCTTCTTTTAAAAAAATATGTTTTTAAGAAGTCAAACCCTTATATCATTACAATAGGAGCAGCATTGACATTTTCGCTCACACCATACTGGCCTTCTGGCATGCTCAGCATCCTTGGAATGCCGTTAGCATTATGGTGCTTTCTTAATATACGCAAGGGTGAGCGGAACTGGAAAAACTATGCAGTAATTACACTTTTGCCGTTTTTCTCGACATTTGTGATCGGCTTTTTTTATTTTCTTACATTCATTGGTCTGCTGTGGGTATATGACCTCTTTAAAACGAAAAAATGGAATCTAGTATTTTTGCTATCAATTATCTATATGCTAGTAATCTATATGGCGATTGATTATCGTTTAGTTATATCCATGATTGCACCAGCATCAAATGAACTGACAAACAGGGATGTATTTTATCAATCTAAGCTCGATATATTCCAGACATTCAAGCTAATTGGCAAGAACTATGTTGTTAGTCATAATCAAGACAGAACGATTTCGCAATATATTATTTTGCCGCTCACGATTTTTTGCTTAGTTTGGGTGCTAATAAAAAATAAGGCAAAAGACAATCGTCTATTTATCTTCTTGCATATTGTTAACTTGCTGCTGTCCACATGGTATGCGTTTTGGTTCTTTGAAGGCTGGCAGCCATTAAAAGAACGAATTAGTATTCTAACGAGTTTTAATTTTGGCAGATTTCATTATTTGCGACCAATGATTATTTATGTTTTATTTGCCCTATCATTGAAAATGCTATGGGACCAAGGTGGATGGCTAAAAAAAGTTGTTTATGCTTTGGTAATAGCACAGCTGCTTGTATTGGTACCAAATAATGAGGAGATCATGTACAAAAATCAGCCAAGCTATAAGCAATATTTTGCAGTGGACGAATTTAAGGAAATTAAGGATTACATAGGTAAGCCATTAGAGGACTACAGGGTTGTCAGTATTGGGATGCATCCTAATGTTGCCCAGTACAATGGCTTTTATACACTCGATTCATACAGCAATATTTATCCATTAAGCTATAAGGATGAATTTAGAAAAATTATTGAACCTGAACTCAACAAAAATAAAGGGCTAAGGGAGTACTATGATTATTGGGGTGGACGCTGTTATATATTTGTTGATGAACTAGGCAAAAAATATCAGTTCTCTAAGCATTCCAAGAAAACGATCAAGCATTTGGACTTGAATACGAACCAGCTCAAGAAAATGGGCGGTCAATATATCCTGTCCGCAGTGCCTATTGATAACGCCGCAGATAATAATTTAAGCTTTGAGAAATCCTTTGATTCAAAGGATAGTTATTGGAGAATTTACCTTTATAAAGTAAATGGAAAAGGGTCTCAACAAAGACTGTAGAAAAAATGACCAGCTTCTTGAGAAAATAAGCAATGAGGATATTTTCCCCTTTAGAGCCTAGCTGACAAGCTAATCTGTAGTGGGGAGCGATATCCTTTTTTTTATGTGAGTTTATTTTAAACTGAATAGTATAAATTAATGAGTACCCCAATATATTTAGATTGGAGGTGTTTATGGATATTTTAACGGCTATTATCATGGGCATTGTAGAAGGCTTGACAGAGTTCGCGCCTGTTTCGTCAACAGGGCATCTTATTTTAGCGGGCCATTTGTTAGATTTTACTGGAGCAAGTGCGAAAACATTTGAAATCATCATTCAGCTTGGCAGCATACTTGCCGTTGTTTTTGTTTTTTGGCGCAGGATATTAAGTATTTTAGGGTTGAAGAAATATCAGGATTCCGAAAGCGTAGGTTCCCTGAGCATTTTTCATATTGCTGTTGGAATTATTCCTTTCGGTGTTGGCGGTGTGCTGTTTTATGACTTGATCAAAAATGTGTTATTTAGCCCGGCAACTGTTGTCATCACATTAATTATTGGCGGGTTGCTGATGCTTTCAGCCGAGAAGCTGAAGCCAAAAGCTTCTGCGGAAACGCTTGATCAAGTTACATACAGACAAGCTTTAGCAGTAGGTTTTTTTCAGTGCTTTGCCTTAGTGCCAGGCTTTTCCCGATCTGGAGCAACACTCTCAGGTGGACTGCTTGCAGGCATGAGCCATAAGACAGCGTCTGAATTCACATTTATCATGGCAGTTCCCATCATGTTTGCAGCATCGGCAAAGGATTTGTTTGAAAGCTGGAATCAATTGGGCGCACAAGATATACCTGTTTTTGCAGCTGGTTTTGTGACAGCGTTTATCGTTGCGTTAATTGCCATTAAGTTTTTTCTGCGTCTTATTAATAAAGTGAAACTAATTCCTTTTGCGATATATCGTTTTGGACTAGCCATCGTTTTTTGGATATTTATTATATAACATAACAAATACTATCCTTTAGAAAAAGGGATAGTATTTTTTTGTTCCTTTCCTTCTAAAAAGCCTCGTTTCATCCCTTTACCACGCTAATTTGTCACCATTTACACCTGCTCATTTGAATGATATACTCTCTGCTTGGGAAAATATAAAGGATACATTTTTTAAGCAATATTATGAATAATGTTTCTTACATATTTTTTAACTTTCAAAAATTATGTCATTATTTAGAAATTAAGACATGTCAATAAAAGACAATAACAAAAGAGGTGTCAAAATCGTGCGTGAGTATATTTATGTATTAATCGGATCTGCTATTGTAGCATTATCATTTAACTTATTTCTCTTGCCTAATAGCATCGCTTCAGGTGGAGTGAGCGGTATCAGCACTATTACTGCAAGTTTGTTCCATTGGGAGCCGGCGTTTGTACAATGGGCATTTAATATTCCTTTATTTATTGCCGGTGTAATATTCCTTGGGAAAAATTTTGGTATAAAAACGCTTGTCGGAACATTATTTTTGCCATTTGTCGTTTTCTTATCAAAGGATATGGAGCCTTGGACTACGCAACCTCTGCTTGCAGCAATATACGGTGGAATTGGTATTGGCCTTGGAATTGGGATTGTTTTCAAAGGAAGAGCATCAACAGGTGGAACAGACCTTGCTGCCCAAATTATTACTAAATACACTGGGATGTCTTTAGGAAAAAGCGTTGCATTGATCGATGGGGTTATTGTTATTTCGGCTGCGGCTGTATTCAGTATTGAACAAGGTTTATACGCATTATTAGCCTTGTTTATTACGAGCAAGACAATTGATATTGTTCAGGTTGGTTTCGGAAGCAGCAAAATGGCACTTATCATTACTGAAAAACAAGAGGATGTTAGGGAAGGAATCTTAAATAAAATCGACAGAGGTGTTACTAAGCTGACAGCTCATGGCGGTTATACAGATTTTGAGCGTCCTATTTTAATGTGTGTTGTTGATCAGGCCCAGTTTATGAAATTAAAGGGCTTAGTTCAATCGATAGATCCGACTGCTTTTGTCATTGTTATGGATGCATCAGAGGTTCATGGCAGAGGCTTTAGTGCGAAAAAAGCATAATAGTAAATAATGTCCTTCTATCTTTGTCTAAAACGAAAAGATAGAAGGATTTTTTTATGTGTAATATGTCGATTGTTTGTAAGATTTGTAACAGGATAAAAAATGTAATCGTTTTATTGTAAATGTAAAAAAAGCTAAACAGAAAAATGTCATGTAAATATTTCCACAGATTGTAACATAAAGTAGGTATAAAAGACTAAAAAAGAGAAAAAAATAAAAAAAAAAGGGGAAAATGGTCGATTTGTAGTACTATTATAGTAGTAAATAAAGGTAAGGGATGATAATAATAGTACTTTTTTCGATATTTGAAAAGAAAATGTAATAATTTTATCCGTTAATTTACCGTACTATGATGATATAATAATGTAAGTAATTAGAAGGAAGTCTTGTATTTATAAAAAAAATGTCTCCTTCAGTCGGGTTGTAAATGTCGAATTTTGGTGGTTAATGGAGTTAGAAAAGGAAAAACGAGAGAATTAAGTTAATTCTCTTATAAGAGAAAGCAATTGATATGGCAGTTCGCAAATGTGATTCGTCTACCATGTTGCTATAGACGTTTTGCACTTTTCTTATGTTCTTACAAATAAAATTCAGGTGTGATAATAGATGATAGAAATGAAAAATGTGATAAAGAAATACGCCAATGGTGTTATTGCAGCCAACGGCATTGATGTGAAAATTAACCAAGGTGAGTTTGTATATGTAGTAGGGCCGAGTGGGGCCGGAAAATCTACTTTTATTAAAATGATGCATCGGGAGGAAAAACCGACGCAAGGAACGATTTTGATTAACGGAGTTAATTTGGCAAAACTGAAAAACAGCAAGGTTCCGCTATTGAGAAGAAATATGGGAGTTGTCTTTCAGGATTTCAAGCTCTTGCCGACACTGACTGTATATGAAAATGTTGCGTTTGCATTAGAAGTTATTGAGGAAAATCCTAAATTAATAAAAAAACGAGTTATGGAAGTTCTTGGACTTGTTGGTTTAAAGCATAAAGCAAGAATGCTTCCTACTGAGTTATCAGGAGGAGAGCAGCAGCGTGTCTCCATTGCCCGCTCAATTGTGAATTCTCCAAAGCTTGTCATTGCCGATGAGCCGACTGGAAATCTTGACCCTGAAACTTCTTGGGAAATTATGAATATTTTCGAGGAAATTAACAATAGGGGAACGACAATTGTGATGGCTACTCACAATAAGGAAATTGTTAATACGATAAGACATCGTGTAATCGCCATCGAGGGTGGAAGAATTGTTCGTGACGAGCAGAGAGGTGATTACGGATATGAAGGCTAGAACAGTTAAAAGACATGGAAGAGAGAGTTTTAAAAGTTTATGGAGAAACGGATGGATGACATTCGCTTCAATCAGTTCGGTTACTATTACCCTTTTACTTGTTGGTGTATTCTTTGTGATTATGATGAACTTGAACGAGGTTGCCACGACGATTGAAGAAAATGTGGAAATACGTGTTCATGTTGATCAGACAGCAACTAAAGAGGATCAGGCAGCACTTGAGGATAAAATTAAAGGAATATCAGATGTGGCAAGTGTGACATTTTCTGCGAAACAACAGGAATTGGACAACCTAATTAAAAGTTTTGGTGATCAAGGGGATGCCTATGAACTATTCCAACAGGATAATCCGCTAAGTGATGTATTTGTTGTTAAAACAAAGGATCCAAATGACACGAAAAAAGTAGCAAAACAAATTGAGAAGTTTGATAATGCTGCAACTGTAAAATATGGACAAGGCACGGTTGACAGATTGTTTAATGTCATTAATGTTAGCCGTAACGTTGGAATTGTTCTTATTGCAGGACTTCTATTCACGGCAATGTTTTTAATTTCCAACACAATCAAAATTACGATTGTTGCCAGACGCAAAGAGATAGAAATTATGAGACTTGTTGGTGCAACAAACTGGTTTATCCGCTGGCCGTTTTTCCTTGAAGGAATGTGGCTTGGAGTATTAGGTTCAATTATTCCAATTGGCCTTGTATCAGTTATATACTATTATGCTTATGAATATTTACAGCCAAGATTAGCAGGAAACTATATCCAAATTCTTGATTTTACACCATTTGTTTATCAAGTGGGAGCATTACTATTGTTGATGGGTGCAGTCATTGGTATTTGGGGAAGTGTTATGAGTATACGTAAATTCTTGAAGGTATAAGGTGAAATCAGGAGGAAGTAGTCCCTTCCTCCTAGTACTCACATTATACTGTTGAGTTAATAGTCTGGATGAAGGCCAGGCTATTAAATTGGCGTTATTTTCGATGGTATAGTTCTAATTTACTAGTTTTATAGTGATTAAATCTACTTATCTATCAATAGAGGGGAAGGCATGAAAGCTTGAAAAATACAATAGTAAAATGGACGATCGTTACTACTTTAGGCATTGGTGGTATAGTTACTCAAGCACCATTTTCTACGGCATATGCTGCGAGCATAAATGATCTTAATAAGCAAAAAGATGATATTGAAAGCAAGCAGAGTGATGTAGAGAATAAAAAGAGCGATAAAAACGATGAGTTAAGCAGCATCCATGACGAACAAGAATCTGTGGAAGCAGAGCTAAAGAGATTAAATACAGCCATTTCCACTACTCAAGTCAACATCACCGAGAAGAAAAGTCAGATTGAAACGACAAAAGCTGATGTGAAAAAGCTGGAAAAACAAATTAAAGAGACGCAAAAGAGAATTGATGAAAGAAATGAAGTACTGAAGGACAGAGCTAGAGCAATGCAGGAAACTGGCGGCGCAGTTAGCTACATGGACGTTCTTATGGGCTCTCAAAGCATAAGTGATTTAATCGACCGTATCGGAGCTGTTGCAACAATTGTGGAAGCAGACCGAACTATTTTAAAAGAGCAGGAAGCAGATAAGAAGCTTCTTGAAGATTCAAAAGCAGAGTTAAAGGAAAAGTTAAGCTCCCTTGAAACAATGCTAAGTGACTTGGAAGATATGAAAGCTGATTTAGATTCGAAAAAGAAAGAAAAAGATAAAGTGATGGCTCAGCTTGAAAAAGAAGAGGATCATGTTCATGCAGAAATGCTGTCTCTTGAAGAAGAAGAAGCAATTTTGGCAGACCAAAAAGTAGCTATGGAAAAGGCAATTGAGCTGGAAAAACAGCGTCAAGCTGAAGCAGCGAAAAAAGCAGAAGAAGAAAGAAAGAGACAAGAGGCAGAAGCAGCCGCTGCTGCAGCTGCAGCTAAAGCTAAAGCTGCAAAAGCGAGCAGCAGTTCAAGCTCTAGCTCAAGTTCAAAAAGTTCAGGTTCAAGTAGCTCAAGTTCAAGTAGCTCAAGTAGCTCAAGTTCAAGCAGTTCAAGCTCAAGTTCTTCATCCGCACCTTCAAGCCCAGCAGTATCGTCAGGGTCTTTCACTAAACCAGCAAACGGAGTTCTTACTTCTGGTTTAGGTCAACGTTGGGGTACATTCCATGCAGGTGTTGACTTAGCGGCGACTGGTGATAATGTGGCAATTGTAGCGGCTGCAGACGGTGTTGTTATCCGTTCTTATACTTCAAGCAGCTATGGGGAAGTTATTTTCATCGCGCACTCTATTGATGGACAGACGTATACAACTGTTTATGCACATATGAAATCTGGAAGCAGAAAGGTAAGTGCAGGCCAGGTTGTTTCGAAAGGTCAACGCATCGGTACGATGGGGAATACAGGCGATTCAACTGGACAGCATCTTCATTTCGAATTGCATAAAGGCGAGTGGAACCAAGCAAAATCCAATGCAATTAACCCGATTGGCATTGTTCCATTGTAATAGATTAAAAGACTTGTCCGCATTGCGGACAAGTCTTTTTCTTTTTATAGATGCAGAGCTTCTGGATAATTAACCAGGATACAACTATGCTATAATGGAGGCATTAGTTGTGTTAACAAGAGGAGCAATGAAAATGAGCGGGAATAATCATAATAATGACGAGTTAAATCCGATAACCGAAAACAGTGCCATGCTTGATGAGGAAACATTATTTATCGTTTCCCAAACCTTTAAAGCATTATCAGATCCAACGAGAATTAAAATTCTCCATGTATTATCTGAAAAGCAGCATTCTGTTAATGAGATTGCAGATAGGCTTCAAATGCTGCAGTCAACCGTATCACATCAATTACGTTTTCTGAAAAACCTTCGTCTTGTCAAATACCGTCGTGAGGGAACTACGATGATTTATTCCTGTGATGATGAGCACGTTATGAGCGTTTTAAAGCAGATGATTGACCACGCTAGACATCACTAAGTGAAGAACTGCAGCAGCCGTTATTATTACGGTTGCTTTTTTTATACCCATATTGGAAATTACATTGACACTTTAAAGCCTGCTTACATATAATATGAATATATGAGTAATTGTTCATATAATAAATTTTATAATAACTAAGTAAAATAGATAAAACCAAATCAAATAAGGTAATTTCACTAGGATTTTTTACGAAAGAGGGGATAACCATGGAGAAGGGAAGAGAGCTGCAAAAAAAGGATTTTATTTTAGAAGGGTTGGACTGTGCTAATTGTGCAATGAAAATTGAACGAGGTGTTTCTTCTATTGATGGAGTAGATGCCTGTCATGTCAATTTTGCGACACAAACATTGTCTATGGAGTTCAGCCAAGAAGCAGAAGCAATTGTTGCAAAAACAGAAAAAACGATAAGAAGATTAGAACCGCATGTTAAATTAAGAGAAAAGGCAGCAGGAGAAAAAAACAAAGCAAGTAATCACGCCCATCATCACAGCCACGCTCATGACCATGAACATGAACACGGTCATTCCCATGAACATGGAAATGAGAATATGAAAAGGATGATCCTTAGGCTCGTTATAGGGACAATTATTGCTGGAGCTGGCCTTTTTCTTCCTTTAGATGGTATCGCCGAATTATCTGTATTTCTTGTTGCCTACTTAATTATTGGTGGGGATATTGTTTGGAGGGCTTGCACGAATATTGTTCGCGGCCAAGTATTTGATGAACATTTCCTTATGGCAATCGCCACAATAGGCGCATTTGCCATCTCAGAGTATCCAGAAGGTGTTGCGGTAATGTTGTTCTATCAAGTTGGAGAGCTGTTTCAAGGTGCTGCTGTTAACCGCTCACGCAAGTCTATCAGCGGCCTGATGGATATCCGACCTGATTATGCTAATGTGCAAAAGGGGCAAGTCCTTGAAAAAATGTCACCTGAGGACGTTGTAATTGGCGATATAATTGTCATCAAGCCTGGTGAAAAGGTTCCGTTAGATGGTATTGTGCTTGAAGGCAAGTCAAGTGTTGATACCTCTGCATTGACAGGTGAATCTATGCCAAGAGATGTAGAAGCAGGGCACGATATACTAAGCGGATTTATAAATAAAAATGGTGTTCTTACTGTTAAGGTAACAAAAGAATTCGGACAGTCCACTGTTGCTCGCATCTTGGAGCTTGTGCAAAATGCCAGCAGCAGAAAAGCACCGACAGAAAACTTTATCACGAAGTTCGCCCGTTATTATACTCCAGTTGTTGTAATTATTGCGGTACTTTTAGCTGTTGTTCCGCCTTTGCTTTTGGAAGGTGCGACATTCTCTGATTGGCTTTATCGCGCTTTAATCTTTTTAGTAATTTCTTGTCCGTGTGCCTTAGTCGTATCGATTCCCCTTGGTTTTTTCGGAGGGATAGGAGCAGCTTCGAAAGCAGGTATTCTTGTCAAGGGAAGCAACTATTTAGAAGCTTTAAATAGTGTTAAATATGCAGTATTTGATAAAACCGGAACACTTACAAAGGGAGTATTTGAAGTAGTTTCTGTTCACCCTGCAAATGGATATACAGACCAAGATGTATTGAAAAATGCCGCATTAGCAGAGGTTCATTCCAACCATCCTATAGCAGAATCGATTAGAAAGGCTTATGAAGGAAAAGTTTCAGAAGCGGATGTAAATGAGTATGAGGAAATTCCCGGTCATGGTATATCTGCTATTGTAAGTGGAAAGCAAATTTTAACAGGTAACCACAAGCTGATGGTGAAAGAAGAAATCGATTTTACAGTGAGGGAAGAGACGGGAACAATTGTCTATGTTGCAGCAAACAATGAATTTATCGGCTCTCTTATCATCTCAGATCAATTAAAAGACGATGCAGCACATGCAATTACAGCTTTAAAGAAAGCAGGCATAAAAAAGACAGTCATGCTCACAGGTGATGCAGCAGCAGTTGGAAGGAGTGTTGCTAAGTCACTGGATATTGATGAAGTTTATGCAGAGCTGCTACCTCAGGACAAAGTCGAGCAAATTGAAAAGCTAGACGCAAAAAAACATGCTAAAGAAAAGATTTTATTTGTAGGAGACGGTATCAATGACACTCCTGTACTTGCAAGGGCAGATATAGGGATGGCGATGGGCGGATTAGGTTCAGATGCTGCAATTGAAGCAGCAGATATTGTCATCATGACAGATGAGCCTTCCAAGATTGCCACAGCAATATTAATAGCCAAAAAAACGAGAAGAATTGTCTGGCAAAACATTTTGTTTGCATTAGGTGTAAAAGCAATTTTTCTTCTGCTCGGAGCCTTCGGTATTGCAACAATGTGGGAAGCAGTATTCTCTGATGTTGGTGTCACATTAATTGCAGTCCTTAATGCAATGAGAGTTCTTAATAATAAAGATATACAATGATTACAAATCCCCGCTGCTAATAGAGCAGCGGGGATTTGTTTTATATATTACATTACATTCGGAGGTGTATTATGTTCAGCAGGTGGAGCAGGCTTGAGCTTAGGAGCAGGACCAAACGGTGGTACATCCTTAACATATTGGAATGTGCCCATGCCATCCATGCTTTGCCCAGATGCCCATCTTCCTTTGCTGCTTTCATCTCCCATTGAATGGTTCAAGAATAAATAAGATACATCTCTTTTTTCCAATTCCTTAGGGAAGGTGCTTGGAACAATAACGCCTTCTTGCTGCTCTAGCTCATAGATAGCAGCAAGCCATTGGTTTTGGTGCATTGTATCCCGTGCAATAAGGAAGGAAAGCATGTCTTTAATCCCTCTATCATCTGTTTGCTCATAAAGGCGGACTGCCTGCAGTCTTCCTTGTGATTCTGCATTTAAGTTTGCCCGCATATCGGCAAGTAGGTTTCCACTCGCAACAATATATCCACCACTCCAAGGAACACCAACACTATCCTTTGGCATTGCACCAAGCCCTGACACGATTGCATGTTGAGGGTTCATTCCGCCAATAATTGCTGCCATTGCAGGGTTACTTGCAGCAGCAGTTTCCAAATCCTCAACAGGTGCATTATCAAGAAGTCTTGCCACCATTGTTGCAAGCAGCTCAATATGTCCAATTTCTTCTGTCCCTGTATCTAGCAGTAAATCTTTATATTTAGCATGACCTCTAGTTCCCCATGCTTGAAATAAATATTGATTCATGACAGACATTTCACCGAATTGACCACCAATAAGCTCTTGGATTTTTTTAGCGAAAACTGGATCTGGTCTTTCTGGCTTGGCTTGATAGGCTAATTCCTTAATATGATAGAACATTCTAGGCATTCCCCCCTCTTAGTCTGTATAGAGTATTCAACCTAAGGGAAATAGGTTCATTTAATTAGAGTATGCAAAAAAGAGGTCATCATAACTTGTCCTTTGGCCGCATATAAATGAGTAGGCACTTCTCATGAAGAAGACAGGCATGATGAAGAAGGAAGGGACGATCTTAGATGAATCGAAAATTGCTGGTGATTTGCATGACAGGCTCGCTTATAGTCGGAGCTGGCGGCACCTATATTGGAATGAATAAATGGGGAGAACATACAGAGACAGCCGCTAACAGCAGTGAAACAGTCTTATCAAAGGTTGGTAAGGCATATGACCTCATCCTAAATAATTATGTCCAACAGGTAGATAAGAATAAATTGGAGGAGGGCGCAATAAAAGGGATGCTTTCCACCTTAGAGGACCCTTATTCTGTCTATATGGACAAGGATAGTGCAAAGCAATTCGAACAGGCGCTGGATTCATCCTTTGAAGGAATCGGTGCAGAGATAAGTGCAGAGGATGATAAAGTGATTATTGTTTCACCCATAAAGAACTCCCCTGCCGAAAAGGCTGGCATGAAAGCAAATGATGAAATTGTTAAGGTAGATGGAGAAAGTGTGGAAGGCTTTGATTTATACGATGTGACACAGAAAATAAGGGGCAAAAAAGGAACGAAGGTAGATTTAGAGATTGTTCGACAAGGGTTGGAGAAACCACTGCAAATTGCTGTTGTCCGCGATGAGGTACCACAAATTACGGTTCATTCTTCTGTTAAAAGAGAAGGTGGAGAAAATATAGGCTATATTGAGATTACCTCCTTCTCAGAGGATACGGCTTCTGAATTTCACAAAGCATTAGCTGCACAGGAGGAGGAAGGGATTGCCGGCTTAATATTAGATGTCAGAGGAAATCCTGGCGGCTTGCTGACAAGTGTTAATGCTATCTTAGAAGAGTTTGTAACTTCAGATAAGCCTTACGTGCAAATTGAGCAACGCAACGGAAAAACAGAGCAATTTTACTCTGATTTAAAGCAAAAGAAGGATTATCCTGTAGTCGTGCTTGTTGACAATGGAAGTGCAAGTGCGTCAGAAATCATGGCAGGAGCTTTAAAGGAAGCGGAAAATTATACATTGATTGGCGAGAAGACATTTGGAAAAGGTACGGTGCAGCAAGCAGTCCCAATGGAGGATGGCAGTAAGATAAAGCTGACTTTATTCAAATGGCTCACACCTGATGGTAATTGGATTCATAAGCAAGGGGTTGAGCCAAATCTGGAGGTCGAAAAAACAGCCTTATACAATACACATCCGCTTCAAATAGAGGAAACACTTAAACGAGAAATGAATAGTGAACAGGTCAAATATGCACAGGAAATTTTGACAAGTATCGGCTATCGAACAGACAGGCAGGATGGCTATTACAGCAGCCAGACGGAGATTGCCGTTAAGGCATTTCAAGGTAGTAATAACCTTCCAGAGACAGGTGCAATTGACTCAAAAACAGCCGGAAAAATGCAGCAGGTTGTCAGAGAAGAAATGCAAAAAGACGAAAATGACATCCAGCTTCAAACAGCATTACATTATATTGTTAATTAAAGATAAACGCAAAAAGGAAAGAGCACCGTATAGGTGCTCTTTCCTTTTTGCGTTTACTTATTTATTTAAAATGCTGTCCTCAAGCATCAGTGACTTGTCACCATATACCTTCGTAATATGTCTTTCACCCCAATTGCACAATGCATCAAGGATGCTTTGCAAGCTTTCTCCATATTCACTCAGCTCATACTCTACTTTTGGAGGGATTTGCTGATAAATAATGCGGTTAATAATGCCGTCATCCTCTAATTCACGAAGCTGCTGTGTCAGCATCTTTTGTGTGATATTTGGCATTAGACGCTTCAGCTCACTTGTCCGCTTTTTCCCATGTGTCAGATGGCATAAAATCACGCATTTCCACTTGCCGCCAATAACCTCAAGTGTTGCTTCGACAGAAATATTATATTTTTTCTTTTCCAATTTCTTTCCTCCTGAACGAAAAAATCAACAATATTTTGACAGGCACTAAAAAGTACCTATATAACTTATTGGTTCCTATATTACAAAAAAGTACGTACTTCTCAAAGAAAACGATATGATTCATAATAACATTTGCCGGTCGAAAAGCAAGCTGATAAACAATTTACTTCCACTAGTGGATAACATATAAGAGCATCAAGAAGGAGGACATATGAGTAATCAAAAAAATAGCAGCATGTTTGCCTTGCTTGCATTGGCAGTTAGTGCTTTTGCTATTGGTACAACAGAATTTATTAGTGTCGGTCTTTTACCGCTTATTTCTAAGGATCTACATGTCAGCATAACAGCAGCAGGTTTGACAGTTTCCATCTATGCATTAGGTGTAACAGTTGGAGCACCTGTTTTAACTTCCATCACATCAAGCATCTCAAGAAAAACATTATTATTATGGATTATGATTGTGTTTATTATCGGGAACGGTATCGCAGCAACAGCAGGAAGCTTATCTGTTCTGCTGACTGCAAGAATTATTTCTGCATTATCACATGGAATATTCATGTCAATTGGTTCAACCATTGCAGCAGACCTTGTCAGCAAGGATAAAAGAGCAAGTGCTATTTCCATCATGTTCACAGGATTAACAGTAGCAACTATTACAGGAGTTCCAATTGGAACATTTATAGGCCAGCAGTTTGGCTGGAGGCTCGCATTTTTTGCCATCGTGGTAGTTGGTGTCATTGCATTTGTCGCCAACAGCATTCTTGTTCCTAAAAACTTGTCTCAAGCGAAGCCTGCTACATTTAAGGACCAGCTTAAACTGGTGAAGAATGGCAGATTGCTGCTGCTGTTCATCATCACGGCATTAGGCTATGGAGGAACATTTGTCGTCTTTACGTATTTATCTCCGCTTCTGCACGAAGTCACTGGCTTTAAAGAAGGTACCGTAGCTGGAATCCTGCTGCTGTATGGTGCAGCCATCGCAGCAGGAAATATGATTGGGGGCAAGCTGTCCAATAAAAAGCCGCTTACAGCCTTATTTTATATGTTCATGATTCAAGCTGTTATCTTATTCTTGCTTATCTTTGCCTTGCCATATAAAGGGGCAGGCCTTGCAATGATTGTGTTAATGGGGCTGTTGGCATTCATGAACGTTCCTGGCTTGCAAGTATATGTTGTCATGCTTGCTGAACGCTATGTACCTGGAGCTGTCGATGTCGCATCTGCCATTAACATTGCTGCCTTTAATGCAGGCATTGCAATCGGCTCCTATTTAGGCGGTGTTGTCACCAATTCATTAGGCCTGATTCACACAGCATGGGTTGGCGGAATAATGGTCACAGCAGCAGTGCTGTTGACTGGCTGGAGTTTAATGCTAGAGAAAAAATCAAACAAAGAAGAATGGGGTAATTAAACATGAAACATTTACAAGATACAGTTGCATTATCAAATGGAGTTCAAATGCCATGGCTTGGATTAGGTGTATTCCAAGTGGAGGATGGTTCCGCTGTTGTTGAGTCTGTTCGCACTGCCATAAAAAATGGGTATCGCAGTATTGACACGGCGGCTATTTATCAAAATGAAACAGGTGTTGGACGAGGCATTAAGGAAGGACTTGCGGCAGCAGGTATCAACCGCGAAGAGCTTTTCATCACGTCTAAAGTTTGGAATGAAGATCTTGGCTATGAACAAACACTTACTGCGTTTGACACAACCTTAGAAAAGCTTGGGCTGGACTATTTGGATCTTTATTTAATCCACTGGCCGAAAGCGACGAAATATAAAGAGGCGTGGAGAGCGCTTGAAACACTTTATAAGAATGGAAAGGTAAAAGCAATCGGTGTAAGCAACTTCCAAATTCATCATTTGGAGGAGTTGATGAAGGATGCAGAAATTAAACCAATGATTAACCAAGTCGAGTTCCATCCAAAGCTAACACAAGCAGAATTAAGGGCTTTTTGCCAGCAATACGGCATCCAAGTTGAAGCGTGGTCACCGCTAATGCAAGGCAAGCTTTTAGATAATCACCTATTAAAGACAATTGCAGCAAAATATAATAAATCTGTTGCACAAGTTATCATTCGCTGGGATTTGCAAAATGGGGTCATCACTATTCCTAAATCTATTAAAGAGCATCGTATCATTGAAAATGCAGATGTGTTTGATTTCTCCTTAACTTCAGAAGAAATGGAGCAAATTGCAGGCTTGAATGAAGACTTGCGTGTTGGTCCAGATCCAGATAATTTTGATTTTTAATGTTGTACGATAAGGCCTGACTCCAAATGGAGCAGGCCTTTTTTAATGTGAAGGAAGTTTTTTTGTAATAGCTTCATAAAGCATAAAGCAAATGTTTGCTACTCTATTTGTTTCTATTCCAAGGGGAGAGTAGGTCTTTCTTAAAACAAAGGGAGACGAACAATGTTTAAGGAATTTTTTTTTTTTTGAAATATTGTAAAGTCAATCACCATTCAATATGCTGAAAGGTCTGACAACTTTTTTAAAAAAGTTTTACATGTACGTACCATTCTTGTATGTGTAATATATTTTATAAAAAATAAGCCATTTTTTCTATGCATGTACGTACGAATATATGATAAAATGTACGTGTCAAAATAAATTTCATGAAAAAGTCTAAAATGATGGGGAAGGGGATAGTGAATTGAAGCTGGCAATTGCAAGTGATCATGGCGGCTTTCATTTGAAAGAAGCAGTAAAAGCATATTTAGCGGATAAAGGCCTTGAGGTCCTTGATTTTGGGTGTACGGGCACAGAGAGTGTTGATTTTCCTGGGTATGCTAAGAAGGTGGGAGATGCTATTAATGCTGGTGAAGCAGTATTAGGCATTCTTTGCTGTGGAACAGGGATTGGCATGAGCATTGCCGCAAATAAACTAAAAGGGATTCGTGCTGCTGCAGTTGGGGATGTGTTTACTGCTAAAGCTACAAGGGAGCATAATGACAGCAATGTTCTTTGTTTAGGGGAGCGTGTAACTGGAGAGGGCTTGGCCATAACCATTGTGGATACATGGCTGAATGCAGAATTTCTTGGAGGCAGGCATGCCCAAAGGGTAAACGCTATCAGTAATTTGGAAGCAGAGCTTTGCTAACTAAGGGATATATCTGAAAAATCTGCCAAAAATAATCCTCTAAAAGACAAGTTTTTTTCCATTGCTCTAATAATCCTATATAATACGATTATACGAAAGTAAAAACGCATGCAAAAATTTAGGGGGTAAAATGCTTTGAAAGTTGGAGTAATTGTCTTTGGGAGTTTGCCTGCAGGGGTCAAACAAATAGTGTATAAAATGCAGCTTCATTTGGCTTCTAAGCACGAATTGGTAGGAATGGAGATAGAAAAGGATTCAGGAACAGCAACGTATAGAGAGTTGAACATAAACAGCGACGCTCCTTATTTAAGCCAAACTATGCTGATGATGTCTGCATATCCTGAAGATAATAAATGGGAAGAGATTTTCTCGGCAGTTGATGCCGCTGTTGTTATCGGAAATAAAGAGGCGAAGGAAAAATGGGAAGCGCATCTTGCTGGCCGTTCTTCTGTTCGTTCTTTGTTTGTGCCAGTATCAATTTATAACGATATGGAAGGCTCTGATTCTTCTTTAGGATATGATACTGCCGTTAACAGCATTGTTGATAATATCTTAAGAGTCAAAGATACGATTAATTCGTTGAAGTATGATAAGCCGCGGTTATTCGGTTTTTCCATTGATGGAAGCCCATCTACGAAAATGCTGAAGGATATCTCCATTGCAGGAGATGGTCATTACTTTGTACCTGCAGCTAGTGAAGAGGAAATCCTTTCTTTAAGAGACAGAATCGAAAACAGCTTTACGGAATGGAACACCTCCTCCGTTATTGTTTATAGCAAGGCTTCAGCAAATGAGGCTCAAGAAAAAGTGGTCGACCAGTTAAATGTTGACTTTAAATACACAGAAATTGATGAAGCGCTCTGTATGGGGACAAACCCAACTTCTGCAGACCGAATCATTGCCAATGGATTAGCAGTAGAGATATTATCTTGGGTGCAGAATGAGCAGGAAACAGGTCAAGTGGCTGTCCGTACAGACGGAGTTGCATTCTTGAAG
This sequence comes from Niallia circulans, assembly GCF_007273535.1. NCBI lineage: Bacteria > Bacillati > Bacillota > Bacilli > Caryophanales > Bacillaceae > Niallia > Niallia circulans. The sequence continues at coordinate 1,594,112 of NZ_RIBP01000004.1, forward strand.
AAATAACGACAATTCATTAAAGGGCGGGTAATGATGAGCGAAATGACGAAGACAAATATTGAACAAATGGCAATCAATACAATCAGAACACTATCTATTGATGCTGTCGAAAAATCCAATTCAGGTCACCCAGGAATGCCGATGGGCGCAGCACCAATGGCGTATGCATTATGGGCAAAGGAAATGAATCATAATCCAGCAAACCCACATTGGTTTAACAGAGACCGTTTTGTGCTGTCTGCAGGACACGGTTCTATGCTGTTGTACAGCCTGCTGCATTTGTTTAATTATGGTGTGAGCATTGATGATTTGAAGAACTTCCGTCAATGGGGCAGCAAAACTCCAGGACATCCGGAATTTGGTCACACTCCTGGAGTGGAAGCAACTACAGGTCCACTTGGACAAGGCGTTGCTATGGCAGTTGGAATGGCAATGGCAGAGAGACATCTTGCTGAGACTTACAATAAAGAAGGCTATCAAGTAGTTGACCATTATACATACAGTATTTGTGGAGATGGTGATTTAATGGAGGGTGTGTCTGCAGAAGCAGCTTCACTTGCTGCCCACCTTAAGCTAGGAAGACTGGTTGTCCTTTATGATTCAAATGATATTTCTCTTGATGGTGACCTTCATCTTTCCTTCTCTGAAAGTGTGCAAAAGCGCTTTGAAGCATACGGGTGGGAGGTCCTTCGTGTCGAGGATGGCAATGATATCACTGCGGTTCAGGAAGCAATCTCTCAAGCGAAAAAATCAGATGTGCCAACATTGATTGAAGTCAAAACAGTCATCGGCTTTGGTTCTCCGAATAAAGGCGGTAAATCAGCGTCTCATGGTGCGCCGCTTGGAGCTGACGAAGCATTGCTTGCAAAAGCTGCATACAGCTGGGATTACGAAGAAGCCTTCCATGTGCCAGCAGAGGTTGCTGAGCATTATGCAGGCTTAGCTGGAGAAGGTCAGGAAAAGGAAAATGCTTGGAATGAAATGTATGACAAATATAAGTCTGCATATCCAGAGCTTGCCGAGCAGTTTGAAACAGCTGTTAAGGGTGAGGTTCCTGCAAATCTACAAGATAGCCTGCCTGATTTTGAAGTGGGGAGCTCTATGGCAACAAGAGATTCTTCTGGCAAAAGCATTCAAGCTGCTGCAAAGGCAATTCCTGCATTTTTGGGCGGTTCAGCTGACTTGGCGGGCTCTAATAAAACGTTGATTGCTGATGAACAGAATTTTGCAATCGACAGCTATGCTGGAAAGAATATTTGGTTCGGCGTTCGTGAATTTGCAATGGGAGCAGCTATCAATGGAATGGCATTGCATGGTGGAGTGAAAGTATTCGGCGCAACATTCTTTGTTTTCTCCGACTATCTTCGTCCAGCCATTCGTCTTGCAGCATTGATGAAGCTCCCTGTAACATATGTGTTCACACATGACAGTATTGCTGTAGGAGAGGATGGGCCGACACATGAGCCTGTTGAGCAGCTTGCTTCCTTGCGTGCAATGCCAGGCCTTTCCGTTATCCGTCCTGCTGATGCAAAGGAAACAGCGGCGGCATGGCAAATTGCCTTGGAAAGCAAGGATACTCCGACTGCTTTAGTACTGACTCGTCAAAACTTACCAACATTAGACTTGTCAAAGTCAGCGGCATATGAAGGGGTAAGCAAAGGGGCTTATACAGTTTCAGCAGCAAAAGGCGAAGCACAAGGCTTGCTGCTTGCCAGCGGTTCAGAAGTTTCACTTGCAATGAAGTCACAAGCAGCGCTTGCACAAGAGGGTATTAATGTAAGTGTCGTCAGCATGCCAAGCTGGGATCTGTTCGAAAAACAATCACAGGAATATAAAGAAAGCGTGCTTCCTGAAAGTATTCAAGCACGTGTGGCAATTGAGGCAGGCGCTTCACTTGGATGGAGAGAGTATATCGGTTCTAAAGGGGAGCATATTACGATAGACCATTTCGGTGCATCTGCTCCAGCCGACAAGCTTTTCCAAGAATACGGATTTACAGTTGAAAACATATCAGCAAAAGTAAAAGCGGTTATAGAAGCAACAAAATAATCCGAAGAAAACCTGCCTTTGTGGCAGGTTTTTTTTCATGGATTCTGCATGAATTATCCTTCCTGGTCTTTCTATTACTTTGCTAGTAGAATATAATAGATTTATATAATGAGGAATATCACATTCTTGTTCAAAAATAGGAATAACTAGTTTTTTAAAAAGGTGGGACTCTTCATGTGGCAAGATTGGCTGTTTGAATTTTTAAAAGGATTTGGAAAGCTATTCCTTCATCCTTTGTTTTATGTATCCTTTCTTTTAGCTGCCTACCTAGGTGTCTCAAGGGTAAAGCAGGAAAGAAAGGAATTTACCATCAGGGCGAAAAATGCCTTTTATGAGCTGCGACAGCTCCTGCCGATGGGAATTATTATAGGGCTGTGCTTATCCATTCTTTCCATTGCACTCGTTCTTGTAGTACCGATGGAAATGATTATTTATACAGGAGCTTTTACAATCCTGCTTGGTCTAATTGGAAAAACACGATTGCTTTCTCCTGCCTATACACTCGGTTTAGGGTTATTGGCAACAATGGCTTCCCTTTATATGGGCTGGGATTTTTTCCTGTTTTCCAAAGGGGCTATAGGTGAAGGTACATATATTTTCCCGACAGCTGTTGCAGTATTAGGTCTGCTGCTTGCAGCAGAAGGCTTGTTAATGGAGAAGAATGGAAGTAAAGGAACATCTCCACGCTTGAAAAAAAGCAGCAGGGGCCAATCAATTGGCATACATTTGTCAGAAAGAGTCTGGCTTGTGCCAATGTTTTTGTTCCTGCCAAATGGCATTCTCTCGATTCCGATTGAAGGCTGGCCTGCATTTACAGTCGGTGATGAAACATATTCCATCATCTTCGTGCCATTTTTGCTCGGATTTAAACAAGCCGTACAGGGAATGCACCCAACGCCTGCAATAAAAGCAGTTGGCAGAAAGGTCTTCTGGCTTGGAATACTTATTGCATTAAGCGCAGCTGCAGCATATTTCATTCCGCTTGCAGCAATCGGCAGCATTCTTGTTGCCATCATTTGCCGCGAATGGATAACAGCTGGCCAAAAAGGTAAGGAAAAAAATAAAGCCTTTTATTTCACGAAAAAAAATAACGGTATTATGATTTTAGGTGTCGTGCCTGAATCCCCAGCAGATAAGATGGACCTTAAAGTAGGGGAAGTCATCACAAAAGTAAACAGTATTGCTGTGCATGATGAAATCCAGTTGTACAGAGCACTGCAAAAAAACTCTGCACATTGCAAGATAGAAGTTCTCGATATAAACGGGGAGGTTCGATTTGCACAACGGGCCCTGTACGAAGGCGACTATCATAAGCTTGGTATTCTAATGATTCAGGATGATAAGTCTAGGGATAATGAGGCGGTATAAGAAAAAGAGCTTGCTTGATGAAGCAAGCTCTTTTTTCTATTTGTGAGAATTTTCTTATCTTCTCGCTACTTTAATGTATGTAGGATTGAGATGAAGTTGATATAACTTTAAAACAGCTTAAGAATTTGAAATCGTAAATCCATTTTAAAATCTTAAGAAAATTTTAAAGAAGTACATAGTAGGTTAAGTCAAAAACCAAATCTCACTCCTTTCCTAATGCAAAAGCCGTTACCAATTTGGTACGAGCTGTCATATTATATGGTGACAGTGCAAAAAAAGGACAAGGAGTGATTAATCTATGGATAGAGGCACACTTATCCGTACATTAGTGTTGGCAATTGCATTGGTTAACCAAGTTTTAGTATCTGTTGGGTTATATGAAATTCCAGGTACGAGCGAGGATTGGACAAACATTTTAACAAATGCATTTACGGCAATATCTGCGGTTGTTGCATGGTTTAAGAACAACTATGTAACAGCGAAAGGGAAAATGCAGAAGGATGTTTTGAAGGCGAATAATCTTACAAAAGCGAAATAAAGTTAAGAGGCTGGGACATAAGTATGTGAACCAGCGTAAAGACCGAACTACTTAATCAACTATGATTAAATGGTTCGGTTTTTTGTTTTTAGTTTTAATACAAAAAATTAGAAATTTTAGTGGAATGGAGCGGAGGCCACTCGACTACTAAGGGAAATAGAGGAAAGGATGAGACCCCAGCAGGCGAAGACAAAGAGGATCCATAACCTCCCCGCGGAAAGCGAGTGGGTGTGGGTGCAGTGCAATGAAACGAACTAATTTTAACTCCCTATTCTATTTTGACACAACCTTCATTTTTAAATTTAGTTGTAATTCTATTATTCGTGTTTAGAAAGGTTATCTTTTGTTTTGTCCCAGCCTCTTTTCAGTTTATCAAGTAGGGTTTGAGCGTATTAATTTTTTATTTAAGTTGATTATTTTATAATGGTAAAGAGAGACTAGGAAGACATAAGTCCAGGTAAGTAAATGATGAAAAGAGGTAGCAATAATGAAAATAGAAGTATGGTCCGATTTTGTATGCCCATTTTGTTATATAGGAAAACGCCGCTTAGAGGAGGCAATTGCTCAATTCCCTGGTAAAGATCAGGTTGAGGTGGAGTTCAAAAGCTTTGAGTTAGACCCAAATGCACAAATATATTCTGGCACAGGAATTAATGAAGCTTTGGCTAAGAAATATGGCATGAGCATTGAGGAAGCGAAGAGAGCAAATGAAGGTGTTGGCAGCCAAGCAGCTGGGGTTGGCCTAACATTTAATTTTGATGAAATGAAACCAACAAATACATTTGATGCTCATCGTTTAGCGAAGTTTGCCGCTACCGTTGGTAAAGAAAAGGAAATGACGGAAAAGCTGTTAGCTTCTTACTTTACAGAATCGAAGCTGATAAGTGATCATGATGTATTAGTAGAAATCGCTCAAACCGCTGGAATTGAGAAAGAAGAAACGTTAGCTGTTTTGAATGACTCCACAAAATATGCAAATGATGTCAGAATTGATGAAGCGCTAGCTCAGCAAATGGGAGTTACGGGAGTGCCATTTTTTGTTATTAATCAGAAGTATTCTATCTCAGGAGCACAGCCGGCTGAAACCTTCAGACGTGCACTTCAACAAGTATGGGAAGAGGAAGGGAATGCCCCTAAGCTGCAAGACCTAACAGGAGGAAACACAGGCGCGGCTTGTACAGACGATAACTGTGACATCCCTGGAAAATAAATCGATATTTGAAAGAAACTGCTTTTGGCAGTTTCTTTTTTTACTATTAAAATGATGTTTACATAAAAAAGCAATTGACATTAACGTTCCTTTTATTTTAAAATTACATGCATGTGCAATTATATGTAGTGCAACTATTTTTGTGGGAAGGATACTATATGTCAGATAATCATAAGAATAATAAAGAATTAGGCTTGATACTTTCAAGAACTTACTTAGCCTTTAAAAGGGCAGCTACACGGCAGATGAGCAGTTTCGGACTGACACCAGAACAGTTTTCCGTACTGAGTGAATTGAGTAAGACAAATGGCATTTCTCAAAAAAGGCTTGCGGAATTGACAGAAAGAGATCAGACAACAGTCGGCAAAATTCTCGATAAGCTTATAAAAAAAGAACTTGTTAGCCGGTCAGTAGATCCATCTGACAGAAGAGCAGTCCAACTCAATATTACTAGTAAAGGGCTTGATTTGCATAAACAAATTTGGCCAGAGCTCGAAATGCTTGAAAATCGAGTATATGAAGGCTTGGAGGATTTGGAAATAGAGAGCTTTATATTCGCATTGAATAAAATGTATGACAATCTTTCCTAATTTTTTTTAAACATATACATGCATGTGCAACTATTTTTGTGAACAGAAGTAAAGGGGAGTAGGAATGAAGATTTTACAAGGCTTTAAAAATATGATGAAAATTCCACAGACAAAGATTGGATTAGTATTTGCGATCTTTGTACCTGTATTTTTTATGATTGTGTGGATGACAGGTTATAATAATGCGACAGAAAGACTTGATCAGCTGAATGTCGGTATTGTCAACGAAGACGGAACTGCTAGCAAGGCAATTGCAGAGCAAATAGCAAAAAACAGTCCGTTCCATGTAGTCGCTGATTCTGAATATGAAAAAGCGAAAGAACAGCTAGATAAAGGGAAATATGCAATGCTTATTGTCATTCCTGAAAAATTTGCTGAGACAATGACAGATAGCAGTGGCAAATTGACTTTCTATGTGAACGAGGCAAATTCACAAGTAGCTGTGTCAATGATGGAAAAAGCAGCTTCAGAAATTAGTGCCAACTTAGGAGCACATAGTGGTGTTACAGCGGATATTGTTAAAACAAATGAGCTTCATAATTTTGCGGCATCTATGCTGCCGATGATTCTTGGCTTCATTACGTATATTGCCGTTATGACAATGAATATCCAATTTAATTTAGTTGGTCAAATAATGAAAAAAGGTCATTCTAAATGGCAAATTTTCTGGAGCAGACAAATGCTTCTGCTAATCGTTGCTCTCGTTGTTCCAACTATTATTATCAGTCTAACGGTTGCTTTTCAGGATGTTGCGGCATCCTTCTGGAAGCTATGGCTGTTCCATGTGTTAGTAACAGCAACATGCATTAGCTTTACACAAATGAGCTTCAGCTTGTTTGGCAATGCTGGCCCGCTGTTTAATGTGGCGATGGTGCCGTTGCAGTTAATGACAGCAGGGAACATCATTCCTGCTAATATGCTTGCACCATTTTATCAGCATTTCGGTGCATTCCTTCCAGCATCTAACGGAGTCCAAGGATTTACGAAACTGATTTATACCGGTGAATCAGTGTCAGCATTTGCTATTCATCTAGTACTTCTGCTCCTTGTGACATTTTTGATAACTATTATCAGACTAGCAGCGCAAAAAGAAAAGGCAGTCAATCCAGCTTTATCAGCAAAGCAGCTAGCCCATTAAAAAAAGGAGAATCCATCACGTTTGGTGGATTCTCCTTTTTACTAGTTATCTAATGTAAACAGAAGCACATCTTCTTTCAAGATGGGTTTTGAGAACAGATAGCCTTGAATGTAAGAACATCCCATTTCTTGCAGGAGCTGTAGCTGTTCCTGATGTTCAACACCCTCAGCTACAAGCTTAAGATTCAGATTGTTTGCTAGTGTTATAATGGTATGAACGATGGCATTATTCGTTTCAGTTCCAAGATTTTGCACAAATTCCCTTGGGATTTTCAGAGCGTCAATTGGTAGTTCTGTTAAATAGGATAAGGAGGAATGACCTGTTCCAAAATCGTCAATGGAAATTCTAACACCTAGTTTTTTTAGTCTGTACATCGTATCAACCGTTTTTTCAATTTGGTTCATCGCAATTGCCTCTGTTATTTCGATGATTAGATAACTTGGGTCAAAACCAGATTCCTCCAGTGCGTCAGCGATTAGAGTGACTAGCTGGCTTGATTGAAATTGTTTAGGTGAGATATTAATAGAAACTTGCAGCATCGAGCCACTGTCATGCCATTCTTTTCCTTGTCTGCAAGCTTCCCTGACAATCCATTCTCCAATAGGAATAATTAAATTTGTTTCTTCTGCTATATCAATAAAATGGAAGGGAGTCAGCATTCCTAGCTTTGGATGCTGCCATCTTATCAATGCCTCTACTCCGTACATTAGTCCTGCCAGTGTATCCACTTGCGGCTGATAATACAGTTGAAACTCATTATTTACAATGGCATGATGCAAGTCCTGTTCCATTCTTAAGTGATTCTCCGAAACACCCTCCATTCCATGCTGATAAAAATTATATTGGTTTTTACCATTTTTCTTTGAGTAATACATGGCAATATCGGCTTGCTTCATCATCATAACTGCACTTTTTTTCTTTTCTTCCGATAATGATACACCCATGCTTGGTGTTGTAGTAACATAATTGTTTTTTATAAAGTAGGAAGGTGCTAATACTTTCATCATTCGCTCAAGAATTTCAATAATCTCAGCCTTTGTTTGAATCTCCGTTAAGAGGATGATAAATTCATCTCCTCCTAATCTGGCAAGCACGTCACTACGCCGGATTACAGAGGAAAGTCTTGCTGAGATAGAAACCAACAATTCATCGCCAGCGTCATGTCCTAAAGAGTCATTGATCACTTTAAATCTGTCAAAATCAATAAAAATAACAGCCATGTCGCCACGGTTAGATGCTGCCAGCTTCTTCTTAAGTGTTTCTTCAAAATAAGCTCTATTTGCCAGCCCTGTCAATGAATCATGATAAGCCAAAAACTGTATTCTTTCCGTGTTTGCGATTGTATTTGTAATGTCTTTGGAAATTACAAATACCCCGGCAACCTCTTTGTCTATATAAATCGGAATGAAGGTTACTGAATAATAATATTTGTTTTCAGCTATATCAAGATAATCGACCTCAAAGCTTTGGTGCTGTCCTTGAAGGGCAGTTAAAAAGGATCTTTCTACGAGCTGTCTTTTCTCCGGAAATATATGAAAGAAGGACGCACCTAAAAAAGATTCAACTGGCTCATAAGCAATGCTGACAAAAGCATCATTAATTTCAATAATCGTTCCTTCTAAGTCAAGCGTCATCGCAGCATCAGGATGGTACTTAAACAAGGACATAAACTTTTGCTTATCAGCAGCGGCAGTTCTGAGAAGCCTTTTATATCTTGTTAGAATGATAATTTGTCTTGCTAAAATTAAAAGAACAGATATAATGCTGCCAATTGCTAAAACATAATGGTGATGATTCAACCGAATGGAAAAAATTATTAAAATTAAAAACGCTGCGTAAGGAATATAAAGCTTGAACAATTCGTATTTAGCTTCTTCGTTATTGCCAGCCTTCGGAATTGCCTTCGTCATAATGCTAGATAACGAGATAATCAGCAAGGATAACGTAAATAAAGGATCAAAAAAACTCCCCGTATTATAGTGTGTTGCAAAAAGTAAGTACATATATCCTGTATCTGAGACTATTTGTATCAATAGCCCAACAAATATTACCGCCAAGCTTGATCGAAGCGGCAATTCCTTTATGGAAAACAGAATAAGTAAGGCTCCCGTTAATAAAGCAAGGTCACCTAAAGGATAGCCGATGGCGATTGTCAAAAAAACATCTGTATATTCATTATTTTTGAGCAAAGGTTCAATAATAAAATAGTAGCTCAAGCTGAATGCAGCAATCATTATAATCAACATTTCAAATACAAGCTGAACACTTCGAAGAACGGTTCTTAGTTTGCTGAAGTAACGAATCAATCCAATTAAGTAGAAGCAGATTTGCAGTACATAAAAAATGTCGCTGTAATCAGGAAAAGGGATAGTACGTTGCAGAAAGCTTTCCTGATACATCCAAATTAGCTCTCCAATAAAGTAGGTAAATGTTCCAATAGCAAACCAAAACCAAATTATTTTATCAGAAGTGGCACTTTTTCGATAGGAATAAAATAAGACAGCAGAGGACATTAAAGCACCAGCAGCAGATAAAAGATTGCGGCTGACCACAGAAATATGGCTTTCAGGTCCAAATAACAAAACAGAGTAATAGAATAATATATAAATGATAATAAATGCTATGCCAAGTCTGATTTTGTAGGTATTTTTCAACGGTGTTCATCCTTTATTTCTCGTATATTAATATATATGTTAGGTATTTTGTCTCATTATATACGAAATATTAGGTTATTCCTACAGTATAAGGAAATGTTTGGAATGGTACTATTTTCTAAATGGTGCGGAAAAGTTTGGAGGCATTTTTTTACATGTTAAAAATGATTATGGCGCTTGAAAAAAGTATTTTAGTTATTTACATGTCCTTATTTGTAAATGTAGAGAACATTTGCCTAATAAAAGCATATATATAATTGACGTATTGTTGATATACATTTAAAATCTTTCCTAAGGGAAACTTTTTTAAATTGGGCAAAAAACATTGGTGATACGAATTGATTAGAAAACTCAAAAAATAAAAAAAGGGGTATGATGATGCCGGAGAATTTGTTGCTAGCATTTGGTTTAACCTTATTAGCGGGCCTTGCAACTGGAATTGGGAGTATACTTGCGTTTTTCACATCGACGACAAATACGAAGTTTTTATCTTGGATGCTTGGTTTTTCTGCAGGTGTAATGATTTATGTGTCAATGATTGAAATCTTTGTTAAGGCGAAGGATTCGCTTGTTGGATATTTAGGGGTTCAACAGGGAAATTGGCTGACTGTGGCGGGGTTTTTCGGAGGTATTTTGTTAATTGCATTAATTGATAAATTTGTTCCAGAACAGGGGAATCCCCATGAATTAAAGAAGGTAGAGGATTTATCTTCAACTAACAAGGTTGCAGACCCAGCCCTTCTGAAAATGGGAACATTCACAGCGCTTGCTATTGCTATTCATAACTTTCCAGAGGGGATTGCTACATTTACTGCTGCATTGCAGGATCCTGCACTAGGAATTGCGATTACGGTTGCTATTGCCATTCACAATATTCCAGAGGGAATTGCTGTATCTGTACCAGTTTATTTTGCGACAGGTGATAAAAAGAAAGCATTCAAGCTGTCCTTTTTATCTGGTTTGGCAGAGCCGGTTGGTGCTGTAGTTGCTTTCCTTATTTTAATGCCATTTTTAAATGATTTACTGTTTGGATTAATTTTTGCTGCTGTTGCCGGAATTATGGTGTTCATTTCTTTAGATGAACTTTTACCTGCAGCCAAAAAATACGATGAAGGCCACTTGTCCATTTACGGGCTTATAACGGGAATGGCCATTATGGCAATAAGCTTGCTGCTATTTATCTAACAAGAAAAATAGCAGCTTGTTTTTACTTTACGTCAAACTTTTGGTTTTCTATTTCTAATTTTTCAACTTCTAGCTTCATTTTATTTGTCTCTAACAGAAAATTTTCATGCTTTAATTTTTCCAATGCAATTTCATCTTGAAGTATCTTCCGTTTTAATTTCAGCTTATCTTTGGAATGTTCTGTTATGATGGCGATAATGGGTATGGCAAATACCATTATTACTGCGACTAGTCCTGTCATGGTTATCCTCCTTAAATTAATTTCTTATTAATAAGTATACGAATAACCCTGTATGTATGTTTCAGAACATTCCATATTTATGCGATAATATAGTGAAAAAAGAGGAGTTAATGGAAATTCCTCTTTTTTTGTATTACGATAAAGACAAGCATTTTTACCAACTAATGAGGTGAAAACAATGAATGAAAAAGCTGCAGTAGGAGAAAAGGCGGCCGTCGATTATGTTAAAGACGGGATGGTTGTTGGGTTAGGGACAGGCTCAACAGTTTACTATACAATATTAAAAATAGGTGAAATGATACAGCAAGGAATGAAAGTCCAAGGAGTAGCAACAAGTGTTCAAACAGAAAAGCTGGCTGAAGAGCAAGGCATTCCACTGTTAACGTTAGATGAGGTTGAGTCCATTGATGTTGCGATTGATGGTGCAGATGAAATAGATCATCATTTTTATGCCATTAAAGGCGGAGGCGGAGCGCTGCTGAGAGAGAAAATAATTGCAAAGGCTTCCAATAAGTTCGTCGTTGTGGCTGATTCTAAAAAAATCGTTCAAAAACTCGGTAGCTTCCCATTGCCGGTTGAAGTAATTCCATTTGGAGTTAGAAAAACGGAGAGCTATATTCAACGTTTTGGATGTCAGACGTTGTTAAGAATGAACGGAGACACTCCTTATGTAACAGACAACGGTAATTATATTATAGATTGCACATTTGATGTAATAGCAGATCCGAAACAACTGGAAAAGGATTTGAACAACATTACTGGCGTTGTGGAAAATGGTTTGTTTATCGATATGGTCAAGGAAGTTATTACGATAAACGGGGATAAACAGGCAATCCTCCTTGACAAGCTAGAATAAGCTATATAGTAGGAAAAGCTAATTTTACGAACAAGTGAAAAAGAGCTTTACAGCTGAAACCTTTAACTTTGTTAGGGGTTTTTTTTATCCTGTCTTCCATTGTTCATAAAATCCTCACAATATCGCCATTTTTTTTACTTTATTAAAGTTTTCATTTCATTTTGTAAGTTATATCATCGTTACATGGATATTTATAAAATGAAAATATTATCAGAAGTAAGTGGTATATAAGCTTTATCTGCTTATGATGTGATAAGCGAAAGGGAGAGAAAATATGTCATTACGAGAAGATGCTTTAAAAATGCATCAGGAAAAGCAAGGCAAATTAGAAGTAAATGCAAAGGTAGAAGTAAAGAATGCGAAGGATTTAAGCCTTGCTTATTCACCTGGTGTTGCAGAGCCTTGTAAGGTAATTCATGAGGAGCCGGAAACAGTTTACGACTATACAATGAAAGGCAATATGGTTGGTGTTGTTACGAATGGTACTGCTGTACTTGGTTTAGGTAATATTGGTGCAGCTGCCTCGCTGCCTGTTATGGAAGGAAAAGCAATACTATTCAAGAGCTTTGCAGGAGTTGATGCATTTCCAATCGCATTGGACACTACAGACCCAGATAAAGTTGTGGAAACAGTAAAATTGTTAGCTTCTGGTTTTGGCGGAATCAATCTAGAGGATATAGCAGCACCACAGTGCTTTGAAATTGAAGAGCGTCTTAAGCAGCAATTAGATATTCCTGTATTTCACGATGATCAGCATGGAACAGCAATCGTAACGGTTGCAGGGCTGTTTAATGCTTTGAAAATCGTTAATAAAGAGTGGAAGGATATTAAGGTTGTTTTAAATGGTGCAGGTGCTGCTGGTATTGCCATCACAAAGCTTCTGTATTCTTATGGTGTGACAAACATGATCATGTGCGACACAAAGGGAGCCATTTATGCAGGACGTCCTGAAGGCATGAATAAAGTGAAGGAATCTGTAGCGGCATATACAAATGTTAACAAAGAAGCTGGTTCTTTAGCTGATGTCGTTAAAGATGCGGATGTGTTTATCGGTGTTTCTGTTGCAGGTGCCCTAACTCGTGAAATGGTTGCAACGATGAATAAAGATGCTATCATTTTTGCGATGGCAAACCCAGTGCCTGAAATTACACCAGATGAAGCGAAGGCTGCTGGAGCTGCAGTTGTTGGCACAGGAAGATCTGATTTCCCGAACCAAGTGAATAATGTTCTGGCATTCCCGGGGATTTTCCGTGGTGCACTTGATGTACGTGCAACAGATATTAATGAAGAAATGAAGCAAGCGGCAGTTGGCGCAATTGCTGACTTGGTTATGGAGTCTGAGTTAAATCCGGATTATGTTATTCCAAGCCCATTTGACCCGCGTGTTGCCCCAGCGGTAGCAGCAGCAGTTGCAAAGGCTGCAATGGAAACGAATGTGGCAAGAATTACAGTTGATCCACAACAAGTTCAAGACAAGACTGCTGAGCTGACAAGCATTGGCGGTTAAGCTTTAAACAGTGAAAGGCTGCAGTATATGCTGCAGCCTTTCTTTATTATGATGGTTGTTCTAATGTAGGAGTAACCTTTTGTGCTGCTTTATCCTTCTTAGGCTTGATACTGAAAAGTAGGTTTAACAGAATGGCAACAAGGCTTCCGGAAATAATGCCATCACTGACAATGATGCGAAGAGCTGAAGGAAGCTGTGCGAATAAATCAGGAACTGCAGTTGCACCAAGTCCAATAGAAACGGAGCACGCCATGATAAGCAGATTTGCCTGTTTGCTGAAATCAACAGTGCTGAGCATTTTAATTCCTGATGCTACGACCATCCCGAACATGACAACAGTAGCACCGCCGAGAACGGGAGTTGGTATGATAGTCGCAAATGCAGCTATTTTAGGAATCAATCCTAAAAAGACTAAAATACCGCCGGCTGCTACGACTACATTTTTTGTTTTTACCTTTGAAAGCTGGACAAGTCCAACGTTCTGGGCGAAGGTGTTATAAGGGAAGGCATTGAGTATTCCGCCAAGTGTGATGGCGACACCCTCTGCTCGATAGCCTCTAGTCAAATCTTTATCTGACAGCGGCTTTTCACAAATTTTGCTTAGTGCAAAGAAGACACCTGTTGACTCAATAACTATAACAATTCCAACAACCAGCATCGTCAAAATCGGACCAATTTCAAAGGTAGGTGTTCCAAAATAGAAAACGCTTGGCAAGCGGAACCAGCTTGCTTCTGCTACTGGAGAGAAGTCAACCTTGCCCATTAATGTAGCTACAATGGTTCCTGCAATGATGCCAGCTAGTACTGATAATGATTGAATAAATCCTTTGGAGAAGCGACTGAGAACTAGGATGAAAAGCAAAACACCAAAGGATAAGGCAAGATTATCAATCGAACCGAAATCAGGACTTGTGGCTCCGCCTCCCATATTTTTAATTCCTGATGGTATTAGTGATAAGCCGATAATTGTCACAACAGTGCCAATAACAACAGGGGGGAACAATCTTGCAATCTTACTAAAGAGCGGCGCACATAGAACGATGAACAAGCCTGTAACGATAATGGCTCCATAAATGGCTGTAATACCATAATTTGTTCCGATTGAAATCATCGGAGTGACGGCAACGAAGGAGCTGCCTAACACTACGGGCAGTCCGATTCCTAAATACTTGTTTTTCCAAGCTTGCAATAATGTCGCAATTCCACATGTGAGCAAGTCAATTGCGACTAAATAGGAGAGCTGTTCTGCTGTCAGCTCTAACGCTCTGCCGACAAGTAATGGCACAAGAATTGCACCTGCGTACATTGCCAGCACATGCTGGAGGCCTAAGGAAAAGATTTTCCCACTGTTCTGCTTTGTTTTTGTCATCATTATCACTCTTTCATCCTTAATGTTAAATAATCTAACACAACAAGTTAGGTTTAATAACATATTAAAGAGCGGAGGGAAAGAAGTCATTGGTTATAATGTACAAAATATTTAGAAAATATAGTTTACTTTACGCCTGCAGCTGGCTTCTGTGTGTGCAATATTGATTTTATCCGAAAAGCAAGTCTTAAATGAAAGGTCGTGTCAGCATCTTTCAAGCTTCTTCCTAAAAGCTCTTCACATTTTTCCAAGCGGTAAATAACTGTATTACGATGAACAAATAATCTTTTAGCAGTCTCGGAAATTTGGCAATGTGTTTCTAAATAAACGGATAAAGTATGAAGCAGGATTTGTTCATCGTCTTCTTGCTGCTTGCTCGACAATCCTTGGAAAATATGATCACAAAACTCTTGCAGATCTTTTCCTGGAATGATGCGGAGCATCTCAGAGACATCTTTGGGACGATGGATTTGGATAAATTGCGTTTTTGCTGAAAGCATGCCTGTATGATAAGCACTTAAAGCTTCTTTATACGCATTAGGCATATTGATTAGCTGATGGCTTATATTACTTACTCCAAATGACATTGTTTTCTTGAATATATTGGCGATATTAGCTTGCAGTTTTTTTAAGTAAGAGATTGCCTGTGAACGGAATTCGGCATTGGAATCCCCTGCCTCCATAATAAGAATGCAATGATCGCCTTTCACAAACAATTGTGTCATAAAAGGTGCTTTCGTGATTTCTGTTTCCAAAAATTCATACAAATAGTCTGTTTCAAGCTGGTGCTGAGTAAATGTTTTATGGACATCATCTTGATCAACCTTGCCAAGAAACATCAGACAGGGCTGTTCGTTTTGTAAGGAAAATTCTTTTGCTCTACTGGCAATTTCCTCTTTTGAAGTAATTCTTCCTTCCACCATATTTAAAAAGAATTCATTACGAGCTCTTCTTGCATATTGTCTCTCTGTATTCTCACGCATCAGCTCAAAGGAAAGTACATTTGTAGCCTGTTCAATTGTCAGCAGCAAGTTTTTGTCATTGATAGGCAGGCTTCCTAACGCAATCAGAAATGCCGGTTTTCCGATAGGGGTATGAATGGGAAATGCACAAAAGACTTCCTCTGTGTACCTGGACGAAAAACATGTGCAGGCAGTGCTATTTAAAAACAACCGAAAGTCTTCTGCATATAAGTTCATGACAAACTCACTGATTGGATGTTTGGTGTGGGAGGATGCATGTGTTTGAAAATGCTGATCAAGCAAAATAACCCTTTGTCCAATCATGGTAGATAAATCATCAAGCAATCTCTTAATCCCTTTTCCTTTTAAAATATGCTGAGTGAATTTCCGGTGGGTTTCAAAAGCAGTCATTAAATCGGTTGTCCGTTCATTCAACATATAATGCAAAGTTGCATTAACGATTTCCCCTAACGATTTCTCAAGAGGGATTTGCATAATCGGAAATTGATGCTCGTCAGCATATTGGATGACATTTTCCGGTATTTGCTCCAAAAAACGATGTGTTTTAATCCCCAGTCCGGCGCATTTTTGCTTATGCATCGATTGCACCAATTCCAAAAGCAAGGCAGAATCATCCTTCAAGTGATAGGCGGTCGTTACAAGAAAGTCATTTTCAAACAGGAAGTCAATGATGTCTGGAGCATCCATCATGGTGACATTTTTTATTTCTCTGCTCAAACCGTTTTTTCCAGCTAGAACTTCAATATCACAAAAAGCTGGTTTATTAAGAAGATCGGTAAGCTTCATAATAGCCTCCTTTATAAATACCGTTTTTTCTTTATATTATAACGTCAACTTAGTTAATTTGCACAAAAAATTTAGATAATTCTAACATTGTCTCTAATGAATTCACTAAATATCGTCTTTATGATTAATTTAATAAAAAACTGTTTGTTGGCAAAAAGAGCTTATGATGAAGATTGCTAGGAGGAAGTGAGGCAAAATGATGAAAACATCCATTCAGGTGAACGAACAAGAAATAGACAACTGGCTTAAATGGCTGTCTGATTACGGACGATCGGAGGACGGTGGGGTGACTCGCCTTCTTTATGATGAAAGCTGGGCAGAAGCACAAACCGCCTTAAAGGAAAGAATGGAGCAAATCGGATTGTCTGCCAAGTTTGACGGTGTAGGGAATCTATTCGGTAGATTGGAGGGGACGGAATCGGGTAACGCAATTTTGACTGGCTCTCATGTTGACACTGTCGTCAATGGCGGTATCTATGACGGGGGATTTGGCATTATTGCAAGCTTATTAGCTGTCGGTTATCTTTTTGAAAGGTTTGGAAAACCAAAGAAAACGATAGAGGTAGTGTCACTAAGTGAGGAAGAAGGAAGCCGCTTTCCGTTGGCATTTTGGGGTTCAGGGTCCATTACTGGGAAATATCAAAAAGACGAAAGCTTGCTACTCTTTGATTCTGCTAATATCTCTATGGCAAAGGCGTTGAATAATATACCGTTCATTCCAGATTCTGATAAGCTTCAGCGAGATGATATTGATTGCTTTATTGAATTGCATATTGAACAGGGAGCGGTACTGGAAAAAGAACAAAAATCGATTGGACTTGTTTCTCATATTGTTGGGCAGCGGAGATTTACTATTAAAGTGACAGGTGAAAGCAATCATGCAGGCACAACACCGATGCCTTACAGAAAGGACAGCCTCCATATTGCATCACAATTAATTGTGTATGCATTAGATAAAGCCTCCACCATTAATAGTTTAGTAGCAACAGCCGGGAGTATAACGGCTTCCCCAAATGTCCCGAATGTTATCCCAAATGAAGTGGTCTTTACATTAGATGTACGTCATCATGAGGAAGAGATCATTCAGCAATATTGCGAAAATATCTTTAACTATTTCAGAGAAATAGGCGCAAAAAAAGGAGTTGCTGTTGAGATAGATCAATGGCTTGATGTAAAGCCCGTGGAAATGAACATGGAACTAACTCGCATTGCGGAGGAAGTGGTGAAGGAAAACGAGCTTTCCTTTAAAACAATGACAAGCGGTGCAGGGCATGATGCACAGGTTTTTGGAACGTATTGCAAAACAGCGCTGTTATTTGTGCCAAGTGTTAATGGAATCAGCCATTCACCACTGGAGTATACGAATAAACATGATTTGAAAAATGGCGTTACAGTATTGATTGAGTTACTGCTAAAATTAGCCTATTAATAGGAAATCATTATGAAACTTTAAGGAGAGATAAGGATGTTTGCTGAATTGAACACACCGTTACGAACAATTATGACCCCAGGTCCCGTAGAAGTGGATCCAAGGGTTTTACGCGCAATGTCCACACCAATTCTTGGACAGTTTGACCCTGCATTTACAGATATTATGAATAATGTTATGAAAATGCTGCAGCGCACTTTTAAGACAAACAACGAGTGGGCATTTCCGATTGACGGGACTTCTAGATCTGGATTAGAAGCAGTGCTTGCAAGCGTGATTGAACCTGGTGATAAAGTTCTTATTCCTATCTACGGCAGATTTGGACATTTGCTCACAGAAATAGCGGAAAGATATGGGGCGGAAATTCATTTGCTTCATACTGATTGGGGAACTGTGTTTGATCCTGAAGAAGTGATTACAGAGATGAAAAAGGTAAAACCGAAAATCGTGGCAATGGTGCATGGCGAAACATCAACTGGCTGTATGCAGCCTTTAGAAGAAATCGGGAGGGCTTGTAGGGAAGCGGATGTCTTGTTTATTGTGGATGCCGTTGCCACAATCGGAGGTGCAGATGTCCAAACAGAT
The DNA here is from genome assembly GCF_007273535.1 of Niallia circulans. Classification (NCBI taxonomy): domain Bacteria; kingdom Bacillati; phylum Bacillota; class Bacilli; order Caryophanales; family Bacillaceae; genus Niallia; species Niallia circulans. The sequence continues at coordinate 1,612,600 of NZ_RIBP01000004.1, forward strand.
AGTTGGTATATTGATGCTGCAATCGGAGGAAACCAAAAATGTTTATCTGTTCCTTCAGGGAATGCCCCGATAACTTATAATGATCGGATAGAAAAAATCCTTAAGCAACGTAAAAAAGTGGAACGAGGCATTGCAACAGAACAAGAATTAGCAGAAGGCAGAGCCTTTTCCGCTATCCGCAGCAATTATTTTGATTTAAGCCAGCTACAGGATTATTGGGGACCAAGAAGACTGAATCATCATACGGAAGCAACCTCCATGCTGTATGCTCTTCATGAAGGCTTAAGAATACTTCTCGAAGAAGGACTTGAGCAAAGGTTTAAGAGACATAAGCTTCATGAGAAAGCATTGATTGCCGGAATTGAGGGCATGGGCCTTGAGCTATTCGGCGATGCCCATTCAAAGCTGCCGACAGTAACATGTATAAAGATTCCAGACGGCATTGAAGCAGAATCAGTACGCAGCATGATGCTCAACGATTTTGGGGTAGAAATAGCAAGTTCATTCGGTCCGCTGCACGGCAAAATCTGGCGAATCGGCACAATGGGATACAGCTGCCGCAAGGAAAATGTCTTGTTTGCATTAGCGAGTCTTGAAGCGGCATTAATTAGGCACGGTGCAAAAGTCAATGCTGGGCAAGCACTTCAAGCATCATTAAATGCCTATGAAAAGGAAAAGTCACTAATTTAGTTCCTTATATTTTTCTGGAAAATTGACAATAATGAATCTATTGGCTATCATGTAAAAAAATAAGGAAACAATAAAAAGGATTAGTAAACGGGGCTGGGCTATCAGAAGAGAGGGTCTTACAGCTGAAAGGGACCTATAGTACGGCCGTTGAACCTGCCTTTTTCGTTCTGCATCGGATACTGTTGAAGATGCAGCGGTTAAAAGACCGTTATCATGTTAGAGTGTAAAGCTTTGCTTTGAATTAGGGTGGTACCGCCGATTTTTCGGTCCCTAATGAAAGCAGGGCTTTTTTTGTTTTCAAAAATGCGGGGAGTGATTAACATGAAGGGTAATTATGTTGAAAAAATTACGAATATGGAAGATGATTTCGCAAAGTGGTATACAGATGTAGTGACAAAAGCAGAGCTTGTTGACTATTCAAGTGTCCGTGGATCGATGATTATAAGACCGTACGGCTTCGCCATTTGGGAAAATATAAAAAACGAGCTTGATAACCGAATTAAAGAAACAGGGCATGAAAATGTCTATATGCCATTGTTCATACCAGAAAGCCTGCTCCAAAAGGAAAAGGACCATATTGAAGGCTTTGCTCCAGAGGTAGCATGGGTTACACACGGAGGAGAAGAAGAGCTAACAGAAAGACTTTGTGTTCGCCCGACATCTGAAGTGCTGTTTGGTGAGCATTATAAAGACATTATTCATTCTTACCGAGATTTGCCAAAGCTGTATAATCAATGGGCTAATGTTGTCAGATGGGAAAAAACGACAAGACCTTTTTTACGCACGTTAGAATTCCTCTGGCAGGAAGGGCATACATGTCATGAAACAGCAGAGGATGCAGACATAGAAACCGTGCAAATGCTTCATGTTTATGCAGATATTTGTGAACAAATATTAGCTATCCCAGTCATTAAGGGGAAGAAAACAGAGAAGGAAAAATTTGCTGGAGCAAGATATACTTATACAATCGAAAGTTTGATGCATGATGGAAAGGCGCTGCAATCAGGTACATCGCATCATTTAGGGGACCACTTTGCCAAAGCGTTTGGAATCCAATTTACAGACAGGAACGGTACGCAAAGCTATGTGCATCAAACATCTTGGGGATTTACAACAAGAATCATTGGGGCAATGATCATGGTGCACGGCGACGACAGAGGATTAGTTGTGCCTCCAAGGATTGCACCGACCCAAGTAATGATTATTCCGATTGCCCAGCATAAGGAAGGCGTCCTTGATTTCACTTACGAGCTTAAAAAGCAGCTCCAAACGAGCTTCCGCACAGGCTTGGATGCAAGTGATAAGAAGCCAGGCTGGAAGTTCAATGAATATGAAATGAAAGGGATACCTGTGAGGCTCGAGGTTGGCCCAAAGGATATAGAGCAAAAGCAAGTTGTACTTGTGCGACGTGATACAGGCGAAAAGCTTGCTGTTCCATTAGATGGGCTTGAACACACAATTGCCAATCTGCTTAATGATATCCAAGAAAATCTGCTGACAAGGGCTACAGAGCATCGCGAAGCAAATACCCATATTGCCCTTGACTTCGATACATTTAAAAAGCAGGCAAATGAACAGAAAACAGGCTTTATAAAAGCGATGTGGTGTGGTGATACAGTGTGCGAAGAGTTTATTAAAGAAGAAACTGGCGCAACATCAAGATGTATGCCGTTTGAACAAGAAAAAATCAGTGATACATGTGTATGCTGTGATAAAGAAGCAGACGCGCTAGTGTATTGGGCAAAAGCTTATTAATGCCAAAAAGCCGAAGGAGAATCTCCTTCGGCTTAAGTTAATGCAAAAAAATACAAACGTTTTCATTTCTCGCTATTTTTACCATATAGATAGTAAGAAAGTAGTATACCCCAAGTATTGACCGCCATGTATTATTTGTTAACATTAATGGTAGGGAGAAATAAAGCGTTATTATGGCATATTAGTCTCAAATGTATAGGTATGCCATATTGGGAAAATAGATTGCCTTTAGTCCATACTGGTTGATGACAGGACATCAGGGCAGTGGAGGGGTATTGAATGAGAAAATGGGCTGTAATCGTCATGGTGGCCCTGTTTCTGACTGGCTGCAGCTCAGAAACATATGAAAACGACATGAAAGCAGCAAAAACAGCAATTGAGAGTGGCGACTTAAAAAAGGCCCTTTTATCACTTGAACTTGCCCTTGAGCAGAAGCCAAAGGATAACGCCGCACGCGACCTCCATAAAAGAGTGTCAGGATTAATGGATATAAAAACCGCCATTGATAACGGGAACTGGAGCGATGCATTAGCCAAAGCGAGCCAGCTTGCAGAGGATGGCAAGGTGGATAAAGATTTAGATACACTGCTGGACAAATATTTAGTAGCAGCAGAAGCAAATGCAAATGAATAGGAGAGAGGACAGGCATCTATCAGTCTGTTTTTTATTCAGAAAGGCGTATTTTCTTTGGAAAAGCGTCTTTTTTTATTGGATATATGATTTGCTCCTTTATAAAAAAATCGCCATCCATTACGGTAGTATCAAAATCATGCTATTCTTCATCTGTATGTAAATTCCCTAATGATTTGGTGAAAGGAAAATGAATAAAGCTGAATTCTTAAAAGAAACACCATTGTGAAAAAAGGAATATTTGGTATGAATAAAAGAGACCTAGTAGATAACTTCTTCTAGGTCTCTTTTTATTAAAATTCATTAAACTGTTTGATTGTTCTCTAGCTTTTCTCTCTCTTTTTCATTACTTTCATGTAAATGTTTCGTTGCTGGCCAAAAGGCTGCTTTTTTGCATAAAGCAGTTATGCTAGGCACCAAAAATGGACGAACAACAAATGTATCGAGAAGCACACCGATTGCGGTAATTGTTCCGAAGTGGACTAATATTTGAATCGGTAATGTTGTTAATACCATAAAGGTGGCTGCAAGGATGACTCCTGCTGAAGTTATAACTCCTCCAGATTCGGCGACTCCTTCTTTAATCGCTTGGGTCAGCGGCATTTCCTTGCTTTTCTTCCAAATGCTCGAGATCATAAAAATATTATAATCTTCTCCAAGTGCGACAATGAAGACGAAGGCGTAAAGTGGAATCAGCCCTTGAATAGCGTCAACACCAAATCCGTAATGGAGAATGACCCAGCCTAAGCCTAATGCACTGAAATAAGACAGCAGCACTGTTGCAATAAGATAAATCATTGCTGTTATTGATCGCAAATAGGCAAGCAGTAGCACTGCTATCATGACAACAATAATCGGAATGACAAGAAGTGCATCACCATCAGCTGTTTCTTTTGTATCAAGCTGCTCTGCGGTAATGCCTCCTATCCAAACCTTGTCACTGCTATTTGTAATACCATTGTCAGCAAGAGTTTCTTCAACAGCTTTACGGAGGTCAGGCAGCTTTTCCATTGCCTCATTTGAGTAAGGATTTGTATTAAGCTCTACGGAATATTTCAGCAGGCCTGCATCATCCTTTCCTTGCTCACCTTCAGAAACTTTTGCTACATATGGCAGGTCGTTCAATGTATCTTCTACAGAAATATCTTTTCCTTCTGTTTGGACAACAATATCTGCTGGAGCAAGCTCACCTGCAGAAAAATGCTCAGAGATAATCGAGAATCCTTCTCTTGACGGCATATCTTCAGGGAAAGAAGATAATGTGTCATACGTGTATTCGGTTTTTATGGATAATAAGGCGAAAATGCCGAGAAATACAGTTGTTATTATAGTAACCTTCCAAGGATGCTTAACAGCAATTTTACCGACAAATTCCCCGATTGCCCAAGTCTTTTTCGGTTTCTTCGCTTTTTTTGCTTTTTCCATGTCTGCAGTTTTTGGCATGAAAGGGAAGAAGGATATTCTTCCAAAAATCGCTAGGATTGCTGGAACAAGTGTTAAGCTTGCGATCATCATTATTAAGATAGCAAGGCTAAAAGGTACGGCAAACCGTTGGATTGACCCATATTCTGCAAGCAGCAGAACCAGCAGGGAGAACACAACTGTCAGCCCGCTCATTGCCACAGCTCCGCCTGAACGACGCAGGGCATTTGCCATTGCAATTTCCTTCTTTGTTTCAACCTTTAGCAAGCTTCTGTATTTGCTTATAAGGAACAAGCAATAATCTGTTCCTGCGCCAAACAGCAAGACTGTCATGATGGCAATGCTTTGTGAGTCAAACTCAATCCAGCCAGCTTTTCCCATGCCCCCAAGGATTGGGCTAATCACTAAGTAGGCGATACCAACTCCAATGAGCGGTATGAATGCTAGAATAGGAGAGCGGTATATGACTAGTAAACAGATTAAAACAATAATAACAGTACCGATTAGTAAAGATAAGTCGCCTTGGCTAAACAACGCTGCTGCATCGACTGCAATCCCGACAGGCCCTGTAGTTCTTGCTGAGAGGTTATCAGCATCACCAATCTTTGTTTTGAAAGGATCTGTGCTAAAAACATCGGACGCTGTGTCTTGAAGTTCTTCAAGACTTTTCTCTAATTCAGCAGTTGTTGCTGACTTCTCAAACAATACAGCAAGAACAAAGGTTGTTCCATCGTCTGAAACTTGCTGCTTCAATACTTCAACAGGCAGTTGGTGAAGCGGTGCGATCGTCTGTTGATGTACAACTGGTTTCTCCGCTAGTTCACCAGCTAATTTTTGTATTTGTGTTAAATCCTCATCTGCAAGGCCAGCTTCTCGATGAAAGGTAATAAGTGCTGGTGTACCTTGTTCATTTGGAAATTCTTTATTAATAATTGCTTCTGCTTCTTGAGAAGGAGAATCCTCAGACAGATTTGCTGCAAGCTCGTTTTTCTGTGAGCTTGCTTGTGGCAGTGTCAGGCTCAAAACAAGGACAAGGCAGATCCATGCAAGCAGGGTAAGCCATCTTCCTGTTTTACCTGAAACAAAACGGAAAACAGTTGGGATAAGATTTTTCACTTTATTTAGCTCCTTTAAATTGGTTTATATGATGAACTTATCAACTGATAAGCTGAGACAAAAAAATCAACTTATCAAACGATAAGGTAATCAGAAAAATATAATGCTGCTTCTGTAATAGTGTAGAAACAGCATGCATAAATGGGTAAAACTCAGCTGTTTTTTTCCGCAATTCCACTTAAAAATATTTGAACGATGAGTCTTGCCTTCTTTTCAACGATGGCTTTTTGCTCAGATTCAGTTAAGGTTTTCATGAAATCTGGGAGAAGAGCTGACTTAATCATGTTCAACAAAAGGAGAGACACTTCAAAACTGCTGCTGTCTATCGCCTCAAATGAACCAATTTCCTTTTTGGAAACTGCCTCCTCGAACATATGCATAATCGGTGAAAGGAAGCCTTTTTGCCAATGGCCATTAATAACCTGTTTGACATCTTCCGGCATTTCATGATGAAGATCATGAAACATTTGCATTAAATCCTCTTGATAATTTTGCATGAAATAACAGGACAGATGAAAAATACGCTGCTTTATGTCAGGAAAATCTCTAGCTATCTTGGTAAGATGGTTCTCGGTCTGAAGGATGGAAGCCTTTAAGACCTCTATATAAATTTCTTGCTTATTCTGAAAGTGATGGTATAAAGCAGGCTGGGTTATCCCGCATTCTGCCGCGATTTTCCTTGTGCTGACTGCCCGATATCCAAGCTCCATAAATAATTTTGTTGCTGCCTTGATGATCAGATGGTGTGTATCTTGTGTTTGTGAAGGCAACTCGGTGTGATTCCTTTTCATTTTGTTTCCTTTCTAATACCCAATAAAATGACTTATCACTCGATAAGTATAGGAGAAATTAAAAAAATATGCAACTTGTGAACAAACAGTGAATAAATTTGTGAAATGTTGAACAAAGTTTCGGAAACCTATTGCGGACTGGTGTAAAAGAGATTAAGATATGCTTGTAAGAAGAAAAATTGGTTTTTCGGGATTAAATTTCCATTATTTAAATCTTTAATTGCAAACCGGGTCCTTAAACAAGACATGACGGTTTTTCTTTTAAAGATTATTGTGAAAACATTCACAAAGTATAATATCTGGAGGGATTAGTAATGTCGACTGTCGAAAAGGATGTTAAGGCAAAACAGGAAGCGAATGATGTGCAAGCTATCATTGATGATATTGCTGCAAAAGGCAAAAAGGCGCTCAAAGAATTTTATGAGCTGGATCAGACTAAGATTGATCAAATAGTGAAGGAAATGGCCTTGGCAGGGCTTGATAAACATATGTATTTAGCTAAGCTTGCAGTTGAAGAAACTGGGAGAGGCATTTATGAGGATAAAATAACGAAAAATATTTTCGCAACAGAATATATTTATCACAGTATTAAATATGACAAAACGGTTGGAATCATCAGAGATGATGAATCGGCAGGAGTTGTTGAAATAGCTGATCCAATTGGTGTTATTGCAGGTGTTACTCCTGTGACGAATCCCACATCTACAACGATGTTTAAAGCCATTATTGCCATAAAAACACGTAACCCGATTGTATTTGCTTTCCATCCATCAGCACAGCGCTGCAGCAGTGAGGCCGCAAGGATTTTACGAGATGCTGCTGTAAAAGCAGGTGCTCCTGAAAATTGCATCCAGTGGATTGAGAAACCTTCCATTGAAACGACAAAGACATTGATGAACCATCCAGGCATTTCTTTAATATTGGCAACAGGCGGTCCAGGAATGGTTAAATCTGCGTATAGCTGTGGTAAACCAGCTCTTGGCGTCGGTGCGGGCAATGTGCCATGTTATATAGAAAAAACAGCAAAGGTAAAGCGTGCAGTCAATGATTTAATTCTTTCTAAAACATTTGATAACGGCATGATTTGTGCATCTGAACAGGCAGTTATTGTTGATAAGGAAATTTATGAAGAGGTAAGAACCGAGCTTATTCGCAACGGCTGTCACTTCTTAAATGAAGCCGAAAAAAAGAAAGTGGAAGAGCTCGTCATTAATGTAAATACATGTGCGGTCAATCCTGATATTGTCGGTAAATCAGCCTATGATATTGCAGCAATGGCAGGAGTTGAAGTGCATAAAGAAACAAAAATTCTCATCGCAGAATTGGATGGAGTTGGTCCAGCGTATCCTCTTTCAAGGGAAAAGCTCAGCCCTGTGCTTGCCTGCTATAAAGCAGAATCTACAGAAGAAGGGATTAAGCGTGCGGAGGAAATGCTTGAGTTCGGAGGTTTAGGACATTCTGCTGTCATTCATTCAGAGGATGAGGAGGTAACGAGGAAGTTTGCTTTAAGAATGAAAGCATGCCGGATTATCAGCAATGCCCCGTCTTCCCAAGGAGCAATCGGTGATATATATAATGCCTTCATGCCTTCATTGACATTAGGGTGCGGTTCTTATGGAAAAAACTCCGTTGCCACGAATGTAACAGATGTGCATTTGCTGAATGTCAAAAAACTTGCTAAAAGGAATGTTAATATGCAATGGTTCAAACTTCCGCCAAAAATTTACTTTGAAAAAAATTCAGTTCAATATTTACAGAAAATGAAGGAGATTTCAAGGGTGTTCATTGTCACAGACCCTTATATGGTTAAGCTTGGCTATGTGGATAAAGTGCTGCATCATTTAAGACAAAGATCTGACCTCATCCAAGTCGAAGTATTTTCAGATGTTGAGCCAGATCCATCTCTCGACACTGTGGCAAGAGGAACAGAAATGATGGCCAAATTTCAGCCTGATTGCATCATAGCATTAGGTGGTGGTTCACCAATGGATGCAGCGAAAGGAATGTGGCTTTTCTATGAACATCCCGAAGAGGATTTCTTTGGACTTAAGCAAAAATTTCTTGATATTAGAAAAAGAGTTTACAAGTATCCGAGTCTTGGAGGCAAAGCTAAATTTGTAGCAATACCAACAACCTCCGGAACAGGCTCTGAGGTAACTTCCTTCGCAGTCATTACAGATAAGGAGAATAATATTAAATACCCGCTCGCAGACTATGAGTTAACACCGGATGTTGCCATCATTGATTCACAGTTTGTTATGACAGTTCCTCCGGCTGTAACTGCTGACACGGGCATGGATGTACTGACACACGCAGTAGAGGCTTATGTATCCAATATGGCGAATGATTACACAGATGGATTGGCTGTTAAAGCAGTTCAATTGATTTTTGAATACTTGCCGCGAGCTTATCGCAATGGTAAGGACGAAGAGGCACGGGAGAAGGTTCATAATGCCTCCACCATTGCTGGAATGGCATTTGCCAATGCCTTTTTAGGAATTAACCACAGCTTGGCACATAAATTAGGAGCAGAGTTCCATATTGCTCACGGCCGGTCCAATGCCATATTAATGCCACATGTAATCCGCTATAATGCAGAGAAACCGAAGAAATTCACAGCTTTTCCTAAATATGAGCATTTTAAAGCAGATGAGCGTTATGCAGATTTAGCAAGAATATTAGGTCTGCCTGCAAATACGACAGAGCAGGGAGTAGACAGCTTTGTTAAAGCGGTTATCCGCTTGGCTAAGGAGCTGAATATTCCAATGAGCATTGCTGCTAACGGTGTTGAAAAGGAAGCCTTCGAGAAAAGAGTAGAGTATTTGGCAGATAGAGCATTTGAAGATCAATGTACAACAGCAAACCCGAAGCTGCCGTTAGTTACTGATTTAGCAGAAATATACCGAAAAGCATATAAAGGGGTTTAATAATAAAAAAAAGGCGCAGATTATCTGTGCCTTTTTTTTTAGCTGTTTTGTTACCAACCGCTATGCTGGTCCTTTTATTTTTATCGATGCTACTTTTCTTAGATCTAAATAATCATCTTTGATACGAACAAGGGGCAGATGGGGCTCATTTTGATGAATAAAAATAATTTCCGCTGTTTGCTCGGTTGTTAATGTAACTTTGTTAAAAAGCTGTTTTCGCATGAGGTAGGAAGCAAACGGAATAACGATGGCAGGGTTTAAAGAGTTGCCATGAGCTTCGTCAACCAATTCGTTAATCGCTTCAAAATAGGTTTTTTTCTTTTGGTCCCAAGGATTAGAGCACATGCTGTTAAAAATATCAGCAACGGAAATAATTTGAATCATAAATGGAATATCCTTTTCCTTACGGTTATAAGGATAGCCGTTACCATTAATTTTTTCATGATGAAGCAGTGCTGTTCTTGAAATGATAATGTCTAGTGAATTAATGGAAAAAAGAATGCTTTTTCCTAATTTTGTATGTTTTTGGATTTCTTTATATTCAGAATGTGTCAGCTTTGTCTTTTTGTGAAGGATATCCTCATTTATCAGGAGCATACCAATATCGTGAAATAAACCCATTTGGCTTAATAAATGACAGTTTTTTGCAGAGTATCCTAAGGTATTACCAATAAGTGCGGATATGATACCTACATTAATGCTGTGCTTATAAATAGAGCTGCTTGCAAAAGATTCATCCAGAATGATATCTAAAATCGAAATGTCTTGTATAGCTAATTCGATTAAATTTTCATAGTCTGAGAGCATTTTCTCCAGACCATCCTCACTTTTAGTGATGATAGAGGAAAATGTTTTTTTTACTTGCTCAATAAGCACTAAGTAAGCATCCTCAACGGATAAGGGCTTATAGGCTTCTGACAATAAATTTATAGAATTAATATCAACTTTGTGGTTTATAAGCAGTTCAATATGGGTATTATCCAAAACAGCGCCTTTTTTTAATAGTAAAAGACCTTCAATGGAATTTGAAAAGATATCTTCATTTATTTTTGTTCCGATGTATTTTGTTTTTATTTTTTCAATATCCATATTGATTCCTCCTCCTAGAAATCATGAAGCATTGGAGTGTATGAACGCAGAAACAGGGTAAAATTATATGTGAAATATATAGTAAATTCTACCTTATATTAATTAGGAGCGGAATAGACTATATCCCTAGGCGGCATACGACATTATTCCTAATTTCCTTCCATATAAGGAGGATACTGCCTTTCATGATTGACCTCTACTAATCAAGTAGATATATTTACACTTAAATAAAGAAGTTACTGAAATTAAAATGTCTACAATTGTATGTAACCAAAGTGAGGTGCAGCTATGTATAAAGAGGATCGTACACAGAGGGTTAATCAAGTTGAACAAAATGGGTTATCAAAATATGAATATCATATGAATATACTCAGAAAAGAGCTTATGCAATGTCGGACAATCAAAATTCCTTTTCAGAACATATCTATAAGCCACCAGGAGTTGGCAGATTGGATAATAGAAGAACTTTCTCCACAAGAATTAAATGAAATTATTGTCATGTTGAGCAATGCTAAAAAAAGATCTTCATCCGTGAGGCCGCTTTTTCAAGTTATTGCCACAGGACTTATAAAAAACTAAGTATTGCTTAGACCTATATAAGATATAAATGCTGCAAACTGCAATGAGGTAATTCCTTTCTTAAAGTTTGGTCAACAGCTGTAACATGCATTTGATTCATACGGACAAGCTCCTTTTCTGTTAAGATGCGGGTAATTTTAGTACAATTACTATGGATATATCCTTCTAGATAGTGATTGAAAGATAAAAACTCGCAATGATAAAGATTGGACCGTCGCAAACTTTTAGGAGGGGAATTACGTGTCAGATTGTAAACAAAAATTATACATCTATTTAAATGAGCATATAGAATTTATGGCAGAGGAATGGATTAAAACATTAAGCGCAAGCGAATCTGTTTTTTACAGGATTGAAGAGGGACAGCCAATAAGAGAGGAGCTTATCAGCAGCTATCAAATTTTGATGGGAAATGTCCTTCATGTCTTTAATTCAGATGAAGAAGTCTATCGAACAAGCATTGCGGAGTGGGCTGTTAAGGTTGCAAAACAAAGATCACAAGACCTTGTACCGATTTTGGAGTCAATAGAGCAGCTTACTTGTGTTAAAGCTATCTTGTTTAAATATATTCAAAAATTTGCAGAGGAATCTGGGGAGCATTTGACTGTTAGCAATATGTTCAACTGGCTGCGTCTGGCAAACTATGCTTTTGATATCTTTACGAATATTTTTATTGAATACTATGATAAGTTTAAACATCATCAGCTTTCTGCACAGCAGGAAACAATTTATGAATTGAGCAGCCCTGTTATTCCGATTACGAAGGGAATAGGAGTACTTCCTTTAATTGGCGATATTGATACACAAAGAGCAAATATTATTATGGAAACTACACTAAAGCAATGCAATAATAACAATATGGAAAAGCTATTTATTGACTTATCAGGAGTACCAATAATTGATACAATGGTAGCACAGCAAATCTTTCATGTTATTCATGCATTGAACCTTATTGGAGTTAGTGCATATCTTTCCGGCTTGCGTCCGGAAGTTGCACAGACGGCAATCCAGCTAGGTGTTGACTTTAGTAAAATTCCAATTTTCAACAACCTCGCCAGTGCATTATCAAGACTGGGCATTACGGTTAATGAAGGATAATTAACGCTCAAGCAAAAAAGAGGTGTATCATTTAAAATGATCTATTTAGCAGCACTCATTTTTCCTGGATTATTAGTATTGCTTTTTACAAGGGTAGCATACAACCGTGTACTTGCCTTAGTTCTTACTGTTGCACTGATTGCTGCCTCTGCGTATAAAGGCTATACGAATTCTCTTTTGCTGATTGTCATTGATTCATTTTCCCTCACAGCGGGATTTTGGCTTAGCCATAGGTTAAAAAAAAGCGCGGCTAAACCAGCTGAATAAAGATAGAAAAAATGGCCTTCCTGCCAGATGAATGTACTCTTTGTCGAGAATTCATCTGAAAGGGAGGCCATTCTTTTTTTAGAGGGAGCATACAAGTTTATAAAGCCATCATAATAAAGGAAGAAGAAAATAATAAAAAGGGGAATATTCGTTCGCATATTGTTGGTTTGAATAGGACAGTTTGTGGTAGAATGGTGATATATCAATTTCTTACATTTAAATTAGGAAAAACGGTGTTTCTTTAACATTTACATATAAAGCTACACTTTCCAAGCAGGTGAACCTTAAGATAACTTACCTTACAGATAAATGAAACAGGAGGATTACAGTGAGCCAAGAATTCGAATTAGTTTCTAAATATTCCCCTCAAGGGGACCAGCCCGCGGCAATTAAAGAGCTCGTTGCTGGAATAAATTCAGGCAAGAAAATCCAAACGCTCCTTGGTGCTACAGGGACAGGGAAAACATTTACTGTCAGCAATGTCATCAAAGAGGTAAAAAAACCGACATTAATTATTGCACATAACAAAACATTAGCGGGTCAGCTTTACAGCGAATTTAAGGAATTTTTCCCAAACAATGCTGTTGAGTATTTTGTCAGCTATTATGATTATTATCAGCCGGAAGCATATGTGCCAAGCACAGATACCTTCATAGAAAAGGATGCAAGCATCAATGATGAGATTGATAAGCTTCGTCACTCGGCGACAGCCTCGCTGTTTGAGAGGGAGGATGTTATCATCATTGCCAGCGTTTCCTGTATATATGGCTTGGGTTCTCCAGAAGAGTACAAGGAAATGGTTGTTTCGTTAAGAACAGGTATGGAGATTGAACGCAATCAGCTTCTTCGCAGGCTTGTTGATGTCCAATATGACCGCAATGATATTGATTTTAAGCGGGGAACATTCCGCGTAAGAGGAGATGTCGTTGAAATCTTTCCGGCCTCCCGTGACGAGCGCTGTATCAGAGTGGAGTTTTTTGGAGATGAAATCGACCGCATTCGCGAAGTAGATGCATTAACAGGAGAAATTTATGGAGAAAGAAATCATGTTTCCATTTTTCCGGCATCCCACTTCGTTACACGAGAAGAAAAAATGAAAATAGCAATAGAGAATATTGAAAAAGAGCTGGACGAACGGCTTGAAAAGCTTAGGGAGGACAATAAGCTGTTAGAGGCACAGCGTCTTGAACAGCGGTGTCGATATGATTTGGAGATGATGAGGGAAATGGGCTTCTGTTCGGGGATTGAAAACTACTCCCGCCATTTGACTTTAAGACCACCTGGCTCCACACCATATACATTATTGGACTTCTTTCCAAAGGATTTCTTGCTTGTTATTGATGAGTCCCATGTTACTTTGCCGCAAGTAAGGGGAATGTACAACGGAGACCAGGCGCGTAAAGGGGTGCTTGTTGACCATGGCTTCCGCTTGCCGTCTGCACTGGACAACAGACCATTAACATTTGGTGAATTTGAGGAGCATATTAATCAGATGATTTGCGTTTCAGCGACACCAGGTCCGTATGAAATCGAGCATACTCCAGAAATGATCGAACAGATTATCAGACCGACAGGGTTGCTTGATCCAACGATAGATATCCGTCCGATAGAAGGTCAGATAGATGATTTAATCGGTGAAATTCAAGAGCGTATTAAGAAGAATGAAAGGGTATTGGTTACTACCTTGACGAAAAAAATGTCAGAGGACTTGACGGATTATCTGAAGGAAATCGGCATTAAGGTTCAATATCTTCATTCTGAAGTAAAAACCTTGGAGCGTATTGAAATTATCCGTGAGCTCCGCTTAGGAAAATATGATGTTCTCGTTGGTATTAACCTGCTGCGGGAAGGTCTTGATATTCCGGAAGTATCACTTGTAACTATTTTGGATGCTGACAAAGAGGGCTTCCTTCGTTCCGAGCGTTCTCTGATTCAAACAATTGGGCGTGCAGCGAGAAATTCAAATGGGCATGTCATTATGTATGCAGATAAGATGACAAACTCGATGGATATAGCGATAAATGAAACGAAACGCCGCCGGGCTATGCAAGAGGAATACAATGAGAAGCACGGCATCACACCGCAAACCATTCAAAAGGGCATCAGGGATTCAATCAGGGCAACACAAGCTGCAGAGGAACCAGAAGAGTATTCTGCATCTGCCAAGCTGGAAAAGTTGACGAAAAAAGACAAAGAAGCAATGATTGCGCAAATGGAAGCAGAAATGAAGGAAGCTGCAAAAGCCCTCAATTTCGAAAGGGCTGCAGAGCTTCGCGATTTGCTTCTTGAGCTTAAGGCAGAGGGGTGAAGGCTTAAATGGCAAAGGATAAATTGATCGTAAAAGGTGCAAGAGCACATAATCTTAAAAATATTGATATCACGATACCAAGGGATAAGCTTGTCGTGATAACTGGATTGTCGGGCTCAGGGAAATCTTCTCTGGCCTTTGACACCATTTATGCAGAGGGACAAAGGCGTTATGTGGAGTCATTATCAGCATATGCCCGCCAATTCCTCGGCCAGATGGATAAGCCGGATGTTGACTCGATTGAAGGCCTAAGTCCTGCTATTTCCATCGATCAGAAAACGACGAGTCGCAATCCAAGATCCACTGTAGGAACAGTTACGGAAATCTACGATTATTTGCGGTTATTGTATGCAAGAATCGGCAGACCAGTATGTCCTGATCATGGTGTCGAGATTACGTCCCAAACGATTGAACAGATGGTTGACCGTATATTGGAATACCCGGAAAGAACGAAAATTCAGGTGCTTGCACCTGTTATTTCCGGCAGAAAAGGAGCACATGTGAAGGTGCTCGAGGATATAAAGAAGCAAGGATATGTGCGTGTCAGAATTGACGGTGAGATGCATGAGCTAAGTGATGATATTGAGCTGGAGAAAAATAAGAAGCACAATATTGAAGTGGTTATTGATCGGCTTGTTGTTAAAGAAGGGATATCCCAGCGTCTGGCAGATTCACTTGAGTCAGCCCTGCAATTTGGCGGCGGAAAAGTAATCATTGACGTAATCGGGGAAGAAGAGCTGTTATTCAGTGAACATCATGCCTGCCCGATTTGCGGTTTTTCAATTGGGGAATTAGAGCCAAGATTATTTTCCTTCAACAGCCCATTCGGAGCATGTCCAGAATGTGACGGACTTGGGACAAGGCTTGAGGTGGATATTGAGCTTGTCATTCCTAATCCAAATCTAACATTAAAGGAAAATGCGATTGCGCCGTGGGAATCGATAAGCTCGCAATATTATCCGCAGCTTTTAGAATGTGTCTGCAACCATTATGGCATTGACATGAATATACCCGTTAAGGATATTCCGAAAGGCATGCTTGATAAAATTCTTTACGGGTCAGGAAAGGAAAAAATTCACTTCCGATATGAAAATGATTTTGGTCAGGTAAGGGAAAATGATATCCAGTTTGAGGGTGTTGTTCGCAATGTGGAGAGAAGATATAAAGAAACAAGCTCTGACTTCATTCGTGAACAAATGGAAAAATATATGGCTCAGCAGGATTGCCCAACATGCAAAGGCTATCGATTAAAGAAGGAAGCTCAAGCAGTGTTTGTTAACGGCTTGCATATCGGCCAAGTGACAGAGAAATCAGTCATTGAAGGCAAAAACTTTTTTGAAAACCTAACATTAACTCAAAAGGAACAGCAAATTGCTAATCTTATTCTTCGCGAAATTTCAGAACGGCTTGGGTTCCTTAATAATGTTGGCTTGGATTATTTAACGCTGAGCAGGGCTGCTGGGACATTGTCAGGCGGGGAAGCACAGCGAATTCGGCTTGCAACCCAAATAGGTTCAAGATTAACAGGCGTCCTTTATATATTGGATGAGCCCTCCATTGGGCTTCATCAAAGGGATAATGATAAGCTGATTGATACTTTGAAGCATATGCGGGATATCGGTAACACGCTTATTGTCGTAGAACATGATGAAGATACCATGATGGAAGCAGACTATCTTATCGATGTCGGACCAGGTGCTGGTGTTCATGGTGGAGAAATTATTTCGACAGGGACACCGCAGGAAGTAATGGCAGATGATAATTCTATTACTGGTCAATATTTATCAGGTAAGAAGTTTATTCCATTGCCATTGGAAAGAAGAAAAAGTGATGGCAGAGAAATAGAGATTATTGGGGCGAACGAAAATAACCTCAAAAATGTCAACGTCAAAATTCCGCTTGGTGTGTTTACAGCAGTAACAGGAGTATCCGGTTCAGGGAAAAGTACCTTAGTAAATGAGATACTTCATAAAAGCCTTGCTCAGAAGTTGAACAGAGCGAAAGCGAAGCCTGGAGAGCATAAGGAAATCAAAGGGATTGACCAGCTTGAAAAGGTTATTGATATTGACCAATCTCCTATTGGCCGTACGCCAAGATCGAATCCGGCCACATATACTGGTGTGTTCGATGATATTCGTGACGTATATTCCACAACGAATGAAGCGAAGGTGCGAGGCTATAAAAAAGGCAGGTTCAGCTTTAATGTGAAAGGCGGAAGATGTGAAGCTTGCCGCGGTGATGGTATTATCAAAATAGAAATGCACTTCCTGCCGGATGTTTATGTTCCATGTGAGGTTTGTCATGGGAAACGGTATAACAGAGAAACACTTGAAGTGCAATACAAAGGGAAAAATATCTCAGATGTACTTGACATGACTGTAGAGGATGCAGTGTCATTCTTTGAGAATATCCCGAAAATACACCGTAAGCTGCAAACAATAGTAGATGTTGGTCTTGGATATATTAAACTTGGCCAGCCGGCGACAACCCTGTCCGGCGGTGAAGCACAAAGGGTCAAGCTTGCTTCTGAGCTTCATAAAAGATCAACAGGAAAAACCTTTTATATTTTAGATGAACCGACGACAGGTCTGCATGTTGATGACATTTCGAGACTGCTTGTTGTCTTGCAGCGTCTTGTCGATAATGGAGAAACGGTCCTCGTTATTGAACATAATCTGGATGTAATTAAGGCGACTGACTTTATTATTGATCTTGGTCCTGAAGGAGGAGACAAGGGCGGAACCATTTTAGGAAGCGGCACTCCTGAAGAAATTGCTGAACTTAAAGGTTCGTATACTGGTAAGTATTTAAAGCCCATCCTTGAAAGAGACCGTTTGCGTATGAAGAAAAGCATCAAAGAAGCGGAAGAAATAACAACAGGATAAGCTTTTTTCTGCAGCCGGCTTTAGAGTTCACTCTCTAAGCCGGCTTTTTGTATAAATCACTACAGGCATTTGAGTGTGGACATTATTCTTAATCCGTATCACTGCTCATACGATAGAAAGAAATGTTTTATTCCCAGCTTAGATGAAACCTTAAGATTGTTTCATTCGTAGTAATAGGAAAGGGAAGCAAGTAAAATCCAGCTTATCGCTGTATTTTTAGTAAGCCACAGGTCAAGAATGGACATAAAGAAAAAGAAGCGGCAAGTATTATACTCAAAGCTTAAAGTTTTACTTAAGTAGGGAAATATATAACAAGCATATGGGGAGGCATTTAGAATGGCTGATGAAAAAAGAAGGATTTTACAACTGTTGGAAGAAGGGAAGCTTACAATAGAAGAGGCTCTGTCTTTAATTGAAAAGGCAGACGAAGCAGATTTAGCTAAAAAACTAAATAGTGAAGAGACTCTTGCTGACGACTCTGTTTTTCAAGAAAAGAAGAAAGAGCCAAATCAGCAATCAACTTTTAAATTTCAATCAGCAAAAGAGAAATTATTTGACTTTGTTGATAATGCAGTAAAAAAGGTAAAGGAAGTAGACTTCGATCAGTTAAATATTACAAGACATGAGGAAGTATCCCATATCTTTCAATTTACAGAGGTATTTCCAAAAAACATAGATGTGGATATACCAAACGGTGAAGTAGAGCTTATTCCTTGGGACCAAGACGAAATCCGCATTGAGTGCAAAGCGAAGATATACAGAGTTGATTCGAATGAACAGGCGAAGGAATTGTTCTTGAAGGAAGTGCAAGTGAAGGCGAAGGAAGATATCTTAGAGCTTAAAGTGAATCATAAGTGGATGAAATTGCAGACGAAGTTTTATATTCCGAAAAACTCTTATCATATAGCAAAGGTTAGACTATTTACAGGCTCTATTAAAACATACGATTTATTGGCAGATCAGCTTTATGCGAAAACAGCGAACGGAAAAATTACGATAAATGCCGGCCAGAGCGAAAAGCTGGAAGCAGACGCAGCAAACGGCAGTATTGTCATTGAAAACAGTGTGATTCAAGCGCTTGATGGAGAAACATTAAATGGTGCAATCAAGGCAGAAGGTTTCTTCAGAAAGGTCGACCTTCAATCATTTAACGGCAATATCCTTTGCATCAATCATTCTGAAGATATTGAAGTGCTTGAGTTGAACGGCACAACTGGAAGTATTGAGGTTCAAGTACCAGATCAGCTTGCTGTAACAGGTAATTTAAAGACTAATTTTGGTGGATTTAATGTGGAACTGGAGGGTATACAAATAATAGAGGAAAAAAATGATGTGCTCCAAAAAGTGATGCAGTTCCAGTCCATTCAATCATTAGATAAACGAACCAAAATTGAAGCAAATACAAAAACTGGATCCATCAAAATAAAAAAACGGGAGCAGCAGTAATCTTCGAAAGGAGACAATATGAAGAAATTAGTGCGCTCAACAAATAATCGGAAATTGGCAGGAGTTATCGGTGGACTTGCAGAAAGTATCAATATTAATGCAAATCTATTAAGAGTAATTTTCATTCTGGCATTAATTCCGACTGGTTTTACGCTAGTATTAATTTACTTATTATTGACGTTTGTTCTTCCAAATGAGGTGTAGGAAAATATGAAGTGGTTATTAGGTATTGTTATAAATGCAGTGTTTTTCATTGCATTGGCAGGGTTGTTTAAAGATTCATTTTACCTTTCTGGTATAGGAGCAGCAATTGGGGCAAGTGTTATTTTGTCATTGCTTAATATTGTCGTTAAGCCTATCCTGATTCTTTTGACACTTCCTGTAACAATACTATCCTTAGGTTTGTTTTTATTTGTAATTAATGCTATTACCCTTTCTTTAACAGATCACTTAATGGGAGACAGCTTTGAGATTTCAAGCTTTGGTATGAGCATGCTTGCAAGTGTCCTGCTTTCTCTCTTTAATATCATCATTCAGAATACAATGCTGAAAAGTGAAAAGTAGAGGTTTTAGCATGTGGAAAAGGCGACACATATGTGTCAGCCTTTTTTTTTATCATGAAAAAAAGGTAGCCGAAAAACGTCAATTAACATAGTCAGAATCTAGCATAAATTTATGGAATAATGCTAAAATAAGATGATGCGATAAAGTAATTAAGTTAAAGCAGCATTGAACCTTTGAAGGAGGAACCCCATTGGCTAAGGTATTAATAAAAGAAGTAATGGAAGAGTTTGATTTAGAACTGATCAGCGGTGAAGAAGGAATTAATAGACCGATTACGGTAAGTGATATATCTAGACCTGGATTAGAGCTTGCAGGTTATTTTGATTATTACCCTGCAGAAAGGGTACAGCTCCTTGGGAAAACCGAGCTTACATTTGCTGAGAAGCTAAGTGAAGAGGAGCGGGAAACAAGGCTGACAAAACTTTGTAATGATATAACGCCAGGAATTATCATTACAAGAGGTAAAGAGGTACCAGCAGAATTAATAGAAGCTGCTGAAAGAAATGCTGTTCCTGTTATGCGATCCAAGCAAAAGACATCTTTATTCTCAAGCAGACTGACAAACTTCCTTGAGCGCAAGCTGGCTCCGACTACTGCTGTTCATGGCGTGCTTGTTGATATTTATGGTGTTGGTGTACTTATTACTGGGAAAAGTGGTGTTGGTAAAAGTGAGACTGCACTTGAGCTTGTTAAAAGAGGGCATCGTCTTGTAGCGGATGACTGTGTAGAAATTCGCCAAGAGGACGAGGGAGTAATCGTCGGACGCTCTCCTGAATTAATTGAGCATCTTTTGGAAATCCGCGGCTTAGGTATTATCAATGTGATGACATTGTTTGGAGCTGGTGCTGTCAGAAGTGATAAAAAAATCTCCATCATCATGTCTCTGGAGTTGTGGGAACAAAACAAGCAGTATGACCGC
This sequence comes from Niallia circulans, assembly GCF_007273535.1. Classification (NCBI taxonomy): domain Bacteria; kingdom Bacillati; phylum Bacillota; class Bacilli; order Caryophanales; family Bacillaceae; genus Niallia; species Niallia circulans. The sequence goes on from NZ_RIBP01000004.1 coordinate 1,633,083, forward strand.
TTAGGTTTAGATGAAGAGAAAATGAAAATTATTGATACAGATGTGACTAAGCTGACAATTCCTGTTCGTCCTGGACGAAACTTGGCAGTTATCATTGAGGTTGCAGCAATGAACTTCCGTCTGAAAAGAATGGGTGTTAATGCTGCGCAGCAATTTACGAACAAGCTTGCTAACGTGATTTCACACGATAATGCATGATAACCTTATAGAGAAGAATAATTACAGGGGAAAAGGGAGGAATAGTAGTGGAGAATATACAGCCGATTGATCCTATTGCATTTTCGATAGGAGGGCTAGATGTTCGTTGGTATGGTGTTATTATCGGAACAGGCCTTATTCTGGCATTGATTTTGGCAATACGGGAAGGAAATAGACGAGGACTTGGAAAAGACGATTTCCCGGACTTAATGCTGTGGGCTATTCCAATATCCATAATATCTGCCAGAATTTATTATGTTATTTTTGAGTGGGATTATTACAGCAGCCATTTAGGAGATATTCCAAAAATATGGCATGGCGGTATTGCCATTCATGGTGCATTGATTGGCGCCATTATAACCACATACATATTTACAAAGAAAAAAGGCATTTCGTTTTGGAAAATGGCCGATATCGCTGCACCAAGCATTATTTTAGGTCAGGCGATTGGCCGCTGGGGCAACTTCATGAATCAGGAAGCGCACGGCGAAGAAGTGAGCCGATCGTTTTTAGAAGGATTGCATTTACCACAATTCATCATTGATCAAATGTATATAAATGGCACGTACTATCACCCAACATTTTTATATGAATCTTTATGGAATATCGTTGGTTTTGTTATTTTGATTCTATTAAGAAGAGTTAACATACGCAGAGGGGAAATATTCTTCTCTTACGTCATCTGGTACTCAATCGGTCGTTTCTTTATTGAAGGCATGAGAACAGACAGTTTAATGGTTGGTGATTTAAGAATGGCGCAGCTTATATCCTTGGCATTAATCGTAGTGTCAGTTCTGGCTATTATTTACAGAAGGAAATCCGGATTGGCGAGTGAGCGCTATTTGGAGAGCAGTAACTAGAAGTCAGAAAGGAAAGAGATAAGATGAACGGAAAAATTAATACACTGTTATTTGATTTAGATGGAACACTTATCGATACAAATGAACTAATTATTTCTTCATTTTTGCATACACTGGAGTTCTATTATCCTGGTAAATATCAACGCGAAGATGTCATTCCATTTATGGGGCCAACCTTAATGGAGACATTCGGCGGGATAGATGTACACAAGGCAGAGGAAATGGTCGCAAAATACAGGGCATTTAATATAGCTAACCATGATAATATTGTGACGATTTTTGAAGGTGTTTATGACACGATTAAGGCATTAAAGGAAAATGGCTATAAGATTGGGATTGTTACGACAAAGTTATCAGATGTAGTCAATATGGGCTTGCGCTTAACGAAGCTGGATGAATTTTTTGATGTTATTGTTGCACTTGACCATGTGAAGAATGCGAAGCCTGATCCAGAACCAGTCTTAATGGCGCTGGAAAAGCTCGGATCTTCTCCTGAGGAAGCAATTATGGTCGGTGACAACTCTCATGACATCCTTGCAGGGAAAAATGCGGGCACAAAAACAGCGGGTGTAGCATGGACGTTAAAAGGAAGAGATTTCTTGGCATCCTTGGAGCCGGATTATCTTTTGAATAATATGAGCGATCTGCTGGCTATTCTTGACGTGGAAGTTAAATGAGACGAACGACTCGCTATCCGGTGAGCGGGCCCAACTCTTTATGGCATGTTTATAAAACAGTTCCGTTTCTGAAGGTAATCAAAAATTTCATCGTCATTCAGCTTGCAAGATATACTCCGTTTCTTGGATTGAAAAACTGGATGTATCGCAAACTATTGAAAATGACCGTTGGCAAAGAAACCTCCTTTGCTTTAATGGTGATGGTGGATATTATGTACCCAGAAAAAATAAAAGTCGGGAAAAATTCGGTCATCGGCTATAACACCACAATTTTGGCGCATGAGTATCTTATTGAAGAATATCGTCTTGGAGAGATAGTAATTGGAGATGAAGTGATGATTGGGGCGAATACGACAATTCTCCCTGGTGTGGAGATTGGTGACAATGCGGTTGTTTCCGCAGGCACCCTTGTTCATAAGGATGTTCCTGCCGGCAGTTTTGTTGGCGGTAATCCAATGCAAATCATTTATTCTGCAGAAGAGATGCAAAAACGGCGCCAAAATAGTCCAATTTATATAGTGGAAGAATAAAACGAGGCAACTCTAATAATGAGTCTTATTTCAAAGGGGATGACAAGAAGTCAGGCCACCTTTGAAAAAGATCATGAGCTAGGGTTGCTTTTTTTTATAAAAGGGAAAAGTCAGAAAACAGTGATTTTTACTTGACCAAAAGGTTTTGGAAGAGTAAACTACAAATAACCTTTAATTTGTTAGCATATTAGCGAACTAAAGCATTCGGAATATTCTTCTTTATGAGGTGTATAAAATGAGCAGCTTGTTTATGTTTGAAAAGCCATTAGGCATGAGAGACAGTTTACCTGAAATATATGAAACAAAATATATAGTAAAGCAAATAATGGACAAAGAAATAAAGCAATGGGGCTATCAATTTATGGAGACACCAACATTGGAGTACTACGAAACAGTTGGAACAGCCTCCGCTATTTTAGATCAGCAGCTGTTTAAGCTCCTGGATCAGCAAGGACATACATTGGTGCTTCGTCCTGATATGACGGCTCCAATCGCAAGGGTGGCAGCCTCTAAACTGCTGAATGAAGATTTGCCGTTGCGCCTTGCCTATAATGCTTCTGTTTTCCGTGCACAGCAAAGAGAAGGTGGCAGACCTGCAGAGTTTGAACAAATTGGTGTTGAGTATATTGGTGACAAAACAGTTAGTGCAGACGGCGAAGGGATAGCGCTGATGATATCTTCATTAGAGAAGGCAGGCGTGCAGAAATATCAGCTTTCTGTCGGACATATCGGCTTTGTGCAAGCCTTTTTTGAACAAATTCTCGGCACGAAGGAAAGAGCAGATGCCTTGACGAAATATTTGTATGAAAAGAATTATGTCGGCTATCGCCAGCATGTGGATAATCTTTCTTTGTCTAGCATTGATAAACAGAGGCTTCAAGATTTTCTGAAGCTAAGAGGTGGAGAGGAAGTAGTTACTCTTGCCTATAAGCTGATTGAAAATGGCAGGGGAACACAAGCAATTGATGACTTGCAGCAATTATGGGACATCCTATTAGATTACGGTGTCGAAAATCAAGTTCGCTTCGATTTAACGCTTGTCAGCCATATGAGCTATTACACAGGAATTCTGTATGAGGCCTATGCCGAAGGAGTTGGCTTTCCAATTGGAAGCGGAGGCAGATATGATCTTCTCCTCGCCAAATTCGGCAAAAATACAGGCGCAACAGGATTCGCCATTCGCATCGATCATTTGCTGGAGGCATTAGGAAGTCTTGCTAGAAAAAGCGATATTCACTGCATTCTTTTCAGTGGTGACAGAAGAAAAGAAGCATTCGAATTGGCGAAACAAAAAAGAGCAGACGGCTTTAAAGTGATTACACAGGACATAAATGGTGTCGGTAACGTGGATGCTTGTACAAAGCAATATGATGAGATCACCTTGTTAGTCGGGAAAGCGGGAATGGAGGTTGTCAAATGAAGGATATTCTTACAATTGCCATGCCAAAGGGAAGGATTTTTGAAGAAGCAGCAGAGCTTTTGCGAGAAGCAGGATATCAGCTGCCACAGGAATTTGACGACTCCAGAAAACTAATTATTGATGTTGAAGAAGAAAATTTTCGGTTTATTCTAGCAAAACCTATGGATGTTCCGACATACGTCGAGCATGGTGTTGCAGATTTAGGAATCGCAGGCAAGGACGTTATGCTAGAAGAAGAAAGAGATATTTATGAGCTTTTAGACTTGAAAATAAGTGCTTGTTACTTAGCCGTGGCAGGCTTGCCAAATACAAAATTAAATGAAATTGCACCTCGAATAGCAACCAAATATCCAAATGTGGCTGCAGCATATTTTCGTGAACAAGGCTCACAGGTGGAAATCATTAAGCTGAATGGATCTATTGAGATTGCACCAATTATCGGCTTAACAGATCGGATCGTAGATATTGTATCTACAGGAAAAACGCTTGTTGAAAATGGGCTTGTTGAATACGAAAAGATTGTTGATATTACATCCCGTCTTATTGTTAACCCAGTCAGCTATCGCATGAAGGATAAGCGAATAAGTGATTTAGTCGACCGTGTTAACGGTGTAGTCAGAGCGGTGCAAAAATAGATTTTGGAGTGGAGACCGGAATGAAAATAGTAAATGGTGTAGACAGTTCCTACCTGAAACGATCTGTGGATGCAGGGACGGAAGAACAGAGAATTATTGTAAAGGACATTATAGCGAATGTGAAAAACGCTGGCGATAAGGCGTTGAAGGAATATACGCTGAAATTCGATCAAGCCGATTTATCAAGCCTTCTGGTCAGCGAAGAAGAATTGGAAGCAGCCTACGAAGATGTTGATAAGGAAATGGTATCCATTATTAAAGAAGCGGCAGATAATATTCGGTCATATCACCAAAATCAGCTGAAAACCTCGTGGATGGTTACAAAGGAAGATGGCACAATCCTTGGGCAAAAAATAACACCGTTGGATTCTGTCGGTGTTTACGTTCCAGGCGGGACAGCGGCATACCCTTCATCTGTTCTTATGAATGTTGTACCCGCAAAGGTCGCAGGTGTTGCTAGAATCGTCATGGTTTCTCCTCCGAACGCAGATGGGAAATTGCCAAGTGCAGTTTTGGTAGCAGCACATATCGCAGGTGTTAAGGAAATTTATAAGGCTGGAGGAGCACAAGCGGTTGCTGCCCTTGCATATGGAACGGAAACGATAAACAGCGTCGATAAAATTGTTGGACCAGGCAATATTTTTGTAGCATTAGCAAAAAGGGAAGTTTACGGTGACGTTGATATTGATATGATTGCAGGTCCGAGTGAAATTGCTGTTCTTGCAGATGACACAGCAAATGCGGATGAAGTGGCAGCAGACCTCCTGTCACAGGCAGAGCATGACACAAGAGCATCGGCTGTTCTTGTGACAACATCTCAATTGCTTGCTGAACAAGTTTCAGCAGAGGTGGCAAAGCAGCTGAGCGAATTACCGCGCAAGGAAATTGCTGAGAAATCGATTGAAGATTATGGGTTGATTGTGTTAACCGAAACAATGGATCTTGCAGTAGAAGCAATCAATGCGATTGCTCCGGAGCATCTGGAAATTATCACAGAAAATCCGTTTGAGCTGCTTGGGAAAATCAAGCATGCTGGTGCAATTTTTCTTGGGCGATACAGCTCAGAGCCGGTCGGAGATTATTTTGCAGGGACAAACCATGTGTTACCGACAAATGGAACGGCTAGATTCTCCAGTCCGTTAAATGTTGATGACTTCCAAAAGAAATCTAGTGTGATTTCCTACAGTGAAAAGGCATTTACACAAAATGGCCAGAAGATTGCCGCATTTGCACGTCTTGAAGGCTTGGAAGCACATGCTAGAGCAATCGAAGCAAGATATAAAAACAAGTAATATTTTTTAAAGGAGGCTTAAACGATGGGAAGAACAGCGGCGATAAGCAGGAAAACAGGCGAAACAAATATTCAATTGTCCTACAATATTGATGGCGAGGGCATTTCGGAGATTGATTCAGGTGTCCCTTTTATGAACCATATGCTTGATCTCTTTACAAAGCATGGTCAATTTAACTTAACCGTTCAAGCAAATGGGGATATTGAGGTTGACGACCACCATACTACAGAGGATATCGGTATTTGTCTTGGGCTTGCATTAAAGGAAGCACTTGGTGATAAAATGGGCATTAAACGCTATGGAAACAGCTTTGTACCAATGGATGAAACATTGGCGCAAGTAGTAGTGGATTTAAGCAATCGTCCTCATCTTGAGTTCCGGGCGGAATTTCCAAGCAGTAAAGTAGGCACATTTGATACAGAGCTTGTTCATGAATTCTTATGGAAGTTTGCCTTAGAAGCAAGAATAAATCTGCACGTCATCCTGCATTATGGGCACAACACGCATCATATGATTGAAGCAATCTTCAAAGCGTTAGCTAGAGCGCTTGACGAGGCAACAACCATTGATCCAAGAGTAAAAGGGATTCCATCCACGAAAGGAATGCTTTAAAATGCTTGGAATTATCGATTATGGCATGGGCAATTTATTTAGTGTAAGCAAAGCGCTAGAAAGATTGGACATTCCTTATTTTATTTCTGAGGATGCGGAGAAGCTGATGGAAGCAGATGCGTTAATTCTGCCAGGTGTCGGGGCATTTAAGGATGCAATGGCAAAACTGAATGAATCCGGCTTAGCTGATATGATTCGTCAATATGCTAACAGCCAAAAGCCATTGCTTGGCATCTGTTTAGGCATGCAGCTCCTTTTTGATGAAAGCGAGGAGCATGGTCAGGCAGAAGGACTGCACTTATTGCCAGGTAAGATCGTCCGCTTTCCAGGTGAAACAGCAGATGGGGAGAAATATAAAGTGCCACATATGGGCTGGAATCGGATTGAGTTTAAGAAGGACTCAAAAATAACTGCAGGTTTAACAAATGACTATGTTTATTTCGTTCATTCTTACTATGCAGAAACAAACGAAGACATTATCATTGCCAGCAGTGATTATGACAAGGAAGTGCCAGCAGTAGTTGGAAAAGGCAATGTATACGGAATGCAATTTCATCCTGAAAAAAGCAGCAAGCTTGGGATGGAGCTGCTTGGCGGCTTTACGGAGCTTATAAAGAAAGGGTGAACAACATGAGCTTTACCTTATATCCTGCGATTGATATGAGAGGCGGCAAGTGTGTCCGTCTAATTCAAGGAGATTATGATAAAGAGACTGTTTACGGTGATTCACCGTTTGATATGGCAAAAAGCTTTGCAGACCAAGGAGCAGAGTGGATACATATGGTCGACCTTGACGGAGCAAAGGATGGTAAAAGAGTCAATGATTTATTCGTTGTAGAAGCAGCAAACAAACTGGGCGTTTCTGTGCAAATCGGTGGCGGCATTCGAACAGAGGAGGACATTGCTCACTATTTGGAGAATGGTGTTACACGTGTCATCATCGGAAGTATTGCTATATCCAACCCCGATTTTGCGATTGACATGATTAAAAAGTATGGCAGCGCGATTGCACTTGGTATTGATGCGAAAAATGGCTTTGTGGCAACACATGGTTGGATGGAAACATCTGCAACACGAGCAGCAGACTTAGGGAAACGATTTGCTGATGCAGGTGCAGAAAACTTCATATTTACTGACATTGCAACAGATGGCATGCTTAGTGGTCCGAATGTGTCTGCGGTTAGAGAAATGGCTGCTGTAACAAAGAAGAATGTAATTGCCTCTGGCGGAGTCAGCAGTCTTGCCGACCTTGTTGGATTAAAACAGTACGCCGCTGATGGTGTTGCAGGTGCAATAATCGGCAAGGCACTATATGAAGGACGTTTTACACTTCGAGATGCATTAAATGAGGTGGGCAAATAATGTTGACGAAAAGAATCATACCTTGCTTGGATGTTAAGGAAGGACGGGTCGTTAAGGGTGTGCAGTTTGTCCAACTCCGGGATGCTGGCGATCCAGTCGAGCTTGCTCGTTTTTATGATGAGCAAGGCGCAGATGAGCTTGTTTTTCTTGACATTTCAGCGTCACATGAAGGGCGCAAAACAATGGTTGAAGTGGTGAAGGAAGTTGCTTCAGAGCTTGCAATTCCGTTCACTGTCGGCGGTGGGATTAATACATTGGATGATATGAAAAGAATTCTCCGTGCAGGTGCTGATAAAGTATCCCTAAATACAGCAGCAGTCACAAATCCAAAGTTGATCACCGAGGGAGCCAATTTTTTCGGGTCTCAATGTATTGTTGTTGCCATCGATGCTAAATTCGACCAAGAGCTTGGAACATGGAGAGTGTACACGCACGGCGGCAGGACACCTGTCGACAAGGATGTTATTACATGGGCAAAAGAAGCAGTCGAGCTTGGTGCAGGCGAAATCTTGTTGACGAGCATGGATTCTGATGGAGAGAAGAAGGGATTTGACTTACCCTTAACAAAAGCAGTAAGTGAGGCTGTTACTGTTCCTGTCATTGCATCAGGCGGTGCTGGTAACGCAGAGGATTTTCTGAAGGTATTTAAAGAAGCAAATGCAGATGCAGCACTGGCTGCGAGCATTTTTCATTATAAAGAAACCTCTGTTAATGAAGTCAAAGGATATCTACATGAAAGAGGAGTGCTTGTAAGATGACATTAGACGAGCTTAAATTTGATGAAAAAGGACTAATCCCGGCAATTGTTCAAGATGCTGCTACAAAAGAAGTTCTTACATTGGCATATATGAACGAGGAATCATTAGGAAAATCTCTGGCTACAGGAGAAACATGGTTTTACAGCAGGTCAAGAAGTGAGCTTTGGCATAAAGGAGCAACAAGTGGAAACACACAGCAAATTGTTGAAATTAAATTTGACTGTGACAAGGATGCTCTTGTTGTCCTTGTATCTCCAAATGGTCCTGCGTGTCATAATGGCACAGTTAGCTGTTTTGCAGAAAGTCTTTATCAAAATAAAGATGCTTTCAGCAAGGAAATTTCAAACTATCAAATTTTGAAAGACTTGGAAGCTGTCATTCAAGAAAGAGAGATTAATCGTCCTGAAGGTGCGTATACAACTTACCTGTTTGAAAAAGGGGTCGATAAAATTTTGAAGAAAGTCGGCGAGGAGGCAGCTGAAGTCATCATTGCAGCTAAGAATAGAGATACGGAAGAGCTTAAATGGGAAGCAGCCGATCTACTTTACCACCTCTTTGTATTGCTGAGGGAACAAGGACTTCCTTTTGCTGAAATACTGAAGGTTTTAGATCAACGCCATCAAGAAAAATAATGATACGGACTGTCTGACGGATTTTTAGCGCTTTCGCTCTCAATTCCTGACGGCAGTTTTTTGTATGCTTTCATGAAATAAGGAGAATAAATTTGCACCAAAGAAAAACCATATTTTTTCAAGTGTGCGGGCATTTTCGTAAACTGCCTGCTCCGCAACCTTCGAAATATGGTATACTACATAAGTTGAAGCAATAGAAATTGCTCTGTATGAGTTTAAATAGATTGTTGGAGGATTACATGAATAAAGACTCAAATACTTTACAACCAATGGGTAAACTTATTACATTTAATCCTACAGGCGAATATTATTTTTCCAAAGGCATTAAGGCATATCATCAAAGAGATTATAATAAATCATTGAAATATTTGCAAAGAGCAATGCAACTGGATCCCGGGGAACCGACGATACTTTGTCAACTTGCAATTGTCTATGCAGATATTGGAGAATATCAAAAATCCAATGAACTGCTTCATCTCATTATTGAAGAGCTAGATGAAGAAATGGTGGAATGTTATTATTTCCTTGCAAATAATTATGCGCATTTAGGATTTTTCAAAGATGCTTATTATCATGCTAAATTATATTTAAAGCTGGAACCAGAAGGCGAATTTCGGGAGGATACCGAGGACTTGCTTGAAGTGCTCACATTAGAGTCTGATGACCTGGAAGAAGAGGAGCCTTATGAAGAGGAAGATCTGATTAACAGGCAAGAGCATGCTAGAGAGCTTCTTGAATCAGGTAATTTCAACAAAGCTGTTGAAATGCTAAAGAAAGTTATTTCTGACTATCCTGAGTACTGGTCTGCCTACAATAATTTGGCCTTGGCTTACTTCTATCTTGGGGAAGTGAAAAAGGCGAACAGCATTCTTGAGGAAGTGCTGGAGAAAAACGCTGGCAATCTTCATGCTCTTTGTAACAAGCTTGTTTTTGCTTATTATGAAGGAAGTATCGAAAGTATAACCGAGCAGACAGAAATTCTCAAAAAAATAAAGCCAATTTCTGTTGATCACCAATTTAAGCTTGGAACTACTTTTGCTCTTGTTGGAGAATATGAATCTGCTTATTTTCTTTTGCGAAAGCTACAAAAACAAGGATATACAGAGGATGCGACCTTCTATTATTGGCTATCTGCCTCTGCCTATTTTGTTGGCAGAACAAAGTTTGCCAAGACTGTTTGGAAGAAAGTGCTTGAGCTGAATCCAGATAAAGAAGGGCATGAACCATGGAAGGAAAAGGAAGATAAGGTCAATGGGTTTGAAGATCATATACCTTCCATCTTAAAGAGGTATACTAGCAACCATCAAGAGGAACGATTGTTTGCAGTATTTCTGACTGCTATTTCCAAAAACAAGGAAGCAATTTTGTCATCTTCACAAGTCAATGACACTCACAGTTTCACTTCATTGGAGAATCAATATCTCTCTTTTGTGAAGTCTGGAGCAAACATTAGCGATTCAATGCTGTTAACGGCACATAGTACTGCTGAAATTATCTACAGTAAACATAATCCAATCGGAACGGTTGAGGCAGGACTTTACTTAATGTGGTTTTCTGTTTTTATTCAGCTTCATAAAGCAGGAGTAAAAATGGGCAACAGCAGTGGATTGGCTGCGGCAATGGATTATGTGTGGAGCAAATACAGAAACGAAAAGACTTCTCAAAAGGAAACGGCAAGTTTATACGGTCTTTCTACAGCAACACTGCAGAAGTACATTAAAATCATCAAGGAATATAATGAGTGATGAAATAGGCTCCACCATTGATTGAGCAATGGTGGAAGTTTTTCTTTTATGAGCAAATATTTGGACTAAAGCAGTGGGGTCTAATAGGATAGTATTAGATGGTAATACTACTTATAGTTAATAAGTGAATCGAACGCAGCGGTTTTGTTACTCGAGCGTTTTATAAATAGAGAATGTTGAGAATAAAGGAGTGTTTAGTGTGGCAGAAGAGAAAATTTATGACGTGATAATTATTGGGGCAGGACCGGCAGGAATGACAGCAGCAGTGTATACATCCCGTGCTAACCTTTCTACGCTAATGATTGAAAGAGGAATTCCTGGTGGACAAATGGCAAATACAGAGGAAGTCGAAAATTTCCCTGGATTTGAAAGCATTTTAGGTCCAGATCTATCTAATAAAATGTTTAACCACGCAAAGAAATTCGGAGCAGAATATGCGTATGGAGACATTAAGGAAATTGTAGACGGTAATGAATTCAAGACAGTTAAAGCAGGCTCAAAGGAATACAAAACAAAATCGATTATTATTTCAACTGGTGCTGAGTACAAAAAAATCGGTGTACCTGGTGAAAAAGAATTGGGCGGCCGCGGAGTTTCCTATTGTGCAGTTTGTGATGGCGCGTTCTTTAAAGAAAAAAGACTGTTTGTTATCGGCGGAGGAGATTCAGCTGTAGAAGAGGGTGTGTACTTAACTCGTTTCGCTTCACAAGTAACAATTGTGCATCGCCGTGATGAACTAAGAGCACAAAAAATCTTGCAAGACAGAGCGTTTGCAAACGATAAGGTTGATTTCATCTGGAATCATACAATTAAAGCCATCAATGAAAAGGACGGCAAGGTTGGAAGTGTGACGCTAGTTTCAACAGTTGATGACACAGAGCAAGTGTTAGATGCAGACGGCGTATTTATCTATATCGGTATGCTGCCACTATCAAAACCATTTGAGAGCTTAGGTATCACAAACGAAAACGGTTATATTGAGACAAATGACCAAATGGAAACGAAAGTACCAGGTATCTTCGCAGCAGGAGACATCCGTGAGAAGACGCTTCGTCAAATCGTAACAGCTACAGGTGATGGCAGTATTGCAGCGCAAAGCGCTCAACATTATGTGGAAGAGCTTGTTGAATCATTGAAACAAAAAGCGTAATGAAAAAGCTTCCAAAGTGTTACTCGCTTTTAATTCTCCTGTAACAGTAGTGAAATATATTTCGGGTAACATAATAATAGAAATTGACCCCCTTTTAAGATATATATTTTGGTGCATAGGCGAATTGCCTATGCTTTTTTTTTGAAGAAAAATAAAAAATCCTGTAAGTTTTTCGTGAGAAATTTGTTGAATTTATTTGGAAAGGCATTTTATTGTGGGTGTTTCACAATAATAGTATAATATAAGGACTAAGCAATTGTTTCATTCTACATAGATTTAGACAAGAATGTTTGAGGTGATAAAGTGCAGCGTGTTACGAATTGCCTGTTGCTGAAGGATAATAAGGTGCTCCTGCTGCAAAAGCCAAGAAGAGGCTGGTGGGTGGCTCCAGGAGGAAAAATGGAGCCAGGAGAGTCTGTGAGAGACTCCTGCATAAGAGAATTCAGAGAAGAAACAGGTATATACTTGAGGAATCCAAATATTAAAGGAATTTTTACGTTCATCATTAAGGATGGCGACAAGATAACTTCAGAATGGATGATGTTTACCTTCTTCTCCACAAATGCGGATGGCGTCAATGTGGATGAATCGGAAGAGGGGAAAATTGTCTGGCATGACATTGATAATGTCAAAAATTTGCCTATGGCAGAAGGCGATTATCACATCTTGGACTATATGATGCACGGTAATGGCATCATATATGGGACTTTCACATATACGCCTGATTTTGAACTAATTAGCTACCGATTAGATCCGAGCTAAAAAATTTAAGGGGGAATGAGCATGGGTGCAAGTATGGTGAACGAACCGCAAGTTGTCATTATTACAGGAATGTCTGGTGCAGGCAAAACAGTTGCCATTCAAAGCTTTGAAGACTTAGGGTTTTTCTGTGTAGACAACTTGCCGCCAACTCTTTTGCCGAAATTTCTTGAACTAATGAAGGAATCGGAGAATAAGATGAATAAGGTTGCACTCGTGATGGATTTACGAGGCAGAGAGTTTTTTGAAAATCTATTCAGTGCATTGGATGATTTGGCCAATTCATGGGTAGTACCAAAAGTGCTTTTTCTGGATGCAGATGACAGTACTTTGGTCAGAAGATATAAAGAAACAAGAAGATCACATCCTCTTGCACCATCAGGTCTTCCCCTTGAAGGCATTAAAATGGAGCGTGAACTGCTTGAGGAGCTTAAAGGCAGGGCGCAAATCATCTATAATACGTCCAAGAGCTCGCCAAGAGACTTGCGTGAAAAGATATTAACGGAGTTTTCAGCTAACAAAGAGACGATTTTTACGGTGAATGTCATGAGTTTTGGCTTTAAGCACGGCATTCCCATTGATGCGGATTTAGTATTTGACGTTCGTTTCTTACCAAACCCTCATTACGTTGAGCATATGAGACCGAAGACAGGGTTGGATGCTGATGTGTCCAGCTATGTATTAAAGTGGACAGAGACTGGCCAATTTCTTGAAAAAGTGATTGACCTCCTTACCTTTATGCTTCCGCAGTATAAAAGAGAAGGAAAGTCGCAGCTTGTGGTGGCAATTGGCTGTACAGGTGGCCAGCATCGTTCTGTTGCCTTGTCGGAATATATTGGTCATCATTTCGAAGGTGACTATCATGTCGAAATAACTCATCGTGACATGGAGAGGAGAAAGGACCAACAAACATGAATGAAGTGGAGCATCCGAGAATTGTAATCATTGGCGGAGGAACGGGTCTGTCTGTTTTAGTTAGAGGATTAAAAAAATATCCTCTCGACATTACAGCGATTGTAACTGTTGCAGATGATGGCGGTAGTTCGGGCCGGCTGCGGAATGATCTAGATATTCCTGCACCTGGTGATATTAGGAATGTGCTGGCAGCATTATCTGATGTTGAGCCGTTAGTGGAAGAAATGTTTCAGCATCGCTTTTCAAATAGCAAGGATCTCAATGGACATTCCTTAGGGAATTTAATTATAGCTGCAATGACATCGATAACAGGGAATTTCCCTTATGCTATTCAGGAAATGAGCAAGGTGCTCAATGTCCGCGGCAAGGTATTGCCTGCAACAAGCCATAGTGTTGTTCTTAATGCAATTATGGAGGATGGTTCTATCGTTACAGGAGAATCGCGTATTCCCGAAAGCGGCAAGAAAATCAAAGAAGTATTCTTAACACCAGAGGATGCTACGCCGCTGCCAGAAGCCATCCAGGCAATCCGTCATGCAAACTTAATCGTAATTGGACCAGGAAGTCTGTATACAAGTATACTTCCAAATCTTGTTGTACCAGAAATAAGCAGGGAAATCATCTCTGCTGCTGCTAAAAAGGTTTATATCTGTAATATTATGACGCAGGCCGGTGAAACGCTTGATTTTTCTGCGAGCGATCATGTTAAGGCAATTTACGAACATATGCCTGAGCCTTTTTTGAATACTATATTGGTAAATAAAGAAAATATCCCCGGAAACGTTCTGGAACGGTATAATGAAGAGAAAGCAAAACCTGTCTTTTTTGACACAGAGAAATTAGAAAAGCTTGGACTAGAAGTCATACTTGGGGATATTATCAGTCTGGAAGAAAAGGTCATCCGCCACAATACGTTGGAAGTGGCTAAAATCCTCTATTCTATGCTTGACTCGAAAGTGCAAGCAGAGCTTTAACAGGGAAACAGGGGTTGCGTTTTGAAATGGGGGTGAAGGTATGTCTTTCGCTTCAGAGACGAAAAAAGAACTGACGACTATTGAAGTTAAAGATTGCTGCGGCAAGGCAGAACTGTCTGCCCTTATTCAGATGAATGGTACTTTATCCTTTTCTAATCAGAAGCTGGTAGTGGACATTCAGACGGAAAATGCTGCAATTGCAAGAAGAATATATACACTCATTAAGAAGTATTATGACATACCTGTCGAGCTTTTAGTGAGAAAGAAGATGCGCCTCAAGAAAAACAATGTTTATATTGTAAGGCTGTCGGCAAAGGCGAAGGAGATTCTCGAAGATTTGAGTATTTTGACGGAGGGCTTTATGTTTACGCATGAAATAGCGGAAGACCTTGTCAAAAAGAAATGCTGCAAACGTTCCTATTTAAGAGGGGCGTTTCTTGCAGGCGGATCTGTCAATAACCCAGAAACATCCTCCTATCACTTGGAAATAACGTCGCTTTACAAAGAGCATATTGTTGCATTGAGCAATCTGATGAATGCGTTCGATTTGAACAGCAAAGTGTTAGAAAGAAAAAAAGGATTCATCACGTACTTGAAGGAAGCTGAGAAAATAACAGAATTCCTCAATATTATTGGGGCTCACGGTGCATTACTTCGATTTGAAGATATTCGCATTGTCAGAGATATGAGAAATTCAGTTAACAGACTTGTGAATTGTGAAACAGCAAACTTAAACAAAACAATTGGTGCTGCGCTGCGGCAAGTCGAAAATATTCGTTTCATTGATAGAACAGTAGGCCTGCAGGTGCTCCCAGATAAGCTCAGGGAAATTGCGGAGTTACGAGTTGCTTATCAGGATGTTACCTTGAAGGAGCTTGGGGAAATGGTTTCCTCCGGCAATATAAGTAAATCTGGAATCAATCACAGACTGCGAAAAATAGATGAAATTGCTGATGCGCTTCGCAGAGGAGAACAAGTATAATAAACTATAGAAGGATAATATATCTTATCGGTTAAGACTATATTATCCTCCTTATATATTAGGAGGAGGTAATAAGATGGTAGAAAGGGATATTAAAGTAACACTGAAATCAGGATTACAGGCAAGACCGGCGGCGATATTTGTTCAAGAAGCAACAAATTATGTATCTGAAGTGTTTATTGAGAAGGAAGGGCGCAGAGTAAACGCAAAAAGCATCATGGGAATTATGGGCTTGGCGATTCACTCAGGGGCAGAAATCAAGCTGATTATTGATGGAAGCGATGAATTGGAAGCGCTTAAAACATTGGAGGAATTATTATAAAAACACCTCGCGTTTTCGGCGAGGTGTTTTTTTATTACTTATCTTTTTTGTCTGTCAATTCATTGCGAGTGATAATATTGTCGATTAGACCATATTCCTTCGCTCTTTCAGCTGTCATGAAGTTATCACGCTCTGTGTCTTTTGCGATAATGTCGATTGGTTGGCCAGTGCGCTCTGCAAGGATACCATTCAGCTTATCACGCAAGAACAAGATGCGTTTTGCAGCAATTTCAATTTCTGTCGCTTGACCTTGTGCGCCACCAAGCGGCTGATGAATCATTACTTCAGCATTTGGAAGGGCATAACGTTTGCCTTTTTCACCTGCTGCAAGTAAGAAAGCTCCCATAGAAGCCGCCATACCGATGCAGATTGTTTGTACATTTGGCTTAATGAACTGCATAGTATCATAAATAGCCATACCTGCTGTAATGCTTCCGCCAGGGCTGTTAATGTATAAGGAAACGTCCTTTTCAGGGTTTTCAGCATCAAGGAACAATAGCTGTGAAACAATGGAGTTAGCAACATTATCGTCAATTGCGCTGCCAAGCATAATGATGCGATCCTTCAATAGACGGGAGTAAATGTCATAAGCACGTTCCCCTCTGTTTGTCTGTTCAATAACTGTAGGGATTAAATTCATTGAAAAATCCTCCTTTAAAATAAAGTTTGCTTTATAAGTATGTGTTTCTTCAGTAGTGAGTGAACTCATTACTGTATGTAATCCTAATGATACACGGATGGTCAATTAAGGTCAAACGTTTACGTTCAGATAAAGAAAAATATCCTTCGACAATGTCTATATCCTAAGTATCGTCAACATTTTCACACCTGTTTATCCAATATGTTTTTATCCTTACCATGATACCCACTGGTACTTTTTTTAAACAATTATTCCTTGCATTACCATCCAACATATCATATAATCAAAACGTTCTTTAAAATTTGCCCTCGTGGTGTAATGGATAGCACGCAAGATTCCGGTTCTTGAAATAGGGGTTCGATTCCCTTCGAGGGCGCTATAAAAAAAGACGGTCGACAAGTTGTCGACCGTCTTTTTTGCTTTTAAAATGAGGTTATTTCGTTAGAGGCAAATGCTGCTTTAGTGTTTTTTTACTGGCTCACTAATCCTGTCGGAATCTTATCGACGGCATCATGAATCTATAACCTTCTTTAGTAAAGATTGAGTCTTTTCTATCGACAAGCTAAAAAAGGATTATCGTCCATTTGCTGTTTCACTTTTTTATATAGTATGAAAGCAATGAAAACGTGATTAAATTCACATATGGCAGTTCTTCAATTTTTCGTCAAATTTCTTGAAAAATGGACGTTTATAAGTTGAATTTGCTATGCGCTGGTGATAGAATGAGTTTTGTAGCAGGAATGATTTTTTTTGGAGAATGTGGGACATAATATGTCTATGCGGGACTTCAAATGACCACCACTGTAAGTGAAGGGGCACCAAATCAATGAATTCATTTATCGAGATTCAAAAAAGATTATTGCCTGATTTACTCGTAATTATGCAAAAAAGATACTACATTCTTCATCACATTAGCAACATGCAGCCTGTTGGCAGAAGAAGCCTTGCAGGAAGCCTTGGAATGACGGAACGAGTGCTCAGGAGCGAAGTGGAGCTCCTAAAGGATCAGAAGCTTATACATATCAGTACTATTGGCATGACACTCACTCCGATTGGCGAAGAAACTTTGGAAAGTCTTTCTAGTGTAATGAGGGAAGTAGCGGGTATTAACCAAATGGAGAAAGAATTAGAAAAGAAGCTGCACATTAAAAGAGTCATAATTGTAGCTGGCGACAGTGATCATTCTCCATGGCTCAAAAAAGAACTGGGACTTGCAACAGCTCATTGTATGAAATCACTATTAAAAGGCAATAATATCATCGCGGTTAATGGTGGAACCACTATGGCTGCAGTGGCAGAAATGCTGACGCCTAATATAGTGGACGGCGAATGGCTGTTTGTACCTGCACGTGGCGGCATTGGTGAAGATGTTAAAAACCAGGCAAACACAATTTGTTCCATGATGGCGGATCGTACAGCGAGCAAACATCGTGTCCTGTATGCACCAGATGAGGTGAGTAGGGAAATGTACAAAAGCATCGTTAAGGATGCCCGCATCAATGAAGTTTTGCAGCTGATTAAGTCTGCTAGCCTGCTTATTCATGGAATTGGTGATGCCATTACAATGGCAGAGCGCCGCAGTACAAGCGCAAGTGACCTAGAAAAAATCGTTCAGGCAGAAGCTGTCGGTGAAGCATTTGGCTATTACTTTAATGAAGATGGAGAGGTTGTCCATAAGGTTCAGACGATCGGCCTTAGACTTGAAAATCTTTCTACTGTTCCAAATGTAATCGCAGTTGCCGGAGGATCGTCAAAATCAAAGGCTATTTCAGCCTACTTAAAAAAAGCACCACCATCTACTATTCTGATAACAGATGAAGGTGCGGCAAAAAACTTGATATAACGGGTATTCCCTTTATATATAATTATCTCTACATTTAGAGGAGGAAATAATAATGACAGTAAAAGTTGGTATTAACGGATTTGGACGTATCGGACGTTTAGCATTCAGAAAAATCATGGAAAACCCAGAATTGGAAGTAGTGGCAATCAATGATTTAACTGATACTAAAATGCTGGCACATCTTTTAAAATATGATTCATCTCAAGGTACTTTCCAAGGTGAAATCGAAGTACACGAAGGTTACTTCCTAGTAAACGGTAAAAAAGTAGTAACTACTGCTGAAAGAAACCCAGCTGACCTTAAATGGGGCGAGCTTAACGTAGATACAGTTATCGAATCTACTGGTTTCTTCACAACTAAAGAAAGTGCTGAAGCTCATATCCAAGCTGGCGCTAAAAACGTTGTTATCTCTGCACCTGCAACTGGTGAAATGAAAACAATCGTTTACAACGTAAACCATGACATTCTTGATGGTACTGAAACAGTTATCTCTGGTGCTTCTTGTACTACAAACTGCCTTGCACCAATGGCAAAAGCTCTTCAAGACAACTTCGGTATCGTTGAAGGTCTTATGACAACTATCCATGCTTACACTGGAGACCAAAACACACTTGACGCTCCACATCCAAAAGGTGATTTCCGCCGCGCTCGTGCTGCTGCAGAAAACATCATCCCTAACTCAACTGGTGCTGCTAAAGCTATCGGTCTAGTATTACCAGAACTTAACGGTAAATTGGATGGAGCTGCACAACGTGTACCTGTTAAAACTGGTTCATTAACTGAGCTTGTAACAGTTCTTGACAAAAAAGTAACAGTTGAAGAAGTTAACGCAGTTATGAAAGCAGCTGCTGACGAGTCTTACGGTTACACTGAAGACGAAATCGTTTCTTCTGACATCATCGGAATCAGCTACGGTTCATTATTCGATGCGACTCAAACTAAAGTAATTACAGTTGGAGACCAACAATTGGTTAAAACTGTTGCTTGGTATGACAACGAAATGTCTTACACTAACCAACTTGTAAGAACAGTTAAACACTTTGCACAATTAGCTACAAAATAATTTTTTGTAAGCTAAAGCCCTTAATCAAACAGCGGAAACAGCTTTGTTTCCGCTCTTTTAAAAATTAGCTTTGCAATCTTAGTGGATATGGATGATAAGCTTAAAATAATGCAAGTGGAGGGTCTCATTTAATGAACAAGAAAACGATTCGCGATATCGATTTAAAAGGCAAAAAAGTATTTGTTCGTGTTGACTTCAACGTTCCAATGAAGGATCAACAAATCACGGATGAAACAAGAATTCAAGCAGCTCTACCAACTATTAACGAGTTAGTAGAAAAAGGTGCTATCGTAATTTTGGCAAGTCACTTAGGCCGTCCAAATGGTGAAGTGGTTGAAGAACTACGTTTAACTCCAGTTGCTGCACGTCTTTCTGAGTTGCTTGGCAAAAACGTTGTGAAAACAGATGAGTCTTATGGTGAAGCTGTTAAAGCTGAAATCAGCAAGCTGTCTGAAGGCGATGTATTATTGCTTGAAAACGTTCGTTTCAATGCTGGCGAAGAGAAAAATGATTCAGAATTAGCAAAAGCTTATGCTGAACTAGCTGATGTATTCGTTAACGATGCATTTGGTGCAGCACACCGTGCGCATGCTTCAACTGAAGGTATTGCACACCATATCCCAGCTGTATCTGGTCTATTGATGGAAAAAGAGCTTGATGTATTAGGTAAAGCACTTTCAAATCCAGACCGTCCATTCACAGCTATCGTTGGTGGAGCAAAAGTAAAAGACAAAATCGGTGTTATCGAAAACCTACTTGATAAAGTAGATAACTTGATCATCGGTGGCGGATTGGCTTATACATTCGTAAAAGCTCTTGGCCATGAAATCGGATTATCTCTTCTTGAAGAAGATAAAATCGAGCTTGCTAAATCCTACATGGAAAAAGCAAAAGAAAAAGGTGTTAAATTCTACATGCCTGTTGATGTAACAATTGCAGATGACTTCTCTAATGATGCAAACATTCAAACTGTTTCTATCGAAGAAATCCCTGCTGATTGGGAAGCATTGGATATTGGTCCAAAAACAAGAGAAATCTATGCAGATGTTATCAAAAACTCTAAATTGGTTATCTGGAATGGACCAATGGGCGTATTTGAATTAGATGCATTTGCTAAAGGAACAAAAGCAGTAGCAACAGCTCTTGCTGAATCCCAAGATACATACTCTGTAATCGGTGGCGGAGATTCTGCAGCAGCAGTTGAGAAATTTGACCTTGCAAGCAAAATGAGCCATATTTCAACAGGCGGCGGAGCTTCGTTGGAATTCATGGAAGGTAAAGAACTTCCAGGCGTAGTAGCTCTTAACGATAAATAATTAACGAAGCATGAAAGGATGTTAAACATGCGCAAACCTATTATCGCTGGAAACTGGAAAATGAACAAAACACTTCCAGAAGCAGTGGACTTTATCCAAGAAATTAAAGAATCAATTCCTTCTAGTGAACAGGTTGATGCTGTAGTTGTAGCTCCTGCTCTATTCATCGGTCAATTAGTGGAATTGACTGACGGCACAGAAGTGAAAATCGGTGCACAAAACATGCACTTCGAAAAAAGTGGTGCTTTCACTGGTGAAATCAGCCCTGTAGCATTAGAAAATATCGGTGCTAAATATGTTGTCCTTGGACATTCAGAACGCCGTGAGTTCTTCAATGAAACAGACGAAGGTGTTAACAAAAAAACGATTGCAGCATTTGAAAACAACTTAACTCCAATCGTTTGCTGTGGTGAAACACTTGAGCAAAGAGAAAACGGCGAAACAAACGAATTCGTTGCTTCTCAAGTTTCAAAAGCTTTAGCTGGTCTTACTGATGAGCAAGTTAAAGCAACAGTTGTAGCTTATGAGCCAATCTGGGCTATCGGAACAGGCAAATCTTCTACATCTGCAGATGCAAACGAAGTTTGCGCACATATCCGTAAAACTGTTAGCGAACAGTTTTCTCCAGAAGTGGCAGAAAGCATCCGCATTCAGTACGGCGGCAGTGTTAAACCAGAGAACATCAAAGAATATATGGCACAGCCTGATATCGATGGTGCTCTTGTAGGTGGAGCTAGCTTAGAAGCACAAAGCTTCCTGCAATTATTGGAGGAAGGTAAGGCATGAGTAAATCTCCTGTAGCATTGATCATATTGGATGGCTTTGCATTGAGAGACGAACGTATGGGAAATGCTGTTGCTCAAGCAAAAAAGCCAAACTTTGATAAATACTGGAACAAATATCCTCACACTACACTTGTTGCAAGCGGTGAAGCAGTTGGTCTTCCAGAAGGACAAATGGGTAACTCTGAAGTTGGTCATTTGAACATTGGAGCAGGACGAATTGTGTATCAAAGCTTAACAAGAGTAAATGTGGCAATCAGAGAAGGCCAGTTCGCTAAGAACGAAACTTTCGTGAATGCTATTAAGCATGTGAAGGAAAATGGCAAAAATCTTCATCTGTTCGGTCTTCTGTCCGACGGCGGAGTTCACAGCCATATTGAGCATATGTTTGCACTTCTTCGCCTTGCAAAAGACGAAGGTGTAGAAAAAGTATATATTCACGGTATTCTTGACGGCCGAGACGTCGGTCAAAAGACTGCTGAAAAATACATTAAAGCAACACAAGAAAAGATTGAAGAATACGGTGTTGGTGAATTTGCGACAATTTCAGGCCGCTATTACTCTATGGATAGAGACAAGCGCTGGGATCGTGTAGAAAAATCATACCGTGCAATGGCTTATGGTGAAGGACCTAGCTACTCCAACCCATTAGATGTTGTGGAAGATAACTATAGAAACGGTATCTTTGATGAATTCGTACTTCCGTCTGTTATTACAAAAGAAGACGGTAAGCCGGTTGCAACCATTCAAGACGAAGATGCAGTAATTTTCTATAACTTCCGCCCTGACCGTGCAATCCAAATCTCTAATGTATTCACTAATGAAGACTTCCGTTCATTCGATCGTGGAGAAAATCATCCGAAAGATTTATATTTCGTATGCTTAACTCATTTCAGTGAAACAGTAAAAGGGTATGTCGCATTCAAACCGACAAACTTGGATAACACTATAGGTGAAGTTATTTCTCAAAACGGATTGACTCAGCTCCGCATTGCGGAAACAGAAAAATATCCGCACGTAACGTTCTTCATGAGCGGTGGACGTGAAGCAGAATTTCCTGGTGAAAAGCGTATTTTGATCAACTCACCTAAAGTTGCAACATACGACTTGCAGCCAGAAATGAGCGCATATGAAGTGACAGATGCACTTCTTAAAGAGATTGAAGCAGATAATTTTGATGCTATCATCTTAAACTTTGCAAACCCTGATATGGTTGGGCACTCCGGAATGCTTGAACCAACAATCAAGGCTATCGAGACTGTTGATGAGTGCTTAGGCAAAATCATCACATTGATCGAAGAAAAAGGCGGCAAAGCTATCATTACAGCAGACCATGGTAACTCAGATGAAGTGGTAACACTTGATGGGAAACCAATGACTGCACATACAACAAACCCTGTACCTGTCATTGTGACAGTACCTGGTGTCGAGCTTCAAGAAGGAAAGCTTGGAGATTTGGCTCCGACAATGCTAGAACTATTAGGACTTGAACAACCAGCAGAAATGACTGGTACGTCTATCATTAAAAAATAATTGATCTATTAAAGGAGAGAATTTATTATGCCATACATTCAACATGTATATGCTCGCGAAGTATTAGACTCACGCGGTAACCCAACAGTAGAAGTAGAAGTTTTAACAGAATCAGGTTTCTTCGGTCGTGCACTTGTTCCATCTGGTGCATCAACTGGTGAATACGAAGCAGTAGAATTGCGTGACGGCGACAAATCACGCTACCTTGGTAAAGGTGTTCTTAAAGCAGTAGAAAACGTTAACGAAGTTATCGCTGAAGCAATCATCGGTATGGACGTTACTGACCAAGCTGGAATCGACAGAACTATGATCGAGCTTGACGGAACTGAAAACAAAGGTAAATTGGGCGCTAACGCTATCCTTGGTGTATCTATGGCTGCAGCTCATGCTGCATCTGAAGTTGTTGGTCTTCCATTGTACCGTTACCTTGGCGGATTCAACGCTAAGCAATTGCCAACTCCAATGATGAATATCATCAACGGTGGTTCTCATGCTGATAACAACGTGGACTTCCAAGAGTTCATGATCTTGCCAGTAGGAGCTCCAACATTCAAAGAAGCATTGCGTTATGGTGCTGAAGTGTTCCATGCACTTAAATCAGTTCTTTCTGCAAAAGGCTTAAACACTGCTGTAGGTGACGAAGGCGGATTCGCTCCAAACCTTGGTTCAAACCGTGAAGCACTTGAAGTTATCATCGAAGCAATCAAAAAAGCTGGCTATGAGCCTGGTAAAGATATCTTACTTGGAATGGACGTTGCTTCTTCTGAGTTCTACAACAAAGAAACTGGTAAATACGATCTTGCTGGAGAAGGCCGTACTGGCTTGACTTCTGAAGAGCTAGTAACTTTCTACGAAGAGCTAGTTAACGAATTCCCAATCATCTCTATTGAAGATGGTCTTGACGAAAACGACTGGGAAGGTCACAAATTATTGACTGACCGCATCGGTTCTAAAGTACAATTAGTTGGTGACGATCTATTCGTTACAAACACTAAAAAATTGGCTGAAGGTATCGAAAAAGGAATTGCTAACTCAATCCTTATCAAAGTTAACCAAATCGGTACTTTGACTGAAACTTTCGAAGCTATCGAAATGGCTAAACGTGCAGGTTACACTGCTGTAGTATCTCACCGTTCTGGTGAAACAGAAGATGCAACAATCGCTGACATCGCTGTTGCTACAAACGCTGGCCAAATCAAAACTGGTTCACTTTCTCGTACAGACCGTATCGCTAAGTACAACCAACTTCTTCGCATCGAAGACGAGCTTGGCGACCTAGCTGTATACGATGGTCTTCAATCTTTCTACAACCTTAAAAAATAAGGTTTGAATGAAGGATGTACGGCTGAATTGTTTCGTACAAAACAGTTTTATACAAGATAAATTATGTAGTACGAAAACATGAGCTTAGTTGTACAACGTTTTTGCTTAAAACCTCCTATTTATGTGTGAGTATTCCACATTTATAGGAGGTTTTTTTATGTTGGTAAAAGATTTACAAAAGGAATTTAAGTTTGATTTAGAGATTAAGAATTACTCCAAGAGAACCATTGCAACATACAATTATAATATTGACCAATTAATGACTTACTTGGAGGAACATTTTGGCTTTTGTGAAATAGAAGAGATTTCAACAATGCATATTAAGCGTTTTGTACAACAACAATTACACTTAGGCAACAAATCGAATTACATAAATACCATCATAAAATCTCTACGTGCGTTCTATAATTATTTGGTGGCAGAAGAATATGTTAGCCACAATATTGTGGAGAAAGTAAAATTCTTGAAAGAAGAGAAAGTAATTATTAAAACATTTACTGACAAAGAGGTAGCAAATATGATTGATGCTTATGACTTCAAAACTTATTTAAACGCACGAAACAAGGTAATAATTGCAATGTTTATTGATACAGGAATGAGGATGAGTGAGTTAATAAATCTTCAATCTAGCTGGTTTAATGAAACGAATATAAAAGTATTTGGTAAGGGTGCTAAATGGAGATACGTACCAGTAAGCCTAATGTTAAAGAAATACATGATTAGATATGAGAGGTTAAAAGAAGGATATTTCAAAAATAAGAGAAAAGAATATGATAATTATTTTTTATCACGAAGTGGAAAGCCGTTAACAGGAGTACAAATCCAAAATATAGTAAGAAATGCAGGTGCGAAGGCAAAGGTTAGAGAAGAGATTAGGTGTAGTCCTCATACATTAAGACATTTTTCTATTCAGTCAAACCTTAGAAATGGATTAGATTTGTATAGTTGTTCTAGGATAGCTGGTCATGAGAATATTCAGATTACAAAGAAATATCTAATGGGATTAGAAACAGAAAACATACTAGAAATGGCAACGAAATCAAGCCCGTTAATGAATATAAAAAATAAGTGAGAAAGAATAAGCGGGGTAGTTTTCACCACAATGCCAATGATGTAATACAAATTATAGATATGCACTACCAGCCCCGCAAGCTAGGTGAATTATTAAAAGACTTTTGGTTTGTATTATAAAAGTGGAGGTAAAGAAATGGCTATACTTATTTGTTTCCTTATTGCAGGAGTGTGTTTCTGGCTAGTAGCATTAATAAATAAAGGTGAGGACAAGATTGAAAATATTCGCCAATTAAGTGTTAATGAGGTTGTTAAGGAAAATAAAATTACAATTTCCAAAAGGTATGATATGAAGATGGTTTACACGCTAATTCATGATAACAAGAAAAAATGTATATGGGTTATCTTATATTCAAGACCAAAGGATTTTATTAAACAGTTTAATTATCAAGATATTATTCAAGTTGAAATGAAGGAAGATGATGAAACCGTAAGTGTTACGTCAAGAACAAGCCAATTAGGTGGGGCTCTAGTTGGTGGAGCTTTAGCTGGTGGGGTTGGAGCTGTTATAGGTGGGCTAAGTGGAAAACAAAAACAGAAAAGAGCTGTAAAAAGTATTAAACTAATTTTAACAATAGACGATTTGGAAAACCCTATATACACTATAGAAATAGAGCGTTTTCACAAACCAGCAGATACTAATTCAAGGGAATATGCAAATGCATATAACGTAGCACTTAATTGGTTTAAGCTTTTAGAAGTCATAATAAAACAGGGTGATAAGGAGTATAATGTTGAGCGGAATAAACAACTGATGAATAATGATGAAACAAAGATTTTAAATTCCTCTGTGGCTGATGAATTAACAAAACTAGCTTTGTTACTAAGGGAGGGGGTTTTAACAGAGGAGGAGTTTAATATTCAGAAAAAAAGGCTACTGTCTAGTTAACATTTATCAAGGTTTTTTGATAAAATCTTGATTTTATTTATTGGATATAAACAGAAACAACCAATATCCGCTCGTTTAGAAAAACGGTCGGATATTATATCATTTTTATATTGTAAAGTCAATTAATAATAGCTAAAACATTTGACAAATATGCAGAATTATGTTATACTATATATTAAGCACGAAACACCAAACGCCAACACGAAACACCAAACGCCAACACGAAACACCAAACACGAAACACCAAACACCAAACACGAAACACCAAAACACCAAAACACCAAAACACCAAAACACCAAAACACCAAAACACCAAAACACCAAAACACCAAAACACCAAAACACCAAAACACCAAAACACCAAAACACCAAAACACCAAAACACCAAATACCAACACCAAATACCAACACCAAACACGAAACACCAAACACCAAACACCAACACGAAACACCAAAACACCAAAACACCAAAACACCAAAACACCAAATACCAACACGAAACACGAAACACGAAACACCAAACACCAAACACCAAACACCAAACACCAAGCACGAAACACCAAACGCCAACACGAAACACCAAACACGAAACACCAAACACGAAACACGAAACACCAAACACCAAACACGAAACACCAAACACCAACACGAAACACCAAAACACCAAAACACCAAAACACCGTACCAGAATAATTTACTAGGAAGGGAATCAAAGAATTATGGAGAAGAAAATTAAAAAGTCAATATTAAAGAAAAAGTTGCTATATAGTAGTAAAGAAAACTACCTGCTAATGCCTAATGAGCTTATGGATATATTTATTAATGATACAGAGCTAAATGAAAAGAAAGCCCCTCATGTTGCTTTCGCATATACATATCTGTACTTTATAACATGGTTATATCGATATGCAAAATACGGTGAAATGACATTTGAAGATATTACAAAAGCATCGATATTTGAGGTTATTGGAGTTTCTAAGACTAGTAAAGAATATGACTATATTGTTAAAAAGGATGGGGTACTTGACCGTTTAGGTCTGACATCGACTTTATCTTACATAAATGCACCTATAATATGGATGATAAATAAAGAGGAAGGACATGGTTTTCCAGAGTTTTATTACTTTTATGAATTAGAAAAAGAAGTGAAAGATAAAATTTTAGAGGGTCAAACAACGAAACGCAGACAGATTAAAGAGCCACTACTAGCTACTGGTTTTAGGTATCCAAAAAATGAAGATGGATGCGAAGAAAAATATAATGGAACTTTCTATGATGGTGGGAAGGAATACACACACATGGTTGGTTTTGATGTATTTATCAAGTGTATGACAGAACCAAAACTAGGATACGTAGCATTTTATTTATATGCGTTTTTAAAGGCACGTATTGGTGCAAACACAGTAGTAAATATTTCATTGGAAGGCATTACAAAGTATAGTGGGATTCTTCCTTCTACAAGAGATAAATATTTAAAAGAATTAAAGGGATTTTGTCTTATTGGTAGTTTGCCTGAGGATTTTTGTATAGAGCGAGGAGAGTACCATACTGAATCAAGTATGTATTGGATTAAAGATAGTGATGATTGGTTAATTGACCCTGATTACAATTTTCCAAAGCGAAAAGTATACCATGTTTCAACGCATACAGATTATGTTAAATCTAGTGATATAGGTACAGGATAAATGAAATAATCTAAAAGGTATGATATTTGGTGTAAATATATATATATATTTATTTATTTAATTATTAATTTAATTATTAAGCATATGTACATATATATAATATATTAACTTACTTCGAATAACATACCTTTTAGCATTAGGGGATTTTTCTGTTTTTTAATGTTTCATATAGATAAAACTATGTCAAAAGTTACTTTACAAAGTAGGATGTGTTAACTTATTTGGAAATAAATGCAAGATGATAATAAAGTCTTAACAATATAAATTTTTAAGGAGAGCAAATAGGATAGTGAAAACCATCTATGTTTGTTATTTTAGGATTTAAACAATTAACAGAGAGGAATAAAAGACCTAAAAACATTGTGGCACTCTTAATAGGGTGCTTATTTTTTATAAGATAAATTATACTAGTAAATCATCTTTAAAACATTGCCATGTAACTATTAGCTAACTACTGAGTATCTAACTTAATAATAGCGACCTTATTCGGAAATTTAAAGGCAAAAAGTAGGAAATTTGATATAATATTCTAATAGTAGAGAAAATTTGAGTAGCTTAAAATAAACTTTAATATATTTGGGGTGAAGCAATGAAATACCTTCCATATGAGATTATAGAACAAATGATACAATGTTTCGGTAAATGTTTCCACTATAAAGACCCTATGGCATCATTTATGCGGTCATGTGATGTACCTTCTTTAATTATCAATAAGTATAGAGATTTACCAAAGTTTGTTTGGGCAAGAAGGGTACTAGAAGATTTGTCTATCAATGAAGATGGATTAATTATTCAAAGGAAGTTGTTAACAAATCTTTGTAAACTTAGGGATTTACCTGACAAAGAGGTACTAGATAGAAATGCTGGTTTAGATGCACTGAGGAAATTGAAAAGATTAGCCCAAGAAAATGACTTTATTATAAAAGAAGAGAAGGAAAAAGAAAATATTCAAAAAAAAGTAAATCAGGAAAAACTAACTTTAGTGTTACAAAGAGCAAAGCAACTAGAAGAATTAAGAACATTATTTAATAACTGTGTTATTGAAAAAAATCGACAGAAAGCAGGATTCATTTTAGAAGACTTGCTAAAAAGTCTTTTTGAATTAAACGATATAGAGTATAGAAAATCGTTCAGAACAACTGAAAATACTCAACAAATTGATGGTTATTTTAGATTTGATGGATTTGATTACCTTGTAGAAGCAAAATGGCGAAAAGAAATTCCAAATGTGGCTGAAATAGCAGGATTTAAGTACAAATTGGAAACAAAAATTGATAGTACAAGAGGATTGTTTGTATCAATAAATGGATTTAGGGAAGAAGTCATTAAAGAGTTTAGTGGTAAGGGTACAAAAATTATTTTTATGGATGGTCATGAATTAATGTTGATATTAGAGGGAAGAATAACTCTAAAAGATGGTTTAAGGTATAAGATTGAAAAAGCGGTTCAATTAGGTGAGCCCAATTCACCACTGTATTTAGCTTCTGTAAATTAACCAGCGAACATTACTAATAAATGATAACTTTGTTCCCATAAAATTGGGGTAATTGACCCATCATACAAAGTAATAAAGACACCCTTTTAATGGGTGTCTTTTCGAAATCGAATGTAATATTACTCCAATTAAAAAAGGTAATAAGTATACTTCTACTCCCACAATCCGTATGAAAAAAACTACGTATGAAATTAAAAAAAACTTAATAAAACTATCTTAATTGACAATGTTTCTACGTGTGATTATTGTGGTGACAAATGAATATATATAGGGTTTTATTAGGAGATGGAAAAATTATGTAGGTGTAGCTTGTTTAAATTGCAAGGAGGAGGTCAATATGTTTTCACCTATGATATATACTTTTGAAAAAGGAACAGAGGTTTATAAAAATACTAAGACTTTTATTGAGAGCAACACAGTATTACAAGAAGAGGTTAAGAATTATTTCTGGGCTTATAATTCCTTGGTTGACTTAATCCCTCAAACTTTCGAAAGTTTCTGGTCAGGCAATACATTTCCATTAATTGAATCGTGGGAAGAATTGCAGATTTCCTTTAATTTATGTAGCCAAGGTTTATATAAACAAAGCATGGCTACACTAAGAAATGTTTTCGAATTAAATCTTATGTCGGTGTACATGAATATCAGTGATAATGGACACAAAGATATAACTCAATGGTTAAATTCTAAATTAAATACTCCAAGACTAAATAATATATGGGAAAAAATATCAAAACATAATAACTTTAAACAAATACAAAAAGTTTATGATTTAAAAGGTAGAATGTTAAGGTTAAATGATTTACACAATTTTGTTCATACAAAGGGTTATGAATACTCAAATAATATGGGATTAAAACATAGAAGTAATTATCAAACTTTTGAAGAAGAATCATTCCATAGATGGTTTGCTTGTATGAAAGAGGTAGTCGAATTATCTGCTATTTTTCATCTTGTTAAGTATCCTATAGGTATAATTGAATACGATTATAGTAGAAAGTTCGGAATTAATGCACCTATGATGGGGGTATTACAGGAACATCAAATAGTTATATTAAGGGAAATAATTGGGGAAGAGTTAGTAATTGAGATTGAAAAAATAGCTGATAATGATTCAGATATAAAAGACACAATGGAATGGATAAATTCATTGGAGGATAAAACAGATGATGACGTTGAACAACAAATCATTAAGCGAGAAAAGTCTGAGATAGAGTATAGTGGACTTAATAATTGGATAATAAATTATAATGCACTATATTCAACGATGTCGAAAGAAACAGGCTGGATAGAGAGAAGAGAGAGTTTAAAAAAATGGGCGAAGGAAAATAATTATATTGAACATGTGATGATAAGGAATGCTCTTAAAATAAAGGAGCTAAAAGAAAGCGGATATTCACTAGAAGAAATAACAGTTGTATTAAAAGATAAGCATTTTGGGAATTTGGAAAAAGTTTATGTAAATCCTCATAAAGAAATCCTTAAGCTTAGAGGAATGCTTAGTAAAATCAAGGGAAATACAAATGGAAATAGTAATCTGGAAAATTGTGAATAAAATCTTGTAGTTTTTTTCTAGATTTAATTCTTTATTATTTGTTTTAGTTTGAGGAGTTAAATTAGAGCAAAGTCTGTCGTAATTTGTAAAAATATGTTATAATATTACAATGTATCTCTGTTGTAAAGGAGTAATCATTGTGGAAATTAATAGGAATAGTGTCCTTGAAAGAGCTTTTGGTAATTTAACTAAATCTCAAGTTATAGAAGTGCTAAAAAAATTTAAAAATGGTTTTGTTTTAGATAAAAGTAAGAAAAATAAAAGTGACTTAAAAGAAGAATTTCTGCTTTTAGGGAGGGTTCTTAGTAGTCAAGATATTATTAATCTGGCAGAGATGGCTGTAATGAAAAGAAAAAAAGGTTTATCTGCATATACCTATAAACTAAATAATCTGGGTAAATTAAATAATAAGACTCCTGAACAAATAAAAACCGAATTTATGAAATCTTTTGTTATAACTCCTCAGTTTGAGGTTGTGATGATGGACATAGAATCAGATGAGAAAGATATAATTTTAAAGATGAGTATTAAAGAATACGGAACATATTGGAAAATGGGCGTTCAGGATATAAGTTCGTTAACTGCTGTTTACCACAATACTGTTACTATAGAGAAAAGCAATAGTAAAATATCTGTGGAAGCTGGTGGAGATAACATTGAAGATGTTATAGAGAAATTTCTTCTAAATAGATTAAATGTTTCTTTCTCACCTTATAATATTAGAATATTTAATGCTCCAACTTTAGAAATGGATAGTGCTTCAGAAAAGACAATGCTTATTTTAGATTTTATCTATAATAGGTTACCATCAAGAGGGATAAGTTCTAGCTTTAATGATGTTAAATTCAAGTTGAATAGCACATCGCAAAGCGGAGGATTAAAAGGTGTTACTATACACGGTAACGATATTATTAATTCAGATGAAGCATGTAAGTACATTACATTATCTAATGATATAATCTCCTTTAAAACTACTTCAATATATAATGGTATAAAAGTAAATGTACATTTTAGTTTGAAAGGAAAAGAATACGACAAGCTAAAAATAGTTATACTTGATAATAAAGATGAGGACTTTAAGCTAGATGTTTTGAATCATATACAAGAGGAATATATTCTAATGTGTAACAATGGAATCATGGATATTGAAGCTACTAGAAGAATCCTTGAGCCAATATATAGTTCATTCATAGCTTCTCATAGCTAATAACCTCTAAAAAAGTAGGTGTTAACATGCTACTCCACAAAGATTGTGTTTTTTATAAATATAGTGGAAGCCCTAACTGGGGGGAGATGGAAAGTAATAATAGAGATGACTTTTATACTATGGTTTGTGATTTGTATGAAGAGGGAATCCTTAGAGCTGATATTAACTGGACAGACCCCATAAAAGTAAGAGATAAAATTATCACTTCACAACGTAAAACAATAAGTTTTTATATTTTTGAAGAAAATAATACATTATGTTTATTTGGTGGGTCTGAAAGTCAGATTGCTTATGCTATTTCAAAGATAGTTTCTTTCTTTACCATAAGAATTAAAAAAATAAATATATTTCATAGTTTTAAAGAATACCTTAATGAAAGTAAGGAATTTAATGGGTTTCAACTAACTAGTGTGGACATTGCAAAACTTCAAACAGGCTATGATGATAGCACATATTCCAATATTCCTGTAAAGGACATGCCAGTTAGAGTTTTGACAAACCACCTAAATCATTCGGATATTGTAAGTTTAGTTCTTTATACAAAAATGGAACAAATATATTTTGTATTAGATTTAAACTCAGTAGTATCATTCTTTGATACTGACGGTGATAACTGCATATTTGAAACATGTAAAAGGATTGTTGCGAATGTTATTTAAATGGTGGTCATTGTTAATATTGATTATTCCCTTTTTACTAATACTAGGACTGTTATTTTGGTTTGATGATTTCCAGTCCTATTTTAGTTTAGAAGGAGAATTACCTTCGTTAGTTTCTGATGCATCCAATTTAATAAGTTGGATATTTGGAGGTATAATGTCATTGTTGGGGTTTGTAACATTATTTATTGCTTTTTCTTATGAAAACAAACTATTAAATGCATCAAAGATTAAGCAACAGATACTAAGACCTTATGCCTTGACGCTTGAAGAGATTATTTTAAACTTTAGTCAATATAGTATATATATAACAAAGGACTTTCTGCTTAATTATATTTATTGGGTTTTCCTTATAGTTTCGGGTATCTCAATTACTACTTGGGGAATTGTTATTTCGCTTTATACGAATTTTAATTTTTTTGCAAAAGAACTGAATTATATACATATCATTAATATAACCGAATTAATAATGTGGGGAGTATTATCCTTTTTACTAATTTCTATCTCTATTTTATTAAATCTAATTCGGCTAAATAAAGACCCACTTGATAAGGGTTATTTACTTAATGAGAAAGAATTATCCAATATTGAAATAATTAAGAAAAGTGAAGGGGATTTACAAGAATTATTCTTTAAAATATCCCCTACAATAACTTTACACCAGATTCCGCAGGAAGGTGAAGGGGAATGTGATTTGAGTATTCACTTTCCTTTGAAGTTATCTAATATTAGGTTTGTCGCTAAAATATATAATGCAAATAAGGATATAGTCATAAGGATGTTTGGAGTAATGCAAAACATCGATAAACTTGGAGAAAGTTATTCTCACGTATTCACAAAGCAAATTAATCCAGTAAATTTAGAAATTAATGAAAATGCCCATTGTGAGCTTAAGTTCTACGATAATCAAAATAAAATAGTAAGTTTATTGAAATTAAAAGCTAAAAAGACGGATGACTTTATTAAGTTTTATGAGAGTGAAAAAGTTGATTTAAATATGATTACCAATGATAATGATTACCGTGATATTGAAAATAGCTTTGATGAATTTATAGATTTCTCTATGTGAACTTGAAATTCTAATTAAAATATAAAAGTTATAAGACACTCTTCAAGTGTCCTTTTTCTATAGGATGGTCAGGTTGATGCTCGCATTGGTAGTGACTATCTCATTCAGCGTTTTTTTGGTTCTTATACTAATTATTGAAAGAGAACTGTGTCATATTACTATTAACTGTTTCAGTTATGTGCTTAACAATCAAATTAATGTTTGTTATAATTTAATTAGTTCGTACAAGAGCTCAATAAGTAGAGAAACATTGTTTATGAACTATACAATACATTCACATATAAATAGGAAGAAATAAGGTAATTAAAGTTGATTTATTCGCTTTATAATAGGATAATCACTTTCTCGTACAGACCGTATCGCTAAGTACAACCAGCTTCTTCGCATCGAAGACGAGCTTGGCGACCTAGCTGTATACGATGGTCTTCAATCTTTCTACAACCTTAAAAAATAAGGTTTGAACATTAACACCTGACATTCATTTGTCAGGTGTTTTTTGTTTGGATAAGTTTTGTAAAACAATTGTAAGGCTATTGTGGGACAACATAAAATATGGTACATTAAGAGTAATGTATGTTCGTCTTAATGGAGGTGTTTGTATGCTACACACAATCTTGTTAACATTATTGATCATTGTTGCTCTTGCTCTTATTGTAGTTGTACTTTTGCAATCAGGGAAAAGTGCAGGTCTATCCGGGGCCATTTCTGGTGGGGCAGAACAGCTTTTCGGTAAACAAAAAGCGCGTGGTTTAGATTTAATACTTCATAATACAACAATCGTGTTGGCTATTCTGTTTTTTGCCTTGACGATTGCAGTCAGCTATTTCGATATTTAATAGCTGTACGGTATAGATGAAAACCTGGCCGGAAGCGGTCAGGTTTTTTTTCTGTAATAGAAGCTTTAATTCTTTTTACTGGATTCTTATCCTTTTTTCTGCCTAAAATAGGATAAGAATTGAAGAAATTCAAGCATACATAATTGATTTCGAATAAAATGGGAAAAGATAAAGCAAGGAGTGTTTTAAATGAAATTAGTGGAACAAAAGCCATTGTTTTTTGAAGGAGACAATAAACGTGCTGTCTTACTGCTGCATGGCTTTACAGGCAATACTTCAGATGTCAGGCTGCTCGGCCGCTACTTGAATACAAAAGGATACACAAGCTATATTCCATTGTATAAGGGGCATGGAGTGCCTCCAGAGGACCTTGTTCAATATGGCCCTAAAGATTGGTGGGAGGACGTTCAGGCAGGCTATAATTTTTTGAAAGACAAAGGCTATGAGGAAATAGCAGTCGGCGGACTTTCCCTCGGTGGGGTATTTTCCCTTAAATTAGGTTACACTGTACCAGTAAAGGGTATCGTAACGATGTGTGCGCCGATGTATATTAAAAGCGAAGAAGTTATGTATGAGGGTGTTTTAGAATATGCCCGCAGTTATAAAGCACGTGAAGGAAAATCAGAGGAACTTATTGAAAAAGAAATGGCAGAATTCGCTCCAATGAACACATTGAAGGAGCTGCAAGCATTAATTGCAGATGTTCGCCAATCGGTAGACTTAATCTATTCTCCTGTATTTGTAATACAAGCAAGACATGACCATATGATTAATACAGATAGTGCTAATATTATTTATAATGAAGTGGAAAGTGACATGAAAGATATTAAATGGTTTGAAAACTCTGGCCATGTCATTACACATGATAAAGAAAAGGACCAGGTTTTCGAGGACTTTTACCAGTTTATCAATCGTTTAGACTGGAGTCGTTAATTAAAGGAGGTTGTTTGTTTGGATATAATTCACGAACATATAGAAAAGTTACTGCATTATATGAAGGACGAGGCGTATAAGCCGCTGACAGTCCAAGAATTAGAAGAAGCGTTTGGGATAGAGGATTCCTCTAACTTCAAAGATTTCGTCAAAGCATTAGTGCAGATGGAAGAAAAGGGTTTGGTCGTAAGAACGAGAAGCAATCGTTACGGTCTTCCTGAAAAAATGAATTTAGTAAAAGGGAAAATATCCGGTCATGCGAAGGGCTTTGCCTTTGTTATTCCAGAGGAGCCTGGCTTAGATGATATTTTTATCCCGCCGAACGAAGTAAATACAGCCATGAATGGTGATATCGTGCTTGCGCGTGTTACGTCAGAAAGCTCTGGGCAAAGACGGGAAGGTACAATTGTCCGTATCCTTGAAAGAGGGGTACAACAAATTGTCGGTACATATTCCGAAAGCAAGCATTTTGGCTTTGTTATTCCTGATGATAAAAAAATCGCCACAGATGTGTTCATTCCAAAAGGCAGCACTAAAGGGGCTGTAGAGGGACATAAGGTGGTTGTTAACCTTACTGCATATCCAGAAGGCAGAAAGAATGCAGAAGGTGAAATCACGAAGATTCTGGGACATAAAAACGACCCGGGTGTAGATATTTTATCTGTTATTCATAAGCATGGCTTGCCGCTTGCTTTTCCTGACGATGTTATGGAACAGGCTGATGGCGTTCCAGATGAAATTGATGAAAGTGAGATCAAAAACAGACGCGATTTAAGAGACCAGCAGATTGTTACAATTGACGGAGCAGATGCGAAGGACTTAGATGATGCTGTTACGGTTACAAGGCTGGAAAACGGCAATTATAAGCTTGGTGTCCATATTGCTGACGTGACTTATTATGTGAAGGAAGAATCGCCAATTGATGTGGAAGCACAAGACAGGGGTACAAGCGTTTATTTAGTTGACCGCGTTATTCCAATGATTCCTCATCGATTATCAAACGGAATTTGTTCCTTGAACCCGAAGGTAAATCGATTAACGCTCTCCTGTGAAATGGAGATCAGCTCAAGTGGTGAAGTGGTCAGCCATGAAATCTTCCAAAGTGTTATTAAAACAACGGAAAGAATGACATATGCTGATGTTAACTCTATTTTAAATGACAAGGATGAGGTGCTGCGAGAAAGATATGCGGAGCTTGTTCCTATGTTTGAGAGAATGGAGGAGCTTGCACAAGTTCTTCGTAATAAACGGATGGGCAGAGGGGCAATTGATTTTGATTTCAAAGAATCAAAGGTGATTGTCGAAGAAAACGGCAAGCCAAAGGATATCGTTTTGCGCGAACGCTCTGTGGCGGAACGCTTAATTGAAGAATTTATGCTTGTAGCTAATGAAACAGTTGCAGAGCATTTCCACTGGCTGCAAGTACCGTTCATCTATCGTATTCACGAAGATCCGAAGGAAGAAAAGCTTCGCAGATTCTTTGAGTTTATTACAAACTTTGGTTATATCGTTAAAGGAACTGCAAATGAAGTTCACCCAAGAGCGCTTCAGGAAAT
Organism: Niallia circulans; assembly: GCF_007273535.1. Lineage (NCBI taxonomy): Bacteria > Bacillati > Bacillota > Bacilli > Caryophanales > Bacillaceae > Niallia > Niallia circulans. The sequence goes on from NZ_RIBP01000004.1 coordinate 1,670,361, forward strand.
CATTGAAGAGGTGCAAGGAACACCAGAGGAAATGGTTATATCAACAGTAATGCTTCGATCTATGCAGCAGGCGAAATATTACCCAGAAAGCCTTGGGCATTTCGGATTATCAACTGATTTCTATACGCATTTCACATCGCCAATTAGACGTTATCCGGATTTAATTGTGCATAGACTTATTCGCACATATCTTGTGGAGGGTGATATTAGCGCACCTACTCAAGAAAAATGGAACAGCAAGCTAACAAACATTGCCGAGCATTCCTCGAACATGGAAAGACGCTCTGTTGAGGCTGAACGTGAAACAGATGAGATGAAAAAGGCAGAATACATGCTGGATAAAATCGGTGAGGAATATGATGGAATTATCAGCTCTGTCACTAACTTCGGAATGTTTGTCGAGCTAAACAACACGGTTGAGGGCCTTGTCCATGTCAGCTATATGACAGATGACTATTACCGCTATGATGAACGTCATTTTGCGATGATCGGTGAAAGAACAGGCAAGGTGTTCCGAATCGGTGATGAAATCACAGTTCGTGTTGTTAATGTTAACAAGGAAGAAAGAGCAATTGATTTCGAAATTGTCGGCATGAAAGGAACACGCCGCAGAGATCCGAAAAAAGACGGTAAAGTTTTCCCCACTGGCAGCACGTCTCGTCCGCCGCGCAAAGGAAAACCTGGTGCAGGCAAGGATGGCAGAAAAGGCAGTGGCAGTGGAAATGGCAGCGGCAGCGGTGAAGGAAAACGCCAAGGGAAAAAAGACCGAAAGTTTTTTGAGAATGCCCCGAAGGCAAAAAGAAAGAAAAAGAAACGCTGATTGCAGGCTTAAGAAAGGGAAGCAACATTGCTTCCCTTTGACAAAGCTCATCAAAATTGTCCGAACGAAGATAATTTGGTACAATTAGCTTATAAAGGTAGGGGAATTCAAATGCCAAAAGGTGAAGGGAAAGTAGTCGCACAAAACAAAAAAGCGAATCATGATTACTTTATTGAGGAAACATATGAAGCAGGCATCGTGCTGCAAGGAACAGAGATTAAAGCAATTCGTGCCGGCCGAGTCAACTTGAAAGAATCATACGCTCGCGTTCATAACGGGGAAGTATTCTTGTATGGCATGCATATAAGCCCATATGAGCAGGGGAACCGTTATAATCATGAACCGCTGAGAACACGTAAGCTGCTGCTTCATAAAAAGCAGATAAACCAACTGATTGGTGATACAAAGGAAATCGGTTATGCATTAGTTCCATTAAAGCTTTATATGAAAAACGGTTTTGCCAAGGTTTTAATCGGACTCGGAAAGGGTAAGAAAAACTATGACAAGCGTGAGACACTAAAGCGCAAAGAAGCAAACCGCAGCATCGAACGTGCCTTAAGAGATAGGCAAAAAATGTAATCCAAGAACTTACAATTGAAATTTAGGATGTTTATGTTATAATAAATTATGTCGTTAAGACAAGCATAACTTAAAGCTCCTATTTTTGAGCTTCCTAACGTTAACGCTTTTCAGCGTGAATCCTGTGATGTAACAATTACATGATTTTATCCTTATGGGGACGTTACGGATTCGACAGGGATAGTTCGAGCTTAGGTTGCGAGTCGAGGGGATCGGCCTCGTTAAAACGTCAAAGCCTATAACTGGCAAACAACAAAACAACTTCGCTTTAGCTGCTTAATAGCGCTTAGCGGTTCCTCCCTCCATTGCCCATGTGGTAGGGTAAGGGACTCACTTTAAGTGGGCTACGCCGGATTCCACCGTCTGAGGAAGAAGGAAGAGAACAACCAGACTAGCTCATCGGACGCCCGTCAGCAGGCAGAAGAATGAGCGAATTACGAATATGTTGACTACACTCGTAGAAGCTTAAGTGCCGATGTTTCTGGACGTGGGTTCGACTCCCACCGTCTCCACCAAATACATATGTTTGGTGGTTTTTTACTACTTTGAGATATAAAGCATCAATTCCTTTAGGAATTGATGCTTTTTTATTTTATTCATGCTGTTGCGGTCTTTTACAGCTGGACCGCCTCTTCACAAGCTCTGTGTCTATAAATATCTTCATTTTATCTTCTTCTTGATAATCAATCTCTCTAATTAATTTCTCCACTGCAAGAGAAGCAATTTTATCTTTTTTGACATGAATCGTTGTTAGCTCTGGACTTACAATTCGTGACTCTACAATATTATCAAATCCAATCACAGATATATCTTCCGGCACTTGCAGATTAAGTGCGTTGAGTGCCTTAATCACGCTGATGGCCATATAATCACACTCGCAAAAAATAGCGGTTGGTAGATTGTCTTTTAGTTCGAGAATAGATTGTGTGAAGTCATGTTGAATGGAGAGGTCCGTCGGAGACATTTGGAAAGTATGTTCAGGCTTAATATATAAGCCGTTTTCTTCCATGGCTTTTTGAAATCCTCTTCTTCGTGAATCAAAGTTGTACATTCTTGCAGTAGATTGTGCATAGCCAATTTCCCTATGTCCTAATTCAACTAAGTGTTTCCCTGCTTGGTAGCCCCCAATCACATTATTCATGACGATGAAGTTAATATCCAATGTCTCAAAACAAGTATCCAAGACAACTAGATTAGGCTGTAAGTCAGCGACCGTTTTAATCTGCTCTTCTGTTAAGTTTGTTCCTAATAACAAAATACCAGATGAACTTTGTTGCTTTTCTAGATTCATTACTTCCTGTTCAAGTGAATCAATATTTATTGAAGAAATAATTAAAGAATAGCCTTTTGATGAAAGAGATTGATCAATATTATTTATTAATTCCATAAAGAAAGATTGAGACTGGTATTGCTCAGTGATGATTCCAGTATGTGTACAAGCTATAAACCGAAATATTTTAGAGATAGAATGTTTTGTTTTCGAAAAGGATTTAGGGTTGTAGCCATTTTCCTCTGCAATCCGGATGATTTTTTGTCTAGTTTCGTGGCTAACACCAGGCTTTCCATTTAAAGCTAAAGAGACAGCTGATTTGGATACCTCTGCAATTTGGGCAATGTCATTTATCTTCATATGTATCCTCCATTCTATCTAAACTAAACTGTTTTTATAAATCTTTACGTTTAGTTTAGATAAAAAGTTTAGTTGTGTCAAATTAGTTAACTAGTACAAAATGATGTATATTCTAGTATTTTATTAAGTTTATTGCATGAAAATAACTAAAATAAACTAAAAATTAACGCTTACAAATAATAAAATTTTTAATAAATTTATATAAACATATTGACTTCTTTTTAGTGTCGGTGTTAATCTTATACCAAGAAATAACTTAGATATAACTCAGAAAACACTGTATTAATTGCGGTTACCACTTTTATTTATTGTTTAGTAAGTTTAGTAGTTAATGTTAATTTGGGGGAATAACATGGAAAAGTTTAAGTTAGGTTTTGCTCCGACGCGCAGATTTTTGTTTAGTAAAGAGGATGCTTACAAATATAAAGAGTTAATTAAAGAAAAAATGAAAAGCTTTAATTTAGGTATTGAAATCATTGATTTAGAGGGGATTAATGACGAGGGCTTACTTTATAATCGTGCTGAAGAGCAACTGATTATTGACCGCTTTATTTCCGAAAAAGTAGATGCTGTCTTTTTCCCACATTGTAATTTCGGAACAGAGGACCTTGTCGCAAAAATTGCTAAAGCGGTCGATAAACCTGTATTAATATGGGGACCGCGAGATGAAGCTCCGTTAGTGGATGGAACTCGACTTAGAGATACTCAGTGTGGAATTTTTGCAACGGGAAAAGTGCTGCGCAGATTTAAAGTTCCATTTACTTACATAACAAACAGTTCTGTCGACTCAAAAGTGTTTGAAAGAGGCTTTAAAAATTTCATTGGTGCAGCAAATGTTGTAAAGCACTTTAAGAAGCTTAGAATACTGCAAATCTCAACAAGACCGTCTGACTTTTGGTCTGTTATCTGTAATGAAGGCGAATTACTTGAGAAATTTGGCATTCAAATATATCCGATTACATTGGACCAAATTAAACAAAAGACATTAAAAATTGAGAAGGTTGGCAGTGAAGAACTTGATAAGGCAATTAAATATATCAAGGATACACTCGATTGGAGTGCGGTTAAAGATGAGGATGTTCGCCGGATCGCATCATTAAAGGTTGCGATGAAGCAGTTTGCAGAAGAAACAGGCAGCTCGGCAATAGCTATCCAATGTTGGTCAACATTGCAGGATATTATCGGAATCATGCCTTGTCTTGCGAACGCTATTTTAACAGATGAACAAATACCTGTCACTTGTGAAACGGATATCCACGGGGCAATAACTTCCATCATGGTTCAAGCAGCAACATTTAATACATTACCGACATTCTTTGCAGATATTACGATTAGACATCCAGAGCATCCGAATGGAGAGCTATTATACCATTGTGGTAATTTCCCAGTTTCGTTAAGTGTGGAAGAGAAGCCGCAATTAAATAAGCACTTTTTATTTGAAGATCATGCACCTGGAACACATGAAGGAGAAATTAAAGGCGGAGAAATGACGATAGCTCGTTTTGACGGTGATAACGGAGAATACTTCATTTTTTTAGGGAAGGCAAAAGGAATGGAAGGTCCATATACAAGAGGTTCTTATGTTTGGGTGGAGGTGAATGATTGGCCACTTTGGGAAGAAACATTAGTTAAGGGTCCATACATCCATCATTCAACGGGAATTCATGCAAATGTTATTCCGGTCATTTATGAGGCGTGTCAATACATTCCAGGATTAACTCCAGACCCTGTTGATCCGACAGTAGAGGAAATTCGTGCATGGTTACGTGGCAGTGACATAAATGAATGAGTTAATGGAGGGTAAATGATGTTAAATATTTTAGAATTGAAACGCAAAGCAACGGAAATAAGAATGTCTGTAATTGATATGGTGTACGAAGCAGGCACAGGACATACTGGATCATCTCTATCTAATACAGATATTTTGACAGCGCTTTTTTACGGTGTAATGAAGGTTGATCCAACAAATCCGACATGGGAAGACCGTGACCGTTATATTCAAAGTAAAGGTCACGCTGTTGAATCATACTGGGCAGTTCTTGCTGATATGGGCTTCTTTCCGAAAGAAGAATTAAAGACATTCTCTAAATTCAACTCACGATTAATAGGTCATCCAAATAATAAAGTTCCTGGTGTAGAAATGAATACAGGAGCATTGGGCCATGGTTTATCAATTTCTGTTGGCTTGGCATTAGCTGCTAAACTCGATAAAAAATCTTACCGGGTTTTCACGTTAATGGGAGATGGAGAATTAGCGGAAGGGTCTGTGTGGGAAGCTGCGATGTCTGCTTCACAATATAAACTTGATAATCTAGTTGGAATTATTGATAGAAACAGATTGCAAATCACTGGAAGTACGGATGATGTGATGAGTAATGAGCCTCTTGATAAGAAATGGCAAAGCTTTGGCTGGGATGTCATTGAAGTTGACGGTAACGATGTAGCTGAGCTAGTAAGAGTATTAACAGAAGCACCGATATCTCAAGGGAAGCCGACGATGATACTTGCCAACACGATTAAGGGCAAGGGCATTTCACTGGCAGAAAATGTAGCTAGCTGGCATCATCATGTCCCAACTAAAGAGGAATATGACTTGGCAATGACGGAACTTTCTAAGCAATTGGAGGTATTAGCATGAACAATGTAGCGTTTGAGAAAAATACTGGCAATAAAATTGCCAACAGGACAGTTGTTAGTGATACATTGCTTGCGTTAGCTTCAGAGAATAAAGATATTCTAGTATTAACAAGTGATTCAAGAGGGTCGGCATCAATGGTGCCGTTTGCGGATGCATTACCTGAGCAACTAATAGAAGTAGGTATCGCCGAACAAAATTTAGTTGGAATTTCGGCGGGCTTGGCTGCCTATGGAAAAAAACCATTTGTTGCTTCTCCAGCATGTTTTCTTAGTATGCGGAGCATTGAACAAATTAAAGTGGACATTGCCTATTCCAAAACGAATGTAAAACTAATTGGAATAAGTGGAGGTGTCAGCTATGGAGCCCTTGGCATGTCTCATCATTCTGTTCAGGATTTAGCTGTAACTAGGGCGATTCCAGATTTACATGTAATGATGCCTGCAGATCGTCATGAAACAAAAAAAATGATTGAGGCATTAGTAGATTATGAAACGCCAGTTTATATGAGAATTGGCAGAAATCCAGTCGAAGATTCGTATTTAAATGCTGATTATGATTTCCAGATTGGGAAGGCAGTCATCATGCATGAAGGCAATGACTTAACGATTATTGCTACTGGGGAAACGGTACGTGTTGCCCTTGATACTGCGTATGAATTGAAAGCAGACGGCATCAGCTGCCGAGTAATTAATATGCACACAATAAAGCCATTAGATGAAGCAGCAATTATTCAAGCAGCTAAAGAAACAGGCCGTATTATTACGATTGAAGAACATAGTGTTTTTGGTGGTTTAGGTTCAGCTGTTTCAGAGGTTACATCACAATCCTGTCCAGTGCCAGTAAAAATCCTCGGAATTCCAGATGAACCAGCAGTCGCAGGGAATACGAAGGAAGTTTTTCAACATTATGGATTAAGTGCTGACAATGTTGCACGCATTGCCAAAGAAATGCTTGGTTACTAGGGGGAGATTGCTATGAGTAATCGTTATATCCTTGCGATAGATCAAAGTACTTCTGGAACAAAAGCACTGCTTATTAATCATCAAGGTCAAATTGTTGAAAAGCAAACAGTTGTTCATAAGCAAATTTATCCTCAATCGGGTTGGGTCGAGCATGACCCGGTTGAGATTTACGAAAATGTTAAGAAAGTAATCAATAAAATCGGCGTGAAACATCCGTCGTTATTACTGAAAATGAATACCCTTACAATTACGAACCAACGGGAGACTATTGTTATCTGGGATAAACGGACAGGTGAGCCAGTCTATAATGCGATTGTTTGGCAGTGTAGAAGAACGACTTCCATTTGTACGAACTTGAAAGCACAGGGATATGAGGAAGCGGTTCATGCAAAGACCGGTCTTAAAATTGATCCGTATTTCTCTGCAACGAAGGCGAAATGGATTTTAGATAATGTTTCAGGTGTAAGAGAAAGAGCGGAACAGGGAGATTTGTTACTCGGAACAATTGACAGTTGGTTAATTTGGAAGCTAACAAATGGCAAGGTTCACGCAACAGATGTTACAAATGCCAGTAGAACCCTTTTGTTCAATATTTACTCTTTAAGCTGGGATGAAGAGCTGCTTAAGATTTTTAATATCCCAAAAACAATGCTCCCTGAAGTTAAATATTCGGATGAAATCTTTGGAATCGTTGAAGACAGCGAATCTTTCATAAATAAACTGCCAATATCAGGGGTAATCGGTGACTCACAGGCAGCTTTATATGCCCAACAATGCTTTGATAAGGAAATCGCGAAAGCAACCTTTGGGACCGGGACATCTGTAATGGTATACACCAAGGAATGTGTGGAGGCGAAGGAAGGGTTAGTTACTTCTGTAGCTTGGGGCTGTAATGGCAAGGTTCATTATGCTTTGGAAGGAATTATTAACACTACAGGCGATATTATCCGATGGATGAAGGATGACTTAACATTATTTGCAACCTTTGCTGAGGCAGAGCAGTTGGCACATATGCTTGATGATAATGATGGGGTTTATTTAGTGCCTGCATTTGTTGGCTTAGGTGCACCGTATTGGAAACCAGATATCAGGGCTAGTATAACAGGGATGAGCAGAAATACGAAAAAAGCTCATATTGTAAGAGCTGGCTTAGAAAGCATCGTATATCAAGTAAAAGATGTTCTGCAGCTTATCGAAAAGGAAACAAATGTCGTTGTAAAAGAGTTGCGAGTTGATGGTGGGGCAACAACAAATCAATTTTTAATGCAGTTTTTAGCCGATATTCTTGGAATAAAGATTATGGTGTCGACAATCTCTGAGTTATCTGCACTTGGTTCTGTTTATTTAGGCGGGCTTGGGTCAGGCTTTTGGACATCTGAAGAGATTTCAGCATTACATACGGAGAAACGTATGTTTGAACCAAAAATGAAGATAGAAGCAAGAGAACAGTTTTATTTAGAATGGAAGAGAGCCGTTTACTCAGCTATAGGCTAATTAAACTAGCTATTGCAGTCTTTGAAAGCACCCTTTTGTATGCGCTTTAAATCCAGTTAAGGAGGTGAGATTCTTCCGCAATCAATAGCGTGGGTAAGCCACCATGATAATTGTGCACTTATTCTAGTTGTAAGATATTTAGTGGGGGGGAAATAGGATGAGTTATGAAAAACTTGCCAAGAAAATCGTTCAAGAAGTGGGGGGCAAAGAAAATATTAATAGTGTCATCCACTGTGTAACACGGCTAAGGTTTAAGCTGAAGGATCAATCGATTGCGAATACAGAGGTATTAAAAGAACTAGAAGGCGTTATGACAGTTATCAAAAGTGGTGGTCAATACCAAGTAGTAATTGGAGAGCATGTTAGCAGTGTCTTTGCTGAAGTAATAAAATTGATTGGGGGAGAAGCTCCTCAAGCAGATGAGAATAAAGAAGAATCAACGGAAAAGAATACGATATTCAGCAAGTTTGTATCTTTAATCTCTGGAATCTTTATGCCCGTTATGGGTGCAATGGCTGCTGCCGGGATACTAAAGGGCTTCTTAGTAGCATTAACAGTAGTTGGCTGGGTAAATGAAGAAATGGGCGTGTATAAGATTTTATATGCAGCATCTGATGCATTCTTCTACTTTATGCCAATTCTCTTAGGGTTCTCAGCAGGTAAAGTATTTAAAACAAATGTTTATATAACAGCTACAATCGGTGCGGCGCTTGTATATCCTACTATGATCGAAATTTATAATGCTGGGGAGCAGTTAAGCTTTCTGCAGATTCCAGTTATCCTGATGAATTATACACAATCCGTTATCCCAATCATTCTAGCATCGTTTTTAACAGCTAAATTAGAAAAGGTTCTTTTGAAAGTTATTCCTAAATCATTACAATTGATTTTTGTTCCATTATTCATTACCGTTATAATTGTTCCATTATCCTTTATTGTAATCGGCCCGATTTCTGTATATGCAAGTGAATTACTAGCTAAAGGTGCTATGTCTGTTTATTCATTAAGTCCACTTGTTGCAGGATTGCTTCTAGCAGGAATTTGGCAAGTTGCCGTTATGTTTGGTTTGCACTGGGCGTTTATTGCGATTTTCATTAATAATATTACAACACTAGGGTATGATCCTATTAATGCATTGCTGTATTGTACAGTATTTGCCCAAACAGGAGCAGCTTTAGCTGTTTCATTAAGAATAAGAGAAACAAAAATGAAATCGCTATCAACGACAGCTACTATTTCAGGCTTCCTCGGAATTACTGAGCCTGCCATATATGGTGTTAACCTACCACTGAAAAAGCCATTTATTTTTGCCTGTGTTGGTGGTGGTGTCGGCGGAGCAATTGCGGGATTCTTTAATGCAAAGATGTATGGCGGATTTGCATCAGGCGGTATTTTTGGTATCCCGATGTTTATAAATCCAGACGGCATTAGCTGGGAATTTTATGGTTTTACCATTTCGTTAATTGCTGCATTGATTACCGCGTTTCTGTTAACATTTCTTTTCGGATTTTCTAATAAAGTAAGTTCAACAAAAGCAACAACTACGGCAAAAGCGAGTTCGAATCTCTAAGCGATGGGATAAATATTTTGGACAGCAGAGAAAGTAGAATCAAGCACTACTTTCTCTCTTCCGTATAACCTGGGAGGGAAAATAAATGATAGAGTTAAGAGTAGCAGAAAATAAACAATACCTTGAAACTGAAAAAGGTGAACGGTTTTTTTACCTGGCAGATACTGTTTGGAGTGCTTTTACGAATGCTACGTTAGAGGAATGGAATGATTATCTTAACTATCGAAAAACACAAGGCTTTAATGTACTCCAAATTAATATCCTTCAACAATGGGATGCCAGTGACACAGATGTTAACATGAAGCCATTTGCATACAAGGAAGATGGCTCATTCGATTTTAATAAAAGAAATGATGCTTACTTTGAACGTGCAGAAAAAATGGTGGCAATGGCAGTGGAAAAAGGATTTGTCCCTGCACTTGTCCTGCTGTGGTGTAACTATGTGCCTGAAACATGGGGTTCGGAGATTAGTAATATCAATAATATGCCTTTTGAATTGGTAGAGGATTATGTGAAATATGTTGACGGCATATTCTCGAAATACAATCCCATTTATTTAGTAAGTGGAGATACAGACTTTCCAACAGATATAACAACTAGCTACTATTCACTTGCGTTAACTATAATTAAACAACTAAGTCCACAATGTTTAACAACATTACATATAAGAGGAAGATTAACCGAAATTCCTGATGAACTGCTGTACAGTGACAAGCTGGATTTCTATATGTTCCAATCTGGTCATAATATACAATTTCAACATACATCTTATACGCTTGCAGAAGAATTCAGCAATAAGCCAGTTAAACGGCCGGCTCTTAATTCAGAGCCATGTTATGAACAAATGGGCTATAGCAGAAATATATATGGCCGTTTTAGTAGATTTGATGTTAGAAAGGCTGCTTGGCAAAGTTTATTGTCAGGTGCAGAGGCAGGTATCACCTATGGAGCTCATGGAATCTGGAGCTGGCATAAGCAAGAAAAGGGCTTTGGTCTAGTTGGTGAGGTGTTTGACAAGCCATACGATTGGCGAGATGCCGTAAAGTTTGAAGGTGCTTGGGATTATGCTTTTGCCAAAAAAATCTTTCGCTTATTTAATCTCAACGACTTACAGCCATTAAAAATTGTCATGAAAAATACCGAGGAGATAAGAGTAGCTAGCACCAAGGATGACGGTAGAATTGCTTTTTACCTGCCTGTTAATACTACCTTGAAATTAAATACACTGCTTGAAGACTACGATTTTACGATCATTGATTTAGAGTATAGACGATTTGGTGAAGCAAGTGTAGCTTTTGAAGATAATATCACGACAATTAATATGCATAGCTTTGACTCAGACGTTGTGATTATTGGGGAGAAAAGACGTTAAAGATTATAGGGTGTTGAAAATGTTATGCTTTGGGAAAACGGCAGGCAGTACTGCTAGAACCGGCACTCAAAGTGGTTTAAATAGTCGGTCGAATCAAAATGCATACCATATATTAAAAAATAATAAATTCCATAATAAACAAGCTGCCATTAATGGCAGCTTGTTTATTATGGAATTTACAGGGAAAATGAATATAGAACACATATAATTTTAGTTGATGAACAACCGTATCGTTGGACAACCTCTGTAATTGTATAAAAGGTTTGGGGAAAAATAAAACATAATTTACTTTCGCAAAAGGGAGGACTAGATTATGAAAATAGCCAAGAGAATGGTTCCTCTTATAATTGTACTGCTACTTGCTGCATGTAATAACTCAGCCACAGAATCAAGTAGTTCAGCAACTAACGATCCAGCAAACAACAGTAATCCGCAAACAGCAAACGAAGAGAATGCTAATACAGAGCCAGCAGCAACTGCCAACACAACCAATACTAATGGAACCGAAAGCGAAGAAGATTCAGGGAGTAATGACGAAACAGTGAGCCAGAAGGAAGAGTATCTTACCAAATTAAATGCTAAGAAAAAAGAAATGGATGAACTACGAAAAAATCCCGAAAATGATACCACATATGCAATGAAAAAGGTGGAAGGGGAGAGATATGACGCTTGGGATGATTTATTAAATGAGATTTATGGAGTTCTGCAGAAACAGCTTTCCTCTGAAGAAATGGAGCAGCTAAAACAAGAGCAGCGCGAATGGATTAAAAACCGCGATAGTAAGGCAAAAGAGGCCTCTCTTAAATATGAAGGCGGAACAATGGAGCAATTGGAATATGTAACTGTGCTAGCAGATCTTACGGAAGAACGCTGCTTTGCATTGGTTGAGGGGTATATGAAATAGAGAATGACTGCAGACATTCAGAGAGACTGCCTGACAAGCTTAGTGTTTTTAAGTTTGTCGGCAGTTTTATTTATTTAGGAGAGGTTGAAGGTTTCCGAGACTTATTGAATCTTCCTTTTTCTAATAAGTTTAGCTACTTTTTCACTAATAAACAACAGCATTACACCGGATAAAAGTATGAACAAGGAACTTATTGTACTTTTTCCATTTGTTTCTAAAAATTACATTAATAAATAAAAGCAATGCCCAATATACAAAGGTTGAATAACATGCGATGTTTAAACTAGGTCTGTCGAAATCTTTGTCTTCTTTAAAAAACAGATAACGCAACTCCTTCGGATAGTATCGACGTAAGTTTTTTCTAATTAAAGTACAACATTGATTGATTAGCAAAAAGGGTATTGCCACTAGCAATACCCTTAAATAGTATATCATCTTTGTCATTCTCAAAATGGTGAATATTTACTAAGAAAAACGTCAAACGACCTAATAAACTCACTAGCTGTATGCTGCTCTTCCTCTGTGAATAATTGATTGGTTTTTACCTGCTCATAGAGGGCTTGCATTAGGTCTAGTGTTTCTGTATAAATCTGTTGATCTTGTTCATTTGTGATTTCGGCTATTTTTTGTCCGTAGTCATACTGATAAAATCCATCATATACTTCACTTTCAGCAGCAGTTAATGCTATCTTTCTCTGAAGGCAAGCCATGCATATTCCACAAGGGGTAACCGTATCCTTGTCTATTCTTCTCTTCATTCTTACACAGTCATTTGTATTTTTAATTTGCTGTTTATATTCTTTTGGCAGTTCCTTAATGATTTCTGCTCGGCTTTTTTGCAGGAATGGCGTCTCAATTTTCATATCGACTGATGTGCTTTTATAAAGGTTATTCATTATTTGATATGTTTTCGGGTGGGCTGTCTTAGGCAAAAGAGATGGTTTGTTTAGATAGTCTATATTTATTTGTTTGCTTCGATAATAGAATACTTTTGACCCGCCATTAAAATATGACTTTGCAGCAGCAATTGCTAGTACGAATAAAATAGCTGCAGGAGTGGTTTTTCTTTTATTGAGTAGTTTCATAGGTGCATCGAGAATTTCACTAGAATCTGCAACAGATTTCCGTAAAAACGCTGCTAATTTTTGTTGTTTCTGCTTTTCATTATCCTTGTTGATAACGCGAATGTAATCAAACATGGACTGGTCCGTGGTTAATCCAGCTATTGATTCGATGTCATCATAAAACAAGGCCACGTCTTGGTTTGCAGGCAATGACAGAAAGGCATCGTCGTTATCGAGCGGACTGATCACTGTGAATTGCACAGGTACTGGTTTGTCTGTAATCCATTCAAAAAGCGCCTCTACTGTATCCTTTTCCTTGTTCCAAAAAGCTACATCAAAGACTGGTATTGACATGTCGAGGTCTTTTTTTTCTTTTATTATATCAGTCTCAAAGACAAAAAGACTGCCCATTATAGTGATGAGGTCTATAAATTTACTGCTAGTATCGTTATAGTCAAAGTAAATCCCATGAAGCACTTCTCTATGTAAATTAGTTAAAAGTTCATTTTTTACATTCATACAAAAACTCCTGTTATTCTGTAGAAATGAAAATAGTAATTTACTAAATTATAGCACTTAATGGTTGTTTAGAGATAATTCTAAGACGGATAAGCAGGACTTTTTCAATTGTTCAATGTAGAGAAGCCATTTTTGCTTTATATTTCCCGCGAAGCACTTACCTTTGAAGTGAATTGACGGATTTGGCTTAGTCGTTCAAAGTTATCAGCGAAATTAGGGGCATTTACTTTCACTAATCCTTCGTTGAAATCCTTTTTAAAGTGGAATACGCCAGTTGGACGCATTGCGATAAGGTGGATTTGATTCCACTCAGGAAAATCAGCTTTGTGGTACAAAACGTCTGCTGTTTCGAGTGCGATAAACTCCTTGCACCACTTCTTTGTGTGGAGGATATGCTCCATAGCAGGACCATTGTTATTAATCATAATATTTTTGAATTCTGAGAGATACTCTTGTTGTACGTTAACGTATTCAACAATCTGAATATTGCCGTTTTTTTCGTCGGAAGGGAAGAAGGAGCCAGGGGTTGGAAGCATTGTTTCTTGTCTCACTAACTGTCTTTTATGATCGTTAAAAGCTTGCTTGAAATGGTCGTAATGTTTTTCTTCCTCTGTCTTAAGAAGGATGAGGATATTCCACATTTGGGTTTTATCTATGGTAGAAAAGGTTAGTTTCTTGCGATACATTCTATAAAAAGAGAATTTGTTATTGTGTAGTTGGAAATAAGTAAGGAATTGACTGATAATCTGCTTATCCTCTTTTTTGTCTGTAAAGTATGTTGCGGCGTAATACATCTTAAGACACTCCCTATGTTAGGTTATTTTATTATAAATCTAACATAATTGATAATGGTTTTCAATTAGAGGGTATTTCGGTCCAAACAAAGAAAAGACGAGGCTGGGACAAAACAAAAGATAACCTTTCTAAACATGAATAAAATTACATCCATATTTGAATAATGAAGCTTGTGACAAAATAGAATTTGGAGTTAAAATTAGTTCGTTTCATTGCGCGCTCGTCTTCGCCTGCGGGGTCTAAAGCGTCCTCTATTTCCCGCAGGAGTCGAGTGGCCACCGCTCCATTCCACTAAAATTTCTAATTCTTGTATTTTAAAAAACAAAAACAAGAATCTGAATTATCCAATCGAAATTAGAATGGATAGTTCGGTTTTTATACTGATTCATATACTTATGTCCCAGCCACATCCTCTTTTTCTTCCTACTATTAAATCATCCCGCCATTAACCCGAATTGTTTGGCCTGTTATCCAGCGAGACTCTTCACTCACTAAGAAGGCTAATGTATCGGCGATATCTTCTGTTTCGCCTAATCTTCCAAAGGCATTATTTCGTTTTAATCCTTCTATTTGTTCAGGACCTTTGCCTTCTAGGAACAGTTCTGTTGTTGTCGGACCTGGAGCAAGGGTATTGATGGTAATATTCTTTTGTCCAAATTCCCTTGCCAATTGTCTGCTGATTTGTTCAACTGCACCTTTAGTAGCGGCATAGAGGCTGTATGCTGGGAACATCACTCCTGCAACCGATGTGGAGAAATTGACAATGCGACCGTTTGCTTCCATATGTTTGAAGGCTTGTTGACAGGCGAAATAGGTTCCTTTCACATTAATGGCAAAATGCTGGTCAAATTGTTCCTCTGTTACTTCGCTTATTGGAACGGTATGCATGATACCTGCGTTGTTTACAAGGATATCGACTTTACCGAAATGGCTGATTGTCCTTTCAAATAACTGCTCCATTTCCTTTAATTTACTTACATCTGCTTTGACAGCAATTGCGTGGCCGCCGTTCTCAACAATGCCTGCAACAACCTCGTCGGCAGCTTGAGGACTGTTGGCATAATTGACGACTACCTTCGCTCCTAATTCTGCAAGCCTTTTAGCACTTTGTGCACCGATTCCTCTTGATGCACCTGTTATGATTGCAACTTTATCTTGTAAGCTTGTCATCATTAATTCCTCCAAAACTTATATTTTCTTTACATTATAAATAACCTGAATTTGAACTAGGTAGCAGATTCATCTGTTATTTTTGCCTATTTCTCCAAATAAACGTTAAAATGATAAAAAAGGCGGTGAATGACATGAAGGACAGGCAGCAGCAGCTTGTGAAATTAATCGACAGATATACAAATACGGATGGAACGATTGATACGGAGATTGATAAATTAAGTTTTATCCGGTCTTCATCTTTATCAGAGCCACTCCATTCCTTATTTGAACCATCTGTCTGCTTTATTGCCCAAGGCTCAAAAATCGTGATGGTTGGTGACGATATTTTTCATTATGACCCGAATCACTATCTTATTGCCTCTGTTCATTTGCCAATAACGGGAAAAATCATCAAGGCTACAGAGGACAGACCATACTTAGGTGTCAAGCTGCGCTTTACAACAGAAGAGATTCTTGATGTTATTAAGGTGAAGCAGGATCACTCCGCTCCTGCCCAAAGAGCGATTATGGTCAACGAAACAACGTCAAATATTTTGGATGCTGTCATAAGACTGATTAGTTTACTTGATACACCACAAGATATTCCGGCACTTGCGCCGCTTTATAAAAAGGAAATTCTTTATCGAATTTGGCAAAACGAGGATGGTGAACAAATGAGGGAGTTCGCTGTAATGGGAAGCCAAGCACAGGCAATCAAGGAGGTTATCCAAACAATTAATGAGGAGTTTGCCCAGCCGCTGCGAGTAGATGTACTTGCAAAAATGGCCAAGATGAGCGTTTCCTCCTTTCATCATTATTTTAAACAAGTGACCTCACTGAGCCCGTTGAAGTATCAAAAAAAGATAAGGCTGCAGGAGGCGAGAAAGCTATTATTGTCAGAGCCGATTGAAGCAGCAGAGGCAGCTTTCCAAGTTGGCTACGAAAGTCCGTCTCAATTCAGCAGGGAATACAGCCGAATGTTTGGTTTTCCGCCTGTTAGTGATGTGAAAAGACTGCGAGACTCCTTAACGAACAGTTCAGAAAAACATTAATCGAGCACAATCTGAGAAACAGCTCTAGTATCTTAACTAGGAGTTAGTAGGCTATAATATAGTTATAAATACATATATGAGGTTGGTAAAAATGATTCGGACCATTGCGGATATTGCTAAAATCGCTGGTGTCGCCAAAAGTACCGTTTCACGCTACCTAAACGGCGGCTCTGTCGGTGAAGCAACGAAGAAGAAGATTGAAAAGGCAATTCAAGATACTGGATATACGCCAAATCCATTTGCGCAAAGCTTAAAAGCAAAAAAGACGAATATTATCGGCACGATTGTTCCGAGACTGGATTCCTATGCTTCTTCACAAACGTTAATCGGAATTGATGAGCAGTTGAAGGAATGGAATTATCAAATGCTGATTTCCAATACAAGCCAGGATTTAGACAGGGAAATTGAGAGTATTTACAGCTTGGCAAAACAGAAGATGGCGGGCATTATTCTCCTTGCTACTGTGATAACAGACAGGCATCTGAAGGCATTTTCCGAAATTAATATTCCTGTTTTGCTGATCGGTCAGGAGCATGAAGAGATTCATAGTGTTATTCATGATGATTATCATGCTGGTTTGGCGATAGGACAATATGTGCTTGAGAAGGGGCACCGAAAAATTGCCTTTCTTGGTGTTACGGAACAGGATATTGCTGTTGGCATTAAACGGAAAACAGGTTTCCGAAAAGCATTGGAGGCAAGGGGGGATATTGATGTCAGTTATTTTGAAACAGAATTTAATATTCCTGCGGCCCAAGCTGCTGCAATGAAAATAATGGAATCCCGTAAGCATTCCATTATCGTTTGTGCGACAGATAATATTGCGATTGGTGTTTTAAAGGCAGCCTACAAACAAGGCTTATCTATCCCAAGAGATGTGTCAGTTACAGGATTTGGCGGTTATGATGTGACAGAAGCAATCCATCCCGGCATTACAACAGCGAAATTTCATTATAAAGAAGCAGGCAAAAAAGCGGCAGTAAATATGGTCGAGCTCATTCAAGAACGGTCGGTGGAAAAATTGACAACCATGAATTTTGAGATAATTAAAAGAGAAAGCGTTGACACCGTCAAGTGAGATGAATTATAATTCTAGTGAAACCGATTCCAATCTTAAGATTAAGTTGGTTTCAGTAGAATTATTTTTTTAACTTTAAATTGGAACCGGTTCCTAAATCGGTTTTTGTTTTTAATTGAGTTTGGAACCGGTTCTATAAATGAATGTATAATAGGGAGGAACGAATGATGAACCATAAAAAAATTGCAGAAGAGATACTGACAGCAATTGGCGGTAAAGACAATGTGTCTGCAGCAGCACACTGTGCAACACGGCTCCGATTAGTGCTGAATGATGAATCAGCAATCGATCAAGGAACGCTTGATAATATGGATGTGGTCAAAGGGACATTTTCAACAGGAGGCCAATATCAAATTATTTTGGGATCAGGAACTGTAAATGAGGTGTATAAGCATTTTGCCTCGATGACTGGCTTATCGGAAATGTCGACAAAGGAAGTTAAAGAAGCAGGCGCAAAAAAGCTTAATCCAATCCAACAATTTGTAAAAATGCTGTCAGATATCTTTGTGCCGATCATACCTGCAATTGTTGCTGGCGGTTTATTAATGGGACTCAACAATGTTTTGACAGCACAGGATTTATTTATCGATGGAAAATCATTAGTGGATGCTTATCCGAATATGGCAGATTTAGCTGCGCTTATTAATACTTTTGCAAACGCTGCCTTTGTATTTTTGCCAATCTTAATTGGTTTTTCTGCCACACAGCGGTTTGGGGGGAATCCATATCTTGGGGCAGCACTGGGAATGCTTATGGTGCACCCGGATTTGCTGAATGGCTATAATTATGCAGATGCAATGCTTAAAAACGAAGTTCCTGTGTGGAACATATTTGGTTTAGAAATTGAGAAGGTGGCCTATCAAGGAACTGTGCTGCCTGTGCTTGCTGCATCATTTATTTTGGCGAAGATTGAAACATTTCTTAGAAGAATCGTACCTTCAGCATTAGATAATTTGTTGACACCGCTCTTATCTATTTTTATAACTGGTTTATTGACATTTACTATAGTTGGCCCGCTTACAAGGTCAGCAGGAAATTTATTGACAGATGGCATTGTATGGATGTATGACACAACAGGAGTTATCGGCGGTTTAATTTTTGGCCTTTTGTACGCACCAATTGTTATAACAGGCATGCATCACAGCTTTATCGCAGTGGAAACACAATTGCTTGCAGACATCGCCAAAACAGGAGGCTCCTTCTTGTTTGCCATCGCAACAATGTCTAATATAGCGCAAGGTGCTGCAACACTTGCAGTATTGAAGCTAACAAAAGATGCAAAGGTGAAAGGAACTGCCTCTGCAGCAGGTATTTCTGCATTGCTTGGTATTACAGAGCCAGCGATGTTCGGTGTAAATCTTAAACTGAGATATCCATTTATCGGGGCTATTGTTGGTTCAGCAGTCGGCTCTGGTTTTGTCACATTGTTTAAAGTAAAAGCTGTCGCATTAGGTGCTGCCGGATTGCCTGGAATCATTTCAATTCGTCCAGATAAGATTGTGCCATATATTATCGGAATGGCAGTCGCATTTGCAGTTGCCTTCACTGTGACGATTGTATTAGCGAAAAGAGCAGCTAAAAAGGAAGCAACTATAAAAAAAGAAGGCGTAGTGGCATAAAATATGGATAAATAAAGGGGAGAAGTTTTTCTCCTTTGTTTTTTTAGGGAGTGAATCAGCATGGAATGGAACAGAGAACAAAGGTATCGAAGATGGGAGGATGCATTGGAGGCAGAACAGAAGCAGCTTGTAACTATGGTGAATCAATGCTCATGGAGACAATCCTTTCATATTCAGCCTGTAACAGGGCTGCTTAATGATCCGAATGGCTTTGCCTATTATAACGGCGAATATCATTTGTTTTACCAATGGTTTCCCCTTGGTCCTGTCCATGGATTAAAGAATTGGTATCATACAAAATCAAAGGATCTTGTTCATTGGGAAAATGTCGGTGTGGCGCTTGAGCCAACAAATGAATTTGACAGCCATGGAGTTTACTCTGGCAGCGGAATCGAGCATGAAGGACAATTATACTTTATGTATACGGGCAACAGCCGAAACGAGAGCTGGAACAGAACGCCTTACCAATGTCTTGCTGTCATGAATGAGAAGGGGCAAATTCAAAAGCACGAAATACCGGTAATAGCGAATGTACCTGAAGGGTATACCGATCATTACCGAGATCCTAAAGTTTGGAAGAATGGATCTGCCTTTTTCGCGGTTATCGGAGCACAGCGTTCAAATGAAACAGGAACAATTGTACTCTATCGTTCTAGTGATTTGACGGAATGGAGCTTGGAAGGTGAATTGAATATAGGTTTTGAGGATTTCGGATATATGTGGGAATGCCCAGATTATTTTGAAGTAGATGAACATGGGATACTGCTGTTTTGCCCGCAAGGTATACCGGCAGAGGGAGACAGCTATCAAAATATTTATCAATCAGGCTATGTTCTAGGAGATAAGCTGAATATACAAGAAAGAAACCTTGTTCATAACGGTTTTCAAGAGCTGGACAGAGGATTTGATTTTTATGCACCACAAACAATGGAGGCTCCTGATGGCAGAAGAATACTAGTCGGATGGATGGGGCTGCCTGAAATAGAATACCCAACAGATAAGAATGGCTGGGCTCATTGCTTGTCACTTCCCCGTGAATTGACTGTAAGGAATGGGAAGTTACGGCAATTACCAGTGCAGGAACTGGAGAGTCTTAGAGGGAAGAAAACGGATGCTAACTTTTTGATAGAGAACGAGACGAAGCAGGTCGAAGCATTTGCAGGAGCGGTTTATGAATTATCAGTAGAGTTTTCAAGTTTCACGGCAGAACAATTCGGTGTTGAGCTGCGAGCAGGGGATAAGAACAAAACAATCCTTAAGTACGATACTCTTGCGAAAAAGGTGGTTTTAGACAGAAGTGAGTCGGGAGAGCTTGCTGGGATACAGTATGGGACTGTTCGAGAATGGCCAATGCAGTCAGAAACCATTCAATTGCAGATTTTTGTTGATGTGTCATCTGTTGAAGTGTTTGTCAACGACGGAGAGGAAGTGTTCACAGCAAGAATTTTCCCTGATGCAAACAGCCAGGACATTCGATTTTTTGCACAAAATGGTAAGGCAGAAGTGAAGGCTATTAAATATGAACTGAATTCTGACTGCTGATTTTTTTATAAGCAGCCCCATAAATATTAGAATGGATTCTAATATTTATGGGGTGTTTTTTTAGATACTTTTTGTCATCAGCACATGAGGGATGCCATCTTCCATAAATACATCTGAAGAAGTCTCATAGCCGAGCTTATGATAGAAGCCTTCTGCCTGTGTTTGGCCGTGGAGCTTCACCTTTTTGTCTTTTCGGTCTGCGGCAAGCTCTTCAAGCTTTGCAATAATAACTTTACCAAGGCCGAATTTACGGTAATCCTGCAAAATACAGATTCTTTCTAGTTTACCCAAGCCCTCAACAGATCTCACTCGTCCAGTCCCAACTGGCTCGCCTTTATAATAGACAAGGATATGATCACAGTTGCCATCAAGCTTATCAAATTCATCGTACTCGTCTTCTAATGGGACACCCTGCTCCTCGACAAACACCTTTCGTCTTATATGTAACGCCTGCTCAAGTTCATCCATTGATGTGATTTTTTTTGCTTCCATTTACTATTTCAGTCCTTTCTGGATTTATTAGAAGAAACAAGTCATAATTTAATTATCATCTTTAAACAGTTTATAGGAAAAGTTTATTGTTGTAAATACAACAATAATTGGAGGTTTTATTTTTAATGAAGGAAATTCTGCGTGAGGTAGGCATGATTGCTAGAGCACTTGACTCTATCAGCAATATCGAATTTAAAGAATATGATTTAACGAAGGGACAATATTTGTACCTTGTCCGCATATATGAAAACCCAGGAATCATTCAAGAAAAGCTCGCAGAAATGATTAAGGTCGACCGGACTACTGCAGCTAGAGCCATTAAAAAGCTTGAAATAAATGGCTTTATCGAAAAAAGACAGGATGAAACAAATAAAAAAATCAAGAAGCTGTTTCCAACTACTAAGGGAGAAAATGTTTATCCTTTATTAAAAAGGGAGAGCGACTACTCAGACAAATCTGCACTTGCCGGGCTTACTGAACAGGAAACAGAGCTTCTTTATGACCTATTGAAAAAGGTTAGAGAAAATATTGAGGTGGATTGGGAGGATGTTAAAAAAGGGAAAAAACGAGAGTATTAGCTTTAATTATACGGTTGGGGGATAATCAAATGAAGCGTTCATTTCTCATCGCCTTAGAGCCAAGTCATACGTTGAACTTTATGATTTATCTACAGAATATATATCTTCAACAAGAAAACGCAGAATATCGGAAGTTTCCATACATAAAGCCAAATGTTATCTTTCATGAAGACTTTGCACAGCATTTTAAAGAATTATGGGAGGAACTAACAGAAAAAATGATTGAGGGTTCTGCGATAGATTCTGAACTTTTTGTATGCCATAAAGATATGTTTTACGACAGACTGTTTATCGGGGCGAGTAAGGATAATGAAGAGGCATATACAACTATTTACGACTCCTTTAAAGTATGGTGGGAAAGTATGGCGGGAGGTTTTTCTATTGAAAGTTCTGTTTATAATAAGCTTGATCAATTATACAGTGAATTGACTAGTTTTCCTGATACAACTGCTTCAGAAAGGCTCGATATCAAATTGATATATGATCAGTGTCTCCTTGGTGGGTCAGTTTTTTACCGTAACTTTGCGATTCTTTCGATTGATGATTTCTATATAAATTATAAAAAAATCATTCCGAAATTAAGGCAATGCATTGCAGATGAAAGCAAATAAAAAAGAATTAACGATTGTATAAAATAAGTTAATTCTTTTTTATTAACTATTCGTCATCGTTTTCTTGGCGGAGGACCTGGCAGTCTTCCCACAGTCTGATTGCTGCTGTTTGTGTCTCTCATAAGTCTTTCTAAATTTCTGATTGCTTCATCGAATTCGGATCTTGTTATTTGCTTTGTTGCCAATAAGGAGCAAAGCATGGCATAAGCAATCGGGTTTGTATTAACTTCGACATTAACATAAACGTCCACATCGGAGTTGCCGCTTTCCCCAATCTGTGCCGCATTGGCATCAAGCTCTGTGTTACCGTTATTGCGAAACTCGTAATTCGTGTTTTCCCTAGGTCTTGGCCGGCGGTTCGGATACATGAAGTTTCCCTCCTTTACTGCGAAAGAACGAGAATGGGCTTATCCATTCTCGTCTCACAATTATTAATCTTGATCTTGGTTGTTATCTTGATCGTTATCCTGATCTTGATCAGAATCAGCGTTCGCTTTCGAACGAGAACGAACACGAGCCTTAGAATCAGATGCAACATCAATACAAAGATCAATCTTTGCATTTCCTGAACAGTCTACTTTAGCAACATTCGTATTCTTGTCGATGTTTTTTAAATCGTTGTCATTGTCTACATCTGTGTTTGATTTAAGACGATTATCACTTTCAAAATCGACATTTGCTTTAGAACGGCTGTTACTGTCGCCAGAGCGGGATTTAGAAGTATTACGCTGATTGTTGTCTCCATCACCTGGATGCCATACTTTACTCATTAGAAATCCTCCTTTCGTTATTCAATTATTATCTTATTCAAGAACGGAAAATTGACATGGTTGCCTGTAGTAGGACAAGTATGGATTTTGAAAAAAACAAAAAAACATCTCCAATAAAAGGAGATGTCCTGTTACTCAGGATAATAAATTGTCATGCTAAGTCTTGTAAGCCTTTCGCCGGGATTATGGTACGTATGCGGTTTGTCTGCCTTAAATTTAATCGAATCACCAGCGTTAACTGCATAGTTTATGTCATTAACCTGCACACAAAGCTCTCCGTCAAAAACTGTGATAAACTCAATTGTACCTTCCTGATGTGCTTCTGCGCTTAAAAATCCACCTTGTTCGATTTCCACTGTATAAATCTCAAAGCGTTTATCCTCTTCAAATGGAAAGTAAGGATAAACAATATATTTTCCATTGTCCTCTGATAAGGCTTTTATTTCGTTTCTTTTGACGATCTTTGCCTCTGGCTGTTGGTGTTGGATGAGTGAAGTAAAAGAGATTTTTAAGCCATTCGCCATTTTCCAAATCGTATTGAGCGTAGGACTAGATTCGCCTCTTTCTATTTGGCCAATCATCGTTTTACTTACTCCAGTCAATTCCGCTGTTTTTTCTAAGCTTAACTTTTTCTTTTCCCTTATCATTTTCAGATTTTTTGCTAAAATAAGCTGAATTTCCTCCATAAAAACACTCCTGTCATATGTACAATATAACGACCGTATTGTACAATAAGTTGTATATCGTTATATTGTCCGTTATGGACATTATAACATACATGTGAAGGAGGAAAGCAGTATGCCGTTGTTATCGTTTTTGCTGTATGTGACAGTAACCAGTTTTACACCAGGACCTAATAATATTATGGCGATGGCCTTTGCTAATAAATACGGACTGAGAAAAACAATTGGATTTTGCATTGGTGTTAGTGCCGGCTTTTTTATCATTATGCTCTTATGCAGCTACTTTAACTTAATTCTTAATAGCTTTATGCCCAAAATCGAGTTTGGAATGACAATCCTTGGTGCGGTTTATATGTTATATCTTGCCTACAAAATCGCCTTTAGCAAGGATGGAGGACAGGAGAAAGAAGAGGATAAGAATAACAGCTTTTTGGCAGGTATGCTTTTGCAGTTTATTAATCCAAAGGGGATTTTGTACGGTATAACGGTTATCGCCACGTTTATTCTGCCATATCATGATTCACAGCTAGTTCTGTTATTATTTGCGATTTTTCTAGCTTTTATTGGGTTTTTGAGTACTTTCAGCTGGAGTTTGTTTGGCAGCATCTTCCAAAAGTTTTTGTCCAAATATAAAAGCCAGTTTAATATTGTAATGGCATTGCTGCTTGTTTATAGTGCTGTTTCCATCCTTATTTAATATAAAAGGGGTGGGGACAAAATAAAAATAACCTAACTAAACACGAAAAAAACTTTATCTAACTTTGGGAAATTGAAGTCGAGTGGCCTCCGCTCCATTCCACTAAGATTTTTAATTATTGTTGTTAACTAAGAAACCGAACTATTTATCAATTAAATAGTTCGGTTTTGAATTAGACTTTCATTCTTATGCCCCGGCCTCAATTCATTTAGTCTTCTGCAACTTTAATAATAATCTTGCCTTGTGCATGACCTTTTTGCAAATAGCGGTATGCTTCTGCTGCTTCACTTATAAGAAATTCTTTATCAATGACAGGCTGGAGCTTATTCTGTTCAATAAGCTCTTTTAGAAAATTCAAATCAGACTGATTTGCCTGTTGCAGCATATTGCCAAATTTTTTACTGCTTGTTAACGACAGGAAAGGGCCAAGCAGCATGGCATCACGCATTTGCTTACCATTTCCGCCAACCATAACATAGCGCCCTTTTTCCGTTAATAACTTTTTATAGGCATGGATGGTCTGATAACCATTCACTGCTAGTATAAGATCATATTTTTTAGAGGTATTTGTGACATCTTCTTTTGTGTAATCAATCGCATAATCAGCGCCGATTGATGTTATTTTTTCAAGATTTCTTGTACTGCACACACCAGTTACCTCTGCACCAAGTGCTTTTGCGATTTGAACTGCAAAGGTGCCAACACCGCCAGATGCCCCGTTTATCAATACCTTTTGTCCTGGCAGTATTTTGCCAGTATTTCGCAATGCTTGTAATGCAGTTGTGCCTGCCATCGGAACAGCTGCTGCTTCTGCAAAGGATAGGTTTTCCGGCTTTATGGCTAAAGCTTTTTCAGGTACAGCAGCATACTCAGCAAAACCACCCCAGCCACTTTGAGAAAGGTCCCCAAACACTTCATCACCTGGTTTAAATTGGGTAACCCCGTTTCCGACAGCCTCCACAACACCGGCAATATCGCTGCCTGGTATTGTATATTTTGGCTTCAACAATCCAAAGGCAAAACGAGCTAAGAATGGTTTTCCACTAAGTAATACAAGATTTCCATAGTTAAGGGATGCAGCATGAATTTTTACGAGCACTTCCTCTTCTTTAGGTAATGGCCTATTTATATCGGAATAGCCAAGTGTTTCTGGCGTGCCATATTTGTTAGAAACAATAGCCTTCATCGTTTCCCCTCCTTTAAAGATAATAATGTCAATTAAAGATATGTATAAGAAATGAATGTAAGGACATAAAAACACTGCATCAATAACAGAATGCAGTGTTTTAAACTATATAGACTCAATCAAACAGATGAACTTCATCTCCTGAATGGATTTTTCCTGTTTTAATAACAGAGGCATAGACGCCAAAATTATTTTGTCTTTCCTTAAAAACGGTTTTTAATAAAGAAGGAGATCGTTCTGCATTATCAGGGTCAACTGTAACAATCATGCATCTTTCACAATGCCTGTTCACCTGCAGCTCTACTTCTGTTCCAATTTTTATGCGTTTGCCAAACCAGCTTTCTTCTATAAACGGAATCTTGTCCTTTAAAGAAAGGATAAGATTTGGCCGAAAGCGGCGATGGTCAACAGCGGAATCACCCCAAAGCTCCTTAAGCTCAGCAAGTGATGCGTCTGTCACGAATTGGATGTGCTCTTCTTCTATTGCTCCTAAAGGAACATTTTCTGGTGTGTAGGATAGGAGTGAAACCTTTCGTTTGGACTTTGCATCTAATTCCAAGGCTAAAGCTGCATCTCCCCAATTCATTACTTTTCCTTCAGGTGTTGTAATTTCAATGCTAGGATACTCAGACATCGCTTCCTCTCCAGCAAACCTTGCAGAATAACGGACCATCTCCGGAAACTGAGTGATTGTCAAATATTTTCCTTTTCTTGTGTCATCTGCAAAAGCATGGCTTCTGTCACCATACAAACCATATTCCATAACGTTTGTTTCTGCTACGCTTTCTCCGCGAAAAGACTTTACTGGGTGACGAACAATTTCTTCAATGTGACCTATTAACATGAACGAAAACCTCCATTTTATAGTATCTTGAAGCACTGTCTAACTCATTATTCTCCGAGTGGATTTGCTGGTCCTGGCAGTTGTAATTGATAAAATGCTAAATCTAACCATCTATCGAATTTATAGCCGGCTTTCTCAATAGTACCAGAATGGACAAAACCAAATTTCTTATGTAAGGCAATGCTTTTCTCATTAGAAGCATCTATACCCCCAATCAGTGTAGCATACTCTCTTTCTGAAGCAATGGCGATAAGCTCTTTCAATAGTGCAGCCGCAATGCCTTTTCTGCGATAATTACCGTCGACATAGATAGAATGTTCAATAGAATACTTATAGGCAGGCCAAGCACGGAACGGGCCGAAACTAGCAAAACCGACTGCTTTATTGTCTAGTTCAAAGACTATTACCGGGTAGCCGTCCTTTAGCTTCTGTTCGTACCATAGTTGCCTGTTTTCTAATGTATCTGGCTTATATGTATATACAGCGGTAGTGTTAAGAATTGCATCATTATAAATAGACAGGATGTGGGTGAGATCCCTTTCCTCCATAGGTCTTATCACTGTTTTTTGTCCTCCTTCAATTTGCTAGATATTATTCTGTTCCATCTACTATAACAAATATTTTAAATCCTTAAAAATTTATATTTACTGAACGATGGTCAATTAAGTATGATGAGCATATAGAACTAGTGACGAAAGAACTAACTTTGTTGTTAGAGCCCTTCTTTTGGGACTGTGGACTATGAAGATAGGTAACTCATAAACAACTGGGGGAAAATATGTGAAAAAGAAAAAGTATCCTTTTATTCCTTTAAGCAAAAAAGGGATTGTGTCTATTTTTAGTGCTGCATTGTTGTTTTCAGCACCATTAGCAGGACCTTCTATCACAATGGCTGAAGGAAATGGGACAGATAAAGTTATTTTTGATGAGAATCTTGAATGGATGAAGTCAAAAACTGCAATGACTGGAAAAACATTGACGATAGATTTCAGCGAGCAGTTAGCAAGCATGGGTGCAGATTCAGTGCTGGAAGCGGCATCAAATAAACAGTCTGTACAAGCTGTTTTTGACAAGAAAGTCTTGATGCTCACACTGAAGGATTTCGGTGAAACGACTATAAGTGTTACGGCAAAAAACAGTAAGCAAACTGTAACTAACACCTTTAAAGTAAATATCACGAAAAAAGGCGATATTAATGGTGATGGCACGATTACACCTGCAGACTCTCTTTACATCTATCAGGTTATCAGCGGCAAGGTTAAGATTTCAACTGAACAGCAAAAGTTACTTGATATAAACGGCGACGGAAAAATCACTAATATGGATGCGACTCTGTTAATGAGCAGTTATGTTGGCAAAAATGTTCCTGCAACTATTGAAGATAATTCCTTCGTCCAATTAACGGAAATTAATGACACACCTGTAGCAGCAGATGACGCATATACAGTAAATGAAGATGAGCAGCTTAAGGTAAATGCAGCAACAGGCGTGCTGGCTAATGATATTGATCCAGAAACAAAGGAATTAACGGCAACTGTTACTACAAATCCTGAAAATGGCAAATTGACATTTAATGAGGATGGGTCGTTTCAATATGTACCTAGTGCAAATTTTGTCGGAACAGATCGATTCACGTATAAGGCAAGTGATGGAAACAGCACAACAGAAGCTAAAACAGTCACAATTAATGTATTGCCTGTAAATGATGCACCTGTATCAAAGGATGGTGTGTTGAATACACAAGAGGATACAGTCGGAATTGGGACAATGTTAGGGACAGATGTCGATGGTGATACACTGACATATACTATTGTTGAAAACGGTAAAAAAGGCAAAGTAACGATTCTTGACCAGAAAACAGGAGTTTTCTCTTATAAGCCAAATGCAAATGAAAATGGAGAAGACTTCTTCACTTATAAAGTAAGTGATGGCAAGTTAACTTCTACTGCTAAGGTGTCTGTAGTTATTAAGGCAGTGAATGATGCTCCAACAGCAAAAAGTGATGCTTATACTACTAAGGAAGATGAAACATTAGCTGTTGGTAAGGAAAAAAGTGTATTGGTGAATGATGAGGATGTGGATAACGATTCTTTGAAAGCTGTCCTTGTAAAAGGAACTGCTCACGGCACACTTGATTTTAAAGCAGATGGAACATTTACATACATTCCAGCTAAAGACTTTAATGGAAGTGATTCCTTTGTATATAAAGCTACCGATGGTGTTTTAGAATCAGCAGAGCAAAAAGTTGTTCTTTCGGTAGGAGCAGTGAATGACGCACCAGTTGCGAAGGACAGCTCGCTGAATGTAACAGAAGACGAAGCAGCTAGTGGCGTGATTGAAGCAAGCGACGCAGACAAAGACAAATTAACATTTGCGATTGCGGAAAACGGCCAAAAAGGAAAAGCGGTTCTGACAGATGCGGAAACAGGTAAGTTCACATACACACCTGACAAAAACGCTAATGGAGAAGACAAGGTAGTCTTTACAGTGACAGACGGTCAAGGAGAACCTGTTAAAGCAACAGTCTCGATATCGATTAAAGCAGTGAATGACGCTCCAATAGCGGCAAGTGACAGCTTTACAACAAATGAAGATGAAAAGCTGACGATTGAAGCTGCTAAAAGCATCCTTAGTAATGACGGGGATGTTGATCATGATGCACTTGAAGCAATTTTAGTGAAAACAACAGCGCACGGCAAGCTTGAATTGAATGCAGATGGAACCTTTACGTATACGCCAGACAAAGATTATAACGGTACGGATTCCTTCACATACAAAGCAACAGATGGAAAACTAGAATCAGCAGAACAGACTGTTAAGATTGAAGTAAAACCAGTGAATGATAGTCCAACTGCGAAAGACAGCTCGCTGAATGTAACAGAAGACGAAGCAGCTAGTGGCGTGATTGAAGCAAGCGACGCAGACAAAGACAAATTAACATTTGCGATTGCGGAAAACGGCCAAAAAGGAAAAGCGGTTCTGACAGATGCGGAAACAGGCAAGTTCACATACACACCTGACAAAAACGCTAATGGAGAAGACAAGGTAGTCTTTACAGTGACAGACGGTCAAGGAG
Source organism: Niallia circulans (assembly GCF_007273535.1). Taxonomy (NCBI): domain Bacteria; kingdom Bacillati; phylum Bacillota; class Bacilli; order Caryophanales; family Bacillaceae; genus Niallia; species Niallia circulans. The sequence goes on from NZ_RIBP01000004.1 coordinate 1,700,088, forward strand.
AACCTGTGAAAGCCACAGTTTCGATTTCGATTAAAGCAGTGAATGACGCTCCAACAGCGGCAAGTGACAGCTTTACAACAAATGAAGATGAAAAGCTGACGATTGAAGCTGCAAAAAGCATCCTTAGTAATGACGGGGATGTTGATCATGATGCACTTGAAGCAATTTTAGTGAAAACAACAGCGCACGGCAAGCTTGAATTGAATGCAGATGGAACCTTTACGTATACGCCAGACAAAGATTATAACGGTACGGATTCCTTCACATACAAAGCAACAGATGGAAAACTAGAATCAGCAGAACAGACTGTTAAGATTGAAGTAAAACCAGTGAATGATAGTCCAACTGCGAAAGACAGCTCGCTGAATGTAACAGAAGACGAAGCAGCTAGTGGCGTGATTGAAGCAAGCGACGCAGACAAAGACAAATTAACATTTGCGATTGCGGAAAACGGCCAAAAAGGAAAAGCAGTTCTGACAGATGCGGAAACAGGCAAGTTCACATACACACCTGACAAAAACGCCAACGGAGAAGACAAGATAGTCTTTACAGTGACAGACGGTCAAGGAGAACCTGTGAAAGCCACAGTTTCGATTTCGATTAAAGCAGTGAATGACGCTCCAACAGCGGCAAGTGACAGCTTTACAACAAATGAAGATGAAAAGCTGACGATTGAAGCTGCAAAAGGCATTCTAAACAATGATACGGATATAGATAATGACGCTCTTGAAGCCATTTTGGTGAAAGCTACAGCACACGGAAAGCTGGAATTGAATAAAGACGGTACCTTTACGTATACGCCAGACAAAGATTATAACGGTACGGATTCCTTCACATACAAAGCAACAGATGGAAAACTAGAATCAGCAGAACAGACTGTTAAGATTGAAGTAAAACCAGTGAATGATAGTCCAACTGCGAAAGACAGCTCGCTGAATGTAACAGAAGACGAAGCAGCTAGTGGCGTGATTGAAGCAAGCGACGCAGACAAAGACAAATTAACATTTGCGATTGCGGAAAACGGCCAAAAAGGAAAAGCAGTTCTGACAGATGCGGAAACAGGCAAGTTCACATACACACCTGACAAAAACGCCAACGGAGAAGACAAGATAGTCTTTACAGTGACAGACGGTCAAGGAGAACCTGTTAAAGCAACAGTCTCGATATCGATTAAAGCAGTGAATGACGCTCCAATAGCGGCAAGTGACAGCTTCACGACAAATGAAGAGGAAAAGCTGACGATTGGTTCAGAGAAGAGCATTCTTGCTAATGACGAGGATGTAGATAATGATAATCTACAGGCAATCTTAGTGAAGGGGCCAGCCAACGGACTGCTTGTCCTAAATGCGGATGGAACATTTACGTATACACCAGACAAGGATTATAGCGGCAAAGATTCGTTCACATATAAAGCAACAGATGGAAAATTAGAATCTGCTGAACAAACGGTTGAAATTGAAGTGAAGGCAGTGAATGATACGCCAACAGCAGATGCTAGTTCAATAGAGTTAGAGGAAGATGGCAGCTTTAATGGCAAGTTAACAGGATTTGATCCAGAAGGCGACAGCCTGACATTCTCGCTTGTTGAAAATGGCAGTAAAGGAACAGCAGTCATTACAAATGAACAGACTGGTGCTTTCACTTATACACCGAGCAAGGATGCAAATGGGGCAGACTTCTTTACATTCAAGGTGAATGATGGTAACTCTAATTCGGAAAAAGCAACGGTAGCAGTGACAATTAAGGCAGTAAATGATGCACCGACAGCAAGTGATGTGAAAATAGAAGGTACTGCAAGAGTCGGTGAAACACTGACGGGGACATACAGCTATCATGATGTCGAAAATGATGCAGAAGACCAATCAACATACCAGTGGTATAGTGGCGCCAAAGAAGACGGCAGTGATAAAACAAAAATAGATGGCGCGACATCTAACGAATACAAAATTACAAATGCTGATTTGAAGAAGTATTTATTCTTTGAAGTGAAGCCTGCAGCAGCAACAGGTGAGCAATCATCTGAAAGCTACTTAAGCAATGCAAGTGAAAAGGTAATGCTTGCTGACAGTGTTGCGCCGACAATTGTATCCACAACACCGGCGAATTCTGCAAGTGAGGTTGGGGTTTCTGATGATTTAGTCATTACGATGAGTGAAAATGTTTTAGCTGGATCAGGCAAAATCGAAATTAAAAATAGTGACGGCAGCACATTTGCTGAATACGAGGCGAATGACACACAGCATGTCGTGATAAACGGAGCTGCAATTACTATTAAGCATCCTGATTTTGCAGAAGGAAAAGAGTATTCAGTTGTTGTTGGTTCAAATGCATTTGTTGATGAAGCAGAAAATGCCTATGTAAATAACAATAATGAGTGGAAATTTGAAACGGAAGCGGCCCCAGGTCTGACAGCTTATGCTGATCCAAGCACTCCTTTAGAGGAAGGAGCGATGAAGCAAATGTTTGGCGCATTTGTATATGTGGATATTTCAGGAGATAGCTTTAAGGACGGCTTAACGGCAGATGATATTATCCTGAACAATGTGCCTGCAGGAGTAACCGTCATGGATCAATATGTAATGGGGAACAATCTTACGCTTGTGCTGAATTATGATGGAACAGATTTTGATACGAAGTTCAGTGAATTTTCTGTAACGATAAAAGGCACAGCTTTGGAAAAAGGCAATGATCTGACATCTAACAGCTTGGAGTTTGTACCAAGTGCTGATGCACCAACACCGATCATTACAGAATATTTACACGGTGGCGATGGTAGGTCTGCCGTTGAAATATTCAGCCCTGCTCCGACATCAGAGAAATATAAGCTGAAAGTATATTCTACAAATAATGGAGTAAAGAGTTCTTCTGAAATAGCATTATACTTGCAAAGTAATCCTAATATAACTATTGGCAGAATCTTTTACGATTATTTCGATGTCGTTCCATTTTGGTACTATAACCAAGATACTGTTTTAGATGAAGGAACCAATATAGTAAATGCATTGCAAATTATAGCTCCAAACGGAACAGTTGTTGATACACTAGGAGATCCGGCATCAAGCACTCCAATTGTAACGGGAAGTGTGACAATGGTTAGGAATACAGATATAAAAGACGGGATTGACCGCTATGTGCCAAGTCAATGGAATACTTATACAAGTGATATCTACAATCATTTCGGTAAAAGAGATTAAAACATGTTCTAAAAAATCAGGTGAAAGATTTTCCTTGTAGGCACTTTCACCTTATATTGATAAATACACGTTAACTTAAAATTAAGGGAGATTACAGGATGAACCGAAAGAATATAAAAGCTTTATTGCTTGTCCTTCTTATTGCGATGCTGACAGTGCCTGTACAGGCATTTGCAGCTGCTTCCAAAAGCGTTACAGTGAAAATCGGTGATGTTCACGGGGAAGCGGGTCAAGTGGTAACAGTACCTGTGTCTGTTTCAGCACCTGCCACAGATATTGCTGCATACGGTTTGGAGCTGAACTATGACAATACTTCTTTAGAAGTAAAGGAAATACATCAGGTTGGCGATAATCAAGAATTTCAAAGCAACTTCAGTAACAAGGATGGGTATTTGCGAGCTGCATGGGCGGACGCTACTGGAGGGGATCATGCTTTAAAAAATGCTGCTACTTTATTTACAGTTGATTTCTTAATAAAGAAAAATCCAGCATACGGAACTATAAGCATTACTGTTCCAACAAATGATCCAGCAGCATTGACTTTTACTGATTCCAATATTAGTAACGTGAGTGCTACAGTAGAAAGCGGCAGCTTTATAATCAATAAATCTAGCAATTCTAAGCTAAGCAACTTACTAGTTAGCGATGGGACATGGAATGAAGCCTTCTCACCAGAAGGAACATCTTACACTATTGCAGTAAAAAGCACTGTGAATTCATTGAATTTTGTTCCGACAGCACAGAATGAATATGCTGCTATTACGATTAACGACAAAAAAGTAACGAGCGGGACATTATCTCAAGGGTTTGCTTTAAAAGAGGGCAGCAACAGTTTCACCATCAAAATAACGGCACAGGATGGATCTGTTTCGACTTATACTGTGAAGGTTAATAAGGAAAAAGAAGCAGTAGCAGAAAAACCAGACACAAATACTGAAGTTGTCACAGTTGATATACAATCAGGCAATGATGCAGTTGTTTCTAAAACACCTATTTATCGCACTACAGATGAATTTGGTATGAAGTCAGATAAAGTGACTTTGACTGAGGATGTTGTCAAGGAATTGTTGGCAAGTGCTGAGCTGCAGAACTCAAACACAGCTAAGATTATCATTCCAGATACGAAGGATGAGATTTCTGAAACGTATTTCTCTATCCCAAAGGATGCTCTTAAGCTATTGAGCGAAGGTAATATTAATATCCAATTAGTAATGAACAATGCTCAAATCATTTTGCCAAAAGAGTCTCTTAAAGACGTAAAGGATGACTTATATTTCCGCTTCGTTCCTGTTAAAACAGAACCAGAAAAGAATGAAGTGAAGGACAGAGCGCTTAACAGCATCAAAAGCTTTTCTGAATATGAGAATGTCCAAGTACTAGGAAGACCGATGGAAATCCAGACGAATATGGAAAACTCGAAGGTGAAGCTTGTTTTGCCAGTAGAATCTGATGTAATCGAAACGATTAAAGAAAAAAATAATGGCATGGAGAACCTGCCGATTTTCATTGAGCATGATGACGGTACGAAGGAAGTTATCAATGCATCCTTTACAAATTATCATATTGGTGGCTTTACTGGATTAGCCTTTGAAATAAATAAATTCAGTACCTTCACACCACTGTACCTGTCAGGTGCTGTTTCTAACAATACAGAACAAGAAGCAGTTAGCGGCAATGATTCGAAGGACAGCAAGAGTACGGAAGCATCTTCAAACACAGACACATCAGCAAGTACAGATGAGCAGGAAACTGGAACAAATCTGAAGAAACTGCCAAAAACAGGCGACGATTCTTATATTGATATAATTTTAAATATCTCTATTGTTGCAGTAGCGGCAATTCTAGTTCTTCTGTTTGTCAGCAAAAAGAGAAGGCTGAAAAAGCAATAATATTCGTGAGGGGAGGGACTGTGTCTCTCTCCTTATTCTTTAGGAGTATGCTATGAAAAAAGTGATAATGGTTTTGCTTGTTCTCCTTTTGCTTGGTTTATTGGCGATAAGAGGGGCTCGCTTCTATGAAGACTATAAAAATGAGCAAAAAAGAACAGAGCTGACAGAGCGCTATGAAAAAGCAGTTACCGGTGAAATAGATACAAAAAACAAAAACCAAGAAACTGCTGTACTAGGGGAAATCACCATCCCTAGTCTCCAAATCAACTACGTCATCCTTGATGGAGCAACAGACGAAAACCTTGATATTTCGATAACGAAGGTGACAGGTCCTAATATGAACAAAACAGGAAACCTTGTTCTTGCCGGGCATAATATGCGAAATGGCAGTTTATTTGGCAAATTAAAAAAGGCGACAAAAAAGGACACGATTTTTTTGACTGATGACAAGGGGAATAAGGCGGAATACAGCATTACGAAAATGTATACTGTGAAGGATACGAACCTCACACCGCTCGCACAAAACACTAATGGTACAAAGTTAACGTTGATAACATGTACAGATAATAATGAAAACAGACTAATTGTTGTCGCAGAAAAGACAGCAGATTAAAAATGATAATAGTGATGGACTAGGAGAGGCTTTTCAAAAAGTCTCTTCTTTTAGGTCTTTTTATTCAGGAGTTTATAACTAGATTAAGGGAAATTTAAGTTTCACTCTATATAGTTAGCAACATAACAAAACGACAATAAAAAGATTAGGGGAAATTACTTTGAAGAAAATCTCAACAAAAATCATTATATTATCATTATTTAATTCTATCTTTGTAGCAGCGGTCAATGTCTTTGCATCGCTATTCATGAGCAGCAGCCAAGGCAGTGAAAATGGTGACACAGCGACAGAACAGGCACAGAGCGGTCTGCTGGGCCATCTTCCGCCAACACAAGTCCTTATAGGTCTTGGTGTTTCGATCGTCCTTGGCGTTATCCTCGCATACTTCCTAGGAAGATTAATATCAAAGCCAATTGTCCAATTAACAGAGATCGCCCAAAAAACATCTGAGCTTGAATTAATGGAAGACGATCGTATTTTCGGGAAAACACTTGCCTCAAAGGACGAAACAGGGGAAATGGCAAGAGCACTTCTTGAAACGAGAAACTCATTGAAATCAATGGCAACACAGTTGAAATATGTATCTTCAACAGTTGCAGCACATTCAAGCAGTTTAACGAAAAACACGGAGGAAAATGCCAGAAATATTGACCAAGTTGTCACAACAATAGAAGAAATTGCAATTGGAAACAACGGTCAGGCCCAAACAATCAGTGAGGTAAACTCAACGTTAATAGAGGTTGTCGAACTGATGGAAAATATAACGAGAGATGCATCGGCAGGTGCGGATAAAGCGGCAGCTTCCATTGATTCGATTGAAGAAGGACAGAACACAGTAGAATTGCAAGGTAATAAAATGGATGAAAATATTTCTGTATCTGCTGAAGCGACATCATCTATCAATGAATTGAGCATGATGATTGGTCAAGTTGGCAATTTTGTTGCTGTCATTACGAATATTGCAGAGCAGACAAACCTGCTTGCACTTAATGCGGCAATTGAAGCAGCAAGAGCGGGAGAAGCAGGCAGGGGTTTTGGAGTAGTAGCGGATGAAATTAGGAAATTAGCAGAGGAATCTTCAAGAGCTGCAAAGGAAATCACTGGCATCATTCATGATACGACAGAAAAAACAAACCAAGCTGTTTCACATATTAATAAAGCACATAATCTTATTGACGAACAAAAGGATGCACTTAAGATAACAGAGGAAGCATTCAGTAAAATTAAAAATACGTATGACGGAATTGTGCACAACTTTAAGCAGACAGCTGCTCACATGACTGCGATTAACGGAAAATCACGGATAATTTCTGAGCAAATCCAGCAAATGACAGAAACGGCAGAAGATTTCGCCGCAAATACGGAGGAAATATCTGCTTCTGGCCAAGAACAGCTTGCGTCAACGGAAATCATCGCAGCTTCTTCCAAAGAACTGCAGATTCTAGCAGAGGAATTAGATGCAGAAGTGAATAAGTTTAAAGTAAAGAGAGAAAACCAATAGTAAGAGATGAGCGGCTATAAATGGCCGTTCTTTTTTTTAATTCTAAAGCAGTTATTTACAAAAAATAACCATTAGTAAAAAAGTTACTTCAATAACGTATCTCTAATCAACAAAATGATTAAGTTAGTTTGCCATAAGCCTGATTAATTACTTCTGGGAATTAAATGTAATATCCTTATATATCAGCATTATATTACCAAGGATGAGCAGATGCTTATTTGGGGAAAATACTTCGCGAAGCGAAGTTGTTGTAATTGACATGAAATTCTAACAGGATTATTATTGTTATGATAAATAACTAAGGTAATAAAAAGTAACTCGTTAACCATTTTTTGGTTTTTAGATATGGAGGTTTAAGTGATGGAATCAATGACATTTGTGTTATTTGGCGCAACAGGAGATCTTGCGAAAAGAAAAATATATCCTGCTCTTTATAATTTATATTTAGATAAAAAAATGCCGCAGGCCATCTCCGTTTTTGGATTAGGAAGAAAAGAGTTCACAGACGCTACTTTCCAGGAGCATGTGAGAAAATCAATTGAAACTTTTTCGAGAAGAAAAGCGGAGAATGACGAGCAATTGGAGGCATTTATTGCAAGCTTCCGTTACAGCATTCTTGATGCGACAAAAATAGAGGATTACGAAACCCTTTTGAAAAAGGTTGAAAAGCGCGAAGCTGAATTGAACATACCGAAAAATCGCATGTTCTATCTGTCAGTTGGTCCAGAGTTTTTTGATCTCATCGCCTTAAATCTGAAGGAAAGCGGTTTGGGTACAACAACAGGCTGGAAAAAGCTGCTTATTGAGAAGCCGTTTGGTCATGACTTAGCTTCAGCCAGAGAGCTTAACGAAAGACTGAGCAAAGCATTCACAGAGGAAGAAATTTACCGCATTGACCATTACTTAGGAAAACCAATGGTTCAAAATCTTGAAGCATTGGAGTTTGCCAATCCTGTATTGCAAGCACTATGGAATAATAAGCATATTGCAAATGTGCAAATTACTGCAAGCGAAATGGTTGGAGTAGAAGAAAGAGCCGGCTATTATGATCATGTTGGTGCACTTCGTGACATGGTCCAAAATCATCTGCTGCAAATGCTGATGATGACGGCTATGCAAACACCTGAAAAAGTAGGTCAAGACCAAATTCGTGAACAAAAACGAAAAGTGATGGAAGCTCTTCGTCCAGTTAATGGCCAAGATATTCTTGAGAGTATTGTTAGAGGACAATACAGCAGTGGCGAGGTGAACGGCCAAGCTTCAGTTGGATATCGTGATGAGCCAAATATTAAAGAGAATTCCAGCACAGATACATTTATAGCAGCAAGACTTTGGATTGACAATGATTTATGGGAAGGTGTCCCATTCTATATTAGAACAGGGAAAAAGATGAAAGAAAAATCTACTCGGATTGTCATTGAATTCAAGGATACACTTAAAAAGCTTTATGAAGAGAAAAAGGATCAAATTGTGCCGAATCTTTTAATAATAGAAATCAGTCCGAATGAAAACATTAAATTGCTGTTAAACAGTAAAAGCCCATTTGAAAATGGGAAAATAGAGCAAGTGGAAATTGATCTAACACATGCCCAAAAGGATGTTCCAGAAGCTTATGAGCGTTTAATATTTGATGCCTTTAAAGGCGACTCCACGTTCTTTGCTCATTGGAATGAAGTCGAATTGTCTTGGGAATGGGTGCAGCCAGTATTAGATGCGTTTGAACAAGACGATGTGCCATTGCATTTCTACCCAGCTGGTTCTAACGGACCTGAAGCATCAGAGGAGCTGCTTGCAGCAAATGGGTTTAAGTGGTGGCTTGATAGTAAACCAGCAGAAAAAGACAGCTTAGTTTCCATCGGCTAACACATATCGGCAGTGATATGGAACAAGATATAAACAGCGTCTTTATAAAATCTGTCGTTTAGTTTCCATTATTACCAAAAGGAATATGGATAAAAATAAATGTTTTTTTTTCAGTTAATCAGGAGGGGTTTAAGTATGAAAGTTGGTTTAATTGGTTTAGGGAAAATGGGTTTAAACTTAGGAAAGAATCTATTAGATAACAAACATCAAGTGTCAGCATTTGATTTAAATCCGGCTGCTGTTTCTGAAATGAAGGAATATGGAGCAGATGGAACGACAAGCTTAACAGAGCTTGTGCAATCATTGGAAACACCAAGAGTACTTTGGATCATGGTGCCTCATAATGTCGTGGATTCTGTTATTGGCGAAATGGCACCATTACTTGCTAAGGGTGATATTGTCATTGAAGCAGGTAATTCCCATTACAAAGAATCAATCCGCAGATATAATGAGCTGCAGGAATTCGGTGTCCACTTTATGGATGTTGGAACGTCTGGAGGAATGGCCGGTGCACGTAATGGTGCATGCTATATGATTGGCGGTGACAAGGAGGCATGGGATGTTGTAGAACCAATTTTCCGTGATACAGCTGTTGAAAATGGCTACTTCTATGCAGGTGCAGCAGGCAGCGGTCACTTCTTGAAAATGGTTCATAACGGAATAGAGTACGGAATGATGGCGGCAATCGGAGAAGGATTTGAGGTTCTCGAGAAAAGTGAATTCGATTACGATTATGAAAAGGTCGCGAAGGTTTGGAACAATGGCTCTGTTATCCGTTCATGGCTGATGGAGCTAACAGAAAATGCCTTCTCTAAAGATGCTAATTTAGATGAGATTAAAGGAGTTATGCATTCATCAGGTGAAGGTAAATGGACAGTAGAAACAGCTCTTGACTTGCAGGCTGCTACGCCAGTTATCGCTATGAGTTTATTGATGCGCTATCGCTCTCTTGAAAATGATACATTTACAGGCAAGGTCGTAGCGGCACTCCGCAATGAGTTCGGCGGTCATGCTGTTGAAAAGAAATAAAGTGTAAGAAAGAACCCTTAAGCACATGCTTAAGGGTTTTTTCTTTTATAGAAACTTGGCGAAGCAGGTTTTAAGTATATCTCTATAAATCGGTTTATAATAATAAAAGCAAATAAAGCAGGATTGGGGGGACAGGGAAGATTGAAATTAAGTGTATTGGATCAATCCGTTATAAGCAGCGGTGCAACAGCACATACTGCTTTAAAAAATACAGCCGCATTGGCACAAATAACTGAGGAATTGGGGTACGAAAGATTTTGGGTTGCTGAACATCATAATGCAAACGGGATTGCAGGAACGTCTCCAGAGGTGCTGATAGCACATATCGCAGCAAAGACGAACCATATTAAAGTTGGCTCTGGCGGGGTGCTTTTGCCACAATACAGTCCTTATAAAGTGGCGGAAAACTTTAAAGTGCTTGAAGCTTTATATCCAAATCGGATTGATTTAGGGATTGGCAGATCTCCTGGGGGATCACCTGAAACAAGACTTGCCTTGACAGATGGCATCCGGAAAAGCTTAAATGAATTTCCTCGGCAGGTACAGGACTTACAGAAATATCTAATTGGAAACGATAAAGGAAACAGTACTGTAACAGCATATCCTGTCCACGAAAGCCTGCCTGAAATGTGGATGCTTGGTGTGTCACATAGAGGTGCGAGACTTGCGGCGGAGCTTGGCATTGCGTTCACATTCGGACATTTTATTGCACCGCTAAATGGGAAAAGGGCGCTGGAATATTATTATAAGCATTTTCAGCCCTCTGTTCAAACGAGTAAGCCGAAAGCTAATATCTGTATCTTTGTAATATGTGCAGAAACAACTGAAAAAGCCGAGCATTTGGCCACAAGCCTTGATTTATGGCTGTTGGCTCTTGGAAAAGGAGAAGCAAATGCAGAAATCCTAAGCCCAGATCAAGCCAGCCGCAAAGTGCTGTCACAAGAAGATAAAAAAGCTATTAAAGAAAATAGACGGAGAATGGTTATCGGCACAAAAGAATTAATCAGGGTAGAGCTTCTTCGCCTTAGTGATCTTTATGAAACAGATGAATTCATGGTTTTAACGAATGTGTATGATTTTGAAGATAAGGTGAAATCATATCAGCTATTGGCCGAAATAAATTTTTGAATAGGCAAGAAAAACCTGAAAGAAATTAATTTTCAGGTTTTTCTTTCATGTGAGACAAAAAAGTTGACATTATTTTCAAGCGTGTTATAATAATCTCGAATTAAAGATATGTTGGTTTGAGATATTTTGCAGTATGTTTAATCATTATTGTCGTTAATCCTATTTAAGATAACGAAAAAAACACTTGGAGGGTATAAACATGAGTACTTTTTTTGAAGCAATTAAAAACCGCCGTTCTCACTATGCAATCAGCAAGGAACAAGTAGTATCTGATGAAAAAATTCAAGAAATTATTAACGAGGCAGTGCTTCATACTCCGTCTTCATTCAATTCCCAAAGTACGAGAGTTGTTGTCCTACTTAACGACAAGCATGATAAAGTATGGGATATAACAGCAGCAGAATTGAAAAAGATTGTTCCTGCAGAGAACTTTGCGTCAACAGAAGAAAAGCTTAACAGCTTTAAGGCTGGATATGGAACAGTATTATTCTTTGAAGACCAAGAGGTTGTGGAAGGGTTGCAAAAAGCATTTGAACTGTATGCAGATAACTTCCCAGTTTGGGCAAACCAAACAAATGCTATGCACCAATTGGTAATCTGGACTGCTCTTGAAGAAGTTGGCTTCGGTGCATCATTACAGCATTACAATCCATTAATTGACGAAGCAGTTGCAGTTGAATGGGACATTCCAGCAACATGGAAGCTAATCGCGCAAATGCCATTCGGTAAACCAACAGCAGAACCAGGAGAAAAAGAATTTAAACCATTAGAAGATCGTGTGAGATTCTATAAATAATAAAGGTGAGTGTGCAGAAATCCTGCACACTTTTTTAGTCCCAAGTTGAAATTGGGTGATGGATAAAAAATGAAGTCCATTCCTCGTCAGATTTACAGTAAATGGTGCCGCCAATCTTGTCGATAATTTGCTTGCACACAAATAAACCAATACCTGTCCCAAGCTCTTTTGTCGTATAAAAAGGTTCAAAGATTGTTTTTGTGTTTTCTTCCTCAATCATTGGCCCGTTATTGGAAATAACAAAGACTATTTCATCTGTGTTTGTTTGTGAGCTTATCTTTAAATCGCGTCCATTAGGCCTTTGCTTTAAAGCATCAATAGAGTTCATGATTAGATTAAGGAGAACCTGTTTTAATTCATCTTTAAATGTATAGAGTAAAAGAGGCGTTTCTGTTTCAATCGTTAGATTAATTTTATTATCGACAGTGCTTGCATAACAAAGCTGTTTGAGATTTTCAAAAAGCAAATCAATTGCAACGTTTTCTTTGCCCTTTTTTACGATCTCGGTTTTCGAAGTATGAAGAAACTGGGTAATCCTGAAATTTAATTCGTTCAGTTCATGCTGAATAATGTCCAAGTATTTTAAATCAGGATACTCATCACGTAAGATTTTATTAAACCCTATTATAGCGGTTAATGGATTTCTGAACTCATGCACAAAACTGGAGGAGATTTGTCCGAGTACTGCGAGCTTATCCATATGGTTATCATTGATATACTGTGTTTTCGTATGCAATTCTCGATTCTTTAATTGTGTGTATCTTTTAACGGCGTGATAACAGAAAGAATCAAATAGGGTGTTCAGACTATTAACAAAAGATTCTAGTTCATTTGTGGGAAGATTCGCTTGAAAACAATATTTAATGAGAATACTTCTTCCTGCATTCACATTGAAGATGAAGTCACCGATATTAATATCGGCCTCAAGCCGCTCTTTGCCCACTTTATAAGCAAACTCCTTCAGTTCTGTCTTGGAATATTTGCCTTCTAGTACCTTTATAAGAAGACCATACATTGTCACTGCATTTTTTTTGATTTCCTCCTTATGAGGATCATTTGATTCGATAACGGATTTATCTATCCATTCATCGATGAATGACGACTGGTGTTCCATCAGAAATAACATAAGTTTATTTTGTTGGTCGTTTATAAGCAAAACAAACCCTCACTTTGCATTTTTTTTCAGTTTTGATTGGTATGTATGTAACTTATTCGACAAAGTGATTTAAAAACCTTTTTGAATACAGCTTTTGAAATTTTAAATATTGGCAGTTTTGAATAGTAGTTTTTCTGGAATAGTAAATACACAGGTTATTTTATAGGAACTTTGATGCATAATATTCTTGCAATAGAAAACGTTATCATCTATAATAGGTTTAGTAAGGATTGTTACTGTTCGGCAGGCAAAACCTGAATCAACTAAACTTATGGAGCAAATTTGTTCTATCTATGAGTTTATTTGGTTCGGGTTTTTTTATGATAAAAATTCGAAGGAAAAGTGATTAGAATGAAAATTTTAAAAGTGTTTAATAATAATGTCGCTTTGACTAAAGACCTTAATTCCATAGAGATGGTAGTGATGGGCAAAGGGCTCGCATTCCAGAAGAAGGTTGGAGACGAAATCGACGAAGAGAAGGTCCAAAAGACGTTTGTATCTCCTTCGGAAAACTTTGCGGCCAAGCTTTCCGAGCTATTGAATGAAATACCTTATGAGATTATGTCACTGTCAAAAGATATCATTGAGCTTGCAGAGAAGGAATTGCGCACAGAGCTGAATGATTCCTTGTATTTATCTTTATCAGATCATATTCACTTTGCCATTACGAGAATAAAAAATGATATACCAATCAAAAATGCGCTCATGTGGGAAGTAAAGAAGTTCTATAAGGCAGAATATCAGGTTGCCCGCCTTGCTTTAGGTTTAATTAAGGAAAGAACAGGTGTTGAACTTCCAGAAGATGAGGTTGCATCGATTGCTCTGCATATTTTTAATGCAAGACAGGATCATACTGGCATGGAAGAAACAGTTACAATGACAAATATCGTTAAAGATGTGACGAATATTGTTAAGTATCATTATGGCATTGACTTTAATGAAGAATCAGTCAATTACAGCCGGTTTATCACACATCTTCGCTACTTTGCTTACCGTATGCTTCGTGGTGAAATAAATGATGATCAAAACGATGCTCTTTATAACCAGGTGAAGAGACAGTATGGCGAAGCTTATAAATGTACAATGAAGGTTGCCGACTACTTGGAAAAAGAATATACCATGAAGATGACAAAAGATGAGCTTGCCTACTTTATGATTCATATCCACCGTGTTTCGATAAGAGAGAAACGGATGAAATAATATAGCAAAAAACCACTGTTTAAGAAACAGTGGTTTTTTTGTTAGCCTTGCTGATTTAGTTTCGAATCGGTAATTTTTTCTTTTGTCATACTCAAGATGAACACGAATGACAGCAAAAGTGGAATGAAGGTCCACAGGAATGTTGTGCTGATGGAATCTGACAGCACATCGGTAATCTGTTTAAGAATATCTGCAGGAATATGAGCCCGTGCCTCTGGTGACAGGATACTTCCGCTTTCGGCGCCGCCTTCCTGAATTGTTGCTGGAAGATTATCTGTAAAGCTGTTTCGTTGGATTACTCCAAACACTGTTATTCCCAATGTCATTCCAAGAGAACGTAGGAAGTTGCTTGTTGAGCTGGCAATTCCCCGCTGCTGTGGCAACGCTTTTTGCAGGGATGCCATCCCAAGGACAGAGAAGGATGGTCCAACACCAAGCCCAATCACCATCATATAAATCGTGATAGACCATCTTGGTGTAGTTGCATCAAGTGTGCTTAACAGGAATGTTCCGATTGCCATAATAATTCCAGAAGTCATCATTATCGACTTATAGCTGAATTTATTTGCGAATGCTCCTCCAAGTGCAGCAGCAACACTTGATGTAACCATCATCGGCAGCAAAAGCAAGCCTGAATTGGTAGCAGTCCCGCCAGTCACTCCTTGGATATACAATGGAATGTAAATAGTTGACACCATGAACACACCGCCATAAAACATTCCAGTCAAAACGCTTGTTGTGTAAAGTCGCTCTTTAAACAAGTTAAATGGCAGAATAGGATCTTTTGCCCGTTTTTCCACAAGCAGAAAAACGATGAAGCAAACAACAGACAGTATAAATAAGGAGATAATCTGCCATGACTGCCAAGGATAAGTTTCTCCTCCTAATTCTAGTCCGAACATTAACGAAATAGAAAAACCTAACAAGAATACAAAGCCAAACCAATCGATGATTTGTTTTGTATGTGTTTTTGATTCTTGATAAAAAATAACAATTAATGCTAATGCAATGATACCAATTGGAATATTTATAAAGAAAATCCAGCGCCAATCAAATTGTTCTGTAATAAAAGATCCTAATAATGGTCCTGCGATACTGGATAAACCGAAGACAGCACCGAAAATACCACTCATTTTCCCGCGGACTTCGCGTGGGACTACATCCCAGATGATCGTGAATGCGATTGGCATTAAGGCGCTTCCGCCAATACCTTGGATAGCTCTGAAAATACAAAGCTGTATCATTGTATTTGCCATTCCGCAAAGAATGGAACCTGCTAAAAATAGTAAAATTCCAAAAACAAAAAATTTCTTTCTGCCATACATATCCGATAATTTACCGAATATCGGCATACCTGCCATCTCTGCTACTAAATACGCGGAAGTAACCCAAACATATTTATCCATCCCGCCTAAGTCGCCGATAATGGAGCCCATGCTTGTTGCTACTATTGTGTTGTCAAGAGATGCAACAAATATCCCGAGCATTAAGGCAATCATAACAGGAACTAATCTTGTCTGTTTAGAAGACATACATTATAACCCTCATTTCTTAATTTAACAGTGTTAAATAACCAATATGCAGTTTAACACGGTTAAATACGTTAGTAAAGAATTATAGCCACAAATAATATACAATATAAGTGTAAAGAGGTGACTTTTATGCAGAAGAAAAATGTCAGCAAAGAAGCAATAATAAATGCGGCGCTTGAAATCCTCCGCGAACAAGGTTTATCACATGTGACGATGAGAAATGTAGCAGCAAGGCTGAAAATAAAAGCGCCTGCTTTGTATTGGTATATCAAAAACAAACAGGAATTATTGGAGCTGCTTGGAGAATACATAGCATGCCAATTTACATTCCCGAAAGAATACAGCAGCTGGGAGGAAGAAGTAGAGTTGTTTTCTCTTGAGCTGAGAAGAGTATTATTGTCAGTCCCTGATGGAGCCGAAATCATGATGGTCACATTACCTGTTACAAAACAAAGATTGCTGCTAATTAACAGGACATTTGCGATTTTTCATCGGTCGGGCTTACGAGAAGACAAAATTTTTCAGGCAGTTAATTTTATCAATACATATGTGACTTCCTATGTATTAGACGAACAAAAACAGCAAAGAATGCTTGAAGAAATTGGCTTTGAAGCAGTACAAGACAAATTCTCCGAAGCAATTGCAGCCCTTTCAAAAGCAGAAGCCCCTTATATATACCACCATTTCCTTTCACCAAACGAAGGACTAAAATCAAGTAATGACTTCCTTTCCGGCTTGAGGGTAATCATAAAAGGACTGCAGCAGCTGCAATAAGAATAGAAAGATGCCAATAAGGCATCTTTTTTTTGTTCCATTTTCAAAGATTGAAAATGACTTTATTTTATAATTTAAATGTATAGACAAATAAGAACAAATGATTATAATAATAAATGTAAGCGGTTTTTGAAAACGATTTAACAAAATTTAATCATATAAAAAGGTAAAGGAGCATGAACGATATGAAAAAGATATTACTAGCTTGCAGTGCAGGAATGTCTACTAGTCTACTAGTTACTAAGATGGAAGAACATGCAAAAACAATCGGTGTAGAAGCAAAAATATGGGCTGTCGGCCAGGATAAAGCAAAGCAGGATATGGCAGAAGCAGATGTTGTCCTAATTGGTCCACAAATGAGCTTCTTGAAGGGGGAACTTCAAAAGGCGGCAGATCAATATGGAATTAAAGTGGATGTTATCGACATGATGGCATATGGTTTGGCAGATGGTCAAAAAGCCTATGAACAGGCAGTTGCTTTAATGGGTGATAAGTAATGGAAAAGATTGATGTTAATACATTAACAGCAGAACAAATCAACTTTATGCTTATTCTTCACAGTGGCAATGCGAGGAGCAAAATCATTGAGGCGCTCCGTGAGTACCGTGCAGGTAAACCGGAGGCGGCAGATGAACTGCTTGTACAAGCAGAGGCGGATTTAAGTGTTGCCCATGAAATTCATTTTAAAATGGTTCAGCAAGAGGCATCCGGCAACAAGGTTGAATTCGCGCTTCTTCTTATGCATGCAGAGGACCATTTAATGTCAACGCTTTCCATGAAGGAGCTTGTGAAAGAGCTGCTTGAAATCTTTAAAGAAAAGAACCTATAAAAATAGCTGTATATCTAAAAGGGGGAGAATCCTGTGTTTGAAAAATTAAGCCAATTTTTGGTGCCGATAGCAGGGAAACTGAATAACAACCGTTACTTAACGGTCCTGCGTGACGCCTTTATGCTGTCATTTCCATTAACGATTTTCGGTTCTATCTTTGTTGTACTGACAAATCTGCCATTCTTAAAGAAATTTATGAGTGCAGATGCAATCGCATCCTTCCAATCGTTGTTTGGAATTGCTAACTCGGCTACAATGGGCATCATGTCTATCTTTGTTGTATTCGGTATCGGTTATTATCTGTCCAAAAGCTATAATGTGGAGGCTGTATTTGGCGGTGCAATCGCACTTGTTTCTTTCTTATTACTAACGCCATTTGTTGTTCAGCCAGAGACAGGTGAAGCAATTTCAGGTGTCATTCCTGTCGATCGCCTTGGCGCAAAAGGGATGTTCCTTGGCATGATCACTGCCTTTATCGCAGGGGAAATTTACCGTACGATTGTGCAAAAGAATATCACGATTAAAATGCCGCCAGGAGTTCCGCCGGCAGTAGCAAAATCATTCGCAGCATTAATTCCAGCTGTGCTTACATTGACTTTCTTCCTGCTTGTGAACGTTATTGTAACAGCAGCTTTTGATACAAACCTGCATGATGTTATTTATAAAGCAATTCAAGCACCGTTAGTAGGCTTGGGCAGTGGCATCATTCCAACACTTATTGCAGTATTCTTTATCCAAATTCTATGGTTCTTTGGTCTGCATGGTCAAATTATCATCAACTCTGTTATGGACCCAATTTGGAATACACTGCAAGTAGAAAACTTAACAGCATATACGAGCGGACAGGAAATACCACATATTATTTCAAAACCGTTCATGGAGATTTATACTGTCGGCATGGGTGGAACAGGTATGACACTTGCTGTCGTGTTCGCAATCCTGCTGTTTATGAAGAGTAAGCAAATGAAGCAAGTGGCGAAGCTTGGCCTTGGCCCTGGTATCTTTAACGTCAATGAGCCGATCATCTTCGGATTGCCGATTGTTATGAACCCATTAATTATTGTACCTTGGATCATCTCACCAATGATTGTTACGCTAGTTACTTATTTCGCTATGTCAACAGGAATTGTACCGCCTCCTACAGGTGTTACCGTTCCATGGACGGTGCCATTCTTCATTAACGGTATTATGGCTACTAACTCCTTCGCTGGAGGACTAATGCAGCTTGTTAATATGGCAATCGTATTTGCGATTTGGTTCCCATTCCTGAAAGTTATTGACCGTGTCAATGTGAAGAAGGAAGAAGAAGAAATGAAAAAAGCATCTTAATAATACATGTATGGAAGGGAGGAAGCAGAGTATTGGGTTTTAGCGTCAGCAAAAGCTCTATACGCCTGCTTTTTCCTATAACAAAGGAATTCATCTTAGAGTATGTCTTTGAAAGGGGAAAGAAAAAATGTCAGTAAATAATGAAGTGAAATATAATTTTCCAGATGAATTTTGGTGGGGATCTGCCGCATCAGCAACTCAAACGGAAGGTGCAGCAAATGTTGATGGAAAAGGACAAAATATTTGGGATTACTGGTACGAGCAGCAGCCAGAGCGTTTTTTTGATGGTGTTGGTCCACAAGATACATCGCAATTTTATGTAAAATATAAGGAAGATATTAAGCTGATGAAGGAAATCGGTCATAACTCCTTCCGCATGTCTATTTCGTGGTCAAGACTGTTCCCTGAGGGCAAGGGCGAGATTAACCCGAAAGCAGTCGAATTCTACAATAATGTTATAAATGAATTCATTGCTAATGAAGTAGAGCCATTTGTTGGGCTTTTCCACTTTGATATGCCGATGGAGCTTCAAAAAATCGGCGGGTGGGCAAACAGGGAAGTCGTTGATGCATATGTTAACTATACAAGTACATGCTTCGAATTGTTTGGTGACCGTGTGAAGAAATGGTTTACACATAATGAACCAATCGTACCAGTGGAAGGCGGATATCTGTACGATTTCCATTATCCTAATGAGGTTGATTTCAAGAAGGCTGTCCAAGTCGGATACCATACAATCCTTGCAAGTGCAAAAGCGATTCAAGCATATAAAAACCAAGGACAGGATGGGAAAATTGGAATCGTCCTTAATTTGACGCCATCTTATCCGCGCAGTCAAAATCCTGCCGATGTAAAAGCTTCCGTGTTGGCGGATGCCTTCTTTAACAGGTCATTTTTAGATCCTTCTGTTAAAGGTGAATTCCCTGCTGAGCTTGTTGCTATCCTGAAAGAGGAGGGCTTCATGCCTGAAATTGCAGATGGAGATTTGGAAATCATCCGCAATAATACAGTTGATATTCTTGGTGTTAACTATTATCAGCCAAGAAGGGTGAAGGCGAAAGAGCATCTTCCTAATCCAGAGGCTCCATTTATGCCAGACCGCTATTTTGATAACTACGTAATGCCTGGCAGAAAAATGAATCCGCACCGCGGCTGGGAAATTTACGAAAAAGGTATATATGATATTTTAATCAATTTAAAAGATAACTATGGAAATATTGAATGCTTCATCTCTGAGAATGGAATGGGAGTTGAAGGAGAAGAAAAATTCCGTGACGAAACAGGCATCATTCAAGATGATTACCGAATTGAGTTTATCTCAGACCATCTTAAATGGGTGCATCAAGCAATCGCGGAAGGCTCAAATGTAAAAGGCTATCATTTATGGACATTCATGGATAACTGGTCTTGGACAAATGCGTACAAAAATAGGTATGGCTTCGTATCTGTTAACCTTAATAAAGACGGAGAACGCACAGTTAAAAAGAGCGGACAATGGTTTAAAGCAGTAGCAGAAAATAACGGGTTTTAAATGAGAGAAAAAAGTGATTTCAACTGAAATCACTTTTTTTTTTGCAATCTTGGAAGCTATCTTTCTATTATTGACGGTTAACTTCACAGGGGTTTATAATTAAGTTATCGTTTAGGTTAATAAAATGTTAACGCATACATAAATCGAATGGAGGATCGCTGATATGAAATTTGATATGCCTTTACCTGATTTACAGCAATATAAAGGAATTAATCCAAAGCCAGATGATTTTGATGCTTATTGGGCAGCAGGTCTAGAAGAATTACAAGCACAATCGTTGGATTATGAGCTAATCCCAGCTTCTTTTCACAGCAGGGCTGCTGATTGTTTTCATTTGTATTTTACAGGCGTCGGCGGAGCGAGAATACATTGCCAGTTAGTTCGTCCCAAAGAGCAAACGATGCCTGGACCAGGGCTGTTATGGTTTCACGGCTATCATGTGAACAGCGGCGATTGGATTGACAAAATAGGCTATGCAGCAGAAGGTTATACGATTTTGGCCATGGACTGCCGCGGCCAAGGTGGCCTGTCAGAGGATCATCTCAAAGTGAAGGGTACAACATTAAAAGGCCATATTATTAGGGGGATAGAAGAGGCTCCCGAAAAGCTCTATTACCGGAATGTCTATTTAGATACGGTTCAAGCAGCAAGAATTCTCTGCTCGATGGAAAAGGTCGATGAATCTAGAATAGGAGCATATGGGGCATCACAAGGAGGAGCACTGGCAATTGCCTGTTCCAGTTTAGAGCCGCGAATTAAGAAAACAGCTGCTGTCTATCCATTCCTAACAGACTTTAAAAGAGCATGGGAGCTGGATATTGCCAATTCAGCTTATGAAGAACTTCATTATTATTTTAAGTTTATTGATCCAAACCATGAACGAGAGGAAGATGTTTTCCAAAAGCTTGGCTATATAGATATACAGCATTTGGCAGACAGGATAAAAGGGGATGTATTGTGGGCAGTTGGTATGGAGGATGCTGTTTGTCCGCCGTCTACCCAATTTGCTGCCTACAACAAAATTCAATCAGACAAAAGGATGCTGATTTATTATGAGTATGGTCATGAATATATAAGGACATTAGGCGACAAAGTCTATGATTTTTTTGCAGACCCGCTTGAAGCGTAAATATGGATGCTTTGTTAAAAGGGGCCGTTATAGTATAGTAATCCCATGAGCTAAGAAACAGAATTATTTCATATCGGAGGAATTTTTGTGAGAAGCAATGTTACGATGCGTGACATCGCCACTAAACTTGGTGTCAGCAGTGTGACTGTCTCCAAAGCACTTAATGATAAAGATGGGGTCAGTGAAGAATTAAAAGAGAAAATTAAATTATTGGCTGAAGAGATGGGCTATCGCTTCAATACACATGCAAAGTCGATTAAAGATGGCCTTTCGTATAATCTTGGGATCGTTATCCCAGAGAGGTTCACAGGTACAACACAATCCTTTTATCTGCAGTTTTATCAAATGCTGACAAAAATCCTTGATGGCTACCATTACTCGGGAATTTTGTACATTTTAGGTCAGGAGGATGAAGACCAGCTTATTTTGCCGCGGATTTATAATGAGAAAAAGGTGGATGGCTTCATTATTTTAGGGCAAATTGGCAATGAATATGTGAAAGAAATCCAGAAAATTGACAGTCCTGTTATTTTCTTAGACTTTTATACAGACCAAAACGAAATTGATTCTGTTTTAACAGATAACTTTTTTGGCGGCTATGAAATTACTAATTATCTGGTAGAAAACGGCCATGAAAAAATTGCCTATGTCGGCAACATCTATGCGACGAGCAGTATCCAGGACAGGTTTCTTGGCTATTACAAGTCACTTTTGGAGCATCGAATCGAGCTAAGGCAGGACTATATTATTTATGACCGTGATGAACGGGGCAAATATATAGACATCGTTTTTCCTGATGATATGCCAACAGCATTTGTTTGTAATAATGACGAGATTGCTTACAACCTCATTAACAATCTTCAGAAGAATGGTTATCAAGTACCGGAGGATTGCTCAGTAGTTGGGTTCGATAATTCTATCTATGCAGCTTTAACAGAGCCGCTGCTGACGACTGTTGAAGTGAATATGAAGGAAATGTCTAAGGCTGCTGTGAAGATCATCATGGAAAAGCTTCATAACCCAAATGAAAAATACGGCAGAACACTTATTAACGGGAAAATCATTCATCGGAATTCTGTGAAGAAGCTCAGCTGAAAGAGAAAAGCACCAGTAATCACTGGTGCTTTTCCTATGCTTCCACAGATTCGGTTTTCTGACATTGCAGGTAATGGTAAAGTGCGCCGATGAGATTTGCATCATTTTTGAATTGGCATTGTTCGATTACTGGTCTTACCTTTGCGGCCATCACAGATTCCAGCAGGGTGTCGAGTTTTTTGTAGATTTGGTCGATTAAATCGTCTCGATTGCTGATGGCTCCGCCAATTATGATTTTTTCCGGGTCGTACACATATTGGATATTATATATGCCCTGTGCAAGACGGAGATAAAATGCATCAATTTCCTCCAAGCAAATAGTATCTCCTTCTTCAGCAGCCTCAAAGATTTTTTTTCCATTCAGCTTATTAGGGTCAATGCCTTTTCTTTTGGCGACTTTTTTAACTAAAGCACCTGTTGCAGCAAGCTGGCTCCATGTTTGAAAAGTAGGCTTACCGTCTTCCTCTACTACTTGCAGCACCATATAGCCAATTTCACCGCCATGAAGATTTGCTCCTTTATGAATGCGGCGATCCTTAATGACAGCTCCGCCGATTCCAGTGCCGATAATAGTGAACAGCACATTTTCATTTGTTTTGGCAGCACCTTTCCATACTTCACCTAGAGCGGCGCAATTAGCGTCATTTTCCAGCTCAACAGGGAGATTTGTCGCAGCACCAAAAATCTCCTTGAAGTTAGGGCCATGAATGAAGGGCAGTGCACTTGATCCGCCGATAATACCTGTTTCACTTTCCACGCCGCCTGGGCAGCTGAAGGCAATTCCTGCAACTTGGTGCTTTACTTTGTTTTCCAGAACGGTTTGTACAATGCTTTCTTGGAAACTAGTAAACTCCGTTTCAGAAACGGGCAGCTCACCCTTCTCGATAAAATCGCCATTTTCTGTCATGACAGCGAACTTTATCATGCTGCCTCCTACATCAAAAACCATATACTTCTTCATAGTTGCTCCTCCTTGTATGGTAAGAATTCATTGTTTAAGCTTCTGTCAGGATAAACAGCCGAGACGAATAATCTCCTGCTCTTTCCCGTTGCCAGTATTCTGCGGCACGGTCTGTATAATCCTCTGCCAGCAGTATGCCAATATTCATAAGTTCATCTCCGTAATGCTTTGTGTCTCTGCCTTCAATTGCATATAGTTTATCGGGATTTAAGCCTGTCAGCTTGATACGGTTATAACGCTCATTCGGCTTTGCGAGAACTTTATAATAGCCAACTATCGCTTTTTTTCTATCACTAGCTACAACCATCCAGGATACTTCGTTTGAGTCAAATGGTGACAACAAGCGATAGAATATCCCTGTCTGAATGAAATCCCTATGCTTTTTCATGAAGGCAGTCTGAAGCATTACTTTCTCCTGTTCTTCCTTTGTCAGTTTCGTAATATCGAGCTCATATCCGAACGTTCCAAAGTAAGCGACATTTGCGCGTGTTTCCATCGGTGTTATCCTTTCCACCTGATGGTTAGGCACTGTGGAAACATGGCTGCCGATTGAGGAAAGGGGGTAAACGAGACTTGTTCCATACTGAATTTTCAGGCGTTCAACTGCATCAGTATTATCGCTTGCCCATGCTTGCGGCGCATAATATAGCATGCCAGGGTCAAAGCGGGCACCTCCGCCAGCGCACGATTCAAACAGCATTTCCGGATATTTTGCCAACAGCTTCTCATACAAGCTGTAAACACCAAGGATATAACGGTGGCTCAACTCTCCTTGCTGATCGATCGGAAGGCTTGCTGAATAGGGTTCTGTCATGTATCTGTTCATATCCCATTTTATATAGCTGATGTTAGAATCTGCGATGATATTATCCATGAGCTGAAAAATATGCTCGACGACTTCCTTTCTGCTGAAATCGAGAATGAACTGATTCCGTCCGTGTGAAGGCGTGCGATTTGGTGTAGCGATAATCCAGTCAGGATGCTCTTTAAAAAGGGTTGTATCCTTACATACCATTTCAGGCTCAAACCATAAACCAAATTTCATGCCAAGGTCGTTAACTTTTTGTGACAATCCTTTAATCCCATTTGGAAGCTTTGCTTCATTCGCAAACCAGTCGCCGAGCGAGGAGGTGTCATCATTCCTGTTCCCGAACCAGCCGTCATCGAGGACAAACAGTTCAATCCCAAGGTTTTGAGCCGTTTCTGCAATGGAAAGAATTTTTTCCTCATCGAAATTAAAATAGGTCGCTTCCCAATTGTTAATAAGAATAGGTCTCGCTCTGTCGCGCCAATATCCCCTTGCCAGCCGCTCCCGATATAATGTATGAAAAGTTTGACTCATTCCATTCAAGCCCTCATGAGTATATACCATAATACATTCTGGTGTTTGAAACACCTCGCCAGGGTTGAGCTTCCATCTGAATTGAAACGGGTTAATGCCCATCATTACACGAGAGACTCCATATGTATCTACCTCTGCTTGTGCAAGAAAATTGCCGCTGTATACAAGGCTGAAGCCATACACTTCTCCAGTATGTTCTGTGCTGTTAAACCGCCTTAATGCTAAAAAGGGATTATGGGCATGACTGCTTGCACCCCTTGAGCTGTATACAGATTGGATGCCTTTTGTTAAAGGATGTATCTCCATATGTGCTTCCCGTGCCCAAGCACCTGTAAGATGGATCATCTCAAATTGATCATCAGGTAAATCGACAGATGCGCTCATAACATTATCTAAAAAGAACGGAGAGTCAGATTCATTGATAAATCTGGCATTTCGGCAAATGACATTACGGTCACGAAAAATGGTGTAACTGAGTACAAGCGTTGCGCGCAGAACGTCATCTATTAACGTTATTTCCAATGTGTCTGCTTCTGCCGCTTGCTCTGTATAGACGGCAGGAAGGTTATCAAGTACAGGTTTTCCCACTAACAGCTTGTAGCCTTTGTACTGGAAATTTGTGATGGTGCTGCCAAATTTGTCGGTAATCATATGAGCTGGCTGTCTGTAATCTGTAGTTGCAAAGCTTGGGTATTCCTGCTTAATATGCTCGAGGGAAGACGTATGGTCATGCTCAAACAGATTGCAGGATGGTCTTACTTCTCTTTCAATTAAGTGCTTAAATGATTGTCGATGTGTTAGTTTTTTGCCGTAATAAAGTTGCTCGAGCTGGTTTGATTTCTCTAGCACTCTAAAAATATAGCTGACATTATTGTTGCATAAATGGAACTCCTTTGTTTCTTGATTTACAAAGATTGTCATTAGTCAGTACACCTCATTCCATTATATGAAAACCCTTACAAGAATATATATTTGATTTTAACAATTATAAATAAAGATGACAATATGTATTTGAATTAAATTAAGTAATCGATAATCTTAAAATATTCAAATATAACTTAATTAATATGCGTATATATTTAGTAACTTAATCCTGTTTTCAAGCATAGGTAATATTGAGTGATTTTATTTGAAACGAGGGTTATCTAGACTATTTTAGGTAATTTATTAGTTTTGTTACTTAAAATTAAATAAATAAATTAAGTTAAATACCTTAAAAATATATTGATAAATTCAAGTACAGCAGTTAATATAAAATTGCGGTTGAAAAGGCTTACATAACTTTATTTGTAAGTTAAAGTTATGTAATATACATGATGGAATTAAATAAGCAGCAATCAAATGTGTAGAAAGGGGAATGAAGGAAGCAGGTTACATAGCAGTAAATGATTTTATCAAATGGAAGGTGACGCAAATGAATAAATCGAGGACTTTATTGTTTTACTTATTTATTTTGCCTTGGCTGATTGGCTTTTTTGTCTTTACTGCAGGCCCGATGGTGTATTCGTTATATATGTCCTTCACAGACTATTCAGGGCTGGGGGCAGCAAATTGGGTTGGATTGGAAAACTATAAGAAGCTGTTCACAGAAGACCCACTGTTTTGGCAGTCATTATGGAACACCTTCTTTTATACGATTGTCGGAGTTCCTCTTGGTCTTGTTGTCGGGTACATGCTTGCTGTGTTGTTAAACACAAAGGTACGATTTATGGGCTTGTTCCGAACGATCTTTTACTTACCTTCGCTTGTGCCGACAGTTGCCAGCTCACTTCTTTGGATTTTAATTTTTCAACCAGACTTTGGAATTGCCAATAGCATTCTTTCCTTTTTTCATTTGCCTACATCAAACTGGCTTTTAAGTGAAGGCATGGTTAAGCCTACCTTGATTATAATGAGCCTTTGGGGAGCAGGCGGAGGTATGGTTATTTATCTGGCAGGACTTCAAAGTGTGCCAGCGTCCCTTTACGAAGCAGCTGAATTGGATGGTGCGGGGAAATTCCATAAGTTCTGGAATATTACGATTCCGATGACTTCAAATGTTATTTTCTTCAATCTCATTATGGGACTAATCGGTTCCTTTCAGATTTTCACACAGGCATATGTTGTCAGCAGCGGGAATGGCGGACCGAATTATAAGTCGCTGTTTTACGTCTTTTACTTATATCAGGATGC